>JAHDHL010000008.1:135818-147281 GCA_020631355.1 Saprospiraceae bacterium | reverse complement strand
TAAGAATCCTCATCCAAACATTCTAAGAAACGCTTTCCTGCAACTTGCCAATCAAAGTCATCCAGAGTGGTCTGATCAAAGTCGAATTGCACTTCGGATTGAACGATACTTTTGATGGCTTCTCCCATCAATGGAATTTCAAATGGAGGGATAACGAAACCATTATTAGAATTCACTACTTCCTTGAGTCCACCGACATCAAAACAAATGACAGGCAAATGATTCTGCAATGCTTCAACAACGGAAATGGAGAGATTTTCTATGAATGATGTGGACAGATACATATCGTAGGGACGCAAATCAATATCCTTTTGGTATCCCTTGATATTAACAAATGGGAAGTCGGATAATCCTCTTGCAATATCCTCATCGTTCTCCCAACCGAAAATATCCACACTCAGATCCAACTTTTGATTGGCCAACCACTCGAATAAAGGTAGTGCTTTCCCATATTTCCTTTCGTCGATATTACCCGTCATGACAATACGGAAAGTACCACCAACAAAAGGGGTATATGTCTCTTTCTGAATAGGATGATTGGTTCCATTTCTGATTATGGATACCCTATCCGTGTATTTCCGTATGAATAGTTGCTTGTATTCAGATACAGAAAATACACGGACAGCATGTTCGAATATCCGTTGGTAAAGGGCAATAAAATGTGGTTTCCGGTCTGCTTCGACCTGATTCAATTGGGCTTGTTCGGGCCAATTATCATGATATGTGAAATAGAATGGTAACTTTGCTTCCACGAATACAATCGCATCCCAAAAATCACCATAAAACACACATTCATCCTGATTCATTCCTCTCAGGATAGGAATGGCTTCTTCGTTATCCCGAATAGGGATATGCCTAAGATTCCGGATATTGTGCATACCCAACTCATTGGACAGGACAACTACCTCATCGAATGCGTGCTGGACATATTCAAAAATCCTACAGGTAGCAATACAACCTCCGGAAAACTCAAGTCCGAACTTTCCTCCACAAAAAACCAATGTTCGCTTATCCCTCATAAGATGCCCACGCCACATGGGATTCACCTAGGGTAATCCTGATTTTTCCTTGGAAAAAGGCAGCGGATGCATCCTGGACCTTATCATGGATATACTTGGCGAGGTATTCAGTAGTGGTAATGTCTCCCTGCATCTCGGAATGCTCATCCAGATTCTTATAATTCAATCCACCCAAGACACCATCCAGAATCTCGTGGGCCTTCCCTATGTCTATGACCACATTATGCGGGTCCAATGCAGAAGAAAAGAATTCTGCATCCACAACATAGGTAGCTCCGTGCATACCTTGTGCAGGACCGAAGAATGGATGGGGTAATGAATGGGCAATCATGATATGCCCCCTGATTTTCACTGAATACATATGACTTGTTTTAGGGTCGTAAGATAGGTATTATGACCAAAACTCCTACACCCCAACCCAAATGAGAAGTACGATTTTGTCTTGATTGTTGTAGAACTATTTTTTGTTCCTTGGTTTTAGGGAATAAATTGTAGGAAATTGCAAATACCTCGTACATTTAGAGTATGCTCGGACGCTCTCATATCAAACCTTCATTCCTCATTATCGGAGGGGTAAAATGTGGTACATCATCCCTGTATCGGTATTTGATGGAACATCCTAATGTACTTCCCTGCAAGACCAAGGAGCCGGATTTCCTGACTTCCAACAACCCGCTGAGATTACTACAAGGCTTGGGTGATTATTGGTCTTTGTTTCCCAAGAAGTCCAATAGTGGTTCCATAAGTGCGGACTGGCTGGATCTGAATACAAAAGGGCAGTTGGAAGAAGGTATAATCCAGAAAAAAATCATTCCGGGAGAGCGTTATATCACCGGTGAGGCTACTGCAAAGACCTATTGTTTTGCGAATCCTTATTATGTAAGGGCTCTTTTGCCGAATGCCCGATTGATTATGATGGTCAGGAATCCTACTGAAAGATTGTATTCCCATTATCAGATGTTGCACCGATTCGTCAAGGATGGCAAACGGGATTTTGACTTACCGCCTTTCAAGGAGTATGTCGAGGACAAATTGAACAGGTTCAAAAAGGGACATAGGAATATCATACGCCAAGGTTTGTATCTTCAATACCTATCGAAATGGGAAAAGGTTTTCGGCAAGGAAAGATTGAGTATTTTCCATATTGATGAATTATCCAATCCGGCTAAAGCCAATAAGACCTTAACGGAAGTTTGTAATTATCTGAATATCCGTGACCATGATTTTTCCGATATCCTCAATAAGCAATTCAACAAGGCGAATTATCATCAGATGAATACTGAAGCCCAAGCCATACTGGACGAATTCTACCATCCCTATAACCAAGCATTCCAATCTCATTTTGGAATAGAATTATAATCTTATGCATCCTGTTCTGAATTTCATTTTGGTATTCATATTACTGAATTATGTTTTCGGATTAATCCAATTCCTGATTAATCCGATGAGTATGAATTTCCTGGCATTCGATAAGAAAAAATCATTAGTAAGTAATATCAAGGTTTTTTCCAGAGTCATTAAATTCAATGCGGATTTTGCCATACTGACCATCATCTTATTATTAACGGCACCTCTCCTCCCTCATTGGGTTTGTACACTATTATTATTCCTTGAATTCATTTTTATCTTTTCCTACCAGATTTATTATCATGCCATCAAGAAACTATATAACACCCAACCCAATTTTGTAATGGATAACAAACTCCTACAATTGGGATTCCAAGTCGTTTTCTTTGGTTATCGTTTATATTTTTTCCTAGGAATCATAGGTCTTATTCTTTTGTTCTATTCATTTTATTGGGCTTGTTCCTACTTCGCTACATTGATCTTATCACAATCTAATCCATTGATTGTAAGCATTATACTAAGCATTATCCCTTTGGCTGCCGCCTTGGCACTAATCGTAAAGAAACGAAGTATGTGGGGCTATCCCAAGATGAGATTTTATTTTACATCCTTTATGGTTTATCACAATTTAAAGGATTCATTCGATGCCTTGAGACTGATTAAAAAATTCACAAAAAACGAAGCTTCTTCAAGTCCTCAATTCAATACCAGTCTCCAACTAGAACAACAACCCAATATTATTTTTTTAGTATTGGAATCATATGGAAAAATATTATTCGAAAAATACAAGGAAGAATTCAACCCCTTACTTGACCAACTAGAAAATCAATTATCAGAAAATGGATTCCATTCCATTTCCAACCTGAGTACCTCACCCCGATCCGGAGGTGGTTCTTGGATGTGCTATTCTTCTTTCCTGTATGGAATGGAAGTACAAAATGAGGGATTATTCAGAATAATCCTAGAAAAGGAAAATGCTGCCAATTTCAATCCATCCTTACTGGAAATACTCCGAAGGAATGGTTACGAGAATTATTTATTAAACCCATTGACCGGCTTCAAGAATCTAAAAATCAACTGGGAGGAAATCAGTGAATTATTCTCTACCAAGGATATCATCAAATATGAGGATTTGGATTATAAAGGGAAGCTCATCGGAGCCTTGGGCTTGCAGCCACCCGATCAATTTTCCCTGAATAAGGGGTTCGAATTATTAAGGGAAAAAAATAAGGGGCGACAGCCTTTCGCACTTTTCTTCGAGACCCTGAATTCACATGCCAAATGGCAATCCCCAATCCATGTGGAAAAGGATTGGAAAAAATACGACCAGTCCGATTATGACTTTGAGGTAACGAAGATGGTGAATGATAGTTATTTCCCATCCATCCGGTACCAGATTTCCATGGCAGTGGATTTCATAACCCGACAAATGGACGACAATACCCTTATACTGATTATGGGAGACCACCAACCACCTTTGGTCACAACACCTACTTCGGGGAATGAGACGCCCATCCACCTCATTAGCAAAAATGAAAACCTACTCAAACCCTACATGGAATACGGATTCGAAAAGGGTTTGAAAGTCAGCCAACTAGAAAAGGATAACGTTAGCCATCCGGGGATGTACTATGCCGTATTGAGAAGTCTGATACAGTCCTGTTCTGAAGATGGTACAGCGCTTCCCGATTATCTTCCCAAGGGAATGGAACTCAAATAGGTTACAAAACAAAGGATGCCACTATTCTTAGAATAGCGGCATCAACCATGTTTATCCGAAAAAAACCAAACTATCTTTATGTGGAATAATTTCTCGTGACTCCAGATAAAGGGTTTTCCGGATGATATATTTATCCGATTTATTTTTCAGTAGACACACCATTTATGTCTGTTTGATACCCCTGAGGAATGCCAAAACACAAATGGAGGTCAAACTAAATGTAATGTTTGAAGTTTAGGAATTGTCGTCGTCTTCCATTACGCTCTTGATGAATTCGGTCTGCTCATAAATCAGCTTACCCATGTCAGATGATGCAGGTACGAACTTCTTGGCTTCTTCCAACTTCTCAAGTGCTTTCTTATATTTCTTCTGGTATTTGTACTCCAATGCCACAGCATACCAAGAAACTGCAAGATTAGGTGAGATGGACTCATACAAATCAGGATCATCCTCTGCTTGCTTTTCCAGCTCCTTGAGGTTACCCTTGATTTCATCACCATTCTCCTTGGTGTAAACGGCATCCCCTACCATTTCTCCATTTTCCCAGATGCACTGATATCTGGCTCCGTTATTGAATTGGAAAGTACCTGTCTTGGAAGTTTTTCCATCTTTCCACTTCCCGATGAATACATCACCCGTAGTCCAAGTGATAACACCACTTCCGTCTCTCTTTCCGTATTTGTACTTACCGAAGTGCTTGGAACCATCCTCCAAGGAGTATGTCCCCTCTCCGTGTGCGAAGTTATTCTTCCATTCTCCCTCGTAGGATTCACCATTAGCAAGGGTAATGGTTCCCTTTCCCTGCATAAGGCCCTCGTAGTAATTACCTACATACTTGGAACCGTCCGCCCATTTATAAACACCTTGGCCGTGGCGTAATCCGCTACTCCACTCACCAGTATATTCATCTCCATTCGGATAGTTGATGGCTCCTTTTCCGTGTCTGAGGCCATCCTTGAACTCACCTACATAGCGACTTCCATCCTCAAGGGTCAGCGTACCCTTACCGTAAGGTTCTCCATATACGAACTCACCTTCGTACTTAGAACCATCATCAAAGATTCTAACACCTTTGCAATTTTTCTTCTTCTTCGGGCAATCTTGTTCATTGGATATGACTTTACCTGTTTGATAATCGGAAAGCATTTCATGATTTTGCCAAAAAGACTCCCAAGAATTGGCCTGGGCGGTCAGGCAGATGCATACCATGCTTAGTGTAAAAAGAACTGATCTCATTTCGGATAATGTTTAGTTTTCTTCAAATCAATGTTTGGTTATCAAAATACAGGGAGGCCTACCTCAAGTTATACGGAGGATATCCCTAAAGGATGCAATTTCCTTGAGTGTAGTGTTCATAAAACGATCAAAACTAAAGAGGGAGTATACTTCAGTATAGCCAAATACTGTGCCAAGGGAAAGGGTGAAAGGGTCACAATCCAAACATGGAATTTATGAATAATATATTAAATCCTGAACAACAATCCATACACCAACAGAACTCCAATTTATATATATGTTAAAAGAAAAAGGGCGACTTCCAGTGGAAGTCGCCCTTTAACCTTTATTTAATTCGAATTATAAATTCGCGTTCTTGATTGCGGACATATACTTGGCCAATTCGTCCCTAACCACAGGCGCCAGGAAGAATAAACCAATCATATTCGGGAATAACATAGCGAATATCATCGCGTCTGAGAAGTCTATGACTGACTTCAAACTGATGGATGCTCCTACTATGACGAACAAGCAGAAGATAAACTTATAGATATAACCCATCATATCGCTTCTACCAAATAAATAAGCCCATGCCTGATAGCCGTAGTATGACCATGAAATCATAGTAGAGAATGCGAATAATACAACTGCTATCACCAAGACATACCTGTACCAAGGCATAACGGTTTCGAATGCAGCTTGGGTTGCTGTTACACCATTGGGAACTTCTGTACCATATGCCATGATGGAACCATCAAAATTGGTGATAACCAATACCAAGGCTGTCATCGTACAAACCACAACCGTATCAATGAAAGGCTCCAACAATGCCACCAATCCTTCGGATGCAGCATACTTGGTCTTTACAGCAGAGTGGGCAATGGAAGCAGAACCAATACCGGCCTCATTAGAAAATGCAGCTCTCTTGAATCCTTGAATCAATACACCAATGATACCACCTGTAATACCTGCCGCGGAGAAAGCTCCGCTGAAAATAGCTCCGAATGCCCTAGGAATCTCTGAGATATTGGCACCTAGTATAATCAAGGCAGAAATGACATAGACACCTACCATTACAGGAACAATCTTATCCGTCACCTTGGCAATACTCTTGATACCTCCGATGATTACAATACCAACCAAGACTGCCATAATCAATCCGAACAACCAGCCTTTACCATAGAAGAAGCTTTCTGGCCCAACTACAGTTTCGAAGATGGAGAATGCCTGATTGGCTTGGAACATGTTACCTCCACCGAACGAACCACCAATACACATGATAGCGAATACGACAGCCAAAACCTTACCGAGACCACTCAGTCCCTTTTCGTTCAGACCTTTACTCAAATAATACATCGGACCACCGTAAACGGTACCGTCCGGTCCGATTTCACGATATTTCACACCTAGTGTACATTCTGTAAACTTGGAAGCCATCCCGATCAAACCAGCAAGAATCATCCAGAATGTGGCTCCGGGTCCACCGATGGATAATGCAACGGCCACACCGGCAATATTACCCAAACCTACTGTTCCCGAAAGGGCCGCAGTCAGGGCTTGGAAGTGACTCACTTCCCCATCACCATCAGGTCCTTCCACACGAATGGTATCCAATAGGTCACCATCCTTGGTCACAACGTCAGGCGAAACATCAACTCCTCCACCATCTTCAAGGTCGTCATATTTCCCCCTCACTACATTGATAGCGGTAGTGAATTTGGTAAAATTGATGAAATTGAAGTATACGGTAAAGTACAATGCTCCCACCAATAGGATAATCAATACTACGGGAATCGAAACACCATCGGAGATAGGTATGGATGTAAATATCAGATTTACGAACCAACCAGTCAGGTCGCCAAATATCTTATCGATTTGCTGGTCCAGACTTAGCGTTTCTTCATCCTGTGCAAACATCATCAGTGGCAGGGCCAAGGCCATCACTGACATCATTAATTTTCTTGTCCAATTAGATTTCATGTACACTACAATAGTTTTGTTCTCAACAAAGAACCCTTAAGGTAAAAGTTAATTCTTACTTCACAAAAGGATAGTTTGGTTTCAGTGGTAATGTTGGCTGTATTGCATCAAAAAAGGGCTTACAGTGATACTGTAAGCCCTTTCCTCTTGCTTTTCCATTAAGAAATTCTAGAAAAGTACCTTGGCAAACTTATATTTCCGATTCCGTTCACCATAAATAATCAGCTCATTACTCCTGGTTTGCTTACAAACCTTGGGGCGGGTCAGGATGCCTTCTTCCCTGTTGCTGAACATCGGATAGGTGGTTACACTTCCATCCGGTTTGATTTCGGCCAAAGCCACCACAGAACGGGAGCCATTGAATGCATGAATCCTATTGTTCTTCGTCTTATCGAAATTCTTACCATTATCATTATATACCAGATAGATGGCCTTTCCTGTTACGGCAATCGCATAGGATGAGAAATATCCGCCATCATTTACCGTTACCTGCCTCTTAGGTATGTGGCTCGCCCATTCTATACCTCCATCAGGATTGATATTCACCACAATGACATCTCCGTAATTGTAATAGAATTGTTGTCTGAACTGCCAATATCCCTGTGCATCCCTATATCTCTCATTCTCAATTCTCACATAATATTGTTCAGCTACCAATACGGCGCCGCCATCACTCCTCAGAATCAACTTATCCAGATCATATTCATACAATTCCGCCTTGCGGTCATCATTACTTCCTTTTTCAGCCTTGGCTGCCCTTTTCTTTTGTCTATCCGTATATAATTCGGTAATGAAATCAAAGTCGAATTCCTTGATACTCTGATTGAAGATTTCTCCTGAATTCTTATCAATCTTGAAGAAATAGGTCCCCCTTACGGAATAGGAATTCTTATCTGAATAAAAACCAGCACAAACGGGATTCCCATCCTTTTGGATACGGAAAGTCAAATCAGTTATGAACTTATCCCCCAAATCAATGCGGTATTCCTTATCATCCGAACCATCGGCCCCGTAGGTTATCAGGGTATATTTGTAGGTGGGTTTGCCCTTTCTACGTTTTCTGAATGCATCCTCATAAACCACTCCCAACACATGGACATTCCCATTGCGGTCCACACGGTAATTTTCCACAGAGAACTTATTATCAGGATATGGCAGTTCGATATCCTTTTTCCAAATGGGTTCCAAGGATTTATTACAAACCTGGAGTTGATAGCGTTCAGGCTTGTTGGTTTGGTAAGGCAACTGACCGAAGAAAAGCACCTTGGTACTATCCCTTGAGAATTCGATATCAAAGGCATCTCCCAGCGTTTCACGCCTTGCGGGAAGCTGCGCTACGATTCTGATATCCTTTCTCAGCTTAAGGCTTTTCTTGCTGATGGTTTGGGCAAATAGATAATTGATCTTTCTTTTCTTGTTGCGATAGGATGTAAACAGGTAGAGTTTATCATCAATCAGCTTGATATCGACGAAATTGAGGTCCTTTTTCTTATACACCAACTTGATTTCACTGGATTTGACCAGTTTCATACTCATGTTGTATTTTTCAATAAAGATCTTACCCTCATTGGAAAACATACCTGAACCCGTACCCAATCTCAATGCATAGTAACCTGTAACATCATTACCAATCAAATCGGTGAGTACGGCACTTCGGGGTTCCTTGTGTTCATTACCCCAATCCACATCCACAGGACCTCTTTGGGCTAATAATGTGAGTGATAGGAATAAGAATGGAAATAACAAGAACGCTCTCATATATACTAAGCTTTATTCTAATAACGAAAGTAAACCATAAATAGCATATATGACAAGATGTAGTATTATTAAAGTTTACTTAAAGTAGATTCTTTACATTCATTCCTCTTGGCATACACAATTAGTTGTATGAAACCGGCCCCTACAAACAGAAAATATCTGTTACATTCCAGGCTTTAACAACACCCATCCTTGGGGGATTCGTATTCCCGCAAAAATCATGTAATAAATGAATAACGATATCCCAATCTAAAGGAACTTGTAATAACTGATGGAGTCCAGTATTCCCCTAATTGTTTTGGACTTCTTTCCTTTCTTCCCAACATTCGATGTCGGCTCAAAGGAATCTTTCTTCAAATTGGACTCAATGGTCTTTGCCATTTTCTTAGCATTGATATTCTTAGACCTAGCCATAGTGTAGTTGTCAGTTTATTATCTATTCTAATTCGGAGGAATACAATCTTCTGACGCAACAATTATCACAAAGTATTGACCATTAACAATTTCGGCAAAATTTTAACAATTCACCTGATCATTCCCCCTGATTAAAAATGTGGGACAAACCCGACTTTTCCTGAGTACTTATAAGAATTTGTAGTACCGCAAATCCTCGGTTCCTATCTTATGGACAAGATGTACGGAACTGGGTTGCAGCTGTATGGTAGGTGGTGGAAGCTTAAGGTTTTTCTTGGTCGGTTTCTTTTGGGATTTTGATTGTTTGGACCTAGATTTTCCTGTTTTTCCTACTTTTCCTGTTTTTGTGATATTCATAGGCTATTCATCAAAATTGAGAAAACACCCCAGAATATGTTATAGTGTTCGAAACAAATATATATAATATTGTAATACGAAATGGTATTTACAGCAAAAAAATCACAGTATTTAAACAAATAAGGATGTCACCAACCAGCAACATCCTTATCTTATGGTTATTCATCGTCTATGATGGCATCATCTATGAGTTCGTCACCATCACCATCGAGGTCTTCAAAACCGAATAACTTACTGGAATCATCCTTGGGTTTTTCCTTCTTGACCTCCCTGATTTCCAACTCTCCTTCCTTGACTTTCCCATCGAGTTTATCCGCATATTTTTCCATTTTGCTGAAAAAGCTATCATGGGTATCAAAAAGGCTCTCATCCAAACCCGACCCCTCTGTCTTCTCAATTGGAGAATCAGCATAGTCCTTGAGCTTCTCTGTCAAATCGTCCACCTTACTATCCAACTTTTCCTTGGCTTCCTTAGCTTTGGGCATGATATCTTCCTTAAGAATCTTACCTGCTCCCTCCGAGCCTTCCTTGAAGAATCGACCTGTTTCCTTAAGGCTTTCCCCTAGGAATTCCTTGGTTTCCTTGATGCCCTCATTGAGCATATCCCCGGCCTTATCCAAGCCATCCTTGACCTTATCAATGATTTCGCCGGCATCATCACTGAAAAACTTATCATACTTGTTCACCTCCTCCTTGGGAGGCACAGTTTCATCCTTAGGATGGACATCACTTTCTTTGGGTAGATTATTTTCCTTATCCTCAAGGAAATTCTTCAACTTATCATCCATTACTCTGAGTTTTATAACTCACAAATTACAATTTATGATTATTGATGACAAATTTATGGACCAGCATTCGACCAGTCATTGATTTTATACTATGTGGGTTACCATACCTTGGAAGTAAGATATGGTACTCTTGTCAGGTAAGTTGGCCGACCTTGTTATTGAGCCATTGTATCAAGTCGATGGTCTCATTCAACTTATCATCCGGATGGATTGATAAATACTTCTCCACTTCCATTTCGAATGCCTCAAGAATCCGATTCATATCATTCCGCTGTACTCCAATCAATTTCTTAAGATATCTGAACAGGATAATTTCCAATGGATTCAACCATCCGACCTGCTTGAGATAACGGTTCGTGGACCTGATTTTGGATTCTACCAAGGAGTAATGACCCAATTCGAAATGATTGATGATATCCAAAATCCGGGAATAACAAAGGATGATGGTCGGACCAGAGGAACCGGTCGGATTGATTTTGGCTAACCAATCCAGGCTTTGGTTCCAATCACCTTTCCAGAAATACAAAAGGGACACTCCGAAACTCATTCTCATATGCCTGTCTATGGAAAGCCCAAGGTTCTTATATTCAGCAATTCCATTGCGGATATCTCCCACTAGGGACATGCCCTTATCCAAATCCTTATTATTGATATATAGGGATAATAAATTAGAATACTTGATTTCAAATATTCTCTGTAGGATATAGCGATTAACGAATCGGGGATTATTGGACAAAACATCCAATTTGGCAATCATCTGAAGCACCTCATCATCCTTATCCTGATTTAGGGATAGTGTAATGACATTGTTCAGGGCCTTGAAATATTCACTCGTATTTTCTTCTAGGAATCTAGGGTTGGATTC
>JAHDHL010000008.1:65927-135718 GCA_020631355.1 Saprospiraceae bacterium | reverse complement strand
TCCGCCTTTTCCAAGAAACTAAGTGATTCAACGAACATTCCACGATTCATCAGGATATTTGCATTCTCAAAGTATTCATTCAGCTTGAAAGTAATCGGCTTTTCTCCAACCTGTCCTCGCAAACAAGTCAGAATCTGATGAAACAACTGATTCTTAATAACAGAAAATTGTTTCTCCACCCCATTCACATCCACGAATTTGGACCGGATATAATGAGGATTATAATCATCTTTCCTGTCTATGATCGAAAACAATTCGATATAGAGATTCTTCTTATTATACTTTTTGGCAAATAGCTTGAATGCCCTTTTCTCACCCCGACTCATTGTCTTGATCAGCGTGAACAACTTATCCTTGTGCTTCATTCGTCACATCTCAATTCATTCTTACAATATGCTGGATACATTTACAAAGAATATACTTGATATACATTCTACTTACATTAGGTATCAATCAATATAGACAAAATTCTTGATAATAGTGAGGATTCGATTCCAAGGAATCCATTCAAAATCCTGTAACTGGCCCTCTAATACGATGCTTCTGCTTACATTTGTAATAAAATTCTAATCATGAAGACCAAAGACGATATCGTAAAGAATTGGCTACCAAGATATACGGGTATGCCTTTGGACAAATTCGGTGAATACATCATCCTTGTCAACTTCAGCAACTATCTGGAAATGTTTTCAGAACGGTATGGTGTAAAAATTTACGGTGAAGGAAAATCCATGCAGTGTGCCACTGCGGATAATATCACATTCATCAATTTCGGAATGGGGAGTCCCAATGCTGCCACCATTATGGATTTGCTAATGGCCATATCTCCCAAGGCTGTATTATTCCTTGGAAAATGTGGAGGAATCAAGCACAAGAATAAGGTCGGCGACCTCATTCTACCCATAGCAGGTATCAGAGGCGAGGGAACATCGAATGATTATCTTCCTCCCGAAGTCCCTGCCCTACCTGCTTTTGCCCTACAAAAAGCAGTATCCTCTACCATCAACCGTATCCATGACGTGGATTACTGGACGGGAACAGTTTATTCTACCAACCGTAGGGTTTGGGAACATGATGACAAGTTCAAGCAATATCTGTTGGATATCAATTGCCAGGCCATAGATATGGAAACAGCTACGATTTTCACTGTAGCATTCCATAATGATATTCCTGCAGGTGCACTCCTGCTCATCTCGGATATGCCCATGACTCCCGATGGTGTGAAGACTTCGGCCAGTGATAAAAAGGCTACAGCCAATTATGCCCAATTGCATTTCGATATCGGAATTGACTCCCTGATGCAATTGATCAATAACGGAACTACGGTCAAACACCTTAAATTCTAAGTCGAAGCACATGAAATTCCTAGCCATCAATCCGGCTAATGGCCAATTCATCAGGAGTCTGGATTTTGATGATGATTCTACCATTGACGCTAAGCTAGACTTAGCCCGAAAGGCTTTTGGCATATGGAAAAAAGTCGACCTTGAAGAACGATGTAGACTCATGAAACAGGTTCGTACTATCCTTTTGGAAAATAAGGAGGAGTATGCAGCCCTGATGGTTGAGGAAATGGGTAAGACCATTACTGCTGCCCGTGGGGAAATCGACAAGTGTGCCTGGTTGTGTGAATATTATGCTGAAAATGCCCCGTGTTTCCTAGAGGATAAAATCGTTGGGACGCCTGCATCAAAAAGCTATGTAAGCTATCAACCCATGGGGCCTATATTGGCTATCATGCCTTGGAATTTCCCTTTCTGGCAGGTATTTAGGGTAGCGGTGCCCAATATCCTCTCAGGAAATATCATTTTACTCAAACATGCTCCATCAGTTCCGGGTTGTGCAGTGGCAATAGATGATATCTTTTTCAAGGCGGGCTTTCCTGAGGATGTCATTATTCCGCTTTATGCGGATATCCCCAAAATGGAACGAATCGTTTCTAGTACAGCTGTCCAAGGGGTAAGTCTTACAGGAAGTACCCGTGCAGGTACATCCGTAGCCCAATTGGCGGGCAAATACATCAAGAAAAGCGTATTGGAATTGGGTGGTTCGGACCCATTCATCATCCTTAGGGATGCCAATATTGCAGATGCGGCTGAGACCTGCGCTACAAGTAGGCTCAAGAATGTAGGCCAGAGTTGTATCGGTGCCAAACGCATCATTGTTGAGGAAGATATCTACGATGTATTTATGGAACATTTCATTCCTGCATTCACTTCAGTGAAAGTCGGGAATCCTAACCAAGAGGATACCGTTATTGGTCCGATGGCAAGGATAGATCTCAGAGACCAATTGGCCCGACAAGTAGAGGATAGTATTAAGGCCGGAGCAACTTGCCTTCATGGAGGCTATATTCCTCAAAAAACAGGGGCATGGTATCCTATTACCATCCTAACTGATATCAAAGCGGATAATCCTGCATATCATCAGGAGCTATTCGGACCCGTAGCATGTATTTACAAAGTAAAGAACGAACAGGAAGCCATCCGTTTGGCCAACGATACCCCATATGGCCTGGGAGCTGCCATATTCACGAGTGATATTCCCAAGGGAGAGAGGATTGCCAGAGAAGAATTGGAAGCAGGTTCCTGCTTTGTCAATGAGTTTGTCAAATCCGATCCCAGGCTACCATTCGGCGGGCATAAGATGAGTGGATATGGTAGGGAACTTTCTGCTTTTGGTATGCATGAATTCGTAAATATCAAAACGGTCTGGTTGAAATAGAAATCCCTCGATTCTTTCAACACAATATTCATTTTGGTTATTAGGATATAGACAATTATTCGGATGTGATTCATACCATAAAATACGGATACCTCTGTAACCGAATGATTTATCTGCGTTAATCCTATTGAATGATGCAACACTTTAGTGTTCATTTGCATCTTACTATTATAACAGTAACTACCAAAATTTAAATTGACTACCATGAAAAGAATTCATCTATCACTCCTCCTGATTTTCTTTACACTTTTGTACGCATGCCAGAATACTAACCAGTCTGAGGAATCCCTAGAAATTCCTACTGACACAACTATGCTGGAGGAAGAAAACCCTAAATCGCCGGATGGCTTTTCCACTAGTACCAACGTATCCCCACCACTGGAACTGACGGATGTTCCCGTTCACCAATTCAAGTTCAATACCCAAGATGCCCAAACATTGGAAATCAAGGAAACGGGTTCCAGTATTGTTATTCCTGAGAATGCCTTTGTGGATGCCAACGGACAACCTATCGAAGGTGAGGTTGAAATCCAATTCAAGGAGTACCATGATATTGGGGATATCTTGGCTAGTGGAATACCAATGAGGATGACTGCTCCTGACGGAAGTACGGGGTACATGCAATCCGCGGGAATGTTTGACATACAGGGTACAGCTGACGGAACTCCAATATTCATTGCTGAGGGAAAATCCGTCGAAGTGAATCTTGCATCAGATTATAATGATGCCACTTATGATTTCTGGAATTACCAGGAAGAAAGTAAGCAATGGCTCAACAAGGGTGTCTCCAAGGCCAGGAAAAATGAGCAGAAAGAAAAGGTTCTCAATAGAATTGCCAAGACTCCTGAAATCGAAAAGCCCGTTCTACCCTACCGTTTCGACAAGAACAAGCCCGTATTGGAGTTTGATATCAATTATGAAACTTTCCCCGAATTGAAAGAAATGAATGGTATTCTTTGGCAATATGCCGGAGATGATGAAACCAAGGATCCCTTGAAGAACAAATGGATTTTCAAGGAACATTGGGATGCTGCCGAAATCCAACCATTCCCAAAGGGAAATCTCTATCGTCTTGAGTTGAAGAATGACACCAAATCATTCATCACGACGGTTTGTCCGAGTCAGAGTGGCGATGAATTCGAAGCAGCCATGGCAGCATATAGCCGCAAACAAAAGGAATACGAGGCTAATAAGCTGACAAGGGAAGATCTGTTAGAATTGGCTGAGAATCAGAAAGCATTCGTGCGTTCGGCGAGGTTGGAAGGATTCGGAATCTATAACTATGACCTGATGATTAAGGATGAGGATAATATCCTTGTGGATGCCAAATTCGATTTCGGTACCATGATTCCCGGTATCAACCAACTGGCTCGGGTATATATGATTGTGGATAATAGGAATGTGGTAGAATATCCAAGGCAGGATTGGAATAAGGTCAGAATCAGTCCGACAGCCAAGACCCGAATGATGGCTATTCTTCCCGGACAGAAATATGCAACTATCACCGAAACCCAGTTTGAGGCCATGAAAGCCGAAATCAAACAGGCTGAGGGTACCACATTCACCTTTAAGATGAATTATAAGGACGAGGTCATTGCATCCATCAATAGGATGAAAGACATCATCTCAAACCTTGTATAACCTTTCTTTTTCCTCGTAGGCCTAGTTCTTCGGCCTACGAGGAAATTCCAAAAATCATATTGAACATGCGTATCCTACTTACCATCTTGTGGGCTGTCATTCTTATGAATAGTATAGAAGCCCAGAATATTGTTCCCATCAAGGAAAACGGCCTTTGGGGATTATACGATTTATCCAAATCCCAAGTCATCCTAGAGCCTGAGTATGAATTCATTTCAGGTAACTCCAGAATAGGTTACAGCATCAAGCTCAATAAATTGTACGGGAGAGTATCCAGCACCGGGGATATTGAGGTTCCTCCTCAATTCAAGAAGGTACATACCATGCGCAACTGGTGTTACAGTGTTACCTTGCCCAATGACCAATTGAATGTCTATTCATTGGAAAAAAAGCAAACCCTTCTGCCTGAAAATGATTACGACCAAATCGTTCCTATAGCCCAACATTACTTTGGAGCTTTCATCAAGGGCAATGATGATTGCATCATATTTGATAAGGATGGGAATAAGACTTATACATCCCATAGCTTATCCCTAAATATTAAGAAGGCTTATGGGGATTTTTGTCCGTTCAAAGATGAGACCGGCATGTGTGGGCTCCTGGATTTATCGAATGGAAAAACCATAACTCCACCTACACTAAGAAGTATCACTCCCATCACAGAAAAAATATCATCCTTTTCGGATGATAGTATTGGTAAGGGATTAATGAATCATATTGAAAACAGAATTATTCTTCCCAGCGACTATATTGTATTCCAAAAAAAACACTCTGATTACCTAATCGCAAAAGGATACAATAATAATCCTCAAATCTTCCATATCAAAAGTGAGGAATACTATCAACTACCTGATAATTATGATGATTATATTTTTTATAAAAATGGAATTGAAGTCCACAAAAATGATAACGAAGGATTCATTGACTACAAAGGCAATGTTCTTATACCAGTAGCATATGAAAACCTAATCAATGTAAACAATAATAAGCATTTCAAGATTTGTATCAAAAACGGCTTATATGGTATTTATGACATCAGGAATAATAAAGAGATTTTTCCTCCCAGATTTAAAAATATAAAGGAATTGGAAAATAATTTTTTCCTTACAACTTCCATTAATGGAGGACAGGGAGTCATCAGTCCAAATTTCAAAAAAATAATTCCGACTCAATATGAAAAAATTACCATAAAAGATAACACCATAAAAGCTCGTCTAAAAAAGACCGTAGAAGTATTTTGGCTGGATGACAACTACAATATTAAGGAACAAGAAAACTACGATGAATATTACACCCTCCGTATCGGTTTCCAGCATAGTGCGATAGTTAAGAACCAGGCCAGTACTGAAATTCCACCTATTGAATTCCCTAACACATTATATGAATGGACAAGGGAGGGAGAAGAATTATTCGCATACCGAAAAAAAGGAAAAAGAACAGTTGAAAGTGATTTCGTTTACGACCCCTATATCCATACCAATACGCATTTTTCCTTCGTAAAAGTAGATAGTATCCGGAATTCCAGAAACCCCCTCATCCGGAAACTCAGCACTGAAATATACAGCTTCCAACCACAATTCCTTTTTGATGGAAACAAAGGTGTATTCCTACATGAACAGGAGGGTTTCCTTGGATTCAGGCTACGGGATATGCTAACCAGCAACCTACCTTTCTTCACGGTCATCCGAGCAGATGGAAGCTTTGGATTAATGAAGCCTGATGGTTCTTGGATACTTGATAAAAAAGGCGAACCTTTTAGTGCTACTTATATTGACAAATTCCGTGGAAACCACATGAGGTTTGCTATTGGAGGAGAATGGGAATCAGAAAAAGACAGCATCAAACACTTGCCGGAGGAATTCATTATTCCGAGTAATCAAATATATAATGATTTCAATATCAAATCACATTATGAGAAAAAATATTGGATTTCAAAAGCTGCATTAAAAAATGCAAAATGGGGATACATCAATAATAAGGGAGAAGTCATCGTAGAGCCACAATTTGATAATGCCAGTGTCGTGCAATTGGACAGGGCAGTCGTACAGAAAAATGGTAAGGTAGGTGCAATTGACATGAACAACGAATTACTGATTCCTTTCGAATATGATAAAATTACAATCAGGCAAGACAGTCTCATTCAATTATTCAAGAAAAATACAAGTAATGAAACTTATTTATTGAATAATAACGGCAGGCAATTATTACAGGATAAATACCTAAAAACCAGAAGCCTGAAAGAAAACAAAAGAATTGCCATACAAAATAAAAAATATGGTGTACTGGACTCCTTGGGATACGAAATTATTCCTTGCGAATATGACAGTATCGGAGATTTTGATGGCACTTATGCATTAGCAATAAAAGACGGGCAATCTTTCCTCATCAATGAACAGGGAAAACATTTCCTAGAATCATCCGAATATGAAATAATGGGTCCTGAAAAGGATGGCTTTATCCGAGTAAGAAAAAATGACAAATACGGATTCATTGACATTAATGGAAAGGTGGTTATCCCATTGAAATTCATGTTGGCATTTGATTTTGACCAAGGATTGGCGCGTGTTGTTGCAGCCAGAAAAACAGGGTTAATTAACAAGGATGGAACATTTGTTCTCGTTCCGAAAAATTATGAATTGGTATTTCCATTCAATGAACATGGATTGGCTGTTGTCCAATATGTCCAATTCGGTGCCAAGGGATTAATCGACAGAAATGGAGAAGAAATCCTTAAACCCCACTATGATGAAATTTATCCTTTTTATGATGGTGTCGCCATTGTCAAAAAGGATGGATTTTATGGTTACATCAACTTACAGGGAGAAGAAGTGATTCCTACGGAACTCAATGATGCCTACCGAGCCAGTGAGGGTATCATTGCCATCAAGAAAAAGAAGTATTCCCTTTGGACTTTCAGGAGTATATCCAATGAAAAAATCAACGACCTGAAATTCACGGCTCCGGCCATGTACAAGGACGGATACTCCATCATTACCATAGTTACGGATACACAGTCATACCACAGATGTTTGGTCAATCTCGAAGGAGATACCCTATTCTTTTCTGATAAGGAGAATATGGTTTACTTCTATCAGGATGGACTCGTTGGTATCAGAAATAAGAAAACCATGTCAGGAGGCAGGGTCAAGACGACCTATACTTATATGGAATTGAAATCCGGCTTATCCATCGGTAGGAACAATGGCTACAGGAAACTACTACCATTCAATAATGGTGTCACCGTTGCGCAAAGTACCACTAGCATGGGACTCATGAATGAGCAATCCGATTATATCACATCCAGAAAATACAAGAACATTATACGGAATCAGGACAACGATTATGAAGCTATTCCTGAACAATTCTACGGATTGGCCCAATATGATGGGAAAATCGTATTACCCATCGAATACGACTATATAGAGAGGATCTACTTAAGGGACCGGGAAATATTCCAAGTTGAAAAAGGAGACAAAATCGGTTATTTTGATAAGAAAACCCTGGTCTGGGTTTGGGATGTGCAATAAGTTAGCGTTTAGGACAACGCTTGCATTGCTTCCCTTTCTTATACTTCTTACAACATTTCTTCTTGGCACTCTTACTCCATTCGCATGCACATGGAATAACTAGGTCCTTTCCCGGCTCAAAAGTGGTGGTATTATGCTTCTTTCCAATCATAGTTGAGACTTATTGTCAGTCAAATATACAACATTATTATTAATTAGACTAGATTTAAATAAGGATACTGCGGTTTTAACATCCCGCAGTATCCTATCCTACCCCACTGCAATACCCAAGCCCATCAGATTCCAATAGGGAATAGCACGACGAACGGTTACCCCCCACTTTTCAGCTATGATTCAAGGCCGAAAAAGCTGATTATCTAGGAACGTAAAGTCCCAACGCCGGGTTATACCAATAGGACATTCCCGTAGGGAATCATACATGACGGAAACATTTTCAAGCAACTTCACTGAGAACTGATTCAAACTGTTAAATTTACACCGGATTCAATTCCTTAATCGACCAACTAACTCATTCCATGAATTTGAAGATTGTTTCTGCCGGAGCCGGAAGTGGAAAAACCTATCGCCTGATGACTGAGATGGTAGCCCTGCTCAAATCAGGTACTGTCCAACCTGAGGGCATCATAGCTACCACATTCACCAAGAAAGCTGCCGCTGAATTGGAGGAACGGGTCAGGGTCAAGCTACTAGAGGAAGGCATGCCTGAATTGGCTGACCGGCTTACAGGAGCCCTCATCGGAACCGTACACGGGCTGGGAGTGAAATTGCTCAAGAGATTCTGCTTCGAAGCCGGTGTATCACCAAGTGTCGATATCATAGCTGATGAGGACCAAAACATATTCTTCAACCAATCATTGGCTACCATACTCACCCTGGAAAGGGTGGAAAAAATGGAAATTCTTACCGAAAAACTATCACTACGAAAAATCGGTATGACGGAGAGCTATGATTGGAGACAGGATGTCAAGGATATCGTGGATAGGGCCAGGGCCAATGGTTTCGGAATTGACAAACTGGAAGAAAGTAAGGAAAAATCCTATCAGTCCCTTGCGCATTTGTTCCCATCCCCATCCCCACAATCCAAGGAACATTTCACTAGTCGGGGCACTACCCTACTCCAACATACATGGGATGCGATTGATGAGAATGAATCCGATACTACCAAGTCCACCCAAACGGCCAAGGCCAATATCAAAAAGTACATCGACAGGCTCAAGAAAGGAGATGAATTGAGTTGGTACGATTGGATTAGTATTTCCAAAATCAAAACAGGTGCAAAGAGTCGGGATTTGGTAGAGGAAATCCAGGAATTCGCCCGGGATCATGAAAAACACCCCAACTTCCTCAAGGACATCAAGGAATTCATAGATAACATCTTCGACATTGCCATCCATGCCATTGAGGAATACGAAAAATTCAAACAGAAAAGGGGCCTCATTGACTATATTGATATGGAAACCCAAGTGAAGCGGCTATTGGATCACCCTGATGTCCACAAGGTCCTGTCTGCCGAAATCGACCTATTGATGGTTGATGAATTCCAAGATACGAGTCCCATACAATTGGAAATATTCTGGAAACTCACCCAAATGGCCAACCATTCCATCTGGGTGGGTGACCCTAAACAATCCATTTATGGTTTCCGTGGTGCGGAACCCGAACTCATGCAAGCCATCATCGAAAAGACAGGCGGCATCAAACCCGAGGATATCCAAGAATTCTCTTGGCGGTCTAGGGAAGACCTCGTCCATGCTTCCAATGCCATATTCGTCAAGGCATTCCCTGATTTGCCAGAAGAAAGAATTGCCCTCATTCCTAAGCGTAGAGTAAGCGCAAGCAATGTCTCATCCAATAATACGGACGAACCCATAGAAATGGGAACAGGACTGATTCATTGGCATTACGAACATGAGGGAGGGAAGAAAACTCCCCCGGCACGTCCTTGGATGGAGAAGTGCATCGCAAAGAGTATCCGTGAAATCATCGAACGTAAGCCTTATGTGAATGCCGGTGGTGACGCATACCGTCCGATACAAGCAGGAGACATTGCAGTACTTTGTCGTTCCAATAAACAATGTCTTGAAATGGCGGGTGCATTGCATCATCAGGGACTCAAGGCTGCCATCTCTAGGAATGG
This sequence comes from Saprospiraceae bacterium, assembly GCA_020631355.1. GTDB lineage: Bacteria > Bacteroidota > Bacteroidia > Chitinophagales > Saprospiraceae > JAHDCE01. The sequence goes on along the minus strand of JAHDHL010000008.1, from coordinate 125,689 downwards.
GCTATTGGAAACTCCCGAAGCCAAGCTGGTACTGTCCTGTCTCAAATACCTCCTGAACCAATATGATTCGCTTTCCGTAGCTGAAATCACGTTTCTGGCTTCTTCCAAACCTTTGGAGGAAATCATTGATAGCCGAATCCAATGGATGGAAGATAGGATACAACAGGAAGGCCATTCGAAAAAATGGGAATACGATAATCCCTACATCCAGCGCCTGGACGAGTTGCGTTCTGAAATCACGGAATTATCAGGTGCAGAAATCCTGAATCTGATATTGGAAGACCTCGACCTGAGGCGTATCATCATTGCATGGGGAAATCCCGAACAAAGGTGCGACAATGTGGACATGCTCCGACAATTCGCAGATAAGTATGAGGATGCTTGTAATCGATTACATACAGGAGCATCCCTAGGTGGTTTTCTTCTATGGCTCAATGATATGGCTGCCAATGAACAGGATGCCCAGGGTTCCAGTGAGCAACCTGATGCGGTCAATGTACTGACTTATCACAAGAGTAAGGGATTGGAATGGCCCATGGTGATTCTGCATAGCCTTGAGGGCAGCCTCAGGGATAGTATCTGGGGAGCAACAGTCGCTTCGGATTCTGACGAAGTGGATTTGGAGAATCTATCCGCGAATCGTTATATCCGTTTTTGGAGACATCCCTATGGTAGGCAATTCCAGAAAACCAACCTACAAGTCAGGCTGGACCAATCAGATGTGAAGAAACTGGCCATTTCCAAGGCCATACAGGAAGAATCGAGGTTGATGTATGTGGGTATTACCCGTGCAAGGGATTATTTGGTATTCACATCCAGAAAAAAATCCATGAAATGGCTCAATCGTACATGGCACGGTTTAGAGGGTGATGACCAACCCACTCTCGATCCTCGTTCATTCGAGACCCCCTGGGAATGGAAAGGCAAGACGATGATGATAGATTCGGAAACGTCCTTACTGCCTGTTACTCTTGAACATCATCCGAGGCCATTGGAGGCCATCTCCACCCAACAGGAAAGGAAAGGAAAAAAGGCATTCACACAATCCTATCATATTGCCTATGATAAGAAGGAATTCTATCATGAATATGATTTCAGATTAATCCAACAATCTGAATTCGGAATCCCTTTCAAGGAAGTGGAGGATGTTTCCCCCTTTACCATTTCAAAGGTGATACAATCGTTTCTGTCATTTGATTTACCGACCTATTCTGACGGTCAGCGAATGGCAGCTGCGGAACGAATCCTAAGTCGATATCATATCTTGGATGAAGTTTCGTATATGGAGCTCATCTCACATGTGAATCATTATATGAATTGGGTAGAGAATAATATCCAAGCCCAACAATGGTTCAAGCATTATCCAATCAATCTGATTAAGGATGGTAGGAAATTCTCTACAAGTATCGATGCCTTATTGGTCAATGAAAAAATGGTTTGTGTCATACAGCATTCATCATTTTCCGGCAACCACAAAAAATGGAAGAAACAGGCACAGGAATTATGTGATTGGTTTTACTTGGTCCAATTGGCATTACAACAAGAATTTCCGGAAAAGCGATGTAGGTTCTTCATGCATTTTGTACTTACAGGTGGTATGCAGGAAATTGAAATCAAACCAAAACATTATCAGGGTACATTAATATTATAATGATTACCTAATCCATAAAATATTGTGGAATCATGATGAAGACAACATATTGCTTATTTATAATCTAGGATTCAAAAATATCCCCAAAACCCTAACTCCATGAAATATTATCTTTCTTCATACAAATTCGGCAATCAGGTTGAGGTATTGCAAAAATTGAAGCCCGAAAATCCCAAACTAGGCCACATCAATAACTCAAGGGATTGGGTAGGTGCTAGTCCTGAGATTGCAGCACAATACCAAAAAGAGGAAATTCATTTTCTGAATGAATTGGGATTCGAAGCAGAAGCATTGGATTTAAAATCATATTTCAACAAGGAGGATGCATTGCGTGAGAAAATCAATTCCCTGGGTAGTCTTTGGGTCAGTGGTGGAAATACATTCGTATTGAGAATGGCCATGCGCCTCAGTGGATTCGATACTATTTTTGAGGAATTGAAAAATAGAAAGGATTTTCTTTACGGCGGATATAGTGCTGGTATTTGTATACTCTGTGAATCATTAAAACCGATTGAAATGGTTGATGATCCTGATAATTTTCCTTTTCCTGAAATTCAATCCCCAATTTATGAGGGACTTGGTGTTTTCAATTATGCCTTGATGCCCCATTATGACTCGGACCATTTCGAATCAGAAGCCATCGGAAAAGAAATACAACGATGCATTGATAATCAGTGGTTATTCAAAGCACTTAGGGACGGAGATGTTATTATTCTGGAATAATATAAGGCCATTTAAAAAACCCCTACCAAAACAAGTTGGCAGAGGTAAAAACCACAATCATTATGACTTAATCTGATTAAATGTTTGGTTCCAAAAAGGATTCTTATTCGGTACGCTCCTTCTCGGTTTATTATTTCTTTTTGGTGGCATGTATGCATCACTGCTTTCATTTTCAGCAACGCTCCAATCAATATCCAATGTCCGGGTAGGAAATGGTATTGAAATATCATTCTTATCGAATGCATTTTTCAAGGCAATGATGGCATGGCTCTTATTCATTTTATATTCTAACATGGACTTGGTCTCTATCCAAAATCTCAATGTAAAATCAATGGAGCTATCGCCGAAATTATGAAAGAAGAAAACGACATCCTCCTCTTTTTTCACATAATCAAAATTCCTGACGATGGTATCAATTGCAATTTGCTTGACTTTGGTCAGGGACGAATCATATGCGATACCACAATCGATTTGTATTTGTCTTCGTCCTGCAATACTATAATTCTCTACAGGATTACTTACAATCATTTTATTGGGAATAAAAATACGTTCGCCTGATGGTTTTTGGAGCTCAGTCCATCTGAGTTTAATGTCCTTGATTTGTCCGTCAGTCCCGTTGGTGGAAATCCAATCTCCAATGTTATAAAAATTCCGAATGGACATGGCTATACCGGAAAAGGTATTAATCATCGGATCCTGTAAGGCCATGCCAACGGCAAGTCCCACTACACCTGCAGTGGCAAGAATGGATGTCAATGCCTCATCCAAATCCAAAATCATCAATATGACGACCAATGCTCCCAATAGGGTCATACTCGAAACCATTGTGGATAAAAGACTGGCGATACTTTCATCTTTTACATAGTTATCTGCTAGGGATTTCGTTTTCTTTTTCAACCATCTTGACAACCAAACCGATGCGAATAATAATCCTACGGATAATAATACCCCGGGTAGATAGGAAATGATTTGATTGATCCAGATACCAACGTATTCATGGAATTGTTCTACTATATTATCTATTATACTTTTCATTTATGACTGTGTGTTTTATTAAAAAAAATTGTGCTGGTCCGGGTTATATTCCTCAAGTTGTTTTGTTATCGTATTCTGATATTATCACGTGGATTAGAAATCAGTAACTTCCTGATTGATTTCCTTGTTTTCAGGTGACATGGGTTCATTGATGATGTAGACAATAAAATCGTCATCCTCATTTTCATAGAATTTAATATGTACACCATTTTCCGTGTACCATTGATGATAATTGACTTCCTTGTTCTGATAGTATAGAGGGGATTTACCAAATTTATTTTCAAGGATGAATAACATATCGTCCTTACTTTTTGGATATCCCTCGAATTGTACACCCCTGAATTTCCCGTCCTTATCAAAGAGATAAAAAATCATTTCCAAATTCGCTGTACCGATACTCAGGTCTTCATGTTCCTTGAAGTAATACATGATATTATCCTGTGTTCCATGATAGACCAATTCCTCATAACCGGAATCCATCATCACAAGATTATTTCCATACATATAATCCCCTATCTCCAATCCTCTGAAGTGGGTAAATTGTTCATCCTGGGCTTTCAAGGTCGCAAGGGAAGAAAAAATGAATAAGGTTATTAATGATAGGTATTTCATTATTATAATTTTAAAGATTAAAAAATAGAAAGGATACTCAACTTGTGTTGAATATGTGCAGATGTATTCAGAAATGATTATTCTTTTTTTCAAAGAACCAATTCTGAAATCATACTAAAAATCCGATACCAACTAAATGGAATAAAAAAAGAATACATCAATACAAATGATTGAAAGTACTTTTTTCAATATGGAATAATGACAGAAAGAATTAATTATTCATATTGATTCATAAAATCCAAATAGGTAATTATTCCCAACGAAGCTATGGGAGATATTTCTTTGTAGTATTATAAAAGAAATGAATAATGTGATGTACTGTGTGACTCATATATTATTAGTATAAGCAAAATAAATATAAAAGTCAAGTTTTTGGTTATATTTTTTATTAGCCTTTTTCCCTGTATTATTTATATAATAAATAATACAAAAAAATCAGATTCACTAGAAAAAGTATTTTCAAATGGAACTTTCCATAAGAAAACCCTGTTCATTTAGTGTGGCCCTACCCTATTGGTCATTTAATTATTCTTGATAGAGAAATGCTTACTACACTTGCACATATCTTCTTTTACTGAGTACACTACATAATCCAGTAGTTATATTATTCCTTTATTTTACTCAGAACATCTTCAGCATTTAATTTCCTGAAAGATTCCAAATTCATTTTACCGTGAAGACACTAAATCAAGATATTGGTAACAAGCATTTTGTTGTGCAGCCACATATGGTATCATTCAAAAAAATGGATGATGCTTATTCCATCAAATGGAAAAGAAAAGATTACCCACAAAAAAACATTCACACCATCCAACAACTAATGACTAAAATGGAATGCAAGGAACTCATTTCGTTTGCCAGTGAATTGGGATTCCAGCCAGCGGGATTAGCAGTGGGTCAGGATATTTATAGAGTCAAGGAGAAGACCAGAAATAACTTGAGGGTCATTTTTGAGGATACTGAATTGGCCCGCTTGCTTTGGGACAGAATGGGACATCTCGCACCATCCAAATTCAATAACCATACAAAATGGGGTCTGAATTGGAGATTCAGGGTATATGAATATCCAACAGGAGGTATATTCACTCCACATGTGGATGAGCGAATGGATTTGGGGGATGGTAAAATCACCCTTTATACCTTTATGATTTATCTCAATGAAAATCTGGACGGAGGCGCTACGACTTTCTTCGAAAAGAAGAAAAGCGGCCAACGAAAATTGATTCCCAATAGAATCATACAGCCTAAGGTTGGTAAGGCCCTATTCTTCGACCATCTGCTCTCACATGAGGGTTCAGAGGTGACTTCCGGAAAAAAGTATGTCCTTAGATCCGATATCATTTACAAGAAATAGGATATTCAGAACAAGCGTCATCCCACTGGGATGACGCTTGTCATATTGTCTTATAAGAATAGGATAATCGCCAATACCACAGTCCTGTACATGACCCAAGAAAATGTCATCCACAAACTGATACCAATTAATTTACATCTTCTGATGTGTTCGATGAACATGACTCCCACTACCCCACCAAAACAAAACAACCAAGGTAAGAGATCTACAATATAATTGGATCCGATAAAGATAATCGGAATCAGCAGAAGACCTCCGATCATGGATACCGTGGACATGTTGCCCAAATACTGATGGAACTTGGATTTATCCAAAAAAGTAATAGCTACTCCCTGCCAAATGATTTGGCCGATACAAACGTACAGTTCCCTTGTCCAATCATGCGGCCATCCCAATATCCCATTCAAATGAAAAGTGTAGGCATTCAGAATCCAACCTGTGAAACAGGCCACAAATATGATGTAAAACCACCTATATCCTAAATGTACAGTAGGCGCACACTCCCTTAGCGATGGTTTAGCACGAGCAGGTGCAATGACTTTCCGATTGAAGGAAAACATTCGATATAAGAAAAGCAACGGATAAAAGAACAAAGGAAAATGAAGTATCCTATCCATCCATTTCCGATTTTGAGAAACGATATGAATGAGTGCATCCAAACCATAGCGTGTGGTATCTGAGACCGTATCATAAAGGGCTATTTCTGACTTCGCCCTTTCCATGTCTATCTTTTCTGCTATGGCTTCAGGAGCAGATTGGTAAGTCGTAAGAACGGAAGGTTCGACCCATCCCATTTGCTTAAAACATTGTCCGTAAATATTGCACATCGGACATTCCGCATCTATTAATAATTGGGCATTCTTGACCATATCTCATCTGTTTATACCATAAAGATATAGTCAAATTATTAAACTTTCAATTATTTCTGAAAATAAAATATTTATCTTAGGAATCCTTTTACGGTTGTATCACAACAAGCACCATCCGTACTCGATAGAATGATGATTGAGCGAGGGCCGAGCAAATCCGCACAGTAATTGGGTATATCAGATTCAATAGCAGACCAAGTTACACCATCAGAGATGGTTGCTAATAAGGTAGCATCATCCGTATTGAGTGCGTAGATTTCCAATTGGTCATTAGCTGATAGTAAGGAGGCATCGAATGTTCCTGTATTATTCAGCCCAATGACCTCATCCAATGATATATCCACCAGAATATAAGTTTGGCTGAATGCTCCTGTAGTTGTAAAACCCGAGGTGGAGACGACCAAAGGTTCATTTTCACAGAAATCCTCACAAACATTGGTACTATAAGGAGCTGTGGCATCAAAGCAGGAAGCGATGGCCACGGTGGCTGACCAAGGTTGACCCACTGCAATCTCAGTAGGTCGAATGCCCTCATAATTTATTCCATAAATCAAATAATTCCCACCATTCAATCCCATAAAATCAGGAGTAGGATTAATCTCGAGGATGTTGCCCGTTTCTCCTGAAACCAATACATACTCTTGGGTATTATCCCCAGCAGTAGCCCCTGATACAGAAAGTCCCGTAATATCATTGATGAATTCACAAGGTGTATTGGTATTGCAAACCGTAGCATTATATGGAGCAGAAGCATCAAAACATGTGGAGATGGCACCAGTACCGGACCAAGGTTGTCCGACGGTGACTTCGGAGGGTCGTAGCCCCTCATAATTAATGGCATAAACTTGATAATCGCCCGGAGACAATGCACTAAAATCAGGGGTACTGCCAACGGACAGAATATTGCCTGTGTATACCGAAACCAATACATATTCCTGTGTATTATCCCCGGCAGTAGCCCCTGATACTGAGAGCCCTGTAATAGCTCCATAAAAATCACACTGGGCTTTGCCCGAATGTGAAAAGCAAATCAAGATTGTTATGACTAGTATGAATATTCGCATATTCAATTAATTCCATGTTCCGGCATCCGCATCACATGATGGAGCTACCGTACAAGTCAAGGCAATGGAATAAGAACCCTCTGCACCGGATTTACCATCCAGATAGGCATAATATACCCTACCATTAACTGTTGTGAATGTTACTGTTGCTTCTGTTGCCGAACCTGTATAGGATGTTTCACAAACCAGTGTATTACAATAGTTGGCTGGATTCGCATCCGTTGAATAATACACGTTCAGGTCTGTCTCAAAATTCGAACCTGTGGTAACAAGCGTATAATCCCCACCATCACCTGTGAATGTAAACCAGACTCCATCCTGTTCGCCTCCTCCCGAGGGACAAGCGTTGGGTGCGTCAGTATTTCCGGCTAGCAGGATATCGCCTGTTGCAGCAGCTCCACCACAAGTCAGCGTAGTGGCATCCGCACAGTCATCGTTATCCGGGTTGATGGCTACCCCAGCAACCGGGGTAATATTGTAATCACACAAATCACCTGCATATCCATCTATCATCAGATAATACTCACTTCCGATGGTAAGACTAGACATTATGAATTGTCCCATCGAACCGATTCCTCCGGAGGGATTCAAGCAATTGCCTGCACCTCCCACGAAAGTCAGCGAGCCACAATTCCCCTCAAAAACACCCAGCTGAATCCCTGTACTCCCTGCTGCTCCAGTACAACTTGTACCCCCTGAAATTTCCCAATCCAGCGTTACGTCCGTTGCCGCAGCAATGAATGACAACCATGAGGTATTATCCAATGAGACACCGCCACAAACAGGGTCTTGATCTCCCGTAGGATCCAAGCCGTCACCTGAGGCATCACTCTCGGTATAACTACAATCCGTAGAACCTATAAAGGCCTGTGCCAAATCAACCAATGGGGCATTATCACAATAATCCTCAGGTGCATCTGTTGCACCACAAATATTTGTGGAGCAGGTGATGGTCGCTTCCCACCCCGTATCCGTCAGACTACCATTGCTTTCCCATAAGACGGTCAAACAACCTGAAGCATCCTGTGACTTAAGGATAATTGGAAGTTCGAAATCACCGATATCCCCATTTATGGGGGTAGAAGTATTCGTACCACTGAATACGCCTAGATTATCACTGGACCAATAAGAACCCGAAGTGATATTGATTTCCACAGCCATTGTTCCATCTGATGGACATAAAGTCAATTCGTGCTGTCCCTCATTATTGGCATAGTCACCAGTACTGCCACCTGAATCATAAAAATTATAGGTACTTCCACAAGTAATCGTCTGGCTACTTGAACCACTGGACGTTGGCATGAGGATGGTTTGTGCCTGAAGCATTCCGGCCCATAATCCTATGCATATGATGATGATAATTCTCATTCTAATTTAGTTTTGGGTTTAATGAATGTGCTCCTCCAGAATCAGGACCGATGCCTTGAATCGTTCGAGTTCCAGGGCCATCTCCTTTCTTGTATCCAGATTGGAGGTCTGCCCCATCTTATCCTCTATCCTATGGACATACCTATCGAATTTTTGGCGAGTAATGACCTTGAAGCCCTGCTGTTTCAGGGTTTCGATTTTCCTTAGGGCCTTGGCTATTTTTGATTCATCATTCCCTACGATTCCAATAATGGCTTCCTTGACATCATTCTGATGTTCTACGGATTGTTCTACCTGCATTTCCACATGTACCTGCTGCGCCTTGGATACGGATGCGATGAGAAGTATCCCTAATGTGAATACAAGGGAAAAATAGAATGGCTTATTCATCTAATACCTGTTTGTAAGTGAATGGAATCGTCTATGTCCTTAAGTAATTGGGTTGAGGTGAAGTGGGTAGAATGAAACACATAATTCCAGACTGTTTCTCAATTCATCTGGGCGTAAGTTGGGAACCACGATTCAATATTTCAAAAAAAGGTGAAAGCTCTTATTAATATTTAAGTCAAAAAACATTATCACAAACAACTATATATCAAACAGTTATAAAGCTCACCTACAAAGCGTATAATACCAAATGACAATTCCTTACAATCCTGAATATTCTACAAACCATACTGAAATCAGCACATGAAAAAGGCCCATAATGATTATTCACCATTATGGGCCTGTACTAATATGATTAGAATATAGAGCTGCCCAGGTATTAGAAATATTACGAATTAATTCATGGGTTTGAAAATTGGCCTATTAAACATAGGCCTTGATTTTCTACCTACAAGCAACAGTTCGCAATAATAACTATTAGAACTCATCTGTTTTGACGACCTTGAATGACTCATCTTTCCATCCTGCGCCATTCACATGCAAGTAATACATTCCGGGAGGATATTGTGACAAATCGAATGCATGGAATGTATAACCATCATGATCCAAGATTTCATCATAAATGATTCTTCCCAGATTATCCGTCAAAATTATCTTGACTTCCCCTGTCTTATCCTGTGAAACCAAATTCAGATTCAATACATTCTGAATAGGATTGGGATAAATTTCAGCAACATGACTCGCACCATTAAAATGACAATCTGATTCAACGGTGATCACTTCGGAATAATCCATTGAGCCATCAAAATCGACTTGTTGCAAACGATAATAATTCAATGGTCGGGGTTCCTCATCCAAGAACTGATAGGTACTCAATTCGTTGGTCGTACCATTTCCCTGGATGACACCGATTGCATCAAAGTGGATTCCATCCAAACTCTTTTCGATGACAAACATCTCATTGTTTTCCTCTGAAGCAGTCGTCCAGTTCAGAACAACCTCACACCCTACCTCAATGGCTGAAAAACTGGTTAATTCAACTGGTAAGGCATTGAAACGGCAAAGGGCCTTGGTATAAAGGAAATAATTGGCAAAATCATCCAATCCTGAACGGCTCAGTATAGAAGCATCATTCATGGGTACACCGTCCGTCAATGTCCCCATAGTGGTACCTGATGAACAATTCGGAACGCCTACGAAATCCCATTTGGAAGCGGATAAATCACCACCGACAGTATTGTCCTCTATTCCTACATACCTTGCAATGTACGACTGGGTGTTATCGAATCCTCCTCCCTCTGTAAGTCTGTTGTGTTGTAAATCCATAGTGACATTCGAACCGCCGGGTGTACCTTCAAAAACGACCCATGTCTTGCTGACTGTATTCTCATTGATTTGTGTGCCTGAAAAACCATCATAATAAACATTGTCAAAAACGCTGACATCAAAAACATCCGCATCGCCCGTATTGGTTAGGGCGGCAGGGGTATAATCCGTATTTCCTACATTATCCTCTGATACACCAATAGGAAAAACAAAGGTTCCTGTGAGGTCCTCCTTAGCGACCACACCAACTCCTGTTGTGATGAAATATCTATTCTCATCATATCCTGTCGGCCTGGCAGATGCCGCAGCCCTGAACAATACCCTGTGATTATCCACAAACATGTGGCCGTCATCCACACCGAAGATGAATTCATTCCCAAAATGAGCATGACATAAATCATCCAATGCCTTTCCCGGAATCGGGTAATCCCCAAGTACGATATTATTCGGATTATTGATTCTGACCCTGGCTCCTATGGTATTGTTACCACCATCGAATTGTTGGGTAATATTCGTACCCAACACACCTGTTTGGGGATTCATGAAATGAATGGTTCCGGGTCCCAGAATGGTAGCACTCGGGTCAATCACGAAACGCCTCCCATAGAAATACAAGTCTCCGAGGATAACCAGAACAGCATTTTCTCCGATATACCAATTATCATGAACAGCCTCCGAAACGATGGACTTGCCTCCTGTAATATGAACATCCCCCTGTGCCTGACTGGCACAAGGCAGACCTATAATCATCAGCAATCCAAGTATATATGAAACTATCGTTTTCATAGATATGAGTATTGTAGTGTGATGGGATATGATGATATCCCAAAGATTTATTCAGTAATAGTAAAGGGGAAAAGGGGGATAGGACCCAGAATGCATCTGAGTCCTATTTTGATTATTTATCTTCCTGTAATCCTTTGATGAGGGATTCCAACTGATCCAAGCGAGCTTTCATGGCCTCGTTCTCAGCCTTTAGTGCTTCAATTTCTTTCTTTTGGGCAATGGTATGCAGATACAATTCCTCTACCTTTTCCAAGGTTTGGATGGATAGTGTAGACATGTTCACAATGTATCCATCCTTGGTTTTTTCCAATTCCTTAATGGATGTAACACCAGGAAGGTGGTTATTCATTGCAATGAATGCCTCTACCTCCTCCAATGACTTGAATGTGTACTCCTTATTTATTGGACTGGTACCCGATTCATAGGCTTCGAAAACATAATCCGGATAGTTCATAGTACCAGAAATGAAACTTCCACTGGTTTTGATGTTTCCACCGGAAACTTCGAAGCGTTCGGTAGGTGTTGTAGTCCCTACTCCCATATCACCATCTACGGTAATCCTGAATCTTTCCTTGTTCTTGGTTCCGAACACCAAATGGTCTTCCCTTAGGGTTCCTATTTTGAGGAAAGTGGTATCCTCGTTGCTGGTTTCTCCAAAATGCATGATTTCTACAGAACCAGCCATCGGTGTTCCGAATCTATTCTGCATCCTTGTATTCGTATGGGCCAATACCGATAAGGTTTGTGAATCTGTCTGGACAGCCATACTTGAATAAGCATCACCTGCCTCAGAATTAATTCTTGCGGCAATCTTAGCGGAATGCCCCAATTCACTTTCAATAACAGCTATATCATAGGAATTCAAATTATAATTGGTTTCTCCTCTGTTTCCATAAATGAGGTTGAATACGGATAAATCACCTACAATCATTTTTCCATCATCCGTTACGACTACTGATTCGCTATTGTCCAAGGCTTGTGCTGCTGCCACATATTCGATAGTACTTGGAAAACCATTATAACCTGTCGAATTCAAGGAAGCATCTGCCCATTCACGGGGCTCATCCACATCACACACATTGTTCCATTGTGTACCATCATACCAATTCAAGCATGCATCATCAAGGTTGTAAATAACCAAACCCGTAGCTGGATTTGCAATACCATCCCTATCCAGGGTGGTCATCCGAGGCAGTAGGACCCCTTTATCCTGAGCCGAAGCTTCCATTACTGCTGAGGGGTGAGGAGCAGGGTTGACTAGCATTGTATCTGCTTCTGCTATCTTAATCTGTGCTTGACCACCGATTGCGACCAATAACATCGTAATAGTAATAAATAGTGTAAGAGACTTATTCATGAACAATGAATTTCTACTGGATAAAAAAATAATTCGGAGAACAATAGCACATGAAAGCCAATTCAAACACCATGCCACAGATACTAATAATAACAATACATATTTACTTAATAAATAGCTATTTACACATTACATATTTCGATAAAAACAACAAAAGTCACTGACAATCAATGACATCAAACCATTCGTGATATCAGGCACTTGCTGCTTACTAAGCATTTCGCTTTGAAAAACTTTTATGGGAATGAAAATCTGTGATATCCCTATGGAGAAAGGGATGAATTAATTCTTTGAAAAAATACTAGCCTCTACAGCTTGCAATTTCTGTCTGTTCTCCTTGGAAGTAGGAAAGGACACGATGAATGTTGAGCCCTCTCCCAATTGGGATTGGACTGCGATATGACCTCCGATCTTTTCCATGATGCGTTGGCAGGTAGCCAATCCTATACCACTTCCCTCATACTTGTAGCGTGGATGGAGTCGTTTGAAAATATCAAATATCTTTTCCTGATAAACCTCATCAATACCGATACCATGATCCCTGATATAAACATTGATATGACTTGAACTACTCTTGCTCCAAATCTTCATCCTGAATGGTTCACCATCCTTTCTGAACTTGATGGCATTACTGATTAGATTCTGGAACAACTGTACCATTAGTACTTCCGTACCATACACCAGAGGCATTTCATCCACTTCGATCTCGGCTTCTATGCCCTTGAGTTGGTGGGTAAGCTGGTTCAATACCCTACTGATGACCACATTCAGATTGACAAACTCCAATTCTACCTCATGATTATCCAGTTTAGAATAATGCAGTACATCATCCAACAGTGTATTCATCTGTCTGGCACCCAATACGATGTATTCATAATAATCCTTGGAATTTTCAGTGAACTTATCTCCCAAGTCCTTTTTGAGTAGTTGTGTGAATGAGCTAATGGTCCGTAATGGTTCTTTCAAATCGTGTGAAACGGAATAGGAAAATCGTTTCAAATCCTTATTCTTCACCATCAGGGAATCTACTAATTCCTTATTTCTCTGCTCATATTCCCTATTAATCATATCAGAACTATGAAAGTAGGAAATAATCAAAACCGTACAGGTAAAGAACAGGAAGCCACGCAATAATATGAAGTCGTTAGGGCTGGTAATCCAAGCAGGATATTGGACTGTTATCAGGAAAGCAACGACCATCATGAGGGACATGATGACAAACATCCCTATTCTATTCGTGGTTTCCCTGAAGTATAAAATGGGCAAAGGCATGACAGCCAACGCTCCATAACTCAAGCCCGAATCATGCCCATAGACAACATTACCTGTAAGAAAGACAAACAGTGTCATTATTATACCTATGGCTCTGGAAAGTCTCGAATACCCCAATGAATTAATGATGAATGGCACCAATAAGGAAATCATGGCGCAGAAATAAAGGTAGAGGGCGTATTTCAGGTTGTGATAAAATAACAGCAAAGGGAAAGGAAAAACCAGACATAAGGATATCAGGGAAAGTCTGTTATATATCCTGATTAAACGGGCTTCTTCCTCAGGAATATGATTAGTTATCCCGAGCGCCTCTAACTTGTGGTACAATGCCCTTAGCTTCATGCTTTCTCTCAATGTTTAATACTAGAATAATCTGAAAACATTCCTACAATCCCCAAATTATCCGACAGTCATTCCCCAACGAATTGCCATTATCAGGTGGCACGACTGCTACAACCTTGTGGTTGTTTACCCCATATGTTACGCAAAGAGAATAAAATGGTTACAATGGAATTATCTTGTTGAGGGGATACGACGTTAATTCATTCCTTCGGGTCTACCTTTCGTACATACCAAAGAGACGAAGTAGAGAATATGGAATCAGAGTGATTCATCAGAAAGATTTCCCAATCCCCAGAACCAGACCAAAGTGCTGGTGTCTTTTGGTAAACGTACCTTCTACCTGCCCATCAGGTGTATAAAAAGTAAACTCGCCCCTTAGAAAATCCCTGAATGCTATGTTGGATCTTAGTCCAGCTGAAAAAAAGAATTTTTCAGAAAACCAATAATGGAGGGATAAATCCAACGCTGCAGCAAAGAAAAACTGCCCCTTTTCATTGATGTAGGCGGCTGAATCATAAATTTTGATATAATTATTTGAATCATCTATAAACGTGATTCCCTCCCCACTGGGATGCTGCTCAACGAAATAAGTAGTTGATAAACCGATGGCACCATATAGAGATAATTTATTTGCTTTTTCGATAATTTTTATTTTGGGTGCTACAATCAGATTAACATATTTAGGCGCATAATTTAGTGTACGGTAACTTGTTGACCAATCTCCTGCAATAGCATCCTTATCAAGATTCATTTTCCTATCATAAGGAGCCACACCAATATTGAATGAAAAATGATAACCCAGTTTTCCCCAAACTCTACCATACTCTAATCCTACATCAAATCCATAGGATGGTTTGGACCAAAATTCTATTCCGATAGGTAAATCAGCTTCAATTTTTTGCTTGGCGGAAAGAAATTGAAAAGTTGTAATCTTAAAATACTTTCCTTTTGGATTTTCTTGGGCTATGGTTGTAGCACTAAACAATGAAAATATCAGCAATGAGATTATACATGATAGATTTTTCATGAATTATTTTTTAGTGGGGAGAATATAATACATACTCTCCCCTTTATCTAAAATTTAAAGATTAATCAGCACATTACCCGGCAATTGACTGCTACCAACAGTGCAAAAACCTCCTACTTCCTCATCCTTGAACCAAATCGCACTTCCCCAATCCCAGTGAGAAGTAGATAAACTTCTTCTATTTTTTGGGCCTTTATCCTTTCCGAAGTTCGATACGAACTTACAAGTACCACTATAGGTTTCCTTACCTAATATTTGCACATAAAGTCTGGTCTTATGCCTACGCCAATTACCGTTTCTCTTTTTATAGGACCTAACTCTTGCAGTAGCAATACTACCAAAAGTGAAAAAGGTTACACCAGCATATATGCTGAATCTTTTTGATCCATTATTATATTCAAAATCCTCCGACTCATAGCCAAACAAACAACAATCCGAGTTAGGACAAATCCCTGCAGAGATTTTTTCATCTATGATATTCCTATGGTGCGGACTGGTATCTTCCTTTTTGATTTCGACTCTTTCCTCCAAGGAAGAAACGGCTTCTACCTCATCACATAGATTGTGTACTTTTCCTCCGATGATAACCTTACAATCGGAATTGATAAGGGTTCTCAGGGTTTCACTGATGATTTGATGGTCGTTAGGGTCATTGTCCCAGTCTAATTTCTCAGCATCCAGCCACTTGGTTTCCTTATTGTACAAATCCCTTCGCAATGATGAAAAACCTGATTTCCCTTTTTCAAAATCAATGAGAGGCTGTTCTTCCGAAAAAGAAATTTCTTTTTCAATACGTTCGTATTCTTCTTCTGAAAGTTTAGTACCATACTTCGCATCAAAAGCATCATTGTGATCGGATACGGCCTGATCCAGACACTCGAAAGTAGAAGTGAAATGGTCGTTATCCTCAAAAACCAACATATTATTACGAACCGCAATCTTTCCTAATGCTTTCTCGCAATCACTTGCCAACTCTGGCGTTGCAAAATCCTCCTCAACCTCATTGGAAAGCGTGGTAAAAGAGTATGTACCGAATAACAAAGGAGCTATAAACAATATAGCATAAACAAATTTTAGTGTTTTCATGGAATAATATTTTCCGGCTCTCTTTGTTCATTGAGAACCAAGTTAATGAATAAAATCTAGTCAGAATGAATTCGATGTCGTACCCAACAATACACGATTTCAGTTAAGTGGTATAAACTTTCGGCTAAGTCCGTTACTTGGTGCATGTTACCTTTTCACATCCCATTTCCACTGACTTTGAAAAAATTAAAGTTGTCTTCATATGGATAGAGTAAAAAATCTCAAAAAGTGAGTGTCCAAATGGAAAAATCATCCGTTTATCAACGGATACCCCCACTGTTCCCTATCATTGAATTTCATTCTTCCAGTATGTTAGACTCGTTGCGAAACACCATTATCTATTCATTGGGAACTGGATGGATACTTGAATTAATTTAATCGTATAATGTTACTTTTGTGGATATATGAAACCTATTACCATAGCAATTATCGGAGGAGGTTCTGCAGGACTGGCATTGGCTTCCATGCTACCTCAGGGTATGGATATCCATATTTTTGAAAAGGAAAAAATAGCGGGACGGAAATTCCTAGTTGCAGGAAAGGGAGGTTTCAATCTATCACACGAACAGACCAAGGAACATTTACCAAATTATTATACTCCCCATCCTATCCTAAAACGTGCCTTGCAGGCTTTTGACACCTTATCCACCAGAGATTGGCTTAAGGATTTGGGAGTGGATACCTATGTTGGAAGTAGTGGCAGAATTTTCCCCATTACAGGCATCAAACCAGCTGAAGTCCTCAAAGCCATCAAGGATCGCTGTATGGAAAAAGGTGTGCAATTCCATCATCATCATTCATTCTCAGGTTTTGATGAACAAATGCGACCTATCATTCTTCATCAGGAAGAAAAAACAACCCTTCATGCTGATTATTATGTATTCTCAATGGGAGGAGCCTCTTGGTCAAAAACAGGTTCGGATGGCTCATGGCTGAAGGCATTCGAATCCATCGGTATCCGATCACAACCATTCGGGGCTTCTAATTGCGGACTGAATATCGAATGGAATGAGGCATTCGTACAAGAATATGAAGGCAAGCCACTGAAGAACATTGCCATTTCATGTAATGGAAAATATATCAAGGGAGAAGCCCTCATCACCGAATACGGACTAGAGGGCAATGCTGTCTACCCTATATCCTCATTAGTCAGGGAGCAAATCCAAGCGGGCCACAAACCTGAGATAGGACTTGATTTGAAACCGCATAATTCAATTGAAGAATTAGAGAAAAAAATCAAGGGAAAGTCCATTAAAAGTAAGCATTATGCATACATTCTCAATCTTGACAAATGCGCTCTGGCACTTGTCAAACAATGGACGGACAAGGCAACTTATCTTCAGACGGATTCATTTGTGAAATCCCTGAAAAATCTAAGGATTCCCGTTTCATCCCTGAGACCCATCGAAGAAGCCATTTCTACAGTAGGAGGTATAGACATGGATGAACTGAATCCGGATTTCTCCTTGAAAAAATGCCCTGAATACCATCTCATGGGAGAGATGTTGGATTGGGATGCACCAACAGGGGGATATCTATTACAAGCTTGTTTCTCAATGGCAGCACGGATTGCTTCAAAATTCAAAACAACCATATCATGACCCAAATCATAGACCAGGAAATCAAGGAACACAGCCATAAGGTGTACTCTGATACAGCTGTTGCAGCAGGTGCTTTCATCGGAGGGCCCTTGGTCTCCTGTTTCTTCATGACCCAAACAGCCACAACTCTTAGGAAGCCGGAAAAGAACCTAGGTCTTTGGACTGCTACCATTATTTTTTCGGGGCTTATCGTCTTTTTGGTGGCATATGTACCTGCGGTAGAAAAAATCCCGGGATACGTTATTCCCGTAACATATACAATAGCCTACTATCAACTCCATAAAAACTGGTACGGAAAGGATATACAAGCACATATCGAAAACGGAGGCCAACTTCATGGATGGGCAAGGGTCATCCTACTTTCCATACTAGGACTCATCATTTATATGCTCATCATCATCGGATTCCTTGTTGCCAATGATCCTATCAATCAAATGAGTAACATAAGGACTTTCGGAAATGTCCAACATGAAATCCATTACACCAATAATGTAACAGATGATGAAGCAGATGATATCGGTAATGCATTAATGACCAACGGATTATTCGGCAATAATGAAAAAAGTTACATCTACACAGACAAAAAAAACCAGGTCTTCCTACTCTATGTCGTACTGGATGAACTTTCCATTTACAATCCCGAAATCATCCAGTATTATAAGGAATTAGAGGAGGATGTAGAATCGACAACAGATTATTCAGCCTCCATCTTATTATGCGTAGAATCCCTTGATGATGTAAGGGAAACCATTGAATAACCCTACCCTATTCATTAACAAATAGCTCTCCCCAACTTCTTGGGAAAGAGCTATCCTTAAGTATGAAGATTTCTTGATTTCTAATATTGGGCATCCTGATTGAACCAATCAGGACCACCCAACCTTTTGTGTGTATTTTCTTGGGAATATATGCTTTGGGTTATCGAATGATAATCTTATCGTGGTATTCTCTACCACTGCTTACAATGACACTGTAGAAATATACCCCTTTCGACAGTATACCTCGTTCCAACCAGAAGAAGTTACTATTGAAAGTACCGATTCGCATGAGCTTACCATCAGCACTGTAGAGTCTGATAGTTGCTGTTTCGCCATCTGCCAAATCGTGGATGGTTACCAATGCCTTATCTATGAAAGGATTAGGAGTGACTTCCACATTGAGAATATGTTCTTCCTCAACACCATTATGCTGGTTCCCTTCCAATATGAGATCAATAGGCATGAAATCATCATGTACCGTATGATAAGTCCTGTTTGTCAGGATTCTCTCATTGAAATCAAAATAAATGGATGCTTCGTTTTCTATGAGTGAACCATTCGGCAAATCCTTTTGCTGTGCAATATTGAACTTCACAAAACCAGTGGAATTCGCTTCATCATACATGAATGGAGTAAGGTTGATATTCTTGAATTCGAACCTCAGAATATTCACTCCATTCCCTTGGATGATATCCAGTGTATATGGGAAGCTACTGGTTCCCTCCCTGAATGTGGATACATCCAGCATCGGTGACAAACTATCTATCAGAATAACATGATAGGCCGTATCCGTACCGGTATTCTGGAATTGTATCTGATACTCCAGATCCGTATTCGGATAAATATAATGGGGCGTATCATAACCGACAGGTTCCGCTTGCTTGTCGTTAGGATCATAACTATCCACATTCTCCATACAACTCACATCGTAGAACAATTCATCATCATCCAGTGGATACCAATTCATATAATCACTATCGAAGAAACCACCACAACCCGGCACCACTACACTAGGCGTGGAATTCATCGGATAATCCGGTACTTGCTGTGCTTCCAGACGATACACACCTCCTGTCGCCGGTACAGTGACAGGCATGGTCTCACCCGCATTCAAATCATAGGTGCCCGTCATCAGAATCATATCGTCCTCTATGACATTGAAAGGCAATGCCGTTCCCATATCACCATCTCCGACATTCTTGATTTCGAAATGGACGAAATTATCATCAACACATTCACCCACTACCTTTACAGTGGCTCCGGTCCATTCGGATACATCACTGCAAACATCATCAGGAAAGATATGGGCCGTACTGCAATGGATGTCACCCAAGGTCACTTCACAAGGTGTATAGACCGTGATATTGAATGAACCACATTCATTGTAAGCCAAATCCCCAACATTGAATCTGAGCCAGTTCCCGTCCTGTTGGGCGATGGGATGTGTAGTACCCACGATGACCAATTGGGAATCAATTTCCACTTCAATGTAGGCATCAGTGGCATTGACTGTACCTAGGTTACAATAATCAACGGTGTATGTACGGTCATAGCATCTTCTCAATGATCCAATACTGATATCCACAGAAAGAACTGGACAGTCGAATTCGGGTTCTGCTCCTACATTTGCGGTTTCCTGTTGGAAAAAATCATCAAATGAAACCACTATGGGTTCACATGCAGACCAAACATCAGAAGGAGGAATTGTCCGAATGGTATAATCCCCTGTATCCACAGCAATGGAATAATATCCATTATCGTCCGACATGCGATAATAGACTTCGTTTCCTTTCTTGATTTCCACCATCCAATCCGAAAGGGTGGATTCTCCAGAATCATAGTTACAATTACCATCATCATGGAAGACATAACCACTGATATCATTGGTAAAGGCAATGCCATTGGCATCCACCTTCAATAAGAGTGGAATGTATCCTCCCTCGGCAAT
Source organism: Saprospiraceae bacterium (assembly GCA_020631355.1). Classification (GTDB taxonomy): domain Bacteria; phylum Bacteroidota; class Bacteroidia; order Chitinophagales; family Saprospiraceae; genus JAHDCE01. The sequence continues at coordinate 105,123 of JAHDHL010000008.1, read as the reverse complement.
CGCACCGGAAACCATATAACCACCATCCCGAGTACGGATAAAATCATGGGCCAATTCGATTTCTGGAGAGATATCCATGTATTCCCTCGACCATAGTTCAGTACTCAAATCGCTGGCCAGATGAACCAATTGGATATAGTATCTATTATCGTTTTCATGGGACCTGAAACAATAGGTAAAAGTACCGTCATCCAAACGATATGCCCTTACATATTCTTCAGGCAACATATCCCTGGATTGATCCACTTGTTGGATGATACTTCCATTGGCTCCTATCTCACGGATACGAATCCTAGCATCCAGAATCTTATCGAAATTCTCATCATACAAGGTATATCTTGAAACCAGGAACATATGTCCATTGCTACTCGGAATAATCTCATAGCCTTCTTCCTTTTCAAAAGGGCTGGAATCATAAATCCATACATCGATATCATTCCCTGAATGGATATCGTGCACACTTACATATACCTTGGATGGATTGGACAAGGTCATCCCTGTGGATATGATATTACCATCCTCATTGAATGATACACTGGATGAGGTTCTTACGTCTACTCCTGAACTGTGCCAGAGAACAGAACCCTGGGTGTCCACCCTCGCCAAAATGGGGGAAATCCCGCCGGATTTTTGCCAGATGCCATGTATCAGGTAATTGCCATCATTATCAATGGCCATTTGATTAGGTATTTCCTGGCTACCCAATGAGGGAAGAATTGTTTTCCATTCCAGATTGAGGTTTGCGTCAAACTTGATTACGACCAAATCAGAAGTAGGATTCATGACTGCTCCCAGCAAGACCAATCCGCCATCATCGGTATGGAGGAAAGTACTCAGATGCACCATGCGCAAATCATAGTCCATCTTGATTTGGTTAACATCACCATTTACCTCCACCTTGGCAAGAAACAACTGGTCAGCGGCAAAGGGATCGATGACTCCAGCCACGACGTAGGATTCGTCCGGGAGTTGGGTAATCACATTGGCGATAGAGGATGGATATTGGTCATAGAACTTATACCAACCCTGGGCTTCCAAGGAGTAAAAAGCCAATATCATCCAAAATGTGTAGAGCAATCTTTTCATGTGATTCGGTTTTTCAATGCTTATCCCTACATACCAACGTCCCTTCTAAGTTAATCAATTTTATCATCAGATGTCGCTTTCTGATTGGTATGGTGTGACAACTATTTGTCACTTTAACCAAAGACCACCTCTTTCCTAATGGGTTGTATATCGAATGAATCCAATCCTGAATCCATGATACAACTAACCTGATTTCATCTAATCCCTGATTTCTAACGAGGAATAAGTGAGATTTATCTTATGAATGAGTGGAAATTTCATAGCGGAACCCAATGTGCAAAACGAAAATTCAGTCTTCATTGGAAAACCATTCACAACACTCGGAATGTGTAAGTTTCTTTTCATTTTGTCTTGATTTCTATCCAAATATGGACACATATATAAGCGAAGCCAAATACATTTTAGTAAATTTGTTTATAATTAATGCTCAAAAAAGAGCACAATTAACTGAATAACAAAAGATTAATACTTTCTTTCGTTAAGAATTAAGGATGAAAAACAGCCTACTATTACAGTTGGTTCTTAAATTATCTGATAAACAAATCAGAGAAATCAAGAAATGGATCCGTTCTCCCTTCTATAATCACAGGGAAGATGTAATAGAGCTATTTGACATACTCATTAAGATCAAGAAACAAGGTAAGACGGTCATTGCCAAGGAAGAAGCCTACAAAAAACTATATCCCAAAACAGCTTACGATGACGGTAAGATTCGGTTGGTCATGACTTTTCTCCAGAAAAACATCGAACAATATCTGGTTCACCAATCCTATGAACAAGAAGCGACCTCGGATATCAGATTGGCTACCATTTATCGTAAGATGAACCTATCCAAACATTTTGAACGGCAAATCAACAAGGTATCCAAGGATCATGAGAAGAAGAAAATCCAGAATGCCGACTTCTACGAATACCAGTATAAGATAGAATGGGAAAGGTATTATCATACCTCGATGAAACGGAGGCAGGGCGATGTACATCTTCAGGAAGTAGGTGATTATATAGACATTGCCTATTATGCCCGAAAACTGGAACAAGCCTGTTATGTTATCAGTCATCAGACCATTTACAAGATAGAATACAAACAAGCCCTAATTGAGGAAATCCTCAGTATTGTCGAAACGGAAAAACATTATGACATCCCTGTCATTTCCATCTATTATCATTGTTACCAAGCCTTGAGGAAAGATCCGGAATCGGGATGGTTCGAGAAATTCAGAACGGAACTGGAAAAACATAAATCCCTCTTTCCGGAAGACCAACTGAGGTCGCTTTATCTATTGGCTCTCAACTTTTGTATCAGGCAATATAATGCAGGCAACACGGCCTATCTCCAAGAGGAATATAACCTGTACAAGGAATGTCTGGAGGGTGGATATCTTTATATTGATGGTTATCTTTCCAGGTTCACCTACAGGAATTTCATGACCGTTTGTATTGCAGCTGACAAGTTGGATTTTGCGGAGGTATTCGTGGATGCTTACATCAATAAACTGGAAGCCAAATACCAGGAAAGTGCCTACAGTTTCAACAAGGCCAGATTGGCATACCACCAAAGAGCATACAAGGATGCACTGATGCTATTACAAATGATTGAATACAGTGATTTCCATACCCAAATCTCCGCCAAGACCATCATGATTAAGATTTTTTATGAAACGCAGGATTGGGACATATTCTCAAATTATCTCGATAATCTGAAAACGCAGATTTACAGGAAAAAGGACATTGGACCGAATAAGAACAACTACCTCAACTTCGTCAAGTATGCCAAGAAACTGCTCCAATTGGAAGTCATGGATAAAGATGACAGGAACCAATTGATAGTAGATATCAATAATGAATCCCGCATTGCCGAAAGAACCTGGCTCACTGAACAGATACGACCCTAAAACACCACATCCAAACATACCAAATGGCGTCAAAATTGTGTTCAACAACATGATTTGATGGATTAGGCGTACATTGTGCGGACAAACAAAAAACGTATCCGAATGAGTTATAAGGTCGGAGCAGCCAAAACCGATATCACCTATTTCAGAAAGAACCTCGGCATGCACGGTTATGGCCGTCCGTTCCATAAGATGAAGGATATTGAAACCCAGCTTTACTCCAGGGCGGTGGTCATATCCAACCAAGGAACTAGGATTGCTTTTGTGAATGTGGAACTGGGCATGTGCAGTATCTATCTCAAACATGGTATCATAGAAAAACTCAGACAGGAATATGCCCACCTTGGTTTCGAGGATGCCAACGTAATGATTACGGCACAACACACCCATAGTGCCGGCGGAGGTTACACCCAACACTTCTTTTACAATGTTCCCACTCCGGGATTCAGACAGGATGTATATGAGCATTATCGGGATGGTATTACCCAATCCATCGTATTGGCGGCATTGGACATGGAGGATGCACAACTCAAATTCGGAACGGATGTTTTCAAGGAGCAGGAAGAAGTGGCCTTTAATCGATCACTCGATGCATACAACCGAAATCCTGAAGTCAAGCAAAAACTGAAAAAGGAAGCATGGCATTTGGCTGCGGATCGTGAAATGAAACTCATGCACTTCGAAAATGCAGCAGGTCGCATTATTTGCAGTATCAATTGGTTCGGAACACATTGTACCAGTATCTCTAATGACAAATACAAGATTTGTTCGGATAACAAGGGTTACGCAGCTGATTACCTAGAACAATATTATAAGGAAAAATACCAGCAACAAACCATTTGTCTTTTTGCACAGGATGCCTGTGGGGATATCACGCCCAACTTCGTCTATGACAAACGAAAACAATGGACTCGGGGTAAATTCAAGGATGACTATGAAAGTGCGCGTTACACCGGTGATTTGCAATACCAAAAGGCAAGGAATATCTCTGATGCACTGACTCGTAAGTCCCTTATGGGGAATGATGACATTCGTTACATCCAGACGTATAGGGAATTCTCGGAAATCATCTGTGATGAGGATTTCACGAACGGAGAGAAAGGGTGCAGAACCTCACAACCTTGTCTGGGGGTTTCCTTTCTGGAGGGTACAGTGGAAGGGCCGGGAATGGCCAAACCATTCGGAGCCTTATTGAAAGCCGCATTGGATATCCATAAGAACAATGAACTCAAGTGGGCCAAAGAACGAAGCAAGGAATATGCGGATTATATTCATCTCAAATATTCCACCCAATCACCCAAGCATGTGGTGGTCGAGTGTATCAAGGGGAAGTTGGCCTGGTTTGATAATGCTTCACAGATTCCCATTCCCGGCGTCATAGAAAAATCATTGGCCTTTATCAGGAATGCCGTCAAGCAACGCAAGGCCGTTCACAAACCTTGGATTATTTCCAGATTACCATTGCAAATATTCACCATCGGAGAAATTGCCATTATTGGAATCCCAACTGAAATCACTACCATTGCTGCCCAAAGACTGAGGAAAAGCATTATGGATGAAATGGGAAATATGGGTATCCGACAAGTTATACTTTCACCGTATGCCAATGCATATTCGGGCTATGTGACTACGCCTGAAGAATACATGCTCCAGCGATATGAGGCAGGACATACCCTTTTTGGAAAATGGACCTTACCTGCTATGCAAACAGCATTCAGAGGATTAATCCAACAATTAAAAAAAGGAGAAAAGGATCATTCCCAAGCCTTCATTTTTGATGAGAATATGATTTGGAAATATGTGAAATAAATCCAAATCACTTATATCAATGGTGATGATGGTGGTGGTGTCCCTCATCATTTCCCTCAAAAATAATCGGCTCATACTGAACGACCTTTAATTCGGCATCACCCTCAACAATCCTATATTTTTTATTGGAATCAATATTATTGAATACCTGCATTTCACTGTTGGGCCAGGCAACCGAAAGGGTTTTGATGACCGCACCTTTTCCGAGGCCTATTTCCGCTTGTAAGGAATTGGCACCGAAACTTCCTCCTGTATTTATGGTATGATAAATTTCCCTACCATTATCCATTTCCAATTTGAGCCTCGCCCCTATTCCATTCCTATTCGAACGAATACCCTCCAATTCGAATACAATCCAATTATTCTCATCAATCGGATTTTCGAAATAAACATTCGTGAATTCATCCCCCTCGAATGCACCCCCCATAACTGCATATATATCCTGGTCACCATCATTATCAAAATCCGCAAAACCGATTCCGTGTCCTTTCTGGATATGTCCGAATCTTCCTGACGCGGTTACCTCCTCAAATGATTTCCCATTATTATTCCTAAACATCCTATTCGGAATAATGGTACTAAAGTCGGGTGCTCCGGTACCCAAATAAAAATCCAACCAACCATCATTATCTATATCCCCAAAATTACATCCCATGGAGTACATACTCTTATCCAAATTAAATGGTACACTTTGTTCAGAAAATGTTTCGTCCCCATTATTTATGAATAATTTAGACTTATCCGACCGGACAGGTTTTCCTTGGATTTCCTTGGCATAATCGTCTGCTAAATTCCGAATATTCCTAGTATCATAACTACTTACAAAAATATCATTGAACCCATCATTATTCACATCAAAAAACCAACAAGGGAAACTGAATTTCGGCAGATTCACTCCGGCTTTTTTTCCTATTTCCGTGAATTTTCCTTTTTCATTCTTGAATAATAAATTCTCTTGCCCCATCATCGAAACATATAAATCAGGCCAATGATCATTATTGAAATCTCCGAAGCTTACTCCCTTTACGAATCCGACTATGCCGGATAGATTATACTCTACTGCTGCTTCCTTGAAAGTTCCGTCTTTTTGATTGACATACAATTCACAAGCATGCACCAAATCAGGCATACTAGACTCATTACCAATAAATAAGTCCAAGTACCCATCCTTATTCACATCGCCCCAAGTTGCGGTTTGTGTCGGATGGAATGATAATAAACCGGCTGATTTCGTCACATCGGAAAATGTTCCATCACCATTATTTCTTAAGAGTGAATTAGGGTGGTTACCACCCTTTCCAAGCCATCCTCCACGAAGTATAAAAATATCCTTATTCCCATCATTATCATAGTCTGCATGGATGCAATTCAATCCACTGACAATCCCAATTAATCCGGCAGATTCAGTGGCATCCCTGAATCCTTTCCCTGTATTTAAGAATAATTTGCATTGATCCAACATACCATAAGCCGTGGCGAATATATCTATGAGTCCGTCATTATTAAAATCATCCAAACAGACTCCTCCGGACAAGCCATTTTCCGCTACACCCAATTGCATCGCCACTTCCTTAAAAGCAGGAAATGAATTCAATTTATTTTCATGATTAGGATAAGGAATCAAATATGCAGGCGGCACATTAGAGGGATGTTCACCCAGGGTCATATAAGCCACGTTCAACAGCCACTTAAATTTATCCCTGGGATATTTTTCCAGTATCAACGTATATAATTCGATTGCTTTTTCGGAACCTGCCTTGTCTGTGTGCTGTCCCTCTTTCTTAAGTGGGAGAATACAAGAATGCTCATTATGATTTTCTTGGCAATTCCTTACCTCCCCTAATCTAAGATGGGCCAATGCTAATAATTCCATGATGGGTAAAGTATCATCCTTTACCAATTGGGCATAATTATATTTATTATCGGAAATAAATTTTTCTATTTCCAAGATACAGGTTTCTGGTTCGCCGGCATTAAGTAATTCCAAACAGAATTGGAACCAGGCATTCATTTGTTGTTGGGGTGGAACCTGTGAAATTTGATTCAAATAAAAATTTGATAATTTCTTATTCCAATGATAATAATCCCTTGGGTTTCCATTATCATATAATGCCTGTAATGTCTGAGTCATTTCGGCAGTACCTGAAACCAAGTTCACAGGCTTTACAACTGTATGCGTGGTTGTATTTCCTCCGCATGCAGAAAACAAAAATAAAATTAGCAAAAGTCGCTTCATAATTCTTAATTAAACAGAAGTCCCCAATTTCAAATATGTCACTTCTATCTAACTAAAGTCACATCCCCTGAAAAAGTCTCAATTTTCCCATTTATATATTCCACTTCCACAGCATATACATATACGCCACTTGGTGCACGTTTTCCCTCAAAGATTCCATCCCATCCCACATTGATATCATTCACATCAAAGTTATCATATACGGAATATACCTGTCCTCCCCAACGATTGAATACTCTGAAAGAAATAATTCTGGTCACAGCATCTTTTTTTACATAAACACTCAATCTGTCATTGAATCCGTCGTCATTGGGTGTAAAGATATTCGGGACGAATACAAAATCATCCTCAACAACCCTGATAATTGCATTTCCTGTTGCCTGACATCCTGTTGTCTTTTCTGTCAGGGACAATGTAAATCCTGTCGTTTGTAAGGGTTGATGGGTAAAAAATGCACAAGTATCACATTCTAGACCATAAGTGGCCGTCCATACGAAATCAAAACTATCCGTAGAATTCGTCAGGAACGAAATATCCACCTCATCACCCAAATCCAAAAATACATCATCCGGGAGAATTTCCACAGTCAGGGAATCGGGAGATGCCACTTCTATCAGATTGGGATATATACATCCTACGGCATCCAAGAAGAAGATTTCCTTTTGACCACGGGTTTGATTAGGTATAATGATGGGAAAGGTATCCACCATGATATAATCCTCCCCATTCAGTGACCAACTATAAGGAGGAACGGCCCCACTCATTCCCTCGATAACAATGCTCCCATCGCTTGATTCAAAACAGGTTGTGGGAATATTATTCAGTTGAGTCTGTAGAACAGTCGGTTGGTTCAATCCTACCACGAGGGAATCGGAACAACCATTAAAATCCGTTACTGTAACCGTGTAGGTTCCTGCTGTGATATTCGTATTGTTTTCACTTATCGCACCATTCGACCAGTTATAGGTATAAGGGATGGTTCCACCTGCAACTTCCAAATCTATCTCACCATCATCTCCTCCTGTGCAGCTGACGCCGAATCCGTTATAATCACTTGTCGTTGCATTCAGAACCAGAGCATCCGGTTGAGTCACTTCAAAGGAAGCCGTTGTGGTACATCCCAAATTGTCCGTTACCGTTACGGTATAGTTTCCTGCCATCAAATCGGAATTCATGGCATTACTAGGTCCATTCGACCAGTTATAGGTGAAAGGCCCGGAACCACCATCCAATTGGATTTCCAATACTCCGTCATTCCCACCTTGGCAAGACACCTGACCACTGGCACCAGCCAGACTGGCATCCAAAGCCTCACTTTCACCGACATCAACCTCCAATACGGCAAAATCGCAATCCAGACTCGAATCCGTAAGTGTAACGAAGTATGTACCCGCAGAAAGATTCGTGGCAGAAGTACCAGTCTGTATGGGAATGGTAGGCCATTCATAACTAGGATTATCCAGTGGTGTGGTAACATTTAGGGAAGCACTACCATCATTCCCTCCATTACAACTCACCTCATTTGTATTTACGGTGTAGTCCACTCCACCATCCGATACATTCAAAGTAAAGGTATAGGTATTCACGCCACGGATATCACAGGCATCATCCATTACGGTAACCGTAAAAAAGTTGAGGCCAATATCTGCCGAAACAGGTGTCCAGCAGAATTCCGCACCAGCATTGGTTGTACCATTTCCATTAATGGAAAAACTACCGTCAGGAATCCCTTGATTCCAACTCAATTCCAGATTATGGCCATCCACATCAAAGGCATTCATATCAAAACATAATGGAATTCCCAAGCAGACATCCATTTCAAAATCACCGGTAGTCCCATTCATATCAGCCACTCCATCTATTCCGGATAATACGGGCAGTACATTCTCATCTATGGTATTGGATGAGCAGTTCAGTACGGTGAACTGGATATCCCTTACAATTTCACCTATTTTGACTCCGTTTCTGAATTCTTCCACTAATACGCAGAGTACTCCGACCTGTAGGGCATTGGGAATGAACGTAATGGCTCCAGTCGCTGGATCAATACTCAAATCCGTAGCATCCAAGGGATTCACTCCCGAATAAGGGGCCAAATATTCCACACCGTCATTCGGTCCGTCAAAACAATTGACCAGACTGAACACCAAATCATCACCATCATCATCTGTAACACCATGATTATAATTGACCTCCTGTCCTACACAAGAAAAAGGAGTGGGCGTATTATTGAACTTGGGGGATGAGTTACAATTGGCATCCAAGGTATTGATGATACCTCCAATGTAAAAATCTTCTGTTTGTGGTTCGATAAGTGTTGATATGGCCGTATTCCTACAACAATCAGAATAAGAAACCCTGATTTCCTGACAGTCTTCCGGGACAGTGTAAATCCCCTCATACAAATACTGTTGAACTCCATATGTACCATCCTGGGATTCACATAAATCCACTTCCTGCTCACACAATGGAGTGATAATACGTGGGTAAGTAGGTTGAAGCTCCACAGAGGAGAAAACTTGGAATCCCGGACAATCCACACCCGACAATGACAATGCGGCAAACTGCTGGAATGCAGTGGCACTGTTACAATCCCTATAAATCGTAAGGCTCACCTTGTATTCTGTTCCTCCTAGGCACTCATAGGTAATATCACCTCCCATGAAGTGGGAAGCACTCAGCTGGGAAATAGACATTAGGACTAAAAATGTGGAAAAAAACCAAACGCCATACTGCTTCATCATCCTCATCGTAGTTAATTTGCTGTTCTTCGGTTTATAATTCAGGTACACAAAATTACCCCCAATTTTATAATTCCATAATACAATCACAATCTTAGTCCTTCAGAAGTCAGAATTAATATCGTGCGCACCTTTCAGAATAATTTACGGATGAATCAAATATGGACAAAATCTGTTTTGCTTATTAGGTAAAGTATTTATATTTTTGTCCAATTAGCGAAATTTCGCTAACTATTCTTCCTACCTAGTGTTAGAATAGAAAGATACAAATTCAGCATGAAGTATCATACAGTGGAATATTGGTCATAAACAAGACCACACATGTAAGCTTCAAGCTTAATATTTAAATGTCAATTATATGGAAATGCCTGTCAAAGAGGCGGAATCTAAAACTTTATCCAGTAATAAGATGAGCAGAAGAATTAAGAAAGTAGCCGTCTTGGGTTCTGGGGTAATGGGTGCAGGAATTGCTGCCCACTTTGCCAATATCGGATTGGATGTATTGATGTTGGACATCGTCCCTTTCAATCTCTCCGATGAGGAAAAGAAAATCCCAGCCAAACGGAACAGCATCGTCAATGGTGCCATGAAAGCCCTTTTAAAATCCAAACCAGCAGCCCTGTACAACAAGGATTTCGCTAAAAGAATCCAAGTGGGGAACTTTGATGATGACATGGAGAAAATCAGTGATGCTGATTGGGTCATTGAGGTAGTAATCGAAAGGTTGGATATCAAGAAGCAGGTATTCGAAAAGGTTGAGAAGCACAGGAAAACAGGTGCATTGGTTACTTCCAACACCTCCAGTATTCCCATCCATTTGATGGCAGAGGGAAGAAGTGACGATTTCAAGGCCAACTTCTGCGGCACACATTTCTTCAATCCTCCAAGATATCTGAAGTTATTCGAGGTAATCCCTACTCCTGACACAAGCAAGGAAGTAGTTGATTTCCTTATGAATTATGGTGACGTCTACTTGGGTAAAAGGACAGTCCTTTGCAAGGATACACCAGCATTCATCGCCAACCGTGTAGGTGTTTACGCAATGGCAAAAATCCAACAGCTTACTGCTGAATTAGACCTGACGATTGAGGAAGTAGACAAGCTAACAGGTACACCTATCGGACGTCCAAGAACAGGAGTCTTCCGTCTTGGCGATTTGGTAGGACATGATACATCCGCAAAGGTTGTGGAAGTTATCCGTACCCGTTGCCCACATGACGAGCAGGCCAATGCCTTCGAATTCCCTGAGTACACCAAATTCCTGGAAGAAAATAAATTCTATGGTGACAAGTCAGGACAAGGTTTTTACAAAAAGACCAAGGAAAGAGACGAAAAAGGCCGTAGAATCACCTTAGCCCTTGACTTGAAGACATTGGAGTATCGTCCGAAACAAAGGGTGAAACTGGCTTCTTTGGATGCGGTCAAGAACATCGATTCTCTTGGCGGAAGAATCAGGACATTCTTCAAGCAGGATGACAAAGGTGCCCAACTGGTACAACGCTCCCTAGCTGGATTATTCGCCTACGTTTCTAACCGTATTCCTGAAATTTCCGATAATCTTTATTCCATAGACGATGCATTGAGAGCTGGTTTCGCATGGAATGTGGGCCCATTCGAATACTGGGATATGGTCGGTGCCAAAGCTGGTATCGAAGCAGCAGAAAAAGAGGGTCAAAAAGTGGCACAATGGGTACATGACCTTGTAGCTGCAGGAAATGATACATTCTATAAATTGGAGAATGGTGTCAATCATTACTGGGACATTGATTCCAAATCTTATCAGCCGGTACCGGGTGTTGACCAATTCGTTATCCTTGATAATATCAGAGGTACACAAAAACCGGTTTATGAAAACCCTGAAGCTGTAGCCCATGATTTAGGTGACGGTGTGCTTTGTTTGGAATTCCGTTCCAAGATGAATTCCATAGGAGAGGGTGTATTGAATGGTATTAATGAAACCATCAACATTGCAGAATCCGAAGGTTGGAATGGGGTCGTTATTGGTAACAATGCCGAACACTTCTCAGTAGGTGCCAATCTTATGATGATTGCCATGATGGCTTATCAGCAAGAATTCGAAGAATTGAATTTTGCAATCAATGCATTCCAGCAAACCATGATGAAGTGCCGTTATTCAGGTATTCCTGTAGTTGCTGCCACACAAGGTTATGTATTTGGTGGAGGATGTGAAACCATCATGCATTGTGATGCCGCAGTAGCTGCTGCAGAATCCTATATCGGATTGGTAGAGGTCGGTGTTGGTTTGATTCCGGGTGGTGGTGGAACCAAGGAGTTCGCCCTTCGTGCATCCGATTCATTCACTGAGGGAGACGTACAGATTCCTACCCTTATCGAAAAATTCAAGACCATTGCAATGGCTTCAGTAGCCACATCTGCTTATGAGGCATTCGGACATGGTTATCTGAATCATAAGGATAGCGTTGTTGTCAATACCAGCAGGAACATAGGCGAAGCCAAGAAGAAAGTATTATCAATGGCTTCAGGCTATTCACAACCTGCTCCAAGAAAGGACATCCATGTATTGGGTAGAACAGGATTGGGTGCATTGTATGTAGCCGGACATTCCTTGAAATTGGGTAATTATGCATCTGAGCATGATATCAAGATTGCCAATAAGATTGCTTATGTCCTTTGTGGTGGAGATTTGACCGGACCACAGAAAGTATCCGAGCAATATTTGCTGGACATTGAACGTGAGGCATTCCTTAGTCTTTGTGGAGAGCAGAAGACCTTGGAAAGAATCCAACACATGTTACAGACGAACAAGCCGTTGAGGAACTAAGAGGTATTAGACTTCAGATACTAGACATGTAGACGCTAGAAATTGATATCGGAATTATAATCACATTACGAAAATTCAAGCTCCATATGCTTAGTTAACAGTCTGATCTTATGAAACATAATATTAAAAAACTTAAATTTTGGCAAAAAGCCAGATCCTTTTCTAAGGATATTTATCTGGTTACCAAATCATTTCCAAAAGAGGAGGTATTTGGTTTAACGAATCAAATGAGGAGATCTTCCATATCCATTGTTTCAAACATTGCTCAGGGTTCAAGTGCCGAACTAGAGGCACAAGTGCTATTGGCATTAGACATGGGTTTTATCAATAATGAAAAACTCAATGAGTTATCATATAAGATTAATGAAGTTCAAAAGATGATTCGTGTGTTTCAAAATAGAGTTTTAAAACAGTAATTCGACACAAAAAATCGTTACATCTAGCGTCCAGAATATCTGTCGTCTAGTATCCATATATCGAGTGTCAGAATTCTCTACAAAATCCAAAATAATGCGTGAAGCATATATAGTAAAAGCTTATAGATCAGCGGTAGGTAGAGCCAAGAAAGGTGGCTTCCGATTCTACCGTTCTGATGATTTGGCAGTGGATGTACTGAAGCATTTGGCTGCAAACCTACCCGAATTGGATCCAACGAGGGTGGATGATGTAATCGTTGGCTGTGCGAACCCTGAGGGAGAGCAAGGTCTTCAGATTGGTCGTCAGATATCCTTGAGGGCACTGGGTAAGGAAGTTCCCGGAATGACCGTCAACAGATACTGTGCATCCGGTCTGGAAACCATCTCTATTGCAGTTGCGAAGATTCAGGCAGGAATGGCTGAGTGTATCATTGCGGGTGGTACAGAAAACATGAGTATGATTCCAATGACAGGTTATAAATTGGCACCTGCCTATGATGTGGCTGCCAATACTCCTGACTATGTTGTCGGCATGGGCCTTACGGCTGAAGCTGTTGCCCAGAAGTACGAAATTTCAAGGGAACAACAGGATGAATTCTCTGTCAATTCCCATATCAAGGCTGCAGCTGCGATAGATTCAGGTAAATTCAGTGATGAAATCGTGCCTGTTACTGTGAAGCAGGTCTATGTGGAAAATGATAAGCGTAAGGAAAAGGAATGGACAGTAGCCGTGGATGAAGGTGTTCGTAGAGGAACCTCCATGGAAGGACTGGGTCGTTTGCGTCCTGTTTTCTCCCAGAAAGGAAGTGTCACAGCAGGTAACTCCTCCCAAATGTCTGACGGGGCGGCATTCGTTTGTGTTATGAGTGGCGAAATGGTTAAGGAATTAGGTATACAGCCTATCGCAAGAATGGCATCCTGTGCCGTAGCGGGAGTAGAACCCATCATTATGGGTATCGGTCCGTGCGCAGCCATCCCTAAAGCATTGAAGCAAGCAGGTTTGAAATTGAACGATATCGAGCAGATTGAGTTGAATGAGGCATTCGCAGCCCAATCATTGGCTGTTATCAAGCAAGCAGGTTTGGATCCGGATATCGTGAATGTGAATGGAGGAGCCATCGCATTGGGTCACCCATTAGGATGTACCGGAGCGAAATTATCCACACAATTATTCAATGAAATGAGACGTAGGGGACAGAAATACGGAATGGTCACAGCCTGTGTAGGTGGAGGCCAGGGTATTGCTGGAATTTACGAGTTGTTGAATTAATCCATGATATGAATTTGAATGGGTAAATCATTGAATGGTAGACCCATCTCATACAAAATCATACCCGAGGGGAGGCATTTATCTAATGTCTCCCCCTTTTTGTCTGATATATTGTTTAAATATGTATTTTTAACCCAAATTGTGTAATACTCACAATTCTATAGGTCAAAAGAAACATTTCTATATGGATTTTAATGAACGAATCAGTTCCGCTAAGATAGAGGAACTCACTTCAGGGAATCAGAGATTCAGCCTGAGTATTGGCAACCATATCAGCGAAGCCTGGAACATGGTTTCCTCCAATTTCGGAACCCATGCACTCAATGGATTGGTATTTTTCTTTTTGGGTGTGGTAGCGCCATTCATGCAGAGTGGTTATTATATGGGTACATTCAAACAAAGGACACAGGGTGCGGCCGCAACTGACATCGGTGGCTTATTCAAGGGGTTTGATTATGCCAATAAGATTGTATGGCATTACGTCGTATCCTTGGCCATGGGTTTCGGATTAGGAATCCTGATGGTAATCTTGATGGTACCCGTAGCTGTAATGGCAGAAAGTGAGCCCAGCATAATGGTATTCTTCATGTTTTTCATGTATGCGTTCATGTTCTTCCTCATCATCATGATTCAGGCTATCCTGATGTATGCAGTACCTTTAATGACATTCTCCAAACTGGACGGTATGGCTTCCATCAAGGCCAGTTATGCCATTTTCAGAAAGAATATGGGTACAACCATGATGTTGGCATTCGCAGTTTTCGGTTTGCAGTTATTGGGCGTATTGTGCTGTTATATTGGTGCAATCGTAACCTACCCTATCGGAATCCTAGCCATGTACCTTGCAGCCAACCAAGTATTCGGTATCGAGGAAGGTACCAACGAACTGGACGAAACCATCGAACATCTAGTATAAATTTATATTCATCCTAAAATCTTTAAACTCACGAAACCATGAGCGATTATAAATCAGCTTTGAGTCCCTCAACAATTCAACAATTCATCGATGAGAAAAGAAAATTCTCCATCGATGCCACTGGTATTATAGGCAAGGCTTGGGCCGATGTCCAAAAAGATTGGGGTACCACCCTTATCACAGGTCTTATCTTTTTCTTTCTCGGTATCGTAGCACCATTCCTTATGGGTGGTATCTATATCGGTAAGTACAACGAAAGGGTCAATGGTCAGAAATACGAAATGGGTTCACTTTTCAAAGGATTCGACCATGCCGGTGCAATCTTGGTTTACCTTGTAGTCATGATTGCCAGTATTATGATTCCTTACATCCTTTATTTCGTATTCTTACTCATGGCAGAAGTATCTGAAGTCTTTCTTCTATTGGCCATGTTGATGCTCCTTGTCGTTCTTGTTGCTGCTTTTGCGGTAGCTATCCTATTCTTCTTTGCTATTCCTTTCATTGTATTTGGAGGAATGGAGGGATGGCCTGCAATGAAAGCCAGTATGAGTATCGTGAAGAACAATATCGGAACGGTATTGATTTTCATCATCCTTTGTAATATCGTAAATACTTTGGGTGTAATGCTTTGTTATGTTGGATTATTGGTGACCATGCCATTGGTTTACATTGCATATTATTATGCCTTTGCAGAAGTATTCCAAATCGAAACCAAGGATCCAAATGATGAAATCCTTGAGCATCTAGTATAATCGGATTCCAATCTGATTCAACAATTAGGGGAAAGTCCTTTAGGGACTTTCCCCTATCTTTTCGAAAAAATCATATATTAGGATTATTAAAATAACGAATTCCAATTCTTTAACCACTTAATACAATTCAATATGGAAATTTATTCCCAAAGTATCAGTAGGGAAAAAGCCCACGAACTAGTCAATGCCAAAAGAAAACTTCCGATTGACGCCGTAAGCTTCATCAACCAAGGCTGGGAAACTGTCCAGAAAGATGGAAACTATGTAGGTTTCGCAGCCATTAATTTTGTCATCGGTGCCGCATTGGGTATCATACCTTATGTAGGTGATGTAATATCCAATTTGCTTTCCCTATTGTTAGGGCCGGGATACCACATGTATTATCATAATAACAAGCACCACCAAACCCGGAATTTCAATAATTTCTTCGATGGATTCAAATTCGCTGGTCCCTTGATTCTCCAAGGTATCATCAGTGGATTCATTATGATTGTAATGCTAGCACCCGTAATCATCACCTTCTATACCCAATTAGATCCGGATACACTGGAGCCCATCAGTGATGCATCACCCATTATCATGGGAATAGGTGCCCTACTTTTCTTTGTGGTCTTCTTCGTGTTGATTTACCTGACGGTCAGTTGGTCATTCAGCCAGTTTTTCATCATCTATGCCAATATGGAACCATGGGAAGCCATGCAAGCCAGTAGGAAATTTGTAGCTCCGAATTTCTTCTCTATCCTACTACTACTCTTCCTTGAGGGACTCGTACTCTTATTAGGAATGCTTCTTTGCTGTATCGGATTATTCTGGGCCATGCCCTCCGTATCCCTAGCGAATTACTTCGTATTCGAATCCGCTTTTCTTCAACATGCAGATGATGAGGATGGAGAAATGAATGAGATCATCAACCATCTCGTTTAATATAAAAAGTACAACGAAAATGAATGCAGTAGCTCGGATTCCCAAGCTACTGCATTTTTTTATGTCCCATTCCACATCAAATTTATTCCTATGTAGCAACTACGACATCTTTTGGCTAATTTGATGGATATTATTGCCGTTGTAACTAGCAAAACGATGCAATGAGAATTTCAACTTCAATCATATTCCTCATACTCCTCTCCCTAAGCACCACTTGGGCGCAAGGCCCAATTGATGGTTATATGAAAGCGGGCGGCGAAGCGGATTTCGCTTTCTCATACGGATACGATCATTACGAAAAATACTATTTGGGCAACCAATTACAGGATACGTTCAATAGGACCTATCAATCTGCCTCGGCTTTCCTAGCCTATGGTATAGAAGACAAACTCAATCTCGTTGTATCCATTCCCTACATGTGGACAGACAAGGACAATAGAGGTTTTCAGGATGGCCAATTCTTCATCAAGTATAGGGCACTGGAAAAGAAAGGAGAGCAATCCAAATTCGACCTTATCACTGCTGCAGGAATCACTACCGCACTGTCATCCTACAGGGTCAGTCCTGAATCCGATAATCCTATTGGCGAACGCCCCACCATACTTGAGGCGCGATTCGTAGCCCAACACAACTGGTACAGTGGCTTCTTCATCATGGCAAAAACGGGTTTTTCATACAAAATCAAACCCATTACCCAAAGTATTATTCCTAGCTTAGTGAGATTCGGATACGGTCATTCCAAATTCTATACGGATTTTTGGGTTGAGGGAGTGGTAGCCATTGGCGCGGAAGCCAATGAAGTCCCATTAGGACAGGAAGGAAGTACTTTCATCAAATTCGGAGGAACATTCTATGTTCCGATAGGAAAACAATTCGGAGCATTCGTAAATGCAGCATATACCCCTTGGGGTAGGAATATCGGAATCTCTCCCAGACTAGGAACGGGATTCGTATTCAAAATACTTCCTCCGGATAAATAAGTACAACACCAGTAACCAATATGAACATCATCCAAAATATTAAAAACCAGCCATACTTATGAAAATTGCCATCATTGGAAATGGAATCAGCGGCATTACAGCAGCAAGATGGATCAGGAAACTGAGCGACCATGAGATTACGGTCATCTCAGGTGAGACGGATTACTTCTTTTCTAGAACGGCCCTGATGTATATCTACATGGGACATATGAGGTTCAATGATACCGTTCCCTATGAGCCATGGTTCTGGAAAAAGAACAGGATCAATTTACTAAGGGCTTGGGTCAGGAATATTGATTTCGATAATAAGACCCTGATGCTTGATAAGGCCAAGTCACCCCATAAGACCAGACCGGCAATACCCGATTTATTCCAATATGACAAACTCATCATCGCCACTGGTTCATCTCCCAATAAATTCGGTTGGCCGGGTCAGGATTTGAAAGGTGTACGAGGATTGTATTCCTATCAGGATTTGGCTTACATGGAGAGGTATAGTGAAAACCTGAACCGAGCAGTGATTGTTGGGGGTGGTCTCATCGGTATTGAAATGGCAGAGATGTTCCATTCGAGGAATATTCCCGTAACATTCCTTGTGCGTGAGGAAAGCTACTGGAATAATGTCCTACCCAAGGAGGAATCAGAGATGGTCAATCGACACATCAAGGAACATCATATTGACCTAAGACTGAAAACCGAGCTCAAGGAAATCGTGGATGATGGTAATGGTAATGCTTGCGCTGTAATCACCAATCAAGGAGAACGCATCGAATGCGGTTATGTAGGGCTGACAGCGGGTGTCCATCCCAATATTGGTTTCCTGAAGGATACAACCCTTGAAATCGGACGAGGCATCAAGGTCAATAAACATCTCGAAACCAACATTAAGGATGTGTATGCCATTGGGGATTGTGCAGAACAAACACAACCCCTCCCAGGACGACGGGGCATCGAAGCCATCTGGTATACTGGTAGAATGATGGGAGAGACCGTTGCCTACAACATCTGTGGCCAAACCAAGGATTATAATCCCGGCATCTGGTTCAACTCCGCTAAGTTCCTAGACATTGAATACCAGGTTTATGGTACGGTATTGGCGCACCCACCCGAACATCACATATCCATTTATTGGGAACATCAGGATGGTAAGAAATCCATTCGCATTATTTATGATGGTAATAATCAGGAAATTCTAGGATTCAACCTGATGGGTATCCGATACCGACATGAGGTCTGTGAAAAATGGATTAGGGACAAGGCCAATATTGTGGATGTACTCACCAATTTGGGTTTGGCCAATTTTGACCCCGAATTCTATGATGAATATGAAAGGCAACTTATCCATTCATATAATCAGCAATTGGATAAGGGCGGGACTCCCATTACACTACAGAAAACCCGTGGGTTAGACGCTGTTATTCGTTTCCTACGCCAACCATTCTCTTAATTATCATTCGAAAAAGACTCAGTCAACTAAAAAAACATTCAGACCATGAATTTGATGGATACCAGCCTTTCCCTTGCCAATCCGGGCGCCAGACTCGATAATGTTCAAAAATTAGGACTCAGCCTTGCATCCATTGGGGTACTCATTCTTTTGGTTACCATCTTTGGAATTAATTTTCCGAATCCGGGTTTATTCGCAGGCATTTCCATAGCCCTGATGACCCTAGGAGGTGTCATCTATACCCATAGGACCTACGGAGGTAAACCCGAGGGCATCAAGAACAATGGAGTGTGGCAGGATAGCCTATCCAATAGGGGCACTTGGGGTTGGATTATCGGAATTATACTTACGGGTTTTTATTGTTTGTTGTATTGGTGGCCGCAATATCTAGGACTCGGTTCTGATGGCGCAGCCAATACGGGCATGGTAGCCATGTTCGATCCATTGAGTCAATTCCTAAAGAAACAGAATGCCAGCCAATGGTTTGTTTATGGAACCCTTTATACCGTAGCCATTTTTGTAATGGGCTACAAATACATTTACAAATACAGGCATAACAGATACCAAATCATCCGTACCCTGTCAGTGATGTTCTTCCAATTGGGATTTGCATTCCTGATTCCCGAAATCCTGATGCGACTGAATCATCCATACAATGATTTCAAGAACATGTGGCCATTGAACTACTACTTCTTTGATGGCTGGAGCATAGATGGGATGATTAATGGAGGAAGTATGGGAATGTTCATGCTTAGTTGGGGCTTTATCATGATGTTTGTCCTATCTCCATTCCTAACTTACAAATATGGAAAGAGATGGTACTGCTCATGGGTTTGTGGTTGTGGAGGACTTGCCGAAACTGCCGGTGATCCTTATCGCCATCTATCGGACAAGTCACTTAAGGCTTGGCAAGTGGAAAGGTGGATGATTCATGCGGTTTTGGCACTTGTGACTCTCGTTACCATGGCTGTTATTTTCTCTTATGTGAATGACAACCAAGGTAAGATACTTATCACCCCTCTAATATTATTAGGCATCATAGGATTACTGATTGCGAGTGTGGCGATAGTTACCTACCTGAATAGAAAAAGCATGCAAGAGCTGGACAAGCGTATCATGTATGCAGTATATGGTATCCTAGGCCTTATTGCCTTATTTTCCATTATTGCATTCGCAACAGGTAGTCGCAATCTCTTTTTCATTGACTCCTACCAGTTGAGGTCTTGGTATGGCTTCCTAATCGGAAGTGCCTTTGCTGGTGTAATCGGTGTAGGTTTCTACCCTATCATGGGAAGTAGGGTCTGGTGCAGATTCGGCTGTCCAATGGCGGCAATCCTAGGCCTGCAGCAAAAATATTTCTCCCGTTTCCGTATCACAACCAACGGAGGACAATGTATTTCATGCGGGAATTGTTCCACTTATTGCGAAATGGGAATAGATGTGCGTTCCTATGCACAAAAAGGACAAGACATTGTCCGGGCTTCCTGTGTAGGATGTGGTGTTTGTTCTGCTGTTTGTCCAAGAGGAGTTCTCAGACTGGAAAATGGCAGCGATGACATACACGAAAAGGCTCGTTACGAAAGAACCATTCACATTACAGAGGATGAAATCAGAATTCTAAGCTAATAGAATCAGATTACATTAATTGGTTACGAATCATTTGCTATTCGCATTTATTCCTATTTTGGAGTTGAATAAGTGTGCCTGGCATGCTATTACTATCAACCCGGTTGGGATACGACCAGATAAGATGCTGTATTGATATGGATTTTCTTCAACGCCGTTCGCATTTGTTCAGATGGATTGTCATCAGCATGACCCTACTGATGGGATATGGCTTTTCCGCCTACTATATATTTAGGCAGGCGCCCCATACCCAACCCGAGCAGGCCATCCCCTTTTTCGGAGAAGACAGTTCCACTATGGATTCCATTTACCATGAGACACTGATGACTTCATTCGTATTACGAACAAGGGGGCCTGAGAAATACATTGAGGCCAAGGTCAGCGCTCCCCTACCCGTTACGTCCCTAAAGGTTTATAAGGGCAATAAAATGTTGGGTATAATTGATTCCAAGGGTACACACATTCTCGGTACGGATGGGAATACCATCGGAGAGCTTCATTTCATTGATGCCATTACTGGCGAAAAATTCTAAAACACAATCATGTCCGTCGGTTATAAATTCATAGATTGGAATCCACAGAAAAAGAAATACGATGCAGTCATGGCTGGTTGTATCCTACTCTATCTGTTGGCATTCATACTACTCAATACGATGATGTTCCCGGAAATTACGGCCGAGACACTCATCATCAGGGCCACGGGTACATTGGCCATACTCATGCTTCATGTGATACTTATCATCGGCCCTTTGGCCCGTTTCGTTCCCGAAGCCAAAATCCTATTATACAATCGGAGGCATTTGGGTGTAAGTATGTTTTTCATCTCCGCCATTCATGGCATATTCAGCATCATACAATATCATGGTGGGGGAAATGAGAATCCCATCGTTTCTCTTTTCACATCCAATATGGATTACTTCTCTTTCGTTGAATTCCCATTCATGATTCTGGGTTTTTTCGCTTTAGTCATTCTCTTTTTCATGGCAGCGACGAGTCATGATTTCTGGCTCAACAAACTGAGTCCCAAAACATGGAAAAGATTACACATGATGGTCTACGTTGCTTACACATTACTCATATTCCATGTTCTTTTGGGTACACTCCAGAATGAGAAATCACTACTGGGTTTCCTCTTGTTACTCTTGGGTTCCATTACTGTTTGTGGTATGCACATCATGGCTGGCATCAAGAATAGGAAAGAGGAACAATTATTCTTTAAGAAATCAGGAGAATTCGAATTGGTTTGCAGGGTTGATGAAATAGAAAATAATAGGGCCAAATTATTCACATTCAAGGGTAAGAGTATCGCAATCTATAAATATGATGACAAGATTTCTGCGGTGGATAATTATTGTAAACACCAAGGAGGTCCGCTGAGTGAGGGGAAAATAATTGATGGTTGCATTACCTGCCCCTGGCACGGATGGCAATATCTGCCAGAAAACGGACAATCGCCTCCTCCGTTCCAAGAAAAAATCCCTACATACGAAGTCAGGGTTACCAAGGGATTAGTGTATGTGAATCCGATTTCGAAAGGAGAAGGTGCAGCCATCAAGGCAGCCCAAATCAATTGATGAACCATTATAAGACATGGAAAAGGAATTTTATATAGGATATTTACCCGAAGCCCCGGCAGCCCACAAGAAATGGGTGAAAAAATTTCTGGGTATCTTAATCATAGCCATACTGCTCCTTGCCGGTTTGCTGACATTCGGTCAGGGTATGATATCCAAAGGGATTTTCAATTTTGGAAAGACATCCGAATTGGAGGGATACCTAAGGATGTATCCAGTCCCACATCTGAAAGTATATAATGATAAGGGTATTTATGGAGAAAACCTCTACAAAACCGTCATACTAACCGGAGCTTTTAAATTCGGTGCGGAGGAAATTGTCAAGGAAATTTTCGAAAAGAATAATAAGGACCTGAATGACACAGGCTTTTATTGCCAGTTGAATGGTACCCTGATTTATAATGATGGAAAAGCATTATTCGAATTAACCGATGGTGCTGATGCTTATCTGAAAACACTGGATATTCCGGATAACATCCTAAATGATACTTTGAGCAACCAAGCAATGATTGATGGTTTCAATCCCTATCGATTGGAAACAACCCTGAAAGGTGAAATCATTGACCCGAAATGTTATTTCGGAGCCATGAAACCCGGAAGTGGAAAAGTACATAAGTCATGTGCGATACGTTGTATTTCAGGAGGCATCCCTCCGGTATTGAAAGTAAGTTCAGAAAGTACGAACCAATACTACATCCTTTTCGGAGAAGATAAAAAATCGGTCAGTTCGGATATTCTGGATTACATTGCGGAACCCGTAGAAATCACCGGTCGTTTTGAAGCATTGGACGATTGGTTCGTATTGTATATCGACCCTGAGAAAGCCATCAGAAAATTATGATCCATGCCTAGGATTTCCTTGGTTATCATTACATATAATGAAGTTCGACATATTGTGGATTGTATCCGATCCGCCAAGGAAGTCGTAGATGAAATCATTGTTCTGGACGACCATTCCACTGATGATACCCCAACCCTTGCCAAACAAGAAAATGCCGAGGTTTTCGAAAGGGTTTTTGATGGTTATGGCTTACAAAAAAGACATGCTGTTTCCCTAGCTCAATACGACTGGATATTATCGTTAGATGCAGACGAACGATTATCTGATGAACTAAAAAAATCCATTGGAAAGTGGAAAGAAAACCCATCGGAATATCATGCATTCTCTTTCAACAGACTCAATTATTATTGTGGTCAAGCCATTTATCATTGTGGTTGGTATCCTGATAATAAAATCAGATTCTGGAATAAGAAACATGGGAATTGGAATAAACAAAAAGTACATGAGGGAGTAGAAATGAATCCTGCATCCAAGGAGGGATTTCTTGAGGGAGATTTAATTCATTATACTATTGACAATCGAAAAGACCATATAGAAAGAACAAAAAAATACAACCATATCCAAGCAGAAAATATCAAGAATAAATCATTTTTAATCCTATTCTTAAAAATGATTTTCAGCCCTATATTCCATTTCATTAAAATCTATTTTTTCAAATTAGGATTCTTAGATGGCAAAGCTGGATTCAACATTGCGAATATCTCCGCCCAAGGGAAATATTGGCTGAATCAAAAAGCATTGGAATTAAAAAAGATGCCATGAAAAAAAACATCCTTATTGATCTATATAAAATCAAGGACTACCATAGTGGCCTAGGAGAATTCTCTTTTAATTTCCATCAAAATATTAGTCAGAAATATAAATATGAATTTAATATAAGTTTCCTTGTCCCCTCAACATATAAACTTCAAAACAGTGAATTGATTTCAAATATCATACATAGTAATTGGAAGAATAGATATTTTCCAAATGGAAATACCGGATATGATATCTGGCATAGTCTACATCAATTTCCATCACATTTCCCAAATAAGAAAACATCCCATATTCTCACTATCCACGATTTGAATTTCCTTAAGGAAAAAAATCATTCCAAAGCATTAAAGTATAAAAAAAGACTACAAAAAAACATTGATAGGGCTGACATCATTACCTGCATTTCAAAATTCACGAAATCGGAAGTTGAACAGCATATGGATATCAGGAACAAAGAATTACAGGTTATTCACAACGGGGTTCACCTAAGCAGGCATGATATTCCTAAAAATAATGGAAAGCCTTTTTTCTTTTCCATTGGTGTTTTTAAATCAAGGAAGAATTTTGACAAAATAGTCGAAATGATGCAATATTTTCCTAACCATAAACTTATTCTTGCAGGCAATAATGAAACAGCATTGGGACAAAAAATAAGAAGCATTATCCAATCCAAAAATCTAGAAAACAATATTATTCTAACAGGTCAGATTGGTGCGAAAAAAAAATATGAATATTATCAAAATTGTGAGGCATTTCTATTTCCATCCGAAGCAGAGGGATTCGGATTACCTGTCATAGAAGCCATGCTTTGCGGCAAACCCGTATTTATCAGTAAGGCCTGTTCCTTACCTGAAATAGCTGGTGACAAAGCCTTTTATTGGGATAGTCTAAATGCTACTGACATGGCCCATGTGGTCCGCACAAAACTAAAATTATTCCATTCTGATTCCATTCGAATGTCAGATGTCATACAACAACATGCCCAACAGTACAATTGGGAAAAATGTATAGATTCCTATGTACAATTATATCGTTAAAACATATTTCTTTTTCTAATAATCACCCACACGAACGACATGAAATGTCATTCATATTTGCGATAATTACATCATATCACTCACAGTATACTTCTCATATACTCTACTTATACTACTTTCTTATTCATTGAATAGGAATTCGAAACTTTCTTTGGCTTCTCATTAGGTAATCACTTGACTACACTCATTTATTCTATACTTAACCAAGGTTAAAATGACATGGTATAAGACTGTCATTATATTTCCCAAAGAATTTTTACATCACTTTTTATTCAAACCAAATGAAAAAAATGAAAAAATCGAAATCCATGAAGAAAATATTCTTCTTTGCCCTATTAATGGGCGGTGTAATGCTCATCACATATTGTGATACCACAACCAATAATACGAACATCTCCCCCACTGAGGATTTGGTAGAAGGAGCAGAGGAACTCACCAATGAACCCTCTAGAATCAACCTGAATTCTAGTACCGTTCCAGATGGCCCATCATATGGTGCATCACAGGATGAATTATTCAAATTCGCTTGGGAGCAATTCGTAGCACTGAATTGGCCGGTTGAAGACCCATCCGTCCCGGGTAATCGAGCGACTCCGAGTAGCGACACCAGTGCCACATTCACCAGTATCACTGCTGACAACACACCTACGGTGGTATGGCATACCTATGTGAGTAAGGCTGAGGCATTCGGTCCGGCTACCGAATCAGGAATGTTGCCTGATTGGAGTGAATTGGGACTTCCCAGTTATTCCTATGAGGATCAACCGACAGTGGAAAGTGGGGTTAATTACCAATTATATAACAATCTGGATGAGAACAATGAAATTGGTGAGGCTTTTGTCTGGGGTGGTGCCGGACATGGCAATACCACAGGAGGAAACCAAGTACTCTATGAGGCAAAGTTCAACAAGACAGAATACAATTACATCAGAAGAAACCAACTCAACAGTTCAGACAACAGAAAGACTTGGATTAACAATAGTAAGAAAGATGCCAACCTCACCACATATGGTGGCACCTGTAAGACTTTTGCTGCCGCCAAGGAAGAAATCATTTGTTTCCCTTGTACAGAGGGAAAGCAGAGTGATGAGGGTGTCATTGAAATCAAGGCTGCATGGAGGGAACTTGTGGATGGTGTGGATGACCCCAGCAGGTATTATACGCATGAGGTCATCGTCTACGAAAACCAGGGCAGTGGTGTAAAAGCAGTGAACAAGACTTATGCGCTTGTTGGGCTCCATATCATCAGAAAAACCAGACACTACCCCACTTTCATTTTCACCACTTTCAATCATGTGGATAATATCAAGACAGGAGTCAGATATGTGAATGAATCAGCAGCAGTCGGACAACCTGCTTACTACAAGGAAGATGCGAATGGTACTCCTCAGCCATTCGACACGATTCCCGATACGATTCCGGGTGGTAGCATTGCCATTCTGAAACAGGAGGATGTACATACCATACAACCCGAATTGATTGCATTCAATGCAGCTGCACAACAACAAATCAATGCAGCCAATGAAAACTCCGTTTGGCAATATTATGAATTACTGGGTGTTCAGGCGACTCCTACTGATATTTCTCAAGCGGATGATGACCCGACCTATTACCTCGCCAATGATGTCATTGAAACAGACCATGTACTGACCCGATTTACTTCAAGACTCAATGATACTTATAGCATTCTTCTGGAAAAACCGAATATATACTATCAAAAACCGGGTATTTCAGATGGGGGCAAGGAAATTACCATGCCCGCTAAAGTGAATATGGGTGGATGTAAGGGTTGTCATGGTAATGCACAGATTACCGGAACTGACTTTAGTTTCCTACTGACCAAGAAAGTACTGGAAGAAGCAGATGCCTTAGGTACTGCCAATGATAAGAAGTAGTATCATGTAATGTATTTTGTAATATCGTGATGCTCCTCAGTTCTAACTGAGGAGCATCACGTATTCAAATGGAAAGTTATAATCTCGCATATGCACCAGCCCTCAAACATCAGACATCCTTAGCCATGTACCGATCCAACATCTTCTCGGTTTGTGCAAGGAGTTTCTTCTGGAAAAAACCAGTTCCGCCTAATAATTTCCCTTTCCAGCCCAAGGCTTGTCCTGCCCAACGATGCAAATCGAATACATCCGTATGTTTGATGATGAGTCCATCCTTGATTTCAAAAGTAGCATCTATGATATTATGGACCCGCTTTCCTGTTTGTGAAAAATCATAGGTCGGTTCCCAATGAGCAGTTCCCTTATTCCCTTCCAGCGTCACATCCGAAAATTCCAGTGTAAAATTCTTTGCATTCTTACACAGCATGCTCCACATGGCCTTGGCACGTTCGCCCTTGAGTTCACCGAAACCCGGATCATGGAAAACGATATTATCATGATAACAGGCATTCATCTTTTCGGCATCCAGTGCTTGGAAAGCGGTATAAAATTGTTCTATGATATTCATTGGTTCGACTTGTCGCAGTTATGACTCAAAAAAATCAACTGCATTGGTTTCAACATTCCTAATATGCTCTAATTTAGCCAAAAAATTGTGATGAGGTATTTGTTTTCATTATTAGTATTGGTTAGCTGGATTACAATAGGATGTACAGGAAAGAAAAATGTTCCCAAGCCTCCAAAGGAAATCAAGACGGCAATGGACCTGATTCGATATTCCAGTCATCTCCATGACCCCAAAGGCAATTGGGACCAATTCCAGTCCAGTGTACATTTCAATACACTCCTATGGACCAAGGATGGCACAACAAAGGCTTCGTCTTCTTCAATCGGATTTGATTTACCTAATCGGACATTCATGACCAGGGATACCTCAATGGGACTGCAATTGGATGGATTGGTAACCCCCGACACATGTTATGTCAAGGCAGACCAAGAACTGAATACCGAACAGGAAGAAAAACTGGCCAGAAGAATGGGATGTGAAAGCGTCGAATTCTATCGTGATTATTATAGCTTCCTGATTGGCTTACCCATGAAATTAAATGATACACAAGCCATTGTTAATGATACGATACTCGAAAGGGTCTATGCCGGGAAGTCCTACGATGTGGTTCAGGTCAGATACGAACCACTGGACAAACAACCGATTTGGTACTTCTATTTTGATAAGGAAGACCACAGTTACCAATTATGCAAATTCACTTCTAGGGAAGATGAAAACAAGGGTGGTGAATACATCATTTATAACCAGCCTGTAAAAATACAAGGTATCCAATTATACAAACAGCAAGTCTGGCTCTACAATACCCCCACACTGGACACCCTGGCCGTGGATGACTTACAGTTCAGTAGTCTCAAACAGTAGTAGATGTACCCTATTCTTCTGGTTCAGATTTTTCCCTGAACCATTTCCTAGCTATGAATCCGGGCAACATTGGATGTATGAGCTGCCCTAAGTAGGACTTAGGAAAGGGCTCATGAATACCAAAGGATTCAGGCTCATGGTCCGGACAGGTGTAAGTACCGAAAAGAATATCCATCAAGGGTGAGATATTGGCATAATTACCTGCATCCCTATCCTTATCGTGATGCCAATGATGGAGTTCTGGCGCACCTATCAACATTCGTAAGGGACCAATCGGAAATCTCACATTGGAGTGGATATAAATGGCCCAGATGCCTCTGAATGCAATGAGTCCCGCAATGGTCTCCAAAGGGAATCCAAGTAGGAATGCGGGGAAATTAATCAATCCGATGGTGTATATGGAATCCAGGGGATGTTCCCGATGCGCTGCCAGCCAATCCAAGTGTTCTGCACTATGATGTACCTTATGGAACCGCCAGAGGAATTCCACCCTATGTTGTAATCTGTGTCCCCAATATATGAGGAAGTCGCTCAGAAAGATGACTTCGAATGCTTGTAACCACCAAGGTTGGGCCGCTACTTTCTGTCTGAAATCCCCGGGAATGAACTGGTTGGCCCATTCATTGAAATAACCCAATACACCGACGACCAATGCTCCCCACAACAGATATTGCCCCAAGAAGAAACAAAGGTCCAGTATCCAAGCCTTGCGGAAGAACTTTTGTCCATTGTTGGCAGGAAAAACTCTTTCCATTGGAAAAAAAACCAAGATGAGGAAAAGTAAGCTGAGACCGGTACCCTTAATGAGAGGTAAGTATTCCATCTATAACGGGATTGCATTAACGAATCAGGAAATCATAACATTCCTAACCCAATTTAATGCAATCCTCGAAATTTCATCAAGCATATGCCCTAAATCCGAAAAGGAATAAGAGTATCAGTAGTAAAATGATTAATATCAATGCGATTCTTGAGGAGCCTTGTTCATTGTTCATAATTATTGTGTTTGGATGAATCAATAATCAAATGGCAAGGGGCTGGAGGGCATTTCCCCCAACCCTTGCACTAAAACCATTACACGAAACCTAGTTTCTCTGGTATGATATCAAATCATACATCATATCCTTTCTCTTTACGTTCAAGTACCCTGAGTTCATTGTTAATGGTTTCCGTCATTATGGGACCTAATTCGAATGATGCCGTTGCTGCTTCTTCCAGAAAACTACGGGCCTGTTCCAGTCGTCCATTGGCCATATAAATGCATCCCAGATGATAAAGGACATCGGGCTCGAATGATTTTCCATTCACATGTGCTTCCGCTACCCGTAGGGCTTCTTCGTAATTTTCAGTTTGATATAATGTCCAAGCCCGTAAGTCATAGGATTTGGCGGTAGGTCGAAGTAGGACTTCCTCATCAGCTATTTGGCTTGCCTTGATAGGATTCTGAAAAACTTCCGATTCCAACAGTGCCAGATGGCTGTTGTACATTCCTCCGTATGCAGGTTTGCTTACCCTCCCCCTAAATTCGGTATATAATTCCAACTCACGATCAGGATTCATCTGGTATGCAGCCAGCTCGGCTTCCATCAATAGCACATCAGGAGCAGCAGTATTATTTTTCAGATAATGGATGATTTGTTCCGCATCCTTGATGTTCCTATCCTTTGAAAAGGCCAACCACGCAATGCCCTTCAGGGCATAATGATAATCCTCATCAGCTGCCAATGCTTTCTGATAGCTTTGGTAAGCATCATCCAATCTTCCGGCATGGCCATACATATCCCCTAGATTGCTCTGTGCCCAACAGTACAGCTCCTTGTTCGTTTTGGCACCCAGTCCTTCTGCAGCCTTTTCCATAGTAAGGATGGCTGCATCCAGATCTCCGTCCAAATCCTCTATTTTCACTTTCCGAATCAAGTAGCCAAAAGTATGTTTGTGAGGATGTTCCGCTAAATTTTTACGAGCATCATCCACTCTGCCCATTTCCAACAAGGCATCAAAAACCAGTTGATGGGATGTGACAATATCCTCTTTCGTATCCAATGCTTTTTGGGCATAATCCAGGGCTATTCCGAATTGGTGTTTCGAAATGGCATTAGAGGATAACATATGGTAGACCGGGGACTTCTTGAATAAATAAGTATCCAAACTTTTCTTCAATAGGGCATCTGAACGATGGATATCATTTATATCCCCTACTTTCTTAAACCGTTGGGATAAAAGTCCAGCCAATTTAATTTGATAAACAGAAGCATTGGGTTGCATTTCCAATTTTTCATTCCAAAAAGAAATACTTTCGTTTAATGTATTCTTTTTTTCCAATACATCATTTTTCAAGTATTTATTATAATCGGAAAAATCAGTAATGGATTTTGGTTTTTCATTTAAGGACATGTATTGACAAGAAATGACAAATGCCAGAATAATAGTAAAGGGAACAATTAGATTTTTCATGTTATGATTTTTAATAATCGTGATTTGGAAAGTATTCGGATTTTATTCTTCGGATTAATTCCATTCCTCTTGCATCTAATCATCCACATTCCAAACATGGCAGGCTATTCCAAAATAATCAAAATACCAAAAGCATAAATCATATTCAGGCCTCAATCAGAAGCAAAACAAACTGAAATCATCTTCAAAAAAAGAACATATTCCAGGGTGAATTAAAGTATTCCAAGGAGGCTGAACAAACCCCTCCGAACAGCACTCCATTGGAATACGGGAAATAGGGTATTTCCTAGGTCATAGGTCCCCTATATTTCCATAACTGAGTGTGATGTAAAAATTAATGCGGATTTCCCAAATAGGGAAATTCATTCAAGAATGCGACGTCATTAGAGGATACGTTATCACTCGTCAATCCAGGATTAACCGAACCATCCGGTCCTCCGAAAATCAATAGTAATTCCACATCGATGACATCATCCATCAGATTCCTACCTGTAAGTACATTTGTCCCATCAAAAAAGGTGGTCGTTCCAGTAGTGGAAACATTCAGTACATCCGTAGCCAGAATACCTGTAAAAGTAGTTGCATCCAACCCTAGGGCATTGGTAGTATATCCAGGATTCAGTGCCAGCAATCTGGTTTCGAAAGCAGATGCGAAAGTGGCTTGTTCTGATGGAATTGTTGTATTGAAATTATTCTTATCCATATCCGTTGCATTGAATACGGTATTGATGGCCGGTCTTGCATTCTGGTCTTCCTGTTCGTAAATGGCATTGGCATCAGGCCCTTGGTCAGCATCATCCTTACAGGCTGTAAAAACAATGACAAACATAATCGCAAACAACACAACCAATCGGGTACTCTTATTATATTGTAACATGATTTTTCTTTTAATATTAAGTAAATAAAAAATAGAGAATCCTAGTATCCATATAGGATTCATTGACATCGGGTCATTATTTCCTCTTGGATTCCAACCATACATTAAGGGTTCCCGAACCACCTAATAATTCCTTGGGTACTTCCACCACCGTGGATAATACATTGGTTCCGGCAAAAGTGTCATTACCCGGATTGGCAAAACCTGTTTGGGTGCCTCCAAGAATTTCAGTATAGCGTGTGAAATCAAAGAAGAAAGGATCATCGCGTGGTCCTGCAAATGCCTTTATACCATTGCTTTCAATAATATTCGGAGCATCTCCATAACGAGTAATCCCACCACTCATATTCATGGCTGCGACATTGACCCTGCTATTGGTTCCTGTCATGGTCGGCGCTGTAGGACCATACACCCATAATTGATTATTTTCATATAGGCATTGGATAACCAAATCCTCAACATTATCACCATTGTTATCAATATTGAATTCCAACATCATACTGGGATCAAATGCAGCATTCTCCGTTGAAGCGGGATCCATTAAGCCTTGGACATTACCAACAAAAACCATATTGTCATTATTATTCGGACTTTGAAAAACATACAAATCCGTTATGTCAGTTTGCCCTCCGGCAACTAATGGTGCATCAATATGGTCAGCGGACATCAGTCCGAATAATGCAATCGAAGCAAAAATGGTTAATACTAAAAATTGTTTCTTTTTCATCTTGAGTATCTTTATGAATTAATGAATCAGTCTTACAATATTAGATACTCATGAAAAGCAGCAAGTGGATTTATTTTTTTGATATTTTTTTAAAAAAAATTTAAATCATATCAGAATACATCTAGATTCAGAAATTAAATCCAAGTCATTTTGCACCTGATTGAATTTCAAATATGATTTTCGACTTAGTCTGATGATTTTCCTGGAATAACCCACCAACCCCAAGTATGGACTATCAAATTCGAAAAAATAAAATTATCCCAAAGTATTAAATCCGAACGCACTACTAAATAAAAAGAGCCTCGAATACCCTCGGGTAAACGAAGCTCATTGAACGCATGAAAATTATTTTAAGGGTTCGTGTCTTAGATTAATTGGCTAGGGAATTTCATTGCGTCCATATCATGAATTAAAATGCTTATAAAGGAAATGCAATACCTACATTAAATGAGAAATCCCCATTCTTAATATCCTTGGGTTGTTCTGCATCCTCCAACTCCTGCATTCCCAAATCATATCTCAAATCAGCGGTCAATAAGATGGATGACAATTGCACATCCACTCCCCCACCGAAAACGGCTCCATAATCAATGGATTGGGTTTGGTCAGAATCGGATGCAGTTACTCCTGTAATCAAATCGGTATAAGTATAGTCCTCACTCAATCTGAAACTGGCATAAGGTCCTACGAAGATATTCGGTCTTATCATATCCAAGGGAATGGAAATCTTAAGTAAGGCAGGAACTTTCAAGTAGGATAATCTATACTCCTCCTGTATGTTAAGCGCCCTGAATGTTGTGCTTTTTTGGGAATATAATATTTCAGGTTGGAATCCGATGATACCATTCCCAGATGTCACATTGAAGAACGCCCCTGCTTGGAAACCGGGTTTCTTGTCTTGGTCGGATGCATCTTCTCCGATAAAACCACTATTGATATAGCCTGCCTTGATTCCGAAGGAGGATGTCGATTGTGCATTAAGTGGCTGTATGAATGCTATTAGGGTTAAGGCAAATATGATCTTTGATAATATTCTCATGTCAATTCAATTTTAAATATCCGGCGGCATATTGCCGCCGGATGACTTTTAGGAAATTAGGGTGTCCAAAAAGGAAATAGTTATTGGGGGGTTACGGGGATTCATAGTGCTTTTCAAAATGATAGCTGTCCCGGGGTTATGGGGGATTTTATAGTGGTAGCATTCCTGCTACATTAATATTCAATGAAGTATTGGATTCTGCACTCACTGTTGCTATGCTCGTGTCCAATCCTAATAGGATATCAAGTGCCAAGGTTCCTTGGAATTCGAATTGGCCATCATTATCCTCATCCTCGTAGGAAGCACATACGATTTCGTATTCTCCCTCCTCCATGAATGCCAGAGTGTAGTTTCCCTCGGCATCAGCGATACAACTGCTTGTAGCACTAGAGAATTCAGTATTGGAATTGGCCTCTGTCTGCTGATTGTATGTACCTGACTTGTAAGCATAAATCACAGTCTTGGATGAGGAAGAAAGATTACCCGTTACTTGTCCACGAATATTCCCACTCCTGTTCCTCCTTACAGCTCTGATGGATGATCTCATGGTAGCGTTCGCCTTGAATTCATAATCAGAAGCACCCGATGATGTAGTCTGGGCATCAATCGTTTTTCTCAGGTCAAAATCAATGACCAACTTATTCCTGCTTTCTTCCGCAGTATTGATGGACTTATTGATTACGATTTCCTGCATTCCACTCACATTGGCATACAAATCATCCTTGGTACCATCCACGGTCATTACATAACATCCGGGAGCATTACCATTCTGGTCTGCATCCGCATCCAAAACCAAGGTGATATTGGAATAGGTTTTCGTGCTCATCTTACCCAAGCCTAGGACTTCTGTCTGGCCGTTCTGTAGGGCATAAACATTAATCGTTTTTCTTCCGCTGAAACCCTCATAGGTTTCTCCATCCAACTTGATGGCTGCAACTGTTACGAATACACCTGATATCTTGGAATTATCAATCGGGGCATCCGTAATCTCAATCTGAACTTCTGATTCCGCACCTGTCTCTCCGCCAGTACTCGTATCAGTATCTTCGGTACATTGGATAAAAAATAAGGAAACAAGTAGCATTAGGGGATAAATTAAAAATTGTCTCTTTTTCATGATGAAAGTGATTTTAGAATTAAAAAAGGTTTTAACAGTAAAAATCTTCTTCACTCTGATTGTAGGTTTTGTGAACTAAATAAAGTTGTTTTCTGGACAAAGAGCATCCACCCAACATGTGGTCACATGTTTGTTTCAAGTGTTAGGTGAGCACCTGTAAAATCATATACTCACCTAAATGCAAAAGTGGATTTTGGAAATAGTGTTTTTTTGAAAAAAATTTTGCACGCAATCAATTGATGTAGGAAATCTCCTTACTCATACGGCCTACCTTAGGGTTTTTGAGCCATGTATTGAGCTGCCATTGTTGTTTTTCTTTTTGGGCAATGAATGACTCCATCATATAGGCTGTGGAGAAGTCTTCTTCATTACGGGACAATACGACCAGTTCTTTCATCTTCATGACCAGCAGGTCCTGACTTTCCAGAATAGCGATGATCATTTTTCGGCCGGAACCGATATCATCCATTTCGGATAATTCAGATTGTTCGAGGTATAGGCTATAACTGGAATATGGTTTGAATTCTAGGGCAAGGATACGCTCTGCAATCTGATCCAATTGCTTGCTATTGGTCTGGTAGAGTTCCTCGAACTTCTCATGTAATTCGAAAAAATTCTCCCCTTTCACATTCCAATGGAATCCTTTCAGATTCTGATTATGGATTTGAAAGTTAGCTAGTAATTGGTTGAGTGCAATGGCTATATTCCTATTAGCGTTATTCATATAATGATTTTTGGTTAAAAAATGGAGGTGGCCGGTGTCAGATAGCCACCTCCCCTGTCCGAATTAAAAATATGTGATTTTCAAGGTTAGAAAATCATTAAGGGTACCTTTATGAATGGAATGACTTCCCTGATGTCTCCCAAAGTGATATCGTTCATTTCGAAGATACTTTCACTATTGACTGAGACGGCCAGCATAACTGTTCCGATCTGCTTCCTCAATTCATCCTCCAGAGAAGAATATGGTGTTGTTTCAAGGCTGATATTCTGATAACCAGTTAGATAATGTATGTGTTTCTCCTTAATTTTGTTTTCCTCATTCGTAAGTCCGCCTAGTTTACCCTGTAGTTTCAGGCCGGATTGAAATACATTGGCCATATGTCCCAGATAACTGAGATTATCTATATTGGGATATGCCCCACGCATTAAGTACTTGATGTTGGATATATAATTGTACTTGAAATTCCTTGGGATGTAAATAATTATCTTACCTCCCAAGTCTAAGTTTCCAGTAGGAATCTTATCGAAATCCGATGGACAATCCACCCATATCACTTCTTTACCCAACACCCTGCTTTTCATCAGGTCATGGAATAAGGGATTGGGTTCTGCGAGCTTGGGACCTCTTACTTGTTCTTTGATTATGGCTTTCATATGGATCATACATTAAATGGTTAAACATGCGTTCAAAAATGGTTTTGGTATTTACTGTTGCTGTTTCGTAGAGAATTGGGGATTGAGTATCCCCAATTCTTTCTGCGAAACGAAACTGACAATAAAAAGTCTTTGGGTTTGGGGTTGGGAGTGGCCTTTCCAATACTGACTTTTCAGCTTGGAAAACCAACTTTAGACTTTATATAATACTACACTAAGCTGCTTTCATCTGATACATGTAATTTTCCAATTTGGACTTGGAAATACTACCTGAAATTGTTTTTACGACTTCCCCATTGTTATAGAAATAAAACTTGGGTAATCGTTCCAGATGAAAATAATCAACCGAAACTTTTTGGGACTCCATTGTTATGTCTACAATGACCCAATGTTGGTCCGGACTGAATGATTCAAGCAATCGCTCTATTGTTAGCTGATTAATGTAGTCATCCCTTAATCTAAATATTAGAAGTGTTCTCTCAGCTTTCAATTTCTCCTCTAATAACTCCAGGTCAACTTCCGTATTTTCATGGATGACGTATTCGTACATTTCTATTTTTGTTATGAAATACAATTATTATACAGTGATTTATATCCAAGTGTTATACCAAAAGAAAAAAAAGTTTGCAACTAATTGATTATCAGATATATAAAAATTAATATGAATTAAATTTATTTTAAAATTTTCTTAAATATCAGAAAATTTCTGATATTTAAGAAGTAGATTTGAATACTAAAATTCATGTATTTTTGACACGAACCGTATGTAATAATTACACTAAGTCCCCTTGTAAAAAATACACTAAGTCGGGTCATTCTACTGCATAAAAAAACGGCAATTATCCTTTTGATAATTGCCGTTTCAAGTTGTAAAATGAGACTTAAGGTTTCTGTATATCCAATTTTGTCATTCTTGAATAAAGTGTCTTCCCATTCATGCCCAGGATTGCAGCTGCACCACCATCTCCTGTAATTTTCCAATTGGTATGTTCTAAGACCCTAATGATATAATCCCTTTGCATTTCTTCCATCGTGACCAACCCTTTATCTTCTTCATCATCCTTTAGGTGATTCTCAAAAAAGCTGGAGGGAAGCTTTAGGATTTTCCCCTTGTTGGTGATAACCGCCCGCTCTATGATATTCTCAAGTTCCCTGACATTACCCGGATAGTCATAAGCAGTTAACCTACGAATCGAAGCAGGGGATATTCCTTCCAACTGCTTGTTCATCTTATCCGAAAATTTTTCCATGAAGTGCTGTGCCAGTAATGGAATATCATCCTTTCTTTCCCGTAAAGGGATATTAATGATAGGAAAAACATTTAGTCTGAAATACAAATCCTCCCTGAATGCTCCTTTCTTCACCTGTTCGATTAAATCCCTATTGGTAGCTGCGATAATCCTTGTATCGACTTTCATCGTCCTAGCATTCCCCAACCTTTGGAATTCACCCTCTTGCAGAACCCTCAGCAACTTCGCCTGCAGTCCCAAGGGCAATTCACCCATTTCATCCAGGAAGATTGTTCCTCCATCCGCCAGTTCGAAACGTCCGATTTTTCTTTCATACGCTCCTGTAAAAGCTCCTTTCTCATGACCGAACAATTCACTCTCGATCAAATTCTCCGGTAAAGTGGCGCAGTTGATCTTTATCAATGGCTTATCGGAACGGTCGCTGAGCTCATGTACGGCATTGGCCAATAATTCCTTTCCCGTACCCGATTCTCCAAGAATCAGAACCGTTGCTCCAGTGGCTGCCACATCCTGAACCTGAGCCAGTACTTTCTTATAATCATCACTTTTACTGATGATGTTACTGAAGCGATGTTCCTTACTGATTTCTTCCTTGAGATAGGTATTCTCCAAGGAGAGGCGAGCCTGCAATTCGTTGATCTTATCCAATGAGGCTTGTAGTTGGGCCTCTCTTGCCACAGTTTCGGACATATCCCTGACCATTGCCAGATTATAATACTTATCCTTGTATTTAAGTGCCGTCTTCTTGGTCATGACCGGCTGTAACCTACCATTCTTTCTTTTCTGAAGATAGTTATCCACCATCTCTCCCACATTCTTCAATGATTCCCAATGTTGAAACCAATGCTCCTCACTGATCTTGACAACATCCCAAACATACATTCCTATGAGTTCTTTCTTGGAATAGCCTAAAGCTTCGCATGCCTTGATGTTGACATAGGATAGCCGTCCCTCATCATCACTCCAGAAAATCTGATCCTCAGAATGATCCATACAATATTTAAGGATATGCATTTCATCGGAGAACATCCTATGGTTGGTAATATTCTGAATGGTCCCCTGTATCTTCACTACCTCATCATCAATCACAACCGGCTGCCCCTCCACCTCAATCCATTGCTCTATATCCTGCTTATCATTGAACGTGAATGTATGGTCTATCTCCTCCTGTTCATTCGTACACTTTTCCATGAGAGCCCTGAATTCTCCCATTTGTGTCTTACTCAATATTTGGGAAAGTAAGGATTCGAAACAATCCCCTTCTTCTCCTCCGCATAATTCCTGCAAATAGGATGTATAAGTGAACTCACCATCCACGCGATTCCATTCCCATCCAACTACCTTGGCATTATGGGAGGTTACTTCCAATAAATCCCGGAATTTATCCCTTTCCAGAATGGATGTGACGATACTGAACATCACCTTGAAACCGTTTTCGGTTTCAATCATATTAGAGGTAGTTTCTATAGGAAAGACAATCCCACTCTTGGTCATGTGTTCGGACTGGACCACATTGGTTTTGGCTTCATCCACCTGATTCCAATATTTCCTCCAACCTTTGGTACTAATAAGAGGATTGATATCCCGGATATGGAGTTTTTTGATTTCCTCAATGGTATACTCCCTTTCGTTACAAAATTTTTCATTCGCTTCGAGGATATAACCATTCTGACTGATCCAAACAATTCCCACGGGAACTGAATCCAATGCTCCTACAGCAATCTTATCCTTATGTTCTTCAAACAGTTCTTGCATATTGACCCAAGTTTAGGTCATCTTCTGAGTATGGATAAAAGTATGGCTATTTGATTAGCCCAACAACAATCTAAGAACAGTCCTGTAATTTTTTTGTTTTAAATGGCCATAATTTATTTACTCATCCTTATCTCCTTCGAATATCCGTGCGGATTTGGAACTGGGTATGA
>JAHDHL010000008.1:0-65827 GCA_020631355.1 Saprospiraceae bacterium | reverse complement strand
ATTTACTCATCCTTATCTCCTTCGAATATCCGTGCGGATTTGGAACTGGGTATGACTATTTCTTTGGAAGGAGCTTGGTTCATTTCCTCTTTCTGTGG
Organism: Saprospiraceae bacterium; assembly: GCA_020631355.1. Taxonomy (GTDB): domain Bacteria; phylum Bacteroidota; class Bacteroidia; order Chitinophagales; family Saprospiraceae; genus JAHDCE01. The sequence continues at coordinate 65,729 of JAHDHL010000008.1, read as the reverse complement.
TGTGGATATATTGAATTCTTCCTTGAACATAGGTGCTGATTTGGAGCTTGGTATGATGAATCTTTCCAAATTCGTATCCCTTGATGACTTATCCTGAATCTTGATTTCCTCATTGAATATGGGACCGGATTTCGAACTTGGTATCATTATTCTCCCATCATCTTCTTCTTCCTCAATTTTGGGGTCTGTAAGAATCAGCACCTTGGAACTGGGCATCGTCAGATTTGGTTTTGGCGTATCCTGGGGTGGTTCGAATATCCTTCCTGATTTGGAACTTGAAATATGGATATCCTCCAAGGAGAGAGAATCCCCAAAAACAATTACGGAATCAGGAGGAATCGTATCCTGAGAAGATACCGAATATTTTATTCCCCCCTCGTAAGTGGGTGAGAATACGCCTGACTTATATGCCACAAAGGCACTCAGTAATCCGACAAATAAAAGTAAGGTAAAAACTTTAACGAGTAATTGCATATTCATATCCTAATGGTTTATGAGGGTGAAAAATGAACCATGTATGGGATGGATAACGGAATTATGACAACCTTTTGGGGTTTCATTTTATTCCTTTTCAAAAATACAATTTTTAGGATAAATACTGAATTTAGAATGGATTCAACTCCCCTTTCTTGTTCCTACATTCATAAATGATGAATTTCTTATTGGATTGGATAACTCCTACATCATGAAATAGCCTTTCCAAGTGTGTCCGATAGTTCAAATGCTGATTGGCAACAATGATGAGTCGTCCCTCTTGACTCAGACATTGGGATGCTTCCTTGAAAAGCCTCAATGGTACGGAAATATCTATTTCGTATTCAAAATGGAAAGGTGGGTTGGTAATGATACAATCCAATGTATCCGATTCAAAATTACCGAGGTGATGAGAACAATGAAAGTATGTATTCCCATCCCTAACATTCAACTTGGAAGAAGCAATGGCCAAATGTGAATCATCCACCAAATGGAGTTCCACATCAGGATAATGCGCCCTAATGTACTTGGCTATAATGCCATTGCCGGAAGCCAAATCCATTACCTTTTTCTCCCCTTTTTGCAAATGGAGATGCCCCAATAAGAATTGGGTGGCATAATCGATATGCCCCGCAGAAAACACACCCAGGTATTGGTTGATTTCCAGACCTCCGAACTCGAAAGCAGTCCGCAATTCGGAAGTATATATTTTCTTCTTTCGCAGGGTCAGTACCCTTGATTTTTTCCATGCACGGGATTGCTCCACTTCCTCAAAGAATAAGGCCGCAATCTTCAGCATTTGTGAACTGAAATGTTTGGTCATGAATCCCACCATTACAATGACATCCTCCCCACTATTCCTTTGGATATGATTAAGATACAATTCGAACAAATCCAAGGATTTTGGCATGCGCATCAGGACATATCCGATAGGATGGTTGCTTTCTTCCAAAATACTCATCACACTCACATTCCCTAATACATGGTTAGCGGTAGCATTCCTCATGATACTCTCTCCTTGGCTATGTAAGAACGTAAAGGCTTTGGGTGAGTGGGCGGACAATCCAACTGTCAGATAACCGAATCGGTCATGGTATGTAGCAACCTTTCCTAAGCTATGCTTAGGATTCGCTTCCATCCAATGCATCATTAAATATTCATCCGCAGCACTCCATGGTCGCAGACTCTTATTCCCTGATTCAGGATAACGCTGAATATCAAAACCGTATTCCATTCTACGAAAGTAGAAAAGACAAACCATAAAACAAGAAAGGAGCAGCCCACAATTACAAGAGCTACTCCATATCACCGGGTATTGTATTCTGTTCTAATTGGAAATTCTACCTACAATCTTGAATTCCGTTCTTCTATTGAGTTGTCTACCATCCGGATTATCCCTGCCATCAGGGTATCGGTTCGGTGCTACGGGTTGTAATTCTCCATAACCATGAGATTTCAACCTATATGTGGGAATCCCTTTTGATATGAGATAATCCACTGCACTTTTGGCTCTACGTTGGGATAAGGCCACGTTGTAGTCCACCGAACCTTTATTGTCCGTATGAGAACCGATTTCCAGAATGATTTGTGGGTTGAGCACCATGAGATGATAAATCCTATCCAACTCAATCTTGGACTCCGGACGAAGAATGGACGAATTGAAATCATAGAGAATATTCTCAATCTTGAAACCAACGTTCAGTTGGTCCTTGAGAAGTACGATATCGAACCGTTCAGGGTCAGTTGCACCAATTGTGGAAACATCATAACTATCAGTCAACACACCATCCTTACTAATTATCATTTTCATCTTCTTATTAGGAGGTGCACATAACTCATAACCATCTATGGTTGAAATAGCTTCAGAAAGTACAACCTGTTCGCCATTCGGTCTGGTTTCAATCAAACGGATGATGGCTCCTTGGAGAATGGTCTTATTCTTGGAATCATCCTCAAAGACCAATCCTGACAACGGAATACAATCCCTATCAATTGGAATGTCCTTGAAAATCCTCGTTTTCCCATTGGGTTGTATTTGTTGTTCGTTCGGTTCATATGACTTTTTGGAAGCCTTGATGACGTATTCCTTGTTACTATTGATAACGAATGAATAAGGTTCCTGATCCTCCGTCAGCCAAGTATCCAGTAATTTAAGATTTCCCTTATTATCTAACTCGAATAATTCCACCTTAGCACCATCAATCGGATTTCTTGCCTCATTTCCCTCTAGGTAAACATACCCTCCAATATTGACATCACCTGTGTGTTTTATCTTACTGAACATAAAGATGTCATCACAACAAGTAGGATTATCAATGGCTCTGGCTCCTGAGCGATTCGAAGTCAGGAATCCTACATTATCCTTAGTCTCATCAAGGATATAGTACATATCATCCGCTGAGGAATTCAGTGGGTAAAGTATGTTCTCTGGTTCCGAAAATACATGGTTCAATCCTTTGGATTGAAATATGTCGAAACCACCATATCCGGGATGACCATCAGAGGAAAAATATAATATTTGTTCCTTGAGGTCAAAGTAGGGTGTAATCTCATCTCCGCTGGTATTGATATTCGCACCTACATTCTGCGGATTCTGGAAAGAACCATCCGAATTGGCTTGTGCTACCCAGATATCCAGACCTCCATAGCCTCCATCCCGATCACTGGAAAAGTATAATTTCCCATTGGAGAAATATGGGTGGGTAGAAGTTCCACGGCCATTGATATTCGAACCCAACTCCCTTGCTTCTGACCAATCCCCATTCACCTTGGTAGAAAAGAAAATCTTACAATGGGGTTGATGGTCCGGTTTGGCTTCGCAACGAGTAAAATACAAGCGTCTACCGTCATCGGATAATGCACCATGACCATTATGTGTTTCGGGTTGGTTGATCTTGTCATTCAAAGGAATACCTGCTTCTACCACTGTACCATCAGACTTATTGGTCTGATAGATTTTCGAATATTGCATGCTGCGATTCGTGTAAATCAATTCATTGGAATTCAGGGATGAATACAATAGACTCCCATCTTTCAATGGCATGGCTCCGTATTCCGAATAATTGGAATTGATAGCTGTAACTTCCTCCAATTGGGACAGATGGGATTCCTTTCCACTCAATGCCAGTTCGCAGCCCTTTATCTCATCTGCAATGCGGTGTGACTTGGGATTCGTGTAGGACTCCAATACCTGGAATTGGGTTAGGGCCTCATTATAGGAGCCTGCCTGCTTGAGCATTCTTGCATAATACCAACGACTTTCCCTGAATTTATTGGTGACATCATGGTCGAGGGTCATCCGGAAGTACTTGGCTGCATTATCATAATCCCTAGCATTCATATAGGTCTTAGCGATGAGATACATGAGGTCCACGTCATCGGCCCCTTTGAGTTCGAAAGCCCTAACGAGGTAAGTAGAAGCATTATAATAACTGGATTCGGCCAATAGTGCCTGTGCAATCCGATAGTTGTCTGTCCATGACTGCTGGCTACGACCCGGCTGTGCCAAGGTGACTGTAATGGATAATAAGACAAAACAATATGAAAGTATGATTCTCATGATAGCTGATTAACGGGTTAGAAATAACGGAGTGCCGGTAATACAGGATCCTCGTTCTTCTTGGATAATCCGATATATTGGAATGATAATTCGAGGTCACCCCTACCATTGGTGATGCCACCCAAAGAAGTGGTATTGACATCATAACTCAATCCCAGTTCGAATTGGTTATATTGGATGCCCAAGGCTGCTATCATACCATCCCTTACCCTGTAACCTCCTCCTACATACAAGGTATAATCATCATTGAGTCCAATACCCAGATTGGTTCCTAGTAATATCTCGGAAGTCTTGGCCTGTCCCATATAAAGGAAATATGGAAGTATGGCCCATTTATCTGTAAATGCATGTTTGGCTTCTGCATGCATGAGGTAATTCAGTGGTCTGTCAGCTTCCAATCCCAAGAATGATTCATTCATTTTCACGGGATGGAATAATGTAGCCCCAACTTTCAATTGGGTCTTAGCTGATGGATATGCACTGTATGTCACACCCAATCTGGTATCCAGATTAATGACCGAGGTCTGTTCGAATTGTTCGCCACTGGATACGCCAGGATTCAGTGATTCACCATCGTATTGCGAAGCGAATAACATTTCTTGCGTCTTGAGCCTACGGCTCGACATTCCAGCATTGAAGCCTACTGAGATGAAGTGTCTCTCATTCTGATCGAGGTTCAGGTGGGCTGCTCCGCCTAAGAGTACAGTAAGATGTGTCAGTTTGTTATCTGAACTACTCATATCATTCACCAAGCCCAAACCTACACCGAAAGAATGCCTTGAATTCGTTCTTTTCCTCAAATTCATATCAAAAGAAATAGCCGGAGTATTGTAAACCCCAGAACGGGTTATACCTGTCCATTGTCTCTTGTAATTCAGATTGGCCCTGTACTTTCCCTCGATATGTCCTGTCAGTGATGGATTCAACCAAATGGGAGCATTATAGAATTGGGAAAAGTGGATGTTCTGAGCTTGTGATATTCCTCCAAAAAGCAAAAAGGAACATACCATTATATATATAAAAGAATATTTTTTCATGGGAATGGGTTATCGTACTAATAATATGTCTCCTGAAATCGTCTTGACGGGTTGTTCATCACCTATATAAGAGATGACATAAACGTAAGTATCCACGGGTTGGTCCTTGCCTCTGAATCGGCCATCCCACGGTTGAGTAGGATTATCGTGAATCAGTTGGCCCCAACGATTATATATCTTAAAATCCGTTACTTCTACCATCCCCTCGGTAATGACATAGAAATCATCATTGTTGCTATCACCATTGGGAGAGAATGTATTAGGAATGACAATCTTGAAATTATTCAGGACATTCACTCTCAGTGTCCTTGAATCAGAGCATCCACTATCGGCTGTCACCCTGACCAAATATTCCGTATCCTCTGTCGGAGTGGCAATGACATTTGCCGTATCATCATTGGATAAGCCCGAAGGTGGGGACCATTCGAAAGTAGGATTACTGGCATCCGTATCGACCATCAATTCCAAGGATTCTCCTAGATTTATATCTATTTCAGAAACTGTACCCGCATCCAAAGTAATATTCATATTGAATGTTGGGGCATCTAACACCTCCCCCTCTATGGTACCAGTACAGGCATTGAAATCCGTTACCGTAACTGTGTAGAAACCTGATAACAAATTGGCATTAACAGGAGCTGTACCGCCATTGGACCAAACATAGGAATAATCGGGTGTACCACCATTCACTTCTACGGTCAGGCTTCCTTCTCCTCTTGTAAAACAATCACTGTCGGAATCACCTATAAGCAAATCCAATGAAGCAGGTTCTGCTATTACAATGGATTCGTCAGAAGTAATGACACAACCAATCGCATCCCTCACTTCGATATCATAGGTTCCAGACTCCAAATCATTAAAAAGGAAAATATTGGAATTATCTGATGTGAATGTGCTTCCTCCGTCTATTGAATATTCAAAGGGAGCCGTTCCTCCATCCAACACAATCTCAATACTTCCATTATCACTTCCATTACATGAAGCATCTTCTGACATGACTCCCTGAAAAGCAAAGCCATTACAAACAGGGTCTTCCAATGCCACATCAACAGTAATCATACATTGATTTGCATCTTCTATCGTAATAGAACAAGTTCCTTGGGGTAAACCATCAATAAAGAATGTACCTCCACAGCCACCATCTCCTTCTATTGCATTACCACAGGAAGTTATCAGGGAGTAAGGAGCTGTTCCACCTTGTGGAGTGATACAAATTACACCATCACTCGCACCGATAGCTGTTGGATTAATCGTATTGACCAAACCTGATAATGCATCTGGCTGAGCCAGTGTGATGGTTGAAGTGAAAGTGATGGAGCACAATCTTTCATCCAGTACATTAATGGTATAATCACCAGAGGGTAATGCATCAAAGGTATGCATGGAATTATTGGTAGTGAATGGTGTCACACCATTTCCGATATCGTAGGTAAGGTCACCTTGTCCTCCTGAAATCTCGATGGTAATCGAACCACCATCATCATCTGCACAGGCAGCATTATCGAATATTACATTCACAAAATCAAAGTCAGAACAATCCGGTTCGCTAATGACGTTATTCGGTAATTCCAGTGTACAACCATTGTCATCCACTATACCCAACATATAGGCATTCGCATTTAAATCCGATATCTCAAAATAATCCGTACAAGATGGGTTGGATGGCATATTCAGTTGTCCGACTTCATCCGGTGTCCATAAAACATCATAAGGAGCTGTCCCACCATCCAAGCAAATGCCCAGACTTCCGTCATTCCCTCCGACTTGGGATACATTCACGGTGGTAATATTGGCAGTCAATTCGAATACCTCAATTTCTACCTGATCAGATGTACCTGCACATGCACCATTGGAAACAGTCCATTCAAAAGTATACATACCAGGTACAAGTTGTGAAACTGTCGCATTCGGTAAATTTTCGTCATCAAAAACTGCAGTATTCGGGCCTGATACTTGTGTCCATGTTCCTAAGCCCAGACTAGGCGCTTGGGCTTCCAGCATCGTGGATGATTCATTACAAACGACTTGCCCCATTCCTGCTTCAGCTATTGATGGAATATCATCCACAACCACTGTTACCTGACTGAGTAATGTCGATGTACATGTATTCACAATACTATTCGTAGCCGAAACCTGAAAGAATGTATTTTCTGAAAGGTTTCCGGTAGGTAAGCTGATGGTGGAGCCATTCCCCATGACTGCCGCACCAATTGGAGTACCTGTATTGAAATCCATTAATTGGTATAGTACATCGCTTTCTGATGCAAGGATTTGAATGAACGTCGATTCTCCCATACAGACCGAAACATTCATTGCATTCAGAATAAGAGTGTTATCAGGTATCGGGAGTAAATTCGCAATGACTTCAGTTCTCATTGCACTCTCACAACCCGCTTGAAGTTGGGTAGCGAAGTAATTTTCACTATCGGTAAGTGGTAGATTATCAGGTAGTGGAGTTCCACCTGTGGCATCATCATACCAACTGATATCCGTCCCAAATATTTCCAAATCCGCAATTGTCGGATTATCCGTAATACAGAAATCCTGAGTTGCATTCAATGCTATGGGTGCGTCCGTATCATTCAGTGTAATATTGATTTGAATCCTCCCCATACTCTCACAGCCATTGACAATTTGTGAAGCAAAATAATCCTCACCATTCACCAATAAAGTACTGGGTAACAATGGCATTGTAGATACCGCATCATCATACCAAACCGTATTCGACGAATTCATGGAAATATCACTAACCGTTGGATTATCTCCCAAGCAAAAAGTTTGATTGTTATTATTAGTAGTTGGAGGAAGTGGATTTTCCAGAACAACCTGAACGGTTGTTCTGGTGTCACTCTCACATCCATCAACAGTCTGAGTAGCAAAGTAATCCTCACCATCAACCAAAGGAGTGGATATGGATAACGGATTGGTACTGGTATTGTCTTCGTACCATTGGATTCCATCCCCTGTCATATCCATACTTGCCAAGGTCGGATTATCAATCATACAAAACGTCTGGATTGAACTCGAGGTAGTAGGTGCCAGAGGGTCACTTACCGTTACGGTAATTTCCAAGCGATTGGTACTTTCACAACCATTTTGAGTTTGTGAAGCAAAATAGGTCGTACCATCTATGATGGGAGTTGATAAATCCAACGGTGACTGACTCGTATTATCCACATACCATTGGATTCCATCCCCTGTTATATTGATATCAGCCAATGTCGGTTGGGCAATGGAACAAAAAACAGGATTGGGTTCCATAGCCGTAGGTGGCACGATATCATAAATCGTTACATTCACTAATAATCTGGTTGAACTCTCACAACCATTTACCGTCTGGGTGGCGTAATAGTCCTCACCGTCCACTAAGGGAGTCAATGGAAAAATGGGTGTTCCACCTGTCTCATCATCATACCATTGAATATTGGAACCTACGGCTACCAAATCACCTATGATAGCTGCATCATTCACACAAAAGGAAACAAAATTATCACCTGACGGCGAACTCGGTGCTACCGGGTCCTCAATACTGATAATCACTTGTAAGCGGCCCGTACTCTCACAGCCATCCACGGTTTGTGTAGCAAAATAATCCTCGCCATTCTGTAATTCGACATTCGGGGATAATGGACTATCACTACTCAAATTTTCGTACCATTGGATACCTATACCTGTTGCTTCCAAATCACCTACGGTGGCTACATCCGATTGGCAGAATACAGGGAAAATATTCGAAGCAGTGGGTGTAGGCGGGTCTTCCATCGTCACTACAACCTGAAACCTACCTGAACTTTCACAGCCATTCGCAGTTTGTGTCGCAAAATAATCCTCCCCTTCCTCCAATCCGACGATGGGTAACAAGGGCGAAGTACTTGTTGCATCCACATACCACTGGATATTGGTACCAAGGGCGGCTAAATCATTTACTGTTGGATTATCAATCAAACAAAAGGATTGGATGCTCTCACCCAAAGGGGTATCCGTATCATTGATAATGGCAACAACCAAGAACCGGCTATCGCTCTCACAACCTCCGGCTATCTGCGTAGCGTAGTAGTCCTCACCACTTACCAGAGCTACGCCCTGTGCCAATGGATTGGTACTCGTACTGGTAGAATACCATTGTATGTTAGCTCCTAGGGCTACCAGATTAGCTACAGTAGGATTATCCACTTGGCAGAATTCCTGTACATTATCACCGCCAGGTATTCCGGGATCATCCAAGGAAACCAATACCTGAAGTCGACCTGTACTTTCACAACCCGCAACTGTTTGTGTCGCAAAATAATCCTCGCCATCCTCAAGCAGTACCGTGGCATCCAAAGGTATGGTACTCACACTCGTTTCGTACCATTGGACATTGGTTCCATTCGCAAGCAAATCGGCTACGGTGGGATGGTCAATCAAACAAAATATCTGACTAGGACTACCTGTTGGTGGGTCAGGAATACAGGATATACCCGAATCTTCCATCATGGGCTTCGCAGATGGAGTATGCCTCAAATCGTTTCCAAAAACAAAGTAGAAACAACAGGTTAGAAGCATCATGCAAAGCAAGCGTTTCTTTTTCATCAACTATCTTTTGATGTCAATGAGAAGCACCTATGTACTGAGTATTTATTGGTTGGATTAGGATTTAATTGGAGGTGAACTTCCCATAACAATACACGTACTCTATATTCTAAAGCAAATAGCTTAAAAACCCATAGACCAATAACACATTAAACAATACACTCTATGTTTAAAGTTAGTAATAAGATATTAACATATTAAAATTATTAATAATAAAATTTATTTCATTTTATGAGTTCATACCTAGAAATAGAAAAATGCCATTTTCCCTGAGAGAGACTTTACAGTCTATTGTTGTCAGTACAAAAGGATAACATTATGATTCACCTATGATTACATTTCTGACATCCAACCCATAAATAGCAATTGGGTTTCCTCTATAAGAAAATCCCGAATTTTCCATTAGAAGAAAAATTCGGGATGAATTCAAAATGTACTGATTCCTAAGCTATACTTAGGCCATATTGAAACGAAGTCTTTCCTTTTCCACTTTCGGATTCATATAGGCAAACCAAACCGGAGGTATCAATGCCATTAGGATAGAAGCAGGATATCCCAAAGGTAATTGCGGAGAATCATCAAAATGACGCAGTACCTGATATTTCCTATTGGCCTTGAAATGATGATCCGAATGACGGGTCAATTCATAAAGGAAAATCCTACCCAATTCGTGATTGGAATTCCAAGAGTGATGAGGCTTGACCGACTCATATCTTCCGGATGGCAATTTCTTTCTTCTGAGGCCATAATGCTCAATATAATTCACAGCTTCCAATAGTAGGAATCCCCCTACCCCGGCTGCAATCATAAATGGAAGTATTGACCAACTGAACACCCATATAATGATGGCAGCATATATGAACTGAATAGCTGTATAGGTAAACATCGGATTGTAAATCGGATGAAAGGCTGCATGTCCCTTTCTTGCTGTTTGCTCTCCTGAAATTTTCCATGCAGAAACATAGCTCATCACAGTAGAACGAACGAAAAAGGTATAAATATTCTCATTCAATCTTGATGAGGCAGGGTCCTCATCTGTGGATACCCATTTATGATGTCCGAAGTTATGTTCAATGATAAAATGTAAATAAAACGAGGGAAGCAATAACATCTTAGAGAACATTCTCTCATACCATGTATCCCTGTGCCCTAATTCATGGGCAATATTGATTCCATTGCCTCCTAGTAAAATACCTGTTGTCAGTGTCATTCCAGCCATTTCCCACCAAAGGAGTCCTCCTTGTGAAATCGTATAGAAATAATAAATCAACAAACCCCAGATGATGGGAACATTCATATAAAGGACCCAATCAAAGAATAATTTTTTGAGTTGCGAATCTTCTTCTTCCACAGTAAGATTCTCTGTCGTTCCCTTATAGAATAGTTCGACAAAAGGAATGAATACGAATGCGATGAATACGCCTGAAAATGACCAAATCCCACCCAAATAATAGGATAATCCAACAAAAATAGGAATGATATAGGCAATCAGATATTTTAAATCTCTCATGATAATAACATTGTTTATGAATGCAAAACTAAACGAAATCGAACTAAATATCAAAAATAGTTCGATTTTATTTTATATTTTTGTTGCATGGGTAGGAAAGCTGTCAAGAAAACAAGAAAACATAATCCACAGAAGAAGCGGGAATGGATAATGGAACTTTACCCCCATTTCAGGGATCATGGACTAAAGGATTTGAGGATGGATAAGGTCGCGAAGATGTTGGGTAAGAGCAAGTCAACTGTTTATGAGTACTTCAAATCCAAGGAGGAAATCGTAACTGAAACCGTGGGTTATAAGATGGAGGCGCTATTGAAGCATGAGGAAATCCTTATGAACCAAGACGAGGATATGAAAACCCGCTATGAGCAACTGATGGAGTATATGATACCGGTACTAACGGATATTTCGAGTTTATTACTCAATGATATCAAGGAGTTTTATCCTCAGGTTTGGGAAAAAGTCACGGCTTTCTTCGATTATTCATCTTCGGTACTGGAGAAATATTACAAGGAAGGCATTGAGAAAGGAGTATTTAGAAACATCCACCCTACCATACTGGCACATAGCGACCGATTCTTTTTCAATGAATTGGTCGACCCGAGTTTTCTGGCCAAGCACAATATTACCGCACAGGAGGCATTCCAACATTATTTCGAGTTGAAATTCAGGGGCTTGATGAAAGAACAGGATAACTGGTAATACATCAGAGTTTGAAGCGCTCCAAAATCGTAGCAATTTTCCTGTCATTCGATAACCTGGGAACCTTATTCTGTCCACCAAGTTTACCTTGGGTTCTCATATACTCCCTGAATGCATCCTTTCTAACAGGAGTTATTTTCAATGGCTGAAGGATATTACCATCAATCAAATCCTGATAATAGATATTCTGTCTGACCATTTCATCATCCAACTTCTTAGCAAAGGATGACATATTATCAGGAGCATTATCAAATGCAACAAACCACTCATGATAAGGTACTTCCCCATTCTCTGGGCTGACCTGGGGTGCTACTGTGAATTCGACAATCCTCACTCCTTCTTCCCTAGACACCTTATTCATCGCCTCATCCACTTCCTTTCCAATGACATGCTCACCAAAAGCAGAGATGAAATGCTTGATCCTACCTGTCACTCGGATCCTATAAGGGTCCTTGGATACGAATTCGATGGTATCACCGATATTGTATCCCCAAAGTCCTGCATTGTTATTGATGATAATTGCATAATTCACACCCAATTCGATATCACGGAGGGATAATCTGGTAGGATTCTCATTAAAAATCTCATCTGCAGGAATGAATTCGAAGAAGATTCCTGAATCTACGTTCAATAAAAGCCCCTCATTTTTGGGGAGGTCCTGAAATGCTATAAATCCCTCTGAGGCAGGATAGGTTTCTACTGTCGGGATGGAATCACCAATCAGCTCCTCCAATTTGGAACGGTACGGTTCGAAGTTCACACCACCATAAACGAACATGGAGTAATTGGGGAAAACCTCCTTGACGGTATCCTTGCCTGTTTTTTCCAGTAATCGTTCATAATACATCTGTACCCAAGGCGGAATACCTGAAATCAATCGCATGTCCTTTTGGTAGGTTTCCTCTACAATCCTATCCAGCTTCTCCTCCCATTCTTCGATACAATTCGTTTCCCAGGATGGAACCTGGCTCCTTTTCAACCATCCCGGAACCTGGTGATTCACGATACCGGACAAACGGCCTGTCAGGATTCCATTCGTTTTCGTCAACTCCGGACTACCAGACAAGAAAATGAGATTACCATCGAAGAAATCGCCATTTCCCGTTTGTGCTACGATATGAAACAAGGCATTACGGGCTGTACCGAAATGGTTGGGAATACTTTCCTTTGTCAACGGAATATACTTGACTCCGGATGTGGTTCCCGAGGTCTTCGCAAAATATTTCGGAACGCCTTTCCAAAGAACATCCCGCTGACCAGCCTTGATCATTTCTACATAATCCTTGAGTCCCTCGTAATCCCTTAACGGAACCCGTTTTGCAAAATCAGCGTGGTTCTTGATTTCCTTGAAACCGTGATCCTTTCCGAAAATGGTATTCCTTGCCCCTCGCATCAAGGCTTCAAATTGTCTATCCTGTGCTTCTAATGGTCGTGAAGACCATCTCTTGATATCCCTTGAAACCATCTTGGCAAATGGCTTGATAATACTTTGCTTGATTCCCATTCTACAAAATTAATATATAGAACTGATTTAAGCCTATCATTTTGGACTAACTATGTACTTGAAAACAAACGAATCTTATTTTTGAATATTTTTTGTTTTAAGAAGCGCAATATTATAACATTTTGTTTTATATTTACATTATCAATGATTGATTCACCATCTTAGAACCTAACTATAAACCATTTATTCATTTTAAAAGTAAGAAACATGACTACACAAGAAGTTGCCAACAGACTTGTAGAACTTTGTAGAACAGGACAATGGGATAAAGTCCAAGCAGAACTATATGCAGAACATTGTGTGAGCATCGAACCACAAGGAGCAAGACTAGAAAGAGCCGAAGGTATGGATGCAATCAGAGCCAAGGGTGAACATTGGCAAGCAATGGTACAGGAAGTACATAGTGGTGAAGTATCAGACCCCTTGGTTGCGGGTAACCACTTTACCCTTACCATGAGAAATGACATTACCTTCAAGGAAGCTGGAAGACAGCAAATAGAGGAAGTATGTGTCTATGAGGTACAACAAGGAAAGGTAGTCAAGGAGCAGTTCTTCTACCCGATTGAACCACAAGGATAAAAATATGACTCAGTGGATATGCTCCACTATATCCTAACAGCTTATCCAAGTTTTGATACTTGGATTCAATAGAACTTATAGTCTTAGATTTTAATTTATAGCCGTTTGCCACCAGTTTTGCCGATCTGGTGGCTTTTTTTATTGGCCAATCAATCCCTGGATTCCTAGACAATACTTAGCGGGAACCTTGTTGGGACCTTTTATAAGCTGTTGGTTTATTACCATCTATCTTACGGAAACTATTACAAAAGTATTCATAGGAATTGAAACCACAACGGTAGGCAATTTCCTGCAAGGTATAACGATTCTTTTGGATGAGAACCTTGGCATGTTTGATTCTCTGGTTCAATATATATTCGGTCGGGGTCTGTCCGATACACTCCTTGAATATCTTGAAAAAGGTAGTCTTACCCATTCCTGCTACTTTGGATAGGGTTTCGACGGTTAGTTTTTGGTCTATGTGACTACTGATATGTGCCACTACTTTTCTTATGCCCTCGTCCTCTACGCTTTTCTCGAAATTCTCCATCAATAGATACAATCCTTCCGTACTGAAAATCCTATACAACATTTCCCGAATGACCAAATCCTCTACTGCTGACTTACAAACTGAACGGTCTTTCGTTTGTAAATCATAAAGTCGTGTAAAGGACTGAATCAATAATCTATCATTGGATAGAAAATATGATGAGGATTCCTCAGGCTCACTATTATATAATAAATCCTTGTCTGTATCAGAGAACAATAGCTCCTCATATACAGCTTGGACATAGGATGGCTCTAATTCCAAAACCAAGCATTGGGTAGGATTATAAACTGATGCGTTAGGTATTGATATATTATTGATGGTCTCCTTTTCAGGAATGAAGAATGTACCCGGAAAAAATTCGAATTTCAAATTCTCGCTGACAATGGTCTTATGCCCTGAGCGCATCAGCGTAAAAACATATTGGTCAAAATAAAATTTCACATCCTTACAAGAACAATTGGTTTCATAAATGGATAATAATCCATTTCTAAGTTTAAAATCCGTTCCTCTTTCTATAAACTTCTCCATACAGTTACATTATCGAACATCAATTTAAACTATTATTCACTAAATAATCTAAAATAGTAGTCCATATTCATAAATTGAATTATTCTATAATTATTATGAACAATAATGTATTTCACAAGGTAACATCAGGCATATTATTGAGGAAAATTATTCCAACACCAATATTATTATCATGGAAAAATATGCCTTTACCATCAATGGAGTATCCATTCATTCTCCTAAAGTATTCGAAGTGAATAATCCCGCAACTGGAGAACTGCTCGGATATGCTCCGATAGCAGATAAGACACATGTCAATGCAGCAGTTGAAGCAGCTCGAACAGCCCAACCACTTTGGGCTGCCAAATCAGATGAGGAACGAAAAGAAATCCTCATGCAAGTATCACAGGTGCTCGTAGACCATACGGATTATCTAGCCCAATGGATTACCAAAGAACAAGGCAAGCCAATGGCAGGTCCGGGTTCCATGTTCGAAATGCAGGCATGTGTGGGCTGGACCCAAGTTCCCGCTTCCTTGGACTTACCAGTGGAAGTCGTATTCGAGGATGAAACCAGAAAGGACGAAATGCACAGAAAACCAATTGGTGTGATTGGAGCCATTGCTCCTTGGAATTGGCCACTCATGATTGCCATCTGGCAAATCATTCCTGCACTCAGAGCAGGCAATACAGTCGTTCTGAAGCCATCGGAATACACAACCATCGGAACATTGGAAATGATTCGATTAATGAACACCATATTACCCAAAGGAGTACTCAATTCTATTTCGGGTGACGGCTTGGTGGGAGCCCATCTGGTAGAACATAGTGGCGTAGACAAAATCATGTTTACGGGTTCCGAAAAAACAGCAAAGAAAATCATACAAGCATCAGGTGGAAATATGGCCCGCCTGACCTTGGAATGCGGAGGCAATGACCCTGCGATTATTCTCCCGGGTACGGATATGGAATCCAAGGCCCAGGACTTATTCTGGGGAGCATTCATCAATATGGGCCAGACCTGTGCATGTGCCAAAAGATTATATGTCCATGAGGAGGATTATGAGAGAGTAGTCCAAACCCTTGATACCATTGCCCGGCAAATGCCTATGGGCAATGGTTTGGATGAGGGTATCGTATTAGGGCCCATCCAAAACCAGATGCAATACGACAAGGTATCCGACCTAGTGGAAGATGCCAAGCGTAATGGTGCTGATATCATCAGCGGAGGAGAAGCCATGGACGGACCGGGTTATTTCTACCCTATCACCCTTATCGGTAATGTGGATAACGGAACCCGCATCGTGGATGAGGAACAATTCGGCCCTGTATTACCCATCATCAAGTATAAGACCATTGAAGAAGCCATAGCAAAAGCCAATGATACCAAGACCGGATTAGGAGGATCAGTATGGGGGGATGATATCGAACAAGCTACGCAGGTAGCCTCAAGGATAGAAACGGGGACTGTTTGGATTAATCAGCATGGAGCCATACATCCAATGGTACCATTCGGGGGCATCAAGGAATCAGGATATGGCGTCGAGTTCGGTTTGGAGGGATTGAAAGGTGTCACCCAGCCACAAATCATCAGCATCAAAAAGCCTACCGTACAAACTGCTTAATTACACATTCAATACATATTCTTCACAGGTACGGGGATGATATCTAATCCCCGTACATTCAAATTCAATATCATGATTTATTTCCTAGAATTATGGAATGCCAAGCCAGAGTGGTTGGCACTTAACGCTACAGAAAGACAGAACTATATGGAACAATTAGGTCCGCACATCCAGAATCTTATGGAAAAAGGAGTAAAAATCCTGACTTGGTCCAATAATAACCCCTCCACTTCCAAGAAAGCGGCCTACGACTACTTTGCGGTATGGACTTTCCCTGACCAGGCCACAGCTGACGGATTCCAAGAACTTGTACAGGCTGCAGGTTGGTATAATTACTTCGAACAAGTTAACTTAATGGGTGAAGAAGAAACAGCCAACGGTCTCATAGGCCAATTGATACAACTTTAATCCGAATCTCATGTACTTTTCAGCAGTTGAAAAAATGCCTTTGTCAGAATTGCGAGCATTACAGAATGCTCGTCTTTCTGCTTTGGTGAAAAGGGTCTACGAACAAGTTCCATTCTATCGAGAACAATTTGACCGCATCGGTCTGTTACCTGATGATATCCGTACTGTCGATGACCTCCCTAAATTACCATTCACCAAGAAAGATGACCTACGGGATAACTATCCTTTCGGCATGTTTTCGGAACCCATGACAAACATATCCAGAATCCATGCTTCCAGTGGTACAACGGGAAAACCAACCGTAGTAGGATATACTCCAAATGATTTGAATGTCTTCAAGGAAGTCGTAGCCCGAAGCTTATACTGTGCCGGTGCCAGACCGGGCATGAAATTACACAATGCCTATGGTTATGGTTTATTCACCGGAGGGTTGGGCATGCACGATGGAGCCACGCACTTGGGGATGGCGGTCATACCTGTTTCGGGTGGTATGACTGAAAGGCAAATTACGATTCTACAGGATTTCAAACCTGAAGTCATCTGCTGTACGCCATCATATGCGCAGACATTGGCAGAAGAAATGTACAAAAGAGGAATAGATACGGAAACATTGGCTGTCAAGTATGCCATTCTGGGAGCAGAACCTTGGACTGAAGCCATTCGGAGTCAGGTAGAGGCGGGATTGAATGTTACGGCTACCAATATTTATGGATTGAGTGAAATCATCGGGCCGGGTGTTTCGCAGGAGGATCATGAAGAAAAGGGTACAGGAAGTTATATCTGGGAAGACCATTTCTTTCCTGAAGTAGTCGATAAAGATACGGGCGAAACCCTACCCTACGGTCAAGAAGGGGTTTTGGTTTTCACTACGCTCAGCAAGGAAGCCTTTCCATTACTTCGTTATTGGACGAATGATATCTGCTCGATACAATATGATGAAAACGCCAAACGCAGCCACATCAAGATGTCAGCCATCAAAGGGAGGGCCGATGACATGCTGATTATCCGAGGAGTGAATCTTTTCCACACACAAGTGGAGGAAGTAATTCATCAAATGGATTTCCTGAGTCCGAATTATAGATTAATCGTGGAAAAGAAAGGTGCGATGGATACTGTCAGAGTGGAAGTGGAAACCACAGAAAATGGATTAACGAATATGGATTATCTCAGTCAACAATTAAGAGGAAAAATCAAGGATAGCATTGGTTTATCCATGGATATCGCATTGGTTGCACCTCATTCCATTCCGAGAAGTCAAGGCGGAAAATTGAGTCGAATTCTGGATAAGAGATAATAGGACCCAATTCATATTTCATTAACAAAGGCTAACAGGTCATTGTGAACAAGTCGGTATTCACTGATTTAATTTTACGGTTTTCTTAACAACCTCCATAATTAGAATCACAATGAATAACCTGTTCTACACATTCGCCTTTTTGCTATTCACTCTCCTCAAAATAAATGCACAGAATATTACCATAAACGAATCATTAGCAACATTGATTCAGGAAAATCAGGATACAGAATCCATTATTGCGATGGATTCATTAATTGCTCAAATCAAAGCGGATGATATCAAGGAGGATCTCATCCACCAAACGGATTTAAAACTCAGTAAGTCCATATTCGAAAGTATTCATAAACATGTATTCAAGGATAATGATTCCCAAGAAAAAATCGAGGTTGCATTAATGAATTATTATCCTGTCGGAGTAAATCAACAGATGTATCAGGTTGCTTTTTCAAAGAAAAAAGAAAACGTGGAATCCTTGGAAATCATCTATAATTTCCTGGCACATTCCGAAAGTGGCACCATTACTTTCAGTACACCGCTCAGGTATTGGACGCAATCCTGGAAAGCGGAAAAAATTAGTTTTATCACTTATCATTACAGAGATAAAATACAGACAGAAAGAGCTGAGAATTTTGCTTATAAAAATATGGTAATTGCCAAAAGATTCAAAACACCACCCCAATCATTTCATTTTTATATGGTAAGAAATTACCAAGAAATCCTGCAATTAATTGGCTTCGGATACCATAAGAACAGCATCGGAAAATTAAGGGATGGATATGGTGTCGTAGGTGATGCATTCATTTTCTCTGTCATGAATAATGAGGATTTCAGTCATGACATCTTCCATTATTACTCAAAGACCAAGCATCAGGACAAAGCAAGGAATTGGGTTGCGGAAGAAGGTATTGCATACAGCTGGGGAAATGCTTACTACACGAATAATGACGGGGAAATGTCCGAACAAAAAGAATTGATTGACATCCTAAAAAAACATGTATCAGAACATCCTGAGGTAGATGTATTGGAATTATTCGAAGAACATTTTTGGAAAGACACCAGTGGCATCTACAATCATTTAGCTCCTGATTTTAAAGTGGGTAGATTGATATCAAGTATCATTTGTGATGAAGTCAAAAAAGTGCATGGGATGGATGGTATCAACCAACTTATCACCAGTGGAACTTCACCCAATCATTTCGAACCATTTTATCGTATTACGAATCAACTCATCGGATTAAACAGGAAAAATTTTAATAAAAAAGTAAAGAAGTTAATGGAATCATATTAGAATTCGTTTCTAATCGTTATCTATTAAAATCCATATCTTGATACTTCACAAGAATCACAAAGTCATTGACTCAATTGAATTCAATAAGAAATTCTACATGAAAAAAATCATTCCCCAGCATGGGAAAATAATTAATTCTATTATTCTACTAATCATGATATTAATATTATTTTCCTGTACTCCCACTTCTTATACGATTAAGGAACCTGAACTCCTCCGTAAAGCCATTGCCCAACAAACCCAAATTCCTTTCACGGCATACGATACTGTGGTGATTGAAGATTTCATAGGGATTTGCGGAAATTCATCTTATGATGAAATCAAGGATTGGTACGAACCCCATCTGTATGAAAGTCCCTATCGAGAAATCATTCAACAGCAATATCACGGGAAGCTTATCTTCAGTAATGATACCTCATTCCAAGTGCAAATAGAGACAACGAAACCACCCAGCCACTACACGGAATCAAGACATTACTACATGAGGAATAAAATCGATGGTCGTATTTCGGGAAAAATCAAAAACCCGAATCAGGTAGATATCACGGAAATATATACCACAAAGGATTCCATATGCCATATTCACAAATCATTCCTATTCAAGAATAACAAATGGGGAATGAAAGATAAGAACCATCTTTACAAAGCCAACTAACATGGATTATTTCTGCCGGTCATAACGGATTTTTTCCCAATTGAATGGCGCCATAAAATGCCCCTTGAATGTATCAGGAAAATCCGTTCCGGGAGGTAGTCCCACATGGTCTGCGTCAATACTCACCTGTGCAGGTAAAAAACGAGTTCCGAAAAGAATATCCCACAAAACCACATTATTACCATAATTGGAATTGGATTCCGGAATCTCTATGGAATGATGCCATCTGTGTAGGTCTGAAGTAGCGAATATCCAATTGAAGATCCCACATCGCATATGGATATTACAATGTTGCAACTGACCATTGACGGAAACGAAAACACTGAACATCAATAAGGCTTCCAGGGAAATATTCATGGAATATAGAATAGCAATCTGAATACCATAGGTAAAGAATATCTGAATCGGATGCGCCCTATTCGAAGCAATGACATACAATTGTTCGGGGCTGTGATGAACTGCGTGGAATGGCCAAATCCTTGGTACTTCATGCAGTGCGCGATGCAGGATATAATAGCCCATATCACCGAGGTGTATAGCCAGAATCATCTGGAGAAACAAGGAGAGATAACCGTTATTGCCAGCTCCGGGCCATTCCGCCCAACCTCCGACCTGACTTGCTATCCAGAGGGCCAATACAGGTAAGGCTACATTTTCCAGTAGGAATTCAAAGAGTTTCGTAGGCACTACCGAAGTAATCAGCATATGATAGAAATCGTGTTTCATCACCTTACCCTTGGGTTGCCATTCCTTGTGCTCGGGAAACAGGTATTCCAATCCGAATATCAACAATGCCATTCCGATGGAAATGGATGAAATGATAACGGCCAGATTCACGCCTTGGCGAACCATGAAAATGGCTAGGAATATAGGTACGAACAGTAGTACGGGATACCAACTGTACAATAATACCTTTTGGGCAAAACCGGGCTTCTTTTCCATTACTTGACTCATATCTCTCGATTTCTGCCGCAAATTTATGAAAAAAGACCTTGGACTGATGTCATCTCTACGTTAAGTTTCCTTTAGGATTCGAATCAGTGCCTCTACAATTTCCTTTCCCCTTGGGGATAGCTCGTCCAGAATGGTTTCATCTTCCTGGGACAAGACGGCCAATATGAAATTATCCGCAAGGATTTCATCGGGATGGATGATGTAATCCGTGTTGTCACCTACCTTTTGATCGAATCCGGGTATCTCGTCAACGGTGAGGTATTCTTCCATTGTAATCATATCATAATTCAGAAGTGGCAGAATCTTGAAAAAGCGTAGTTCAAGATTGGAGAAGAACGAATGTTGTTCGTTGGCTTCTTCCTTGGCGACAATGACAGGAACCAATTCCATTGCGTATCCATCATCGGTCGTATCCCTGAGGAACCAATTGAAAGCGATACCATCCGGGTTGAGTAAAATACGCTTCTGTATGGCATCATCCACCCTCAGCACATCCCTTCTTTCCTCGAAATGAATGATATCATATAAATCCTTTCTTTTTCCACCAATCTGATTCCGGGAATAGATATGGAAAATCTCATGAATCATGACTTCCATAAAAACATCGGAATGGAATGGTTCCAATACATCGTACGGAATGATGATGGCATCCTCACGGGTGTAATATACGCTCTCTCCGTAATGGATGGGGTCTATCTTGATGAGGGCAATGGAATCCGGAAATATATCCGGATGAATACGATCCATTAATTCTTCAATCTTATTGAATACATCTTGGATATTTCGTTTTTCCCGGGAGCTGAATGGAAGCACTGTTTTCTTTAGTTCTTCCCTATAATGATTCCTAGCCTCTACAAGTGGCAAATCCAATTTACGATGTAATTGCAATTCGATATCCTGCTTGCTGATCTTATCAAAAAAGCCCTCTACCCTATCCTTTGCAATAGCGGTACGACCTGCTTGTTCATCCAAAAAATGGATATGCCCATTAGGGGTTATATCCGTCTGAACAGCTGTATTCGAGCAACTACAAATCAGTATGGTTACAAGGAAGAACAAGTACCTCATCAGATTCTAATATTATTGATTGGCCCCAATGGTGTCATTGGATTGGAAAAACCTATCACAATATATAACATTCATCTCCTGAATGGGTTGATGATTATTACTTCTTGTTTTTATAGTATTCGTGTATTGCATTAATCATCCTATTCTGTGTACTGAATACGGGTTCGTACTTCGCACTCGGAAACAAATTCATGCCAACGACTATCATTAAATTCTCCCTCGTATTGTAATGGATATCCACGTTATATCCCCTTGTATTGCCGCCATGCGAAACGTAAATCGTTTCTTCATTCTTATCCAAATTCAAAAACCAGGAAATTCCGATGGCATGGTTATACCATTCCACGCCATCAATATCCACATCCCTATAAATAATCGTGGGAGAAATCATTTTTTTCAGTTGGGTACTATCAATCAGGGAACCATCAAACAGGCACTGTCCGAATTGATTCAAATCACTCAAATTTCCCAGTATTGCACCAGCGGAATTGGCCCATTTGTGGTCGATATTGGTCACGTCCTTATATTTTTTACGTTTCCTTTCATATCCCCTTGCCGTATTTGGTGGTACCTTATCATCCGTACAATACATCATGCTTTCCAAACCGCAAGGTTCGAATATTCTTTTATTCAAATTCTGTTCGAATGATTGTCCCGTTAGCTTTTCAATAATCATCCCCAATATCAAGTAGCCGGTATTACAGTATTTATATTTACTTCCGGGTTCGAATTTCAATTTACGTTTCAGGCTGTATCCAAGACATTCGGACATGGTGTCCTCGTATTCCAAGCGGCCGGCAGCAGTATAATTATATAATCCGGATGTGTGGTTCAATAATTGTTTCAAGGTAATGCCCGCATCATTGTGTCTTTTTAAATCAATGTATTTTGAGGCTGCATCATCAATGGATAGCTTACCCTCTGATTCCAGTTGAAGAATCATTACTGCCGTAAATACTTTTGTAATACTTCCGTAACGCCAATTCGTAGAATCATTCACTTCATTAATCTTAGATCTATCCTGAAAACCGTAATTATACGTTAATGTACCATTATCATCTACGATTAGAATTTGTATTCCGGGAATACCCTGTTCTATTCCGGAATTTGCAATGGAATCCAATTGATGTTTCAAATCATCTTGGGCCATTGTTACCATACTTATAATAACTGCTAAAATTGAAAGGATAATTCTCAACATTGATTCCCTATTAATATTTACTGATGTACGAAGACATATTATTAGATAAATAAAATGATAGTATACATCTTCATTCGTCTATTATGAAACAAAACAACAATCCGTACTTTATCAAATAGCCTAGATTGTATTTAGAATTCGAATTTCATGATTTCATCATAATTCAATGTAAAATCCGATTTCCTTACTTTTATCCTTGGTTCGTATTTTTCGTGTTTTTTGAGATAACTATACTGTTCATTATAACCGTATATGTAATACGATTCATCACGAGGAAAATGTATTTTATTTCTTCCTTGACTTCCAAGTAATATGTATTTATTTCCACACTTGACGAAAGGTATCGCCAAGGATTTATCGGGGAGTAAAAGTGAGAAAGAAACAGTATTTTTATCTAATAAATATTCATCGGGAATAATTTCTAATCTTTTGACTGTTTCATCCTTATATGCATCCTCAATTATCCGAAGACCATGAATCGTTTTACTATTACTTATCAGATTTATAATTGAAGAATAGCGCTCTGAATCCATGTTTTCATATGAAATCCCATACCTCTTTTCCATTTCTTCTTTATGAATCCCCTGACGCTTGGATTCCTCAGTAATCCAAGCATATATTTTCCTAATATCCTCATCCACCTTATCATCTTTTTCATCCTTAATCTGAGGATAAATGGTAAAAGAATAACCATAGAAATCATTGATATATCCGGCCTTGATTGTTGGACGCCACTTTAGCCATAAATCATTGGCAATGGTATCACCGTATTCAATCATCAGGTAGGGATACTTAGTGAATTCAACCAACCAATCCGTTTCCCTAAATTCATTTACAAATCCAAGCGGAGGTCCTGTAAGGTTCTCATCTAATTTCATTGAATGACAAAATGAACAATACTTTTCAAATAAAACCCGACCTTCTTCTATTGCTGTATCCTTGTTATTTCCAGTATCATTCTGACAATAAAAAAAGGAGTAACAAGATGAATATAAAAAACAGTTGGTATCTAGTCATTTCGAATTAGGTTATGTGGTAATAATCCATTTGAAACAATTATTATTGCACCAAGTGGATTCCATAACAGGAATAGGGTCATCCTTTTCAAATATGCTTTGCTATGGGATTCTCAATTGTATTGATTTCAGAATTGGAACATTCATTAAAGAATTCAATACCTCTTATCAAAATTATTCAATCCATAAGAATTAAACCCCTAGCAACATCCACTCCCGGGTGTACAATTATTATTCAATACTAGATCGGAAAGATTGATCTTCTTCTTAGGTTGTGGGACATCACATTTATCAAGCGCTAGGCAATCCGTCATTTTTGTAGTGAGATGAAATGTACCGTCCTTGAATTCCATACCGTATTTACCTATGGTATCAGATTGGTATTCCACTTCTATCTCGGCATCCTGAAGGGCCAATTGTTCCTCTGCTATATTGATGATCTGAAGTAATTTATTGGCCGTAAGGCGATGATGCTTATCATCAGCATACCACAGTTGGAAATTCACGACCATTTCCTCACGAACTGTTCCTCCACAATCAATGAATTTCTTAGTCACCTGCCCTACTTCCGTCACATGGTAATGGGATGGGACTTGTGTACCATCAGGAAGAATAAAATCCAGTGTATCGAATGAAGTCAATGCCTTTTTGAACGCTGATAGTCTCATATATTCATTTTTGAGTATGTAGAAAGAACCCTAACCACTTGGGTTCGATGTTTTGCAAAGTTAGGGTATCCGGTGAATATTTGCATCGAACAAAAACATTAGCCCTGACTCCTTACATGCAGGAGTCAGGGCTAATTCCAATCAAAACATCCTGATTATTTATCTTACAAGAATCATCTGTTTCGTTGCTACGATTCGGTCATTGACATACAAGGTATAAGCATAAGTCCCCGGAGACAACTCACCTGCCTTGATGAACAGCTGTCCTAAGCCTGCATTAGGCAAGTCGGCTGTTTTAATGATACGTCCCTGATGATTCGTAATCACCATTTTAGCATCCTTGGCTGATGTAGGCACATAGTATTTGATGATGGTTTCGGCATGAAACGGATTCGGAGCATTCTGCTCCAAAAATGCCTCCTGTCCATCATCCTCCAATTCCAAGGTAGTCGACGACATTCCCACCTTACCATTCAATTCCTCCATACAACATTGGCTCATATCTTCTTCCACCTGATTGAACCTATCATTCAAACCTGCTAGCATTTGCTTCACCTGCTCCATCTCTTGGGTGAGTTCATTCACCTTATCGTTCAGATTTGCATTATCCGCCACCAAATCCTCATTGCGTTGTTTCAGCTCCTCGATTTCTTCTTCTTTCTCCTCAATTACCACTTGGTGTTCCTGAAGACCAGCTATCAATACAGGAACGAAAGTGGCATATTCTATTCCATATAATTCTTCCGTATCCCCATCTGCGGCATTCGTCATCTTATTCACCATTTCGGGATATACTTCCATGACCTCCTGCGAAATCAAACCATACTGTATTGCGTTTTCCTTGTCATGCTTGAAAATATAGGTACTCGGTTTCAATTGCATGATTTTTTCCATCTGGGATTCCAACTCCTCGATATTCTTCTTCTTTGTCCGATCTGAAAGTGCAGTATAATTACCGGTAGTTGCATTGAAAGAACCGATGTTATTGCCATCGTGGAATAAGTTGAGGTTATTGGACGAGTAAACATAAAGGGTCCAGTGGCTATCGTCACCACCCGCAGCATTCCTCAGGTTAAGGCCATTACCCGCAGTAGCACTTGGAATCCCCGTTGGGAATAATACATCCAATGTATAGTTAGGTTCCTGTCGGATTCCGAAACGTTCTGTGCTTGTATTCCAAACGGAGAGGATGTCGTCAGTTGGGAATTCCCTAACCTGAATGATGCCGCCTCCGGATTCGGAAGCTATTCGTATTCCATCATTCGTTGTGGCATCTATCATATTGAAATATGCATTCGCCCCATTCAGGGTCACATTATCATCAAAATATGACGTTCCTGACACGTCCAATCTTGCCCTTTGGTTGGTATTCGAACCTATGAAAAGTGAATCCTTCATATAGTTATTCCCAGTATCCATGTAAGAAGCCCAGTTAGTAACAGCTCCGCCAGCAGACGAATAGGTTCCGTAGGCCACACTACCCCCAGAAGCGGTGTTGTATGATCCATAGTTATTTATGGCATCCCTACCCTCATCATAACTTCCGTAGGCATTGTTACCTCCCGGATTATTACCGAAATTGTAAGCCCCACGCCTGGAACCTGCCGTACCTGTCGATATATTATACGCTCCAATGGAGGTCCCGGTATAAGTCGAACCTTGGGCGAGGCTGTAAGACCCTCTGTACCCTCCGATGAATTGTCCACCATAACCGAAACCGGGATTGGTTACACTGGAACCATAAATGGCTCTCACATCGAAGCTACCAGAATAATTCACTTCACTCCTAATACCGAATTCCGTAGATGAGTCGTCTGTTTCGATATGTAATCTTGCATTGGGACTGGTGGTATTCACCCCTATCTGACCATCGTCATCCACCATCATTCGCATTGCCCCATCCGTCATCAGATAAGTGGGATTGCTGGAGCGGGTTCCTAGGATGAGGCCACTTGTCGATGCACTTCCCGTTGCTATCATGGATGTATTGGCTAGGGGAACAGCGTCTTGTAAAAGCACATTACCTGCTCCGTACTTGGCCACTTCCAAGGCATCATTATCATTCGTTCCCGCCCTTAATAAAAGTGATGACCCATCCACTGAGGTAATCTTGGCATTGGCCGAACCTGTCTCACTATCGACATGGAGATTCGACTCCGGGGTATCCGTACCCATACCTATGTATCCGTTGTCTCCGAGGATGGTCATCCTTAGCTGACGTTGCGGACCGATTTGGAAATCCATTCTTGAGGTTAGGTTCGTGGCAAAATTATCCATTGACCGCACACGGATTACACCCACTGTTTTCTTAGCAGAACCATCATGTCCCGAAAACTGGAACATTCCTAGGATGGAATTATCTGCGGTGGCAGCCACACTTCCGGGCACTCCTCCATAATTATTCAATTGGAATTGGGGATAACCCGGATTGGGCGAGCCTTGGTAACCAAAGGCATATACCCCAATGAATGGTTTGCTTACTTGGGTAATATTAACCCTGTCATCCGCATCCACTTCCTGTGCGAAAGCCATTGTGGAAAACAATCCCAAAAGGACGATTAAAATAAATATTCTCATTTGACTTGAATTTAGATGAATGATTCAATAACAAGTCAATGATAGGGCAAGATGCTGGCTCATTTTTCACCCCAAAAGGTGAATTTGGCTAGGATAAGGCTGTGGAACGAATCCGAAAGCCCTACCCTTTGCCAAAATGATAATTCATTTGGTTGTATTTGGAATCTGCTAGTTCCATTATCAATTAAAACTATCAAACTTAAATGCAATGGACAATCTTAAATTCGGGATTTGTGAAACAAAACCAACGAATCAATTATTATAATTGGTTGATTATTAATTTATTGAAAACAAAATTCAACCTTTTTGTGAATTCCAATGAATATTATTATCAATATAAAAAGCCCCCATGCAAGGCATGAGGGCTTCCAAATCAATAATCATTACAATGATTAGTGTACCAAAATCATTTGCTTGGAAGCCACTTGTCTTCCATCAACAAATAAGGTATAAATATAAGTACCCGCAGGTAGTTCATTCGCATTGATGGTTACGGTACCCAATCCTGTACCTTCTAGGTTAACGGATTTCAATGGGGATCCCTTAAGGTCCGTAATTGTCATAATGGACTTCTTAGCATAGGATGGGACATAGTAGTTGATAACCGTCTGTTCGTAGAATGGATTAGGAGTATTCTGCTCCAATGATGGGACATCCGCACCGTTCAATTCAACGAAAGTATTAGCAGCATCACCTTTTCTTTCTTCCGCACCTGCACAACACTGGCTCATATCATCCTCAATCAAATTGAACTTATCATTCATATCGCTCATCATCTGGGCCATTTCAGCCATCTTATCTTTCATAACATCCAATTCTGCCCTCAACTCGTCATTGGCTTCTTTCAACTCCTCTATTTCTTCCTCTCCTTCCTTTACCTTTCCGTATTGCTCTTGTAGACCAGCGATTAGGATAGGAATGAATTCGGTATAAGTCACACCTCTGATGTCTTCCTTATCTCCGTCTGTCTTATTGGTCATAATGGGTGCCAACTGAGGATACACTTCGTGTACCTCCTGAGCAATCAGACCATAACGAGTGATATTTTCCTTGTCTCTCTTGTAGATATAGGTACTAGGTTTCAATTCCATGATTTTTTCCATCTGGGAATCCATTTCCTTGATATCACGCTTCAACTTACGGTCAGAAGTAGTCGTATAAGAACCAGTCGTTCCGTTGAATTGTCCTACTTGTTGACCATCCCTGTACAAGGCCAATCTTGCATCCGAATAGGCATACATGGTCCAGTGATTATCCAAAAGGCCATTGTAGTTATTATGGATATTCAATCCATTATAATTACCAATACCACTATCCTCTATAGCAACTTCTCCATTACTAGGAACACCTAGTTCATGATGTATATCAAATGTGAAATAAGGCAGGGTATTGATACCTACCCTTTCAACATCGGTACTGATGGACAATAAGTCATCATCATCTTCGATACTTTTTACTGTTACATTATCACCGTTGTTCTCTCCGTCAAAATAAATTCCTTTATCTGCACTTTCGTCCCTGATCTGCAAATTACCTGAATCTGTATTAATGACAGTTTCTCCTTGGAAATATCCGGCATAGTTGTTTGTACCTCCGAAAGCAGTGGCATAGATACCATAATTCGTGGTAGCGTCCCTACCTATTGCATATGCGCCATATGACAAATTACCTCCATCATTGTCCGCTAATGAGTATGAACCATATCTGGTACCCGCAGTACCATTGGCATACATATAGGCACCATAGGAGCTTCCAGTGTATTCTGCACCGTCATTATAGATATATGCCCCCCTATAACCACCTGTGAAGTAGCCACCGACACCAAAGCCCGGGTTGGTTACTGAGTGGCCCTCTACGGCACGAACATCGGAACTACCGACATAATTGGTTCTTGCCCGAATCACACCAATGGAGCCATCAAGGGTAGGATCAGTGGCAACATCCATCTTGGTATTGGGTACCGTGTTCCCTACACCAATTCTTTGGTCAGGGGTGGCAATCAGTGCAATATTATTATTTGTGGCTAGCATGGCAGGAGCATAATTGATTGTTCCCATCAACAAGCCTCCGGTTGATGCTGCTCCCGTTCTGATTTCCGATAAACCGGCCAGATCCAAGGAGCCATCACTTAGTGTACTTCCCGTAGCTGAGTTACCCCATTTGATGATGGATAACTGGTCATTAATAGTAGCATTGGACCGGAAGAAAAGCTTCGGGCTGTTCAGGTTGGATTCACTGGATGCTTCGATGGTCACATCAGCATTTTCGTCTTCCCTGTAAATGTGAAGCGGAGTAGCAGGTGCATCAGTACCGATACCGATATTACCATTATCCCCAAGGATAGACATTCTTAGTTGGCGTTGTGGGCCCAATTGGAAATCCATCCTTGCACTTTGTGTTGCAGCGAAATTGTCCAATGCTCTTACCCTGAGTACACCTACGGTTCTTTTTGCAGAGCCATTATGCCCTGAGAACTGGAACATACCCAAGATGGAATTATCGGCAGTAGCCTCTACGGCTCCGGGTACACCGCCATAATTATTCAATTGGAATTGAGGGTAACCGGGGTTGGGTGAGCCTTGGTATCCAAAGGCATAAACCCCGATAAATGGTTTGTTGGCTTGGGTGATATTCACCCTATCGTCCGCATTGACTTCCTGTGCAAAAATGCCTATTGAAAATAGCAATGCGAAAGATGTTAGTAATAAGTTTTTCATCATTTTGGTATTTAGATTCAATGAAAATATTTCAGATCCGTTATATAAACTTAAGAATAATGACACTAAATGCCAGTTTGAAATTATTAGAATGTGACTCCCAAAAACTCATTAAAAAACAATAAATCACTATATATCAATTTATTACAAGATATTTTGTGAAACACAATCATTCATTTCATCACATAAGCATTCCACAATCAATACCCTCTATGAATTAGATGTTACCGCAATTAGAAATTATTTAATGACGAATTCCGATTCACCCCAAACGAGAATCGGAATCAATATGCTTTCAGCGGATACCTTACGCTTAAAAGCCTCCTCGGAAAATTTCCCAGGAGGCCATTTTGGCGTTGTTTTTATATCGAAATTATTTTACAAGAATCATTTGCTTAGAAGCAATTTGTCTACCATCCACAAAAAGGGAGTAGATGTATGTTCCAACAGGAAGTTCATTGGCATTGATGGTCACTGTTCCCAAACCTGTTTCCACAAGGTCAACTGACTTCAGAGGGGCTCCCCTCATATCGGTTATGGTCAAAATGGCATTTTGGGCTGAGGACGGAATATAGTACTTGATGATGGTTTGCTGATGGAACGGATTGGGTATATTCTGTTCTAAAGTAGCCATATCACCACCATTCAAATCTATATCCGTATTCGTCATTCTTGAATCAATTTCTGTCATGCAGCACTGGCTCATATCCTCCTCCATCTGATTGAATTTCTCATTCACCTGATTGGCTAACTGATTGAATTGAGCTTTCATCTCCGCCAACTCATCCATCAGTTTCTCATTTGTAGATTGCAACTCCTGATTCTCATTATCCAACTCCTTGATTCCTTGGGCCAGTACGGGTATCAATGCCATATAATCCACTCCTTTGTAACTCACAGCTTCCCTGACAACGACCCTATTGCCCTCGCCATCACGCTCGGTAATTTCAGGATGGATGTTCTCCTTGACCAATGATGGTAACACTTCTTCCAACTCCTGTGCTATAAACCCGATTTGTCGCCCATCAGGAAGTCCCATATGGCCGTACTCTGTATTCCTGAATTCATAGGTTTTGGCATTCAATTGAGAGATGATTCCCAATGCGTCCTCATAAGTCTTTACATTCTTTTTCAATCTGGCATCAGAAGGATTATTGAATGTACCCAATACGCTCACATCACCATTGAAATATCCCGCATAACCTGCTGACGGCATACCTGTAACATCATCACCATATATGGAGTAACGTGTACCTGCATCACCACTGGCATATCCATAAACTCCGAAAGCAGAGCCGGTATAACCACCACCCTGAGCTTCCCCCAGAATACCCATATACCCTGCTATACCCCTCACGGCATAACCGTATCCACTCACCGTATTACTCCATGCAGATATGGCCGTGCCGTCATAGATACTGTTGTTCTCGTAGTTGGCCTCAATGACAGTAGCAGTAGTGGAATTGACATTACTTGTGGCCTTGATCGTTACATCATGGGTAGGATTATCCGTGTCCCTTACTTCCAACTTAGCAGTAGCATTGTTGGTTCCTATTGACACATCTCCTTGATCGTAGTAAATATTCGCAACATTGGAAGACCAAGGACTCTGTGAACCCATTATCGTACTGGGGTCAACCCAATTCATGACGCCCTCGGCATCAGAAACGGGAATATATCCCGCCTGTGCGCCAAGTCTCATCCTAATCAGGCCACCAACATCCATATTTTGTGTGGGTAAGTCACCATTCAATCCTACTCCTATCCTACCTTGGTTGTCTATCAGCATCCTGGGTTGTAAACCACCTGATGTGAAGATCAAATGGTTATCGAAGTGATTGTAGAACATACCTGAATTGAGGGAGGAGTTATTGGTGTGGAATGTGTATCCAGCCCAAGTATCGGACTTGGCCTCATAGTAGGCAAACTGGTCATCCTCGACGAGGACATCCACCAAGTCACTTGTTGTACCTGCTACATTTGGCGTATTCCCCTGAATGTGTAATTGGGTCTGTGGAAGCTGGGTTCCCATTCCGATGAAACCCGAATCCCCGATGATGGTCATTCTTTGTTCCCGATTAGGGCCGATAAGAAAATCCATTCTGGCGGAAAGATTACTACTGAAATCATTCATGGACTTCACCCGCAGGATACCTACGGTTTTCTTTGCACTACCATTATGTCCAGAGAAAGCGAACATACCGAGGATGGAATTATCGTTGGTTGCTTGGATATTGGTGGGTGTACCTCCGTAATTGTTCAATTGGAATTGGGGATAACCTGAGGATGGTAATCCTTGGTATCCGAATGTATAGACACCTATGAAAGGTTTATTGGATTGGGTAATGGTTACTCGGTCATCGACATTGATTTCTTGTGACCATAAACTGAGGGTTGTCATCATGAACATGATGATGACTACAAAACATTTTTTCATTTGATTCGATTTTCAAGTCAATGGACCCCTAGCTTCTTTTTGGAAAAGAAGTAAGTGCAAGCATTGGTCCTGATACTAAAGAGTGATTTATGGTGGAATAACCGGTTTCCAATGTGAGGTACCCTATCGAATCAATTTGTTACCATTGAAATCTAAAAAAATTAAAAACCTCCTTGGAAAATTCCCAAGGAGGTTCGTGATAGTATACTTGTTTTTTCGAATTACTTCACTAAGATCATTTGCTTGGATGCAATTTGTCTACCATCCACAAAAAGGGTGTAAATGTAAGTACCAACAGGTAATTCATTTGCATTGATGGTTACTGTACCTAGGCCAGTTCCCTCTAGGTTGACAGACTTCAGGGGTGAACCCTTGATATCAGTGATTGTCATCATGGCTCTTTGTGATGAGGATGGGATATAGTACTTGATTGTTGTGTTCTCATGGAAAGGATTGGGCATATTCTGCTCCAATGCAGCGATGTCATTTCCATTTAATTCAACATTTGTAGTTCCCATTCTAGAATCCTCATTTCCAATGAAATACTGGCTCATATCTTCTTCCACTTGATTGAACTTATCATTCATATCACTTATCAATTCAGACATTTGCTCCATCTTCTTCGACATAGCATCCAATTGGGACTGAAGTTCTTCGATGGTTTCGTCCTTGGCTTCTACTTCACCATTCAACTCCTTGATACCCGCTGTCAATACAGGAATCAAAGCCCTATAATCCACACCTTTGTAGGAAACAGCTTCCTTGACTACCGTCCTATTTCCTTCTTCGTCATGCTCCACTACTTCCGGATGTACATTCTCCTTAACCAATGATGGTAATACCTTTTCCAATTCCTGGGCGATGAAACCGATTTGCGGACCTTGTGGAAGCCCCATTTGTTCGTACTCATTGTTCTTGAACTCGTAGGTCTTAGCATCCAATTGGCTGATGATTTCCAAAGCATTCTCATAATCCTTTACATTCTTCTTCAATCTTGCATCAGATGGGTTATTGAATGTACCTGTCACCGTAACATTTCCAGCGAAATAACCTGCATATTCTGTAGACCCAGTACCTGTGACTCCTGCACCATAAACAGAATAACGATTGCCTGCTGTTCCTGAAGCTAAACCATATACACCATAAGTAGAACCTGAATAAGCTCCTCCATTAGATTGACCATATAATCCCATATATCCTGCTGTTCCATATACGCCATAACCAAAGCCTTCTCCAGGTTCATTATTGATATCGATACCTCTTATGTCAACTGAACCTACATAATTCACTTTCGCATCAATGGCACTATTCGTGGTTGCTCCATCTGTCTCGATGTCTAGGGCATCATTAGGATCCGTCATCCCGATACCTACCTTACCATCAGCAGTAACTTTCAATCTTGTTACATTTTGGGTATTCAAATTAATAGCATTTGAACTTGTTCCTCCTGTACCTAATTCCAAATCACCAGCTACCACAGAAGAACCGATATATCCTAAATAACCTGAATTCGAATTGAAATTCACTTTATTCGTTGTAGATCCTCCACTACTGAATGTAGCGACGTCACCTGAACCATCACCTACTACATCCAATCTAACTCCAGGGTTAGGTGTACCGATACCCACATTGCCATCTACTTGGATGGTCATTTTGGTTCCGGGGCTCGCACCTGCGAATGTTTGGAATGCCAATTTACCCGCCCCCTCGGAATTGGTCGCACCTGTGGAAATCAAATTCCAGGATTCTCCATCAGCAGAAGAATTATCAAGGTTAAAGAATGTTCCGCCAGGATTAGAACTTGTTGCTGAGATGGCATTCGTGCCATCTGTAGTAACTAATAATCTATTGATTCCCGGATCAGTGGTTCCGATACCGATATTACCATCTGCTGCTACCGTCAATCTAGGTATGGCTTGCGTAACCAAGTGGGTTTTACCTGTACTATTACTATCTCCTGTACCAAAGTCCATATCAGAGGCTCCATTATAGCTACCTAAATACCCAGTATAGACATCATCCACAAACCATAATGCATAGGCATTGGACTGAGGACCTTCCAAACGCATTATTCCAGCAGATAAATTATCGCCCTTAACATGTAATTTGGACTGTGGTGTCTCTGTACCTATTCCTACATTACCGTTGGCTCCAAGAATGGTCATTCTCAATTGTCTGGTAGCACCGAGTTGGAAATCCATTCTTGCATTTTGCTGTGAGGCGAAGTTATCCATGGAACGAACCCTTAATACACCTACGGTTTTCTTTGCATTTCCGTCGTGACCTGAGAATTGGAACATACCCAAAACGGAGTTATCAGCCGTAGCAGCTACGGCTCCGGGTACTCCACCATAGTTATTCAATTGGAATTGGGGATATCCAGGGCTGGGTGATCCTTGGTATCCGAATGCATACACTCCGATAAAGGGTTTGTTTGATTGTGTAATGTTTACCCTGTCATCTACATCAATCTCCTGAGCAAAGGAAACGGCAGTAAATAATAGAACGATTGTAAATAGAAAAATCTTTTTCATGATATTTCATTTAGACTTTTGAAAAAGCACGTTACATGAGTGAATGTTTCGTACATATTTGATAATATGTTGTTCGTTGTGGGATTCAGATGATTTCTTACAAGTAATTCGAATTATGATTACAAAGTAAACTAACAACATGTGGCACCCCAGCCACATGTTAATGTGGTCCAACCATAAACAACTGACTATCAAATACATTACAAGCAAAAGAAAAGCGGATTGAAAGAGTTTTCTTTCAATCCGCTTTAAAAAGATGGTAAAACATCCTGTTCTCTACGCCATTGCTTTCTCGTACAGTGGGAATGCTTTCATATATTCATTCACTTCAGCCCTTACCCTGGAGATAACACCAGCATCCTCTGGATTGGTTAGTACCTCATCAATCCAATCCACTACCTTTTCACAATCAGCTTCCCTAAAGCCTCTTGTTGTTACAGCAGCCGTACCGATTCTTATACCAGAGGTAACGAATGGGGATTGGGTATCAAAAGGCACCATATTCTTATTAACAGTAATATCCGCCTCAACCAGCGCTTTTTCGGCTACCTTACCTGTAATTCCCTTATTCCTGAGGTCAATCAGCATCAAATGGTTATCGGTACCACCTGAGATGATACCATATCCTTTGGCTACGAATTTCTGCGTCATGGCTTGTGCATTCTTGATTACCTGTTCACCGTAAGCCTTGAAATCAGGTGACAAAGCTTCTCCGAAAGCCACTGCCTTAGCAGCAATCACATGCTCCAATGGACCGCCCTGCATACCCGGGAATACCCCACTGTTCAGGATAGCGGACATCTTAATAGGATTCCCTTTCTTAGTCTTTCTACCCCAAGGGTTATCAAAGTTCTTACCCATCATGATTAAACCACCCCTAGGCCCACGCAATGTCTTGTGTGTCGTTGTGGTAACGATATGACAGTGTGGCATAGGGTCATTCAAAAGGCCGGCAGCCACCAAACCCGCAGGATGGGCAATATCTGCAAGCAACAATGCACCTACCTTATCGGCAATGGCTCTAAAACGAGCATAATCCCAATCACGGGAATAAGCGGATGCTCCACAAATAATCAATTTGGGTTGTACCTCAATGGCCTTGGCTTCCACCTTGTCCATATCAATTCGGCCTGTTTCCTTTTCTACTCCATAGAAATGCGGCTTGTAGACCTTTCCTGAAAAATTAACAGGAGAACCATGAGAAAGGTGTCCTCCATGGGATAAGTCGAAACCAAGAATGGCATCTCCCGGTTGAAGTACGGCTAAAAATACAGCTGCATTGGCTTGTGCACCTGAATGAGGTTGTACATTGGCATATTCGGCTCCAAAAAGCTCCTTGATCCTATCAATGGCTAATTGTTCTACCTGATCCACTACCTCACAACCTCCGTAGTAACGTTTTCCTGGGTATCCTTCGGCATATTTATTGGTTAGGCAACTTCCCATAGCCCTCATGACGGCCGGGCTAGTGAAATTCTCAGAAGCGATTAATTCCACTCCTCTTCTCTGACGTTCTAATTCTTCGTTGATTAATGAGAATAAAACCTTGTCTTCCATAACATATCACTTTAAGGGTTGCCCCGTTGAATAATTTCTGCAAAGGTAAAATAAATACAATGTTGATACTGGAAAAAAGTTGGGGTTTATGTTATTTTACACGACGGAGACATACTTAGGAATGATCAGATATATTGTCAAAAGGTTGTTGTATGGAATTGGGGTAATGGTGGCCATTGTGTTCATCGTTACATCCATCATTTACAATGCCAGTGTGGACCCGGCTGAAATGACTTTCGGACAAAGAGCGGATACCGGTGACATTGAAGCCAAACGAAAGGAATTGGGCCTTGACCAACCATTATATATCCAGCAATTGAATTACCTGAGGGATGTCTCTCCCGTCTCGTTCAGTTCGGATGAATTGAATAAGAAATACCAACCTATCCTATCCATTCCATTGGGTAATAAGCAACTGGTATTCAAACTTCCATATCTTAGGGAATCCTACCAATCGGGATATCAGGTTTCGAAAATATTGAAAACCAAAGTACCCAGAACTGCCATCCTGGCATTCTTTGCCATTTTCTTGGCGACCCTGATAGGAATATCCCTAGGAGTCATTGCGGCCCTATTCCATAATACTTGGATAGATAATATTGCAGTTGTCGTATCGGTATTGGGTTATTCACTCCCCAGTTATGTAACAGCTATCATACTAGCCTTATTCTTTGCCTATTATCTAGGAGACTATACTGGACTTAGTGTTACGGGAGGATTGACTACATTGAATGATTCGGGTGATGAGGTCATTGTTTGGAGTAATCTGATACTACCTGTACTCGCTTTGGGAATCCGTCCTATCGGAATATTCACACAATTGACAAGAAGTGCCATGTTGGATGTATTGAGTCAGGACTATATCCGAACGGCCCGATCCAAGGGACTTTCCACTTTCAAGGTTAATTTCAAGCACGGATTAAGGAACGCACTCAATCCGGTTTCCACATCCATAACAGGGTGGTTTGCTTCTTTGGTCGCAGGTGCTTTTTTTGTGGAGAATGTCTTTTCTTATGATGGCTTGGGATTGGAGACCATACGAGCCTTGGAAACCTATGACATCCCTGTTATCTTGGGAGTGGTATTGTTCATGGGCGCAACATTCGTCATCATCAATATCCTATCCGACATCCTATATGCATTCTTAGACCCTAGGGTAAGACTCTCCTAATTCCGATGAAACAACTCGTCATATGGTTATGCTCATCGAAAAGTGATGCCTTGGCGGCATTGATTCGCCAATTTTCCAATGAGTTGGATGCTCCTGTTTTCCATCCTCATATTACCTTATTGGGTTCTGTCAAAACACAGGATACCGATGCATATATAACTGCTGTAGAAAATGCCTGTTCAGACTGCAAACCCATTGAGGTTTCCCTAGGGGCAATCGGATACGAACCTATTATTTGGAGGAGCCTTTATTATCATGCTGCGCCTAAGGATAGCTTAGTAGACATGCACCAGATACTTTCCCAACAACTACAACATTTCGGAGCCAGATCCGATAATTATTTCATGCCACATCTCAGTTTGGTGTACAAGGAAATGGAAGAACAACAACAATTGAAGATTATCGAATCCTATTCTTCCCTACTCCATCATAGGATATTATTATTCGATGAGATCAGAATCATGGAATTCATTCCTGATGACATAGAGGGATGGAGCACCATCAAAATCATCCCATTGGAAATATCCGATTCCTTATCGAATTGACCTCAACTAGCCATTTCTCCTTCTTAGTCAACACATCTGTTGTTTTCTACTTGGATTAGGGTAGATTTGTCATTAAATATGAAACGGATGAGAATTTGGATACTTACAATATTATTGATGCTTTTCCTCTTACCAACCTACGGACAAACTCCTGCATTCGTCATCAAGGGACATGTCATCTTTGGAGACTCGGGAGAGGATGGTTTGGGAACAACTATCGTCGAAAAGGATACGAACAATGGAACAGTTACCGATTTGGATGGTAACTTTTCTCTGAAAGTAGAAAAGCTACCTGCTACCATCGAGGTTCGGTTCATCGGTTATTCATCTCAGGAAATTGTTGTAAAAAGTGTGGATGAACCACTTGAAATCGTACTAGAAAGTAATTTTATGGGCTATCCTGATCCTGGCATTGTTGTCATTGATAGAAGATTAAAATATTCTGCGAATTATTCATCACTACAACCAGTCGACCTACATCTCGACCAATCCGCTACCATACTGAACAGTATGAATACTGCCCCTGGGTTGCACATACATACCGGCGCCCTCAACACCAACAGAATTACCATAAGAGGTATCGGTAATCGTTCACAGTTCACGACTGCCAAGATTCGTGCTTATCTGAATGATATTCCATTGACATCAGGCGTAGGTGAAACTACCTTGGAAGATATTGACATGGACTTATTATCGAGTATCAAGATTGTGAAAGGACCGAATGTGAGCAATTATGGAAGTGGCCTGGGTGGCTCCATTATCATGAAAACAGCTGGGAACGATTCTCGAAAATTTGTGAATTCCCGATTCGAAGTCGGTTCTTACGGTTATCTCAGAACATCCAACACTATTAATCTGGGTAATGAGAAAAATGTACTCAGAGCCAATTATAGCCTTACCCATAGTGATGGGTATCGGGATAACAACCAATATGACCGTCATCAATTCTCCTTAGTGGATGAATTCAATTATGATAATAAACAACTGACTTTCCTATTGAATTATACGGACTTGAAAGCTTTCATTCCCAGTTCACTGAATGAGGAGGATTTTCTCAATGAACCTAGTAAAGCTGCATTCACTTGGGGCAGGGTCAGGGGTTTCGAGGATTATTCAAAAATACAGGTAGGACTTTCCCACAAGGTATTTTGGAAAGATTGGTACAATAGTACCAGTGTATTCGGTACATTCTATGATTCCTACGAATCCCGTCCATTCAACATCCTGACAGAAGATTCCAGATCCTTGGGTTTCAGAAGTAAGTTCTATTATAATTTCAGGGCTTTCGGA
This sequence comes from Saprospiraceae bacterium, assembly GCA_020631355.1. Classification (GTDB taxonomy): domain Bacteria; phylum Bacteroidota; class Bacteroidia; order Chitinophagales; family Saprospiraceae; genus JAHDCE01. The sequence continues at coordinate 25,752 of JAHDHL010000008.1, read as the reverse complement.
GAGGAACAAGTATTATCATTCGGTGGCGAGTTCTTCAATGAAAAATATGACTGGCAAACCTATGAGACGGATGATGGCATCCTGGGTGCACATCTTAGTGATAATGTAGAAACCCGCCAATACTTCAATATATTCGCAGAGGCCAATTGGAAACTTTTCAGAAATTTCACAGTGGAAACAGGAATCAACTTCAATTCCACTCAATATAATCTGGAAGACAGGTTCGTCTTGGATTCTATTGATATCTCAGGGGACTATGCATTCAAACCCATTATTTCACCTAGGTTAGGCATCAACTATCTGTGGCGTGACAAACTCATTTCTTTCTATGGCAATATTAGTCACGGATTCAATCCGCCTACACTGGAAGAAACCCTTACGCCCGATGGCGCCATTAATCCCGATATTCAACCCGAAAAGGGATGGAGTTACGAAATCGGAAGTAGAGGCGATATTCTCGATGGAAGTCTCTCATACAATGCATCCATATACTATATGGATGTTAGGGATTTGTTAGTTGCCAAAAGATTGGAATTGGACCAATTTCAAGGCATCAATGCTGGGCGTACTTCGCATATGGGGTTGGAACTGGATTTGAAATACAACAAGAGATGGAAGAAGATGATACTCAAACCATTCGTCAATTATCATTATGCCAATTACCAATTTGTGGAATTCATAGATGGCGATGACGACTTTTCGGGGAATGAACTCACCGGTGCCGTCCCACATAAGATTAATTCAGGTATCAGAATTCAGTCCGACTTGGGTCTGTATGGGAATATCATTCATCAGTTTGTAGACCAAATGCCCATGCGGGATGACAATTCCGTCTATTCGGATTCCTACAATACCATGAATATGAAAATCGGTTATAGTAATAGATTCGGAAAAACCAAAAATGGATCAAATACAAAATTCCACATTGATATTTATGCCGGAATCAGGAATATCTGGAATGAACAATATGCATCACAAATCCTGATTAATGCAGGTAGTTTTGGTGGGAATGCACCAAGATATTATTATCCCGGATTACCCCGTAATTTTTATGGAGGACTGAGTTTCAGATATGGATGGTAATGCTCCTATTCATTCCTACCCAAAAGAGTAACATCATAAAATGCGCCATCCTTAGCTAGTCTTAGGATGGCGCATTTTATCTTATTTCATATTCCAATGAATCATCATCTATCATTTGGATGTGAATGCCTATCATTTTATACCATTCTGTCATATAATAACAATGAATTCACTGTATCATACTCCCTTGAACTGCGAAAATTCGCCGTGTTGATTAAGTTTGTATAACTCGATTTTTGAACTGTATTGCAATTAAGATTAAACTAAACTATTTCCCATAATGGGAATGCCTAACCACGCATTCAATTAACATTTAAATAGTAGTTTAATTTTGGCGAAAAAACCATTCTCTCGACGACATTTCATCAAACTAAGTGCATTAGCCGGAGCAGGGCTGATGGTCACAGGATGTAAAAGGGACAGAGGTCCTGAAAGCTTACTTTCCAACTACACAGAAGCCCTTGTAATCGGTACCGGATTCGGAGGCGCTGTCACTGCCCTCAGATTGGGGCAAGCAGGTATCCGTACGACCATGTTGGAAAGGGGCCAACGATGGACCCTCAATCCCAATGGAGATACATTTTCCAATCTAGCTTTCCCAGACAAACGTTCTGCTTGGTTTGATACCGAAAATATTGCTCCTTTCAACCCTTTCCCAGGATTAGGAACCTCATTCGAACCCTATGCAGGGGTTTTGGAACGCATCAGATATGGCGGGATGGATGTATATGGAGGTGCTTGTGTCGGAGGCGGTTCTGTAGTTTATGGTGGTATCACCATCGCACCTGAGGAAGAATTATTCACACAGGTCTTTCCTGCGGAGGTCAATTATCAGGAATTGGCTTCGGTTTATTTCCCTAGGGTTATCAATATGTTGGACGCTCGTCCCATTCCTGACTATCTACTGAATGACAGCGAATATTTCCAATTCGTAAGGGTACATGTGGAGCATGCACAAAATATCGGATTACCCATCCAATATTTCGATTCCACATTCGACTGGGATATCATCCAAAAAGAAATCAATGGCGAGGTACCTGCATCTGCCATCAATGGAGATATCCTTTATGGCGTGAATAGTGGAGCCAAGAAAAGTTTGGATCAGAATTACCTCCCAATGGCTGAGTCTACCGGGTTGGTTGATGTCAGGCCCCTACATCAGGTAAGGGATATCGAACAAATAGATGGTGGATTCTACAGAGTGAATGTAGAAATAATCGATACGGATGGTAATGTTCTTGAAAATAAGGCACATCACTGCAAGTACTTATTCATGGGTGCGGGTTCTGTCGGTACGACCCGACTCCTCATGCGCTCCAAGGAAAAAGGACTACTGCCCAATATTAATGAAACACTAGGACAAGGCTGGGGCTCCAATGGTGCCACCATGTCCATGCGTTCCTATTTACCCGTGAATACGGGTGAAAAACAAAGTAGTCCATCCTCATCAGCAGCCTATGATTTCAATAATCCGATTTCACCTACCGTGTTGGATATGGCGAATTATCCGCTAGGGTTCGAATGTACCTGTCTGATTCATCTCGGACTGACAATGGATCCGGGCAGAGGTCACTTCACCTATGACCCCAATAGGGATGATATTGATTTGAATTGGAATAATAATGGAATTCCTCGCAATGCAATGGACAATCTCATTGACAGGCTGAATGCGGCCAATGGCGGGCAAAGCGGAGAAGCCTTTACCCTACCCGAAACCAAGGATGACCTGACATACCATCCTCTGGGTGGTGCCGTAATGGGAGATACCTGCGATTTCTACGGAAGGGTCAAAGGGTATGAGAATTTCTACGTCATGGATGGTGCCCTGATTCCGGGTTCCACCGCATGTGCGAATCCATCCCTAACCATTGCGGGACTTGCAGAAAGAAATATAGAAGTCATATTGGCTGAAGATATTCTTTCCTAACGAACGGACACATCAAATACTTTTGTTGACCAAAGACTGCCGTTATCCCTTGGGATTCGGCGGTCTTTCAGCTGATTCTTATGAAATTCCAACTTTTACTCCTATCCATTCTCCTATTGGGTATGGATGCATTCGGACAAGATACACTCAGACGCGAGAATGGTGTCATATTCCTTGGCCTTCCCTTGATTTCCCCTCCGAACACTTTGGATGGTTTCGGCAGTGCCGATAATGGTGAATTCGGAGATGATTATGTCTACACCTATGTCGAAATCAACGATTCCTATAACGGCACCAATCTAGAAAATAGTACATGGATGTCATACGGGGATTTACTGCCCGAAAAATTCCCCGATGCCATAGCCTTGGGGTTGGGATTCTTTCCTGACACATTCATTTGGTCATTCCATACGGATACCCTATTCGTTTTGGTCAAGGATGCCGAAACTACACTCACACAAGATTATACTTTTTTCTATGATGTCTTTGAGGGAGCCAATCCCGGACCATTGGATTCATTGCACATTGAGGAATTGGATGGAACACTCGTCGAGCCAAGCATCATTCAAATCTTTCCCGAAATCACTACGAGTACGGAAGAAGTAGAATGGTTGGATAATCTTATGGTTTTTCCGAACCCGAGCGATGGTCCGTTGAATATTACATTCCATTCGGAGCGATTATCCGATTATAATCTCATCATCCACAATACATTGGGACAAAGGATTCATTCCGAAAGATGGGAAGACATTCCAAGTGGTACGATTCGGCTGCAACCTAAGGTAGACTTAGGAAGCGGACAATACATCATCCAAATCAATGATGGTAGGAATAATATATCCCGAACCATCATTAGGTACTGATTGTTATAGTGAAATGGAAAAGAAACCTTACGAGCCCATCAGCTGTACCTACTATGATTACATAGAACACTTTGCAGTTCTGAAGCAAGTGGTACACATCCGTTATTATGGCGACGATGGGAATCCCAAGGAACTGGACACCGTCATATTGGATACACTGAATAAGAAAGAGGAAGGGGAATTCATCATTCTCAATAACCTTGACCACCCACTTAGAATGGACCGAATCATTTCCATCAACGAGCACATACTGGCCGATTATAAATCGTGCTAACCACCACAATTAACTAAATACAAAATATTTAAGTATATAATTTTTTATTATAAATTTTATCAAAAACTATAATCTGTCATAGTTTTTGCATGGTGTGGTATAGCTAGACACTAAACGAAACTGCACTTACATGAGAATCCGACAAGCCTTGGCCTTTGTGCTACTGACCTTTTTTATATCCTGTAATCCGAATCAGTCCCTAGAACAGTACACCATTGAACATGCCCTGATTGGCAAATGGATGATGTACAAGGTATATCACAAGGGTAAGGATATCACGGAGGAACACAATCCAGAACAAAGTCGATGGGTCAAATTCGCAAAGAATGGCCAATACGCAAGTGGCGGAGCGCCCTATGAGGTTACACTCGGTCACTGGAAGTTGGATGGGAATATCGATGTATTGGAGATGAGTAATGGGAAAAGTCCGAATAGTTTGTGGAAAGTCATCCTTGAGGGGAACGAATTATATTGGGATGGTACCGGAAGTGAGGAAATGGAAAAATTCAGGTTTATCCTAAGGCGAAAGGATTGGAAAAATTCATAAATAACAGGTTCGGTTCAAGTAATATACTACACTCAATGACCTTTTGAATCCCTTGAGTTTGACTCAAGGGGTTTTTCTTTTTATACTTGTCGGAAACCTGTAAAACCATGAAAAAAATCCTAGTTCTTGGCGGCACCCAATTCGTAGGTCGGAATTTGGTGGAGCAATTGATTGCACAAGGCCATACACAAGTTACCCTATTCAATAGAGGAATCACAGGCCCTAGCCTATTTCCTAATCTCCGGCATATCAGCGGTGATAGAAATACAGAAGATATCCTTAAGGTGACCCATGAAAATTGGGACATTATATTTGATGTTTCATCTTATTTCCCCATTCCCTTACAACAGTTACTGGAACAATTACAAGGAAAGGTAGGTCATTACATTTATGTTTCTACAGGTAGTGCCTATCAGTTGGATCCGAATGGAACCGACCCTATGGATGAACAGCATCCCGTAGTGACATGTAGTGAAGAAGAAAAAACAAATACGGAAGCGGCTACCTATAATGCTAGGAAATCTGAATGTGAGCGAGTATTACTATCCTTTGAAAATATTCCAAAAACAATTTTCAGATTAGGTCTTGTCATTGGCCAATATGACCATACGGATAGGCTTTATTATTGGTTCCATAAATTACATACACAAAGGCCTTTTTTAATTCCCAATCATGGTAAGAATAAAATTGCATATTCTGATGTATTGGATTTATCGAGGGTCATGATAAAGGCTATGGATAAAACACACCAACATACTATTTACAATGCTAATAGTTACAATGCATCATTCGAGGATTTTTTAAAAATCGCCCGGAATAAATTATCATTGGAAAATTATGCTACCAATATTACACCACAACAATTCAACGAGCACCAACTCCGCTCTTGGATGGATTTACCCCTTTGGGTAAATGGTGATTATTTCACATTGGACAATACAAAACTGAAGCAGGATTTTGACATCCGATGGAATAGCATAGAACAAACCACTGCACAATTAATCCATTATTATTCCAAGGCGTTAAGCTGGAGGAAACCCGAAAGTCCCTACCCGCCCCTTTCAGATGAACAGGAAAAAGAAATCATTAAAAAACTTCAGAATTAAATCAGATGTCATTTCAAATCATCGAACAAAAACCTTTTACGGAACCGAGTGCCATCACATTAATCCTAGCGAATCTTATTCCCGTATATGGTGCGATATTCCTTGGATGGAAAGTATTCGATATTGTCATATTCTATTGGTTGGAGACCATTATTGTAGGATTATTCAATGTATTCAAAATAGCCCTTTGCCAAGGAAAAGCCCCTAAGGATGATGATGAAGCTGCAAAAGCAATGGGCCCCTTATTTGAATACCTGCATAAGAAAGGAAAGGAAAGCGGCAATTACAATGCAGAAAAAAACAGTGTCAAGAATCAGAATCTTGATGCTTCGAAAACTTTTCTTATCATTTTCTTTTTATTCCATTACAACTTCTTCATTTTCGTACAATTCATATTCATCATCGTCGCCCTGAGTCCCGACAGCAGCCTTGACCCTTTCAATATGTTTGATGTATTTGAACATATTTATCTCAATACAGAATACTTGTTCGTAGGATTATTGGGCATCGTTGTCAGTCATGCTCATTCCTTATATTTGAATTTTATAAAGGGTGAGGAATATTTGACTTCGAATGCCGGCACCCAGATGTTCAAGCCATACGGCAGAATCATCATTCAACAGTTCGTCGTCATTATCGGTGGAGGTATAGCAATGGTTCTGAATGCGCCATTACTCATTCTTATCCTATTGGTTATTTTTAAAATAATCGTGGATTTGATATCTCATGGCATTTCACATAAGACAATTCAATTTTCCTAATTTCTTAGCTTTCGTCATTATTTATTAAAAAATCCAATCATGTCATTCAGACTCATCGAACAAAAAACATTTACGGAACCCAGTGCCATTTCCCTTATTTTTGCCAATTTGATTCCATTAATCGGAGCTATTTTTCTTGATTGGAATATTCTTGATATTGTTATTTTTTATTGGCTCGAAACATTTGTTATCGGAATTTATAATATCGTAAAAATGATGACCTGTACAGGAGGAATCATTAAGGGCATCGAAAACCAAATAATCGCTTTATTTTCAAAGATATTCCTCTCTACTTTCTTCCTTTTTCATTTTAATATTTTTGTGTTTATCCAATTCTTTTTCATTATTATTTTTCTTGGCCCTGATGGTTTTCAACAAGAGGGTAATATCAAGGATTTAATAGATATCAAAAATGATGGTTCCTATACACTCCTGATTGGAATCATTGGTTTATTCCTTAGTCACGGACACTCACTATACCTCAATTATTATAAAGGAAAAGAATATCAGAAAACAGATATCATGTCGCAGATGTTCAAACCCTATGGTCGTATATTCATCCAACAATTCGTCGTCATTTTCGGTGGAATGCTCATTATGTATTATGAATCTCCCCTACCCTTATTGGTACTCTTGGTTATCTTCAAAATATTTTCGGATCTCATAGCACATTGGATATCCCACCGCGATACCATTTCCTGATTTTGAACCTTTCTTCCATGAAAGGAATTATGACATCATGAGCTACCAATTATTTCTGGATGATATCAGAACTATCCGAATGGTCTATCCTCATCAAAAGGAGGAAGACTTCATTGTCGTGAGGACCTATGATGCCTTTGTGCATTATATCCAGGTACATGGTCTTCCTACATTCATCAGTTTTGATAATGATTTAGGATTGGATGATGCAGGAAATGTAGCACCCGATGGTTATGCTGCCGCTAAGTGGCTCGTCTACGAATCCAACCTCGACCTGAAGCCCTTGACATTCAAGGTTCACTCTGCAAATCCGGTTGCGGCTGAACAAATCAGAGGATTACTCCAGAATTACCTTCGTTTCATACAAGATGACTAAGACCCTATCAGATGTACAGAATACATTACCCGAATCATTGTATCAATCCGGTAATACATCCACCTTTTTCAATTCAGTCATGACGAATGAACTTTGTACCCGGCCGATATTCTGAAGATTGGCTAATTCAAACGTAACGAATCGTTGATAATCCTCCATGTCCCGTGCAACGATTTTCAGGAGGTAATCAAACAAACCTGCAATGTGATAGCACTCCACTATTTCAGGAATTTCCTTAATGGCCTTTTCGAAAGCAATCAGGTTTTCGGTGTGATGCCTTTCCAAGGTAACAGAACAGAATGCTACAATGGAAAAACCCATCTTCTTCAGGTCAACTTGTGCCGAATAGCCTTTGATGATACCATGTTGCTCCAGTTTTCGAATCCGTTCGAAAACCGGAGTGCTGGTCATTTTCAAGGAAGAAGCAATTTCCTTGAGCTTCATCTTGCCATCCTGCTGTAACAAACGGACAATCTTTTGGTCCATTGCATCCATCTGGTAATCCATTCTTAGATTTTTTTTCTAAATATACCTTATCAAGGTACAACCAAAAAGAAATAAAAATACTTAAATCAAATTTACAAAGAAATATATTCTTATTAACATCATTATAATGGAATAAAATACCAATCACATGTAATTTTGACATAGCAAACATTACCAAATCAAACTAATAATATAGCTTATGAAAGCTCATAATTATAAGCCAGAAAGTCTGATGATGTCTTACGGATACAAGCCCGAACTATCCGAAGGCGCTGTCAAGCCACCAATTTTCCAAACATCCACATTCGTATTCAATAAGGCGGAAGATGGTAAGGCATTCTTTGAGGTAGCCTATGGACTCAGGGAAAAGCAACAAACCGAGGAATTGGGATTGATTTACAGTCGTCTCAACAATCCCAATCTTGAAATCCTTGAGGATAGATTGTGTCTTTGGGACAAATCGGATGACTGTGCCATATTCGAAAGTGGCATGTCTGCCATCAGTACGGTCTTGCTGGAATTCCTGAATCCCGGCGACCTATTGCTTTACAGTTCTCCAACTTACGGAGGTACGGACCATTTCATTCATCATTTCCTACAAAAAATAGGAGTGGATGCCATCGGTTTTGATGCGAATCATTCCAAGGAGGAAATCATCCAATTGATAGAATCAACCGGTAGGGCCAACCGATTGGCAATGATTTACCTAGAAACACCTGCCAATCCTACCAATGCCATCATTGATATTGAAATGTGCAAGGAGGTAGCCAACCACTTCACCAAGGAGAACCAACAGGTCAGAATGGCTGTGGACAATACTTATATGGGGCCACTTTGGTCACATCCCTTGGAACATGGTGCCGACTTGGTTATTTATTCTGCAACCAAATATATCGGAGGCCATAGTGATTTGATTGCCGGTGCGGTATTGGGCAATGCAGAAGTAATGAAAAGGGTCAAGACACTCAGGACTTTCCTTGGGAATATGGCCAGTCCACATACTTGTTGGTTGTTGCTTCGCAGCCTTGAGACACTAAAGGTCAGGATGGAACAACAAATGAGGAATGCACAGCAAGTAGCTGACTTCCTTGATGGACACGAAAAAGTAGAAAAGGTATATTATCTGGGGCTACTTAAGAAAGGTACACCGGAATACCAACTGTATAAGAGGCAGTACACTTCTCCGGGAGCCATGATTTCCTTTGATATTGTCGGAGGGGAAAAGGAAGCTTTCCAATTCCTCAACCATCTTAAGCTCATCAAAATGGCAGTGAGTCTGGGTAGTACGGAAAGCCTTGCACAGCACCCAGCATCCATGACCCATATCGGCGTGGATCCTAAAGCCAGACTAGCAATGGGCGTTACGGACAAGATGGTCAGGATTTCCATAGGAGTCGAGAATGCTGAGGATATCATGTGGGATATTTCCCAAGCATTGGACGCCGTAAAAATCAGTCAGCACGAGGTCAATTACCAAATGGCGTAGAAACGATATCTTATCATCAACTATACTCAAACAATTAGACAAGGAGCCAGTAGCATCATTATGTTATTGGCTTTTTTTATTCTGAATTTAGCAGGTATCGAGATACCGTACATCAAGTAATTTTAATAACTTGTTGTATCCTAAATCCTTACTCATGAAATTCAAGTGTTCCGTTACCATTAATTTACCTAGGAAACGAGTCGTAGAACTATTCAACAATCCTGAGAATCTCAAGGAATGGCAGGACGGATTCTATAGTTTCCAACCCCTGGAGGGTGAACCTGAGGCCATTGGTTCCAAATCCAAGCTCGTTTACCTTATGGGAAAGAAGAAACAAAGAATGGAACTCATAGAGACTATTCTGGAAAATGATTTACCCGATCGTTTCAAGGGGCAATATTACCATGAACATGTAACGAATACCATGTTGAATACCTTTACGGACCTAGGGGATAAGACCCGATACGATGCGGAGGTGCACTACACGGAATTCAGGGGTTTCATTATCAGGATAATGGTCAAGATAATACCGGGAATGTTCAAGAAGCAAGTACAGAAATGGATGGATCAATTCAAGGATTTCTGTGAAAGACAACCTGCATGAGAGCAGGACAAATAGACCTACTTAGGGGGCTTATCATGGTATTCATGGCCATCGATCATGCCAGTGCCATGATAGCGAGGGTTCACTTTACTGAAATTTGGGGTATTGATTTCAATACCTATCCTGACCTCACTTGGTGGTTTACTCGTTTCATCAGTCATCTGTGTGCTCCCGGGTTCTTTTTCCTCATGGGAATGAGTGTCTATCTCTTTGCACAAAAAAGGATGGAATCCCAATGGACAACTTCCAAAATCAGGAACTACTTTTTCAAGCGTGGTGGTCTCATTCTATTATTCATGTTCTTCCTCGAATTCCCTGCCTGGATTCTGGGGACAGCATTCAGCACAGTGGAACAATCCGGACCGGGCATGCCCGGCTCATATACCGGAGGGTTCCTCATTCCATCCACCGTACTCTACGGATTGGGCATGTGCATGATACTTGCTGCTTTCCTCTGGCGACTCAAACACTGGCAATTACTTGCATTGACCTTGATATTCTTTGCAGGGTCATTCTTTTATATCGAATACTCCAATCCCAGTGAAGCGTTCCACCCCTTGGAACATTTCATCATCGTACCCGGAATGTCTGATGGTGCCTTTGTCATCTATCCCGTCATTCCGTGGTTGGGCATTACCACATTCGGTATATTCTGGGCCCAATTACTTGGTAAGAAAAACAATTCGTTCTGGAAAATATCACTGATAACCGGATTATCATTCATTGGTTTGTTTCTCTTATTGCGTTATTTGGAATTCGGTAATTTCCAAAAGGATTCATATGAGGGTTGGATTTCATTCTTTACGCTTATCAAATATCCTCCCAGTATTACATTCGCACTGATTACCTGTGGTATCAATCTCATTTTCCTAGCGTTATTCACCCTAATCCAAAATGCCAATTGGTTGGAACCCATTAGGGTATTTGGACAGACAGCCATGTTTTTCTATATCCTACATCTTTATCTTTATGCTATCATGGGATTAGGATTCCGAGGAGGTACATCAGCAGGTATGATGTATTTGATGTGGTTTCTGGGTCTTGTCATACTCTATTTTATCTGCAATAGGTTCCTACAATTCAAAAAACAGACGGCACTTGACTCATTCTGGAGGATGATCTGACATCCTTGACTTCCCGATTTCCCCTACATAATGCCCCAATATTCATGCATAATGCAACATTCATATCAAAATGCAACAAAATTGATATGGACGATACAACATTTCATCCTTTCCCAAGTTGCGCTCTCTCTGATATTTGCATCAGTTCTTAAATATTTAATTTCACAAACTGCCAAGTGTAAATCGCCCCATGCCCCGGTCAAAAGAGACGGGGGTATGGGATTTTGAATCCCCATTTCCTTGGCACAATACTCCATTCAAATGAAATTACAATATCCATTCGCAGTATTGGGCCTATTGATGGCATCCCTATTCCACTATATCCCATTCTCATCCATCCCTGAAACAATCGAAGAACCAATCATCCAAGAAACCCTAACTTTCAAGGATGATTCCTATTCATTCAAAATAAGTCCCGACATATCAGCATCAGAAGAAAAAGTGATGGCCTGTCCAGCTGCGAGTAACTTGGCTACGCCTTACAATTCCAATAATGGACAACGAGGATGTATGTTTGATGTTGCTGCTACCAATGAAGTCATTATCCGATGTTTTGATGTCAATACCTATGCAGGAACGACTGCCAACTATGAAATCTATTACAAGGCAGGTTCTTTCATCGGATCAGAAAACAATGCGGGAGCATGGACACTCTTGGGGACCGCTACGGGTATTACCTCCGCAGGAAATAACCAACCCACTCCCATACCCATTACTGTGGATGTAACCATACCCGCAGGTCAGACCTATGGCTTTTATGTCACCAATGACTTTGGTGGAGGAACCAGTTACACTGATGGCGTCACCACTACGGATTTTCTTGCCAGTGATGGCAATATCACGGTAACAGGAGGTGTCGGGAAGTCATATCCATTCGGACTCACATTCGTATCAAGATTATTCAATGGCACCATATTCTATGACCCGGGAGGAATACCACCCTGTCCCACAGCAAGGGCTTTTGTCAGATAGACCAAACACCTTATACCATAGTTATAGCACTTTACTTATCCTCTCTCCTAATTTGGAGGGAGGAGTCCTTTATGATAAAAATTGTCACCGCTTTATTATCTTTGGCTACATAAGTAGTTTGGAAATAACTTGCGACAATACAAACACTGGCGGACTGTACTTTTAAACCTAGGAATGTTATTCCTTTGGGTTACTAATGCCTACTCCCAGCAACTCCCCTTTGAGAACATCACTCCCAATGATGGTTTGTCCCAAGGAATGATTTTCGATATCCACCAATCCAAGGATGGATACTTATGGTTTGCTACCAAAGATGGACTGAATCGGTATGACGGACATAACTTCAAAGTTTATCGGAATGAAATTGACGACCCTTATTCCATCTCAGGAAACGTATTAACAGAAATAGCAGAAGATAAGGAAGGTAGGCTATGGATCAGTTCCCAAAATAACGGACTGAACATGTACGACCCGGAAAAGGATCAGTTCTATCATTTCAGAAGGCCTATCGGAGGGAAGTTTCCCAATAAGCGGGACTGGATGAATAATATTCTCATTGACCATTCAGGACGAATTTGGTTAGGCGGTAATTCTACCGGAGTCTATCGGCTGGACATCAATCTACCCAAAGTACTAGAAAGTCACGATCTAACTCCATATGTACAAATGGAATTCTTTCCCATACCCCAAAAAAGTAATGAGGACAACAATGGGGTCATGGCCATGTATGAATCCAGTGACCATCGTATCCTGATAGGTACGACTCGAGGTCTTTATGAAATCAAGGATGATATAGAGGAAATTGTCATTCCTGATGTATCTTCCGGAAGTGGTTGTTCATCCATTCTTGAAATTGCTCCAAACCAATATATCCTTGGACGGAACGAATACTTTACATTTTGGGATGGTCAGACAAATGCTGTATCATATTCGCTTTTCCCTGATTTGGAATATTCCTCACGAAAAGCCGGAGCTATCTTCATGGACGACAAGAATCGTATTTGGTTATCACAAAGAAACCAAGATCTCTACACCATCCAAAAAGAAGAAATTATCAATGGTGTATTCAATCCTGTCAAAATACATGACTTCGAAAAAGGAAGCTTATCCAGTTTTCTAAAGGATGAAACCGGAACCTACTGGTTCGGGATGAATGGTTATGGACTTTACAAATACAATCCCTTATCGGAAGCTTTCAATAGCAGCGTGAAAGGAACAAGTATCGTGTCCATATATGAGGATAGTTATCAAAGGATTTTTTACAAACACATTTATAACACAAAAGCCATTACGATTCTTGATGATGGTAGGAACCATGAATCGGCTCAAAGAAATATTAATCAGTATATACAAAAATATAAACGAATCAAGAAAATATTCGAGCTGGACCCTGAACGTTTTCTCTTATTCAGCCAATCCATTTTCATGAACTCGGTAGCCATCCTTGCAGAATGTGATAAAGATTTTAATATCAAAGAAATCCATTCCTTGTCAGATGGGGCCTTTACCGGATTTGCCCAGCCATCTAAAACAGATGACATCGTTTATCTGATTGACCAGAATCGCTACCTTATAAAATATCATCTTGGCGATAAAAATAGTCAGCTTTTTGATTTATTCGACAAGCTGAAAGGCGATGATCAATATTTCTTTTTCAATAGTATTTATGAGGATTACAAAGGGGATGTTTGGTGCTTATCGCAACAAGGATTAATACATGTTAAAAACATATCCACACAACCTGAATTCGAATATTATAAGAAAGGAAACAATAAGCAATCCCTTCGTTCCAATTATATTCTATCGGTCATGGATGACCCTAAATATCCCGAACAATTCATCTGGATAGGAACCAAGAACGGAGGACTTCACAGGTTGGATAAAAAGAATAATACATTCGATTATTTTTCCACCAAGGATGGTCTACCCAATGATGTTATTTATGGTATCCTACCTGAGGGGAATGATAAATTATGGCTCAGCACCAATAATGGCATCTGTGCTTTCGACCTCAATGATTTCTCTACTGTGAATTACAGAATCAGTGATGGCTTACAGGACAACGAATTCAATACGAATGCCTTTGCAAAAGGAAAAAATGGCCGATTGAATTTCGGAGGTATTAACGGGCTGAATAGTTTCTATCCCAATGAAGTACAAAATAACAAAACAAATCCGTCCATTAATATTACCCAATTAAAAATCAACAATGAGGTAATCACGGTTCATCATCCAATAAAAATACTTTCCCAACCCATTCACCAAACCCAACAAATCGAATTACGACATGACCAAAACATGATTTCACTTGAATTTGCTGTCATGGATTTTACTGCTCCTGATAAGAACAGTTTCAAGTACAAATTGGAAAATGCAGATACCCGCTGGAATATCACACATGACCATAGGGTGAATTACAATCTGAACCCAGGACAATATACATTCAGACTTTATGGAAAATCCAACCAAAAGGAATGGCTGGAAAATCCTATTGAATTAAAAATCATCATACATCCTCCTTGGTGGAATTCTACCGGGTCACACATTATTTATGGTATATTATTCCTAGGAGGAATATTTGGGATTTATAAATTCCAAACCCAACGATTCAAATTGAAGAATGACCTTGCATTCGAACAAAGTGAAGCCAAAAGATTACAGGAATTAGACCAGGTCAAATCAGAATTCTTTTCCAATATCACACATGAATTCAGAACACCACTGACACTCATCATTGAACCTATCAGGCAATTACTAAAGGACAATCAGAACAACGAACAAAAGAAAAAATTACAGTTGGTTGAAAAGAATAGCAGTCATCTTCTGAATCTCGTCAACCAATTATTGGATTTATCCAAACTCGAACACAATAAGATGAAAGTAGAACTTCATCATGGCAATATCCTTGATGCTGTTCATCCTATTATTCAGTCCTTTGCCCCACTGGCAGAAAAGAAAAATACCCAACTCCAACTGAACGCTCCACTCAAGATTGAAGCCTATAATTTTGATAAAAGGAAAATTGAGAAAATCATTTACAATCTCATTTCCAATGCTATTAAATATACACCCAATAATAGCCAAGTATTGGTCAGTATTCTTCCGCTACAAAACCAGTTGCAAATCCAAGTAAAGGATAATGGCGAGGGTATTCCCAAAGATGCCATTCCCTATATATTCGACCGCTTTTACCAAGTGGATGGAAGCTCTACCAGAAAGAATGAGGGAACAGGTATCGGCCTGGCACTGACCAAGGAACTTACCGAATTGATGAATGGGAAAATCGAAGTGGAAAGTATTGTTGGAGAAGGAAGTACATTTACTATCACATTCCCGATAGAATACGAAAAACAGCCGGAATTATCATCCCAAGAGCAGATTGCTTTTCATTCTACGAAAGAGCAGCAATCACCGGAAAACACTACATCTTATTCCATTGTCCAACAAAGTGACGAAGTTGTCCTTATCATTGAGGACAATGACGAATTACGGGCTTTCATCAGCCAATCATTACCCCAACGATACGAAATCATTGAAGCACCCAATGGAAACAAAGGCATCCAACTGGCAAAGGAAAAATTACCCGATATTATTATTTCCGATTTGATGATGCCAGAAAAAAATGGTTACGAAGTTTGTGAGGAAATCAAAACCAACGAACTAACCTCCCACATTCCGATTATCCTCCTTACGGCAAAGACGAGTATCGAAAGTAAATTAAGGGGATTAAAATACGGAGCTGATGCCTATATGTCCAAACCTTTCAATACGGAAGAATTAATCATCAGGATAGAAAAACTCATTGAAATCAGAAGAACGCTGATTGAAAAATATACCAAGGGAGAAACATCGATAAAAAAGGAAAAAATATTTTCTGATTATGACCAGATTTTCCTGAATAGGGTCCATCAGATTTTTGAAAACAATCTGGAAAATGATCAATTCGGTGTTAATGAGTTAAGTGAAAAACTCAAACTCAGCCGTTCTCAACTCCATCGCAAAATAAAAGCATTGAGCCAACAATCCGTCGGAGAATATCTCCGTAATTTCAGATTAGAAAAGGCACACCAGTTATTAAAAGACGACCAATTTACCGTCCTTGAGGTAACAGAAAAAACAGGTTTCAAACATCAGAGTTATTTTGCTCGGGTGTTCAAGGAAAAATATGGTATCCTACCAAAGGATATCAAAAGAATTTCATAAATGATTTTCCTCCATGCAATATTTCTTTCATCTATTATTTTATCTCCTTTTTGTTTCATCTCTTTCCCATTGTCCTCCTGAAATAAATAAGGAACCAGAACGTATGGACTTAGAAACATTCTGTTCTTTTTATAATGAAAAAATACAGGAAGTTATCCTTACCGAATATGATGAGAATGAAATCCGGACTTTTATTCAATTATATAATACTACACTCATCATTGCGGATTCCACCCAAAAATTACCAGCATGTCTGAATTATAAGGCATTTAGTATCATGTTGGATTGGTCAGGCGACTTACCCCAACTATCGGAACAAGTCGTTTTTAAGAATGATTTCCTGTATTTTAGAAAAGAGGAGAACGCGCCTTTGGAACGATTATACATACCTATTGAAATCCATCCCAATGACCCCGTTCTTATACCAATAGAAAATACGAGACGAGGAATAATATTTTCATCAAAGGACCAGGGCCTGACTTGGCAATTAGAAAAGAACAATTTACCCACTAGTATTCCTGCATCATTCATAGATATTTATCAGGACCAATTAATTCTGGCTACGGATTATGATGGTATTTTTCTTCAAAAAAATAATTATCAGTGGAAAAATATCAGTGGTGATTTACCCCATCAAAAAATCAATGCCCTCTGGATTGATGAAAAGGAAATTTATGCCAGTGTTTTCCAACATGGAATTTATTTTACAAGCAATGAGGGAAAAGATTGGCAATCGCTCCAAGTTCCCGAACCCCGAACCATGACCGTGATTAAAATCGGACAGGATATATTAGTCGGTGGGGATAATGGTATTTATAAATCCACATCAGGGCCCTCTCCTTGGAAAAAGGTCTTTGATGGCGAGCAGGTCATCAGTCTGAATCTAACAGGAGATACAATCGTTGCAGGTAGTACAGGCGGAATTTTCCTTTCGGCAGACCAAGGGGAAAATTGGAATAAGATACATGACCAAGGAGCCTTACACAACACAGCCATCATCAATGGTAGAATCATTGGGATGTATATCTATAATGGATTATTCATTTCCGATGATTGGGGAAAGACTTGGTACGATATCCCTTATTCCCCCAAGGAAAATTCATATATCTATGAAGTATCCTATCAGGACGGAACCTATATGGCCAGTAACAATCACGGGGTTCATCGTTCTACGGATGAGGGAGGGACTTGGTCCTTGGATTATCCAATGAATGAAACTATTTTCTTTGATTTTGTCGTTAAGGATAACACCATCTATGCCTGTACCCGTTCTTTCTTTGACTTTCGTTAATCCATGCAAAACCAGTACATGAAATCTTATCGGATATACATCTCCATCCTATCGTTTATCTCTTGTTCAGCAGGCCTTTTCGCAAATACATCCATTTCAATAGACGCACCAAAAATCCTACTGGAAACTTCCGTTACCCAATTGGCCATAGAGGATACCCAAGTGTTACTTGAAAAAGCATGTGATTGTACGGTTTCCATCAACCAAACGGATGCTGAAATACATTTGCAATTACCCCTACCATCCCTAGCACCTTTCGGCCCTATCCAACATGTTTATAATCAGGATAGTATTGCGGAATTATATTATCCATCCACTGATTTTAATTGGGAAAGTAAATTCGTGGGTCACCAAATCATTCTTCTCCTCAATACTGATTCCTACGAAGGAGTATCAGCGGGATTGTATGCCTTATTACAGGAAAAATTAGGATTCAAATTCTATCACCCAAGGGAAACCATCATCCCGAAATGGGAAGAATGGCCCTTGGAAAATACATGGAATTGGGAAGTAAGGGAAAGGTTCCATAAAAGGGGATTCCACCTCCATACCATGCACCCAATTGAGTTGACGGAAGCCCTACTCGACGAAGAATTTCCTGACAACCAACAACAAATCAAGGAATATATTGATTGGTTGGCAAGGAATGGTCAGAATTATTTCGAATTCAATTTATTAAACAGTACCAAAATAAAAACATGGATTCCTTACATCAGTGAAATCGTCGATTATGCCCATGAAAGAGGTATCATAATGGGTATTGATATTTCATTGAATATGATTCAGCAAAAGGCATATAAGCTGTATAAAAAATTCCCTAATTCCCTTCGCACCAGAGAAAAACAAATCATTCGAAATCTCAATGAATTGGCACAAGCGGATTTCGATGTTTACAATATTGAAATGTCCTCTACTGAATATACTTCGGGAAATTCAGGAAAAAGGCAGAAACAAATGCAATTGATTCTGGATTGGGCGGATACCGAAGAAGTCAAAATTATTGGTAGGGCACATGTCGTTAAAAAAGGAGAAAAAATCCTGAATTACCCAGGTGAACCCCAACCTGTTTTCGATGGAAAAAGAGGCATCCTCATCCACACCGTAATGTTTTACGAAATCAGTGAGGAGAAAGCTCCGGTTTATGGAAACACCAACCTCCAACACATGAACCAGCTCCTAGAAAAGGAGCAACAACAAAGAGAAACCTGGTACTTCCCCGAATCCGCTTACTGGGTGACTTTTGATAATTCCATTCCAATGTTCCTACTCCCCTATTTATCCGCTCGCTGGACAGATATCAAGGAAATGGAAGAAAAACAAATAGAAGGACACCTTACATTCTCGTCGGGTTGGGAATGGGGTTATTGGTTATTTGATTGGAGCATTGCCAGATGGTCATGGGATTATGGTAATGACACCCATACATTCGATCCTTTGAATCATTTGGTCGAAGATGACAACATCAAACAATCCCTTATCGAATTACATCGTTTACAAGATATTTATTTCAAGGACAAGGAACTGATGCGTTACCTCGTCGCGCAATCCGTTTTGGATGAGGTACCCAAGAAATTCAGTAAGGAATTCCACCCTCGTCCGAGGTGGCGTTATCCTTATTTATTCAATAAGGCCAACAACGAGATATTGGATACATTCAAAAATGAAAGCATCCTACCCTTGCAAGAATTCATCCTTGAATATGAAAAGGAATTGGAACGATTCAAACATTTTTCCAAAGGGAAAGACAATCCCATTCTAAAGGAATGGGAAGATGGTCTGGAAATCACCCTCATGCGGGCCCAACATCGAAAATATGTATTGGAAGCCATTTACCAAAAACGATACGACCAAATACATAAGATAAAGAGCAAGCAATACCTCGAATATATCGACAAGGCACAGTCTGTCCGACTTGCAGCCTTGGAAATCGTAAGGAATCGGGAGCAGGAATACAGGTATGACCAATCCCTGATGAGCAGTAAGAGAAAAGGACATACTGCCTATCATTTTGGTTATCTTTATCCAGTGCATGATTTACATTTTTGGGAACGGGAAGAACGACAGGTCATCAAGAATAAATGGGGTTTTCCATTCATGAATATCTGGAATATCTGGCGAATTATGGGAATCAAAAAATAAAATACAATGAGATTAATCTTAATTATTCCATGTTTATTTTTCGTGCATGTTCTAACGGCACAAAATCAATCATTCGATGCTTTCCGAGCATTATTCAATGAAATAGAATTCGAAGAATTACACGCCTTTACTTTTACCCGATATCCCGGACATTTTACCGAAACGAGCCTTTATCCTTTCAAGGGAACGGAAATCGAAACTTCATTCTATCACCTGATGGAGGATAAAATGGAAAGCATTGATTCCGAAATGAAATATTCCATTTTATTCGCTACCCACCGTTTTTATTTGACGGATAAATTAGAAGTATTCCTAGTCAGGGAATATCACGATGGTGGTGGGGAACACCATATCCATTATCTCATTGTGGATAGCGAGAAAAAAACCATCATCAAGGATATGGATATCGCTTATGGATATGGATACGAGGGAGCTATGGGCAATACAGAAAGTTGGATCATGGATGTCAATAAGGATGGTATCAAGGATATCATCACAAGAACATGGACAGAATATTTCCTAACGGAGGAACCCCATTATATCCTTAAGGATACATTCGAAATCAATATCTGGAAAAATGATGATTACCAAAGTGTAGGTGTATCGGATTCGACCCTTACGGCATACATGATGGAAGCATTCGAATTCCATTTTAAGAATAGGTTCGACTATCAAACAGAAAATGATTTGTCACAATTTTTGGAACAGGAAATACAAGTGAGCATCACGGATGATGCAGATGAAAAATGGAGTATTGTTGCAGGCAGTGACAAGGATCTGGAAAGTGCCAAATTCGAAATTTATCGGGCGGAGAAAATCATTGGATATGATTATAAATACCTTTTGGATACCCGACAATTCCAAACCATCAAAAAAGGGGAACGATACTATACTGTCATCTCCGGTTTTCCAACCAAGAACGACGCTGCCATTGCATTATTGGAAATCCAACGCGTCTTCAATCCGACTGCTTGGTTGATTGATATGGATAATTGGTGCGACACGCTGGATTACCAAAGGGGCATGTGGTACCAATGTGAGGATGAATGAAAATTGATAAGCGTTCATTAATCCTTACATTTGCAATCTATTCTTTGTGTCATAATCTATTCAATTGAAAGTAGCAGTCATAGGAGGAGGTGCAGCAGGTTTTTTTGCCGCCATACATGCCAAGGAAAACCATCCTGAAGCAAGGGTAACCATTTTCGAAAAATCGAAGAAACTCCTATCCAAGGTCAAGGTTTCGGGTGGTGGCCGATGCAATGTCACCAATGGAACCACTTCCATCAGTGACTTATCGAAAGCCTATCCTAGAGGGGAAAAACAATTGAAAAAGGCATTCCGCATCTTCAATACCCAACACACCATGGACTGGTTCGAACAACGGAATGTCCCCCTTATGATACAGGAAGACAACTGTGTGTTTCCCGTTTCACAGGATTCACAAAGTATCATTGATTGTTTTCTTAGGGAAAGCAGGAAATCAGGCATACAAATCAAAACCGGACATGGTGTGGCTTCCATTGTCCCGAAAGATGGAAGATTGCAACTTCATTTTCTCAAAAACATAGCACCCCCTACCCTTTTTGATAAGGTCATCGTAGCTACGGGTGGTTCACCCAAAAGAAAGGGTTTGCTATGGTTGGAAGAATTGGAACACAAAATCAGCGAACCTGTTCCATCCCTTTTCACATTCAATATGCCAAGTGAGCATGTCAGGGAATTAATGGGCATTGTAGTCGAACCTGCAATGGCCAGTATCCAAGGCACCAATCTCAAAGCCAGTGGCCCCTTACTCATTACCCATTGGGGCATGAGTGGTCCGGCCATCTTGAAATTATCCGCATTCGGTGCCCGTATTCTCAGCGAAACCGATTACCAATTCAAGGTACAGGTCAGTTGGGTCAATACACATAATTCTGAAAAGGTCAGAACGGATATCAGCCAAATCAGCCAACAACAAGCCAAGAAAATATTAGCCAATTTCCGTCCTTATTTGTTACCCGAAAGGCTTTGGCATTTCCTACTTGAAAAAATCGATTTACCCAAGGATAAAAGATGGGGTGAAATCGGAAAAAAGGGCATTAATAAAATTGTCAATATCCTGACCCATGACATTTATCAGGTCAATGGCAAGACAACGTTCAAGGAGGAATTCGTTACCTGTGGAGGTGTCAGCCTGGATAGCATTGACATGAAAACCATGCAATCCAAAGTTTGTCCGAATCTTTATTTCACAGGTGAAGTGATGGATATAGACGGTATCACCGGAGGTTATAATTTCCAAGCAGCCTGGACAACGGCCTTTATTGCAGGTAAGTTGGATTAGATGGATGTGAATATTTGAGATATGCTTTAGTAATGAACTACCAAAATACCCACCAAGTTTGGAATAAGATTGCTTTGATGTATCAGGAAAAATTCATGGATATGAACATATACCATGAGACCTACGAATATTTTTGTCATGCACTTCCCCCACAACCCCTAATTCTTGAAATCGGATGTGGTCCGGGAAATATCACCCAACAGATATTCCGACTGATTCCCGATGCCCGTATTGTCGCTACGGATATTGCTCCCAATATGGTACAATTGGCCCAAGAAAATAATCCCAACGCCGATTGTAAAATACTGGATGCCCGATATATCGAACAATTGGACCAACATTTCCATGCTATTATTTGTGGTTTTTGTATTCCTTATCTTCATCCCAATGATACCAAGGATTTCTTTCAAAAAATGAATATCCAATTATATCAGAACGGATGGGTATATCTTAGTTTCATCCAAGGAGAACAAGGTCATTCCATTTTCCAAAAAGGTTCTACGGGAGATGGCATGACTGTCTTTCATTATAGTACGGAATGGATAACATCAGAAATGGAAAAACAAGGCTTCGAACGAGTCAGGCATTTCAGTATTCCCTATCCAATCGGAGAAGATGAAACACAGTATCATATTATTCTGATTTTCCGGAAAAATGGATAAATTTAATTGGTAATTAACCATCTTAATATCAAACCATGAAACAATTACTCGGACTTTCCCTTATCCTCATCCTAGGAATATTATCCTGTAAATCCAAGAAAGACCTTTCCAAGAACGAGGAAGCACCATTCGATATCAAATCAATGGCACAGGAATCCTGTGCTTGTATGGAATCATTCACCCAAAATGTAAAAATCCTCGAATCCGTGGATGAGGACCAAATCGACAAAGACCCTGAATTATTAATGATGGTGGATTCAGTTATAACAGCCTTATATGCACAGTCTTTCGAAATGATGAACTGTAACATGGAAGTCAGGGAAAAATACAAGATTGATGAATTCCTCGCAACACAGGATTCAGCAGCACTCCTTCGAATTGTAACTGTGATGGATGGGGAATGTCCCGAATTATTAGCCTATGTCAAGGATAAGGAAAAAGAAGCCGAAATGTTCGCCATGATAGAACGAATGAAAAAGAAAGTCGAAGAATCCAATGGCTTGAATCAGCGTTCAATGGAAGTTATTGCTAATGAATTCTGTAAATGTGTGGAACCACACAAGGAATACCTCGAAGAAATCAGTTCCATTTCTTCTGAAACAACTGATGAAACATTCGATGTAGAAGCACTCCAGGCTGAAGATGATGGGATGCCGAACGAACTATTCAGGTGCATGATGATGTATTTTAGCTATTTGGAGCAAGAATTGAAAACCGATGAACTCAAGCAAAAATTCAATGATTTGATCTTTTCCAAATGTCCATATGCTGCTCCAATCATCGAATAATACTATGCACCAGCACCACATTGAATTCAAAAAATGCCGACCGGGGGATGTCGAAACGGCCATACCTTTGATATTGAGTTCGGGCCCGGATGCATTCGCATATGTTTTTTCTGATGGGAATAAGAAAGCCTCGGATTTTCTACGATTCGCATTCCTACGCCAAGGCGGAGAGTTCAGTTTTGATAATCATTATGCCATCTGGCTGGATGGTGCATTGGTGGGTATCGGTTCCGTATTCGATGCAAGGGTAGCCAGGCGATTTTTCATTCGGGATATTCTGAATATTATCCGTTATTACCATTGGAAAGCCATTCCTGTTCTCATTCGGGGATATCAAACCGAACAAATTATCCTCCTCCCTAAGGAGAATGAGATTTGTATTGCGCATTTGGGTATCTCACCCAATCATCAAGGCAAGGGACTCGGCCGTCAATTGATTGATTTCCTGATGAGGGAAGCTACTCCCGATTCAAAACATTCATTCATCCTCGATGTTTCCGAAGAAAATCCAAGGGCCAAGGCATTGTATGAAAGATTGGGCTTTAGGGCCAGTCGGCACATGCACTCCCGATTAAAAAACAAACAGGGGTATGTTCCTAGCCATTTTAGGATGGAGTTGGTGGAGGAATGACTAGAGCCGTTTTTATTTTTTAGTAAAATATTCAATCCTATTATTCATACCTCATATGGCTTACTCCTCAACTATATCAAGTACAGAAAAATAAATCAATAATAATCGAAGCCTCATAAAAAAATCCGAAGATTCACAAAAGTCATTAGTCCCTCATAAACAAAACATTACAACTCAACAACTGGCCTCCTCCCATTATTCTTGAACTTTTATTTAATAAAATACACACATTTTTTTCCAAGCGATATCAGTAAATATAGAATCTGACAAAAAGTGAAAGTACACGGTACTTTTCACTTTTATCATTATTGATAATTCCATTAAACAACCATCCAAACACACTTAATTATTAAATTTTTAAAATTATCACGAGATGAAAAAGATTTATTCGATTTTTGCTTTTGCGGTTGTATTGGCTCTAACCAGTTGTGGTACTGATGCAAGCCAACAGGAAATGCTATCAGAGGGTTATGAAAGTCCCTTGCATAGAGTATTGGAAAACGGTGTGAAAAGTACAGATGATTTCCAAATCCTTGTGGATAATAAGGAATTCCCACTCAATATCCTTTCTGAAGAAGCCATCGAATCATTCAAGGACGGTTTATTCTTCGATTACGAAGGCACTTTAAGGAACGTCAATTCAAATGTTATCCGAACAGAACTCACATTGGATGAAACCAAAATTCTTTACCAAAAGGTATTACATGCCAATATTACCTCCGTGGAGAACGTGGATGAAAATATTTATCCTAAGCGTAATCCATTGATGCAGTACGAGGATAATCCATTACTCAGAACCAATGCTGCTCTCATCAATGGATATGATCCTGAGATGGTAGAAACCTACTATGATTGCTTGACAGGAGTTACTGACTGTATATTCTTAGAATTCTTACAAGAAGAAGTCAGGAATTAATCCCCATATTCACAAATTAGACTCGACACCAAAAAAGGCCCAGCCGCAAAATTATGCGGCTGGGCCTTTTGTTTTCATGCTTTGCAGTTGATATACTATTCCTAACAAGTAATACTCACCCCTATTAATCTTCACCTACGCCGCTTCGCGGTTCCCTCTCTTAGATGTCTGCCAGACATCTATTCTGCTAACGCAGAAATCGTTCACGAATCCTATCTGTAGTGGACAATGCTCTAAAAGACATTGGCAAAGACGTTTCAACCATAAAGCACCCCATGTTTTAATCCTATCTGTAGTGGACAATGCTCTCAAAGAAGTTAGCTATAAACCTGATTTATAGCATCAAGTGTGTTTTAATCCTATCTGTAGTGGACAATGCTCTCAAAGTTTGACGCGCTCTCTAAAGTCAAGCAATTCCCTACGTTTCAATCCTATCTGTAGTGGACAATGCTCTCAAAGATGATAGCTTTGAATATACTTGG
>JAHDHL010000085.1 GCA_020631355.1 Saprospiraceae bacterium | reverse complement strand
GAACTCCCACCCGGCCAACCCGAACTCTGGCGGGGCGTTTATATAGAAACAGTCGAGATTACCCTGCCCAAACCGTTCAAAAAGAATTGTGATAGTTACGGGACTCCACCGCCCGGATTGGAAGACACCGGTGACATCAATGGACTTCCGGCAACTGACAATAGTCTGGAGGGGTGGGCTAGTGCTCCACTTTCAAGACCTAAGACAGAACACTTCAGGGATTTTGAGTCCGCACAGAAAGAGAGTAGGGGAGGTCCAACGGATGAGCTCATTTTTGATGACGAGGATATAGAAGTTCCGGAATCCATCAAACAAGAATACGAACCCTATCAGGTCAGTACCGAAGGATGTCGGATCAAGGTAGGAGCCAAGGACCTCATCATAGACCGATTTGGCGTAACTGGCCAATTCTACATAGAGGGAGAAGCACCCATCATCGGAGGTGGACAAATGGATGGAGCTTGGGGATTCTCCTTGGATTATCTCCAGATAGGGCTGTACAAGAGCAAGGTCACAGCCTTTGGATTCGGTGGCCAGATTGCCATTCCCATTGCACAACAGGATACACCTCTGGACTACACAGGATTACTCAATTTCAACAATCCTGATAATCCCAATGATGACATTTACGAATTCTCAGTAGAATTTGGGGATGATATGAAATTCCCTGTTTTCAAGGCAGGCGAAGTCATCATCAAGGAAGGAACCGGACTCAATATCACTGTTGTGGATGAGGAAGATGGCGATCAGGAGTTCACCGCCAAAATCACCCTGTATGCAGAGATGTATATCGGTGCGATGAATGATGATGCAAAAGCTAAGATTCCTTTAGTGGATGTCGAGGGTATGATTCTTTCGACAAGGGCACCATACATCGATTTTGTTCCGAATGGTGGTATTTTCATCAGTACACAAGGAGGAAACGGAAAATTGATGAATTTCCCGGTTTCAGTGAGTCAGTTCGCTTTCCAAAAGCAAGGAGAAACCCATCTATCCCTTACAGCTACCATAGGCCTGAATTTGACTCAGAGTAGTGATGCAGGCTTTTCGGGTTCTGGTACATTTTCTTTGATGGGTAAATTGGAACCGGATGGTAATGGCGTACACCGTTGGGTATTTGATAAGTTCCAGTTCCATGGTGCAACCGTCGAAATGGATATCGGTGTATTCAAAGCCAAGGGAACCATATACATATTCGATGAACATCCAACTTATGGTGATGGATTTTATGGCACCTTGGATGCAGGTATCTTAGGAGAGGGAGACAATGCTAAGATTAGAATCCAACTGGCTGCGATGTTTGGTAAGATGCCGGGTTATCGATATTTCATGATGGATGGTTTTGCAAGTGGTACAGCTATTAATGTTCCACTATTCCCTCCCGCTATTTATCTGAATGGATTTGGTGGTGGAGTATTCTATCATATGAAACCCGCAGGTTATGTGGATCCGGAAGGAGGTGCGGTGGCTGCTGCTGGAATTCCTACACCCACCTCGGAAAATACCGACATACCGGATACATCAGATTTACCCGAAGGAGTTGGTTCGGATTTGACAGGATTGGTATACGAACCGACCACAGATACCAAATTTGGTCTGAAATTCACCGTAGGTTTCAATGCCAATGCCAATGCCATTGTAGGGAAACTCTCCTGTATCATACGATTCGGACCCGGAATGAATCTCCAGAATATTTCATTCTGGGGTGTAGCGGATTTCATGGAGGGAATCGAGGGTGTGACGAAAAAGCTTGCCAATTTCCAAGACCGGATCAAGGACTTACCACTAACGGATAATGAAATAAAGACCAAGGATAAACAAGAAGCCGAGGCCGCTGCCCAACAGGAAGCGGAAGACATCATGAGGGCCAAGGTTGGTATAGGTCTTGATTTTGATGGTG
Source organism: Saprospiraceae bacterium (assembly GCA_020631355.1). Taxonomy (GTDB): domain Bacteria; phylum Bacteroidota; class Bacteroidia; order Chitinophagales; family Saprospiraceae; genus JAHDCE01. Next base: position 5,203 of record JAHDHL010000085.1, on the reverse strand, counting down.
GTTTCTCTTTCCATGGTTATGCTGAACTGGTGATTGCCATGCCCGATGTCGGCCTGATTGGTAGTGGTGCAGTAGATTTATTGATTGACCCAAAGAATGATAAATGGCATTTGTTCATCGGGGGTTACACGGATGGTTCCGTAACTGTTCCTAGCTTCTTCGGAGATAGTGAAGTGGTGTTGTATCCCGTTCATGCCAGTATTTCATATAAGGAAAGTTTTGAGGTGAGTGCGGATTTATATTTCCTTTTGGGAACCGATATACCCGGCCCGCCTCCACTGCATCCCCAAGCTGCTGAATTCTTTGGTAATGAAGGAGAAACCGCTAGTCAGAATCGGGACGGATTATATTGTGGGGATAGATCCCCAGCTTCCGCTACAGGTATTGCATTCGGTGCAGCAGCATTTTTTAAGGTTGATTTTGATAAGGGAGCTAAATTCTGTTTGTTCCGTATCAGGGTGAAAGCTTCTGGAGGTGTAGGATTTGATGTGGCATTATTGAAGTATGATAAGAATTCAGTTTGTGCTACTGGAGCCCAACCCAAGAATCCTGATAAACCACAAGGTATCAAAGGTTTCCGGATGACAGGCCGAATATGGGCATTCATCAATATTGACGGAGGAAAAATAATATGTATCCCACTTCCCAAACTGGGGATTGGTTTGAAAATCGAAGCAGACTTAATCAATCCCTCATATTTTGATGCTCGGGTTTATGTAAGGTTCTTTGGAAAGAAAGTGGATTTTGGATTGAAGATAGGGAAACAGTGCGGTGCAGCCTGTTCACCTGATAACTGGGATAATTAAGGACTAATGACAAGAACTATGATCATTTTTAGGAAAATAATTTTTCTCTTTTCATTTGTAATCCTTGGCTTGGGGCTTACGGCCCAAGTAGTCCTGCCTGAGTATGCAATAGCAAAGGTTAAGGGAGATGAGATTTTGGTGAGATGGGAACCCGAAACCCCACAGGAATGGAGGTCGGGTATGAAGTCAGGCTATACCGTGGAGGTACTGGAAAAACGTAACGGACAAGGGAATTTCACTCCTTTATCCAAGAATGTGGTGAAGCCTATTCCCAATAATCAATGGGATGCATTCGTACCCAAGGAAGATGAGATCAAAATGGAATATTTTGATGCCATCAGGGGAATCATGATTACTGACCCCAAACAGGTTCAGGCCGAACTGGGAGAGAACATTGAGGGAGGCGATAATATCGAAGCAGTGGATTCTTTCTTGCTTTCCGCAATCGTATATGCCACATCCTTTGACTTTACTTTTTGTGAGTTATCTGGTCTGGGATATAAATTCAAGATTGAGAAAGGAAAGGAGTATCAGATTAAGGTTTACCCCACCCAAAAAGGAGCATCTTCTGCAAGAACGATGACCTTGAATCCTGCTGAGGGCAAGATACCCAACGTACCTAGGTTAGAAGCAGAATGGGGTGATTTAAGAGTGAAACTCAAATGGGAAACCAAGGAACATAAACCAGATTTTCTAGGATATTTTCTAGAATTATCAGAAGACAATAAGGAATTCATTCCCACAGGTAATGTCCCTTATATCAATATGTGGGACATGGAACCCAATGTGGAGGATAGTGTGCCACTCGAGATTGAGGATACCCTCAAAAAGAATTATGTGACCTATTGGTATAAACTGAAAGGTTTGGATTACTTCGGTGATAGGACAAAACACGGAACCATCATTTCGGGATACGGCTATGAAAAGATTCCGATTATTCCCCTTGTGAATGAATCCGACCAAACTCCTGATAACAAGGCACTCATCAAATGGTCATTTGATAAGAGATACGAACGCCTAGTGAAGGAATTCATCGTCATCAGGGCAGATAGCCTGACCGGAGAGTTTGAGGATGCACTGGTGGGTTTGCCCCCAACGGCAAGGGAAGCCCTCATTCCGATGGAACACAATTCAAACTATTTCAGGGTATTGTGTATTCCAAAGGATGGAAAAGCCATGAGTAGTGTTCCTGTGTTCATTATGGGACAGGATACGATTGCTCCCGCTACACCAGAGGTGTTGGAGTGGGATATGGATTCATCAGGTGTGGCCAGTATCAAATGGATGTCCAATATAGAATCGGATTTTTGGGGATATAAGATTTTCAGATCGAATAATCGAACCAATGAATTCACACTGATTACTCCAAAACCCACAAGGGATACCGTGTTTTTGGATACCGTAAATATCAATACACTGACTGATTCCATTTATTATCAGGTCATATCATTGGATAAAAGGAATAATCGTTCTGAATTCACGGATATCATCGCTATTCCTAAACCTGATATTCGTCCTCCCGTAACTCCAATGTTGAATTCGATTACATTCGAAAACGATACGATTCAGGTAACATGGACCGTAAGCCCGAGTCATGATGTCGTACGGTATGAACTTTATAGGAAGTGGATGGATGAAGAAAAATCCTGGACACTCTTGGCAGAAAAGGACACATCTGAGAATTTGGTCTATTACGATGTGGATTATGAGAATAAATCTCAATATGCATATCTGGTTGTAGCAATAGATGATGCGGATTTGGTATCACCTCCCTCAAAACCCAAGACGGTCTTTACCAAGAGCAATAAACCCCAACAGGTTTTCAAGGACATTAGGGTTGAGGTGGATAAACGGAAGAAAGAAGCTCGGATTGTATGGGAATTCAAGGACCCATCCGTCATTGAGAATATCGTTGTATATAAGGGCCCCGCGGAGGATAAGACATCCATGTTGGATGTTATAGACCCCAAACCGAATGAACTGGTCATAGATGATATGAAAAAAGGAGAAGAATTATTCTTCTATTTCCATCCGAGTCTCAATAATGGCGATTCTGCCAAATTCAGCGACCTCATCAAAGTAGAACTTAGGTAAATACCCCCCATTTCAAATAACGACAATATGAAAGCACCACTACGAATAAACATGACACTCCTATGCCTGAGCCTCATCTTTGGTTTGGGATGGCATACGCCCGTTCAAGGCCAATCTCCGGGTTGTCACCCCGACTTTGATGCACTTATGGCACTCTATAATTCAACCAATGGAGCTTCATGGACTGATAATACAGGATGGGGCACCGATTGTCTTCCCTGTACTTGGTATGGGGTGAATTGTAATGGGGCGAACAGGGTTATTTCCATTAATCTTAACAATAATAATTTGACAGGTTCCCTACCCAGTCAAATTGGTGATTTTACTGAGTTATTGACACTCAATTTGACGAATAATAGCCTCAGTGGAACTATACCTACGGAAATTGGAACATTACCAGTTGTTTCGACTGTCTATCTTGGATTCAATAATTTGACAGGAAATATACCCCCAGAGATTGGTGATATTACGAATATTGTAGAATTACAATTAAATAATAATACGCTCTCTGGCTCAATTCCATCTGAAATAGCTAACCACCCTGGTAATTTCTCTTTCTTAAGTTTACAGAATAACAACTTGTCTGGTGTTCTTCCTGATGAACTTTCAAACCTAGTGAATCTAACGGAACTAGAATTACATAACAATGATTTAGAGGGCTGTTTTCCTGCCTCTTATTCTAGTTTATGTACTGTACCCCTGTCTAACTTCTCCAACAACCCCTGCCTATACCAAAATGGTGATTTTGCTGCTTTTTGTGGTGGTGGGGTATGCCCCTCAGCAACCGTAACCGTTTCCAATGATATCTCCATTTGTTCTGGAGTCGGAGCCGATTTAACGGCTACGGGAGGCACATCCTATTTGTGGAGTACAGCCGAAACAACCCCAACAATATCCGTTTCTCCCTCAAATACTACTACCTATTATGTAACTACTACAAATGCAGATGGTTGCTTTCCCGATTCAGTAGTAGTGGATGTAGGAGTCTATCATCCGGATTATGCACCCTTGATGGCCTTATACAATAGTACCAACGGAGCATCATGGACCAATAATACAGGTTGGGATCAGGATTGTGATGTCTGTAATGGATGGTATGGTGTGACTTGTAATGCTTCCAATAGGGTAACGGGCTTATCCCTACCTTCCAATAATTTGGACGGGACTATCCCCACCGAAATTGGGAATTTATCTGAACTGGAAGTCCTTTCTTTGGAAAGCAACCAATTCGTCGGGACCATCCCTGTTGAAATTGGCCTTCTGACCAATCTAAGGGAATTATATATTACAAATAGTCAGATAGGAGGTCCCATCCCAACCCAGATAGAGTTCATGACGAGCTTGGAAGTCTTATACCTGAGAAATAATCAATTGACTGGAACCATTCCATTGGAAATTGGAGACCTCACCACTTTGACATCCATAAAGATTGAGGGCAATCAATTTTCTGGTACTATCCCATCAGTGATTGGAAACCTGACCAATCTGAATTACTTAGGGTTAGCCGATAATCAATTAACAGGTTCCATTCCTGCCAGTTTAGGTAATCTGACCCTGATGACTTTCCTAAGATTGGGTGATAATCAATTATCAGGTTCCATCCCATCGGAATTAGCAGATGCCACTAGCCTACAAACCGTAACACTTGAAAATAATTTCCTTACGGGTTCCATTCCTCCTGAAATTGGGAATCTTGCTTTTTTAGAGAATTTATGGATGGATAATAATCAATTGTCGGGAAGTATTCCCACTGAATTAGGAAATGCTTCGAGTCTTGAAATTCTGAGGATTAGAGACAATCAACTGACTGGAGAAATACCTGAAAGCTTGACGAATATTCCAGGGCTCCAAGGATTTGATTTCAACAATAATATGTTAGAGGGTGAGCTACCTGAAGGTTTTGGTCTCATGCCCTCTATGATTTACTTTTTTGTAGGTAACAATAACTTGGAAGGTTGTTTCCCCTCATCATATAGTACATTATGTACCCAGCTTTTAGGAAGTGACTTCTCCAATAATCCATGCTTATATCAAAATGGTGATTTCACTACCTTTTGCGGTGGTGGAGTAGTCTGTCCTTTGTCAACCGTCACTACATCCAATGATGTAACCATTTGTGATGGAGAAACAGCAAATTTGGAAGCATTCGGGGGCACCTCTTACGAATGGAATACAGGAGCTACGACAGCTACGATATCCGTTACACCCTCTACCACCACCACTTATTATGTTACCATCACCAATACTGACGGTTGTTTTCCTGATTCGGTTCTGGTTACAGTCGAATCCTTACACCCTGATTA
>JAHDHL010000045.1 GCA_020631355.1 Saprospiraceae bacterium | reverse complement strand
CGAGACGAACCCAACTGGTACAGAAACATTGATGAATGCCGCTGGCTGTGATAGTACTGTAACGATCATCTTAGTATTCAATCCTGCAACCAATGGTACAGAAACCTATGTAGGACAACAAGGCGATGGCTATAACGTTACCGTGAATGGTACACTTTATGATGAAGCGAATCCATCTGGTACAGAAACTATAGTTGGTGGAAATGCGAATGGTTGTGATAGTATCGTTGTTATTGATTTGATATTCAATCCTCAAGGGGCAGGTGTTGAAAATTATACGGGCTGCCAAGGTGATGGTTATAGCGTAACGGTTAACGGTACTGTCTATGATGAGACGAATCCAACCGGTACGGAAGTAATTACTGGAGGTACGGTCCTTGGTGCGGATAGTACTGTGACCATTAATTTGGTGTTCAATGCTCCAAGTACAGGTACCGAGGATTATACAGGCTGCTCAGGTGATGGGTACTTCGTAATTGTTAATGGTGTTACCTATGACGAGGCGAATCCTACAGGTACGGAAACATTGATGAATGCTGCTAATTGCGATAGTACAGTAACAATCAATCTGGTATATAATCTGACAGATTCTAGTACAGAAGATTATGTTGGATGTCAAGGCGATGGCTATAATGTAACGGTTAATGGTAACGTCTATGATGAGACGAACCCAACCGGTACAGAGACAATGATGAATGCTGCGGGTTGTGATAGCACAATCACCATTAACCTAGTGTTCAATGCTCCTAATGCTAGTACAGAAGATTATGTTGGATGTCAAGGTGATGGCTATAATGTAACGGTTAATGGTAACGTCTACGACGAGACGAACCCAACAGGTACGGAGACAATGATGAACGCTGCCGGTTGTGATAGTACAATTACCATCAACTTAGTATTCAATGCTCCTAGTACGGTCAATGAGGACTATGCTGGTTGTGAGGGTGATGGTTATAATGTAACGGTTAATGGTAATGTCTACGATGAAACCAATCCAACCGGTACAGAGGTAATGACGAATGCCGCAGGTTGTGATAGTACAGTAACCATCAATTTGGTCTTCAGTCCTACGAGTACAGGTACTGAGGATTATGTAGGTCAGCAGGGCGATGGCTATAACGTTACCGTGAATGGCAATCTCTATGATGAGACGAATCCAACGGGTACGGAAGTGCTGGTAAATGCTGCCGGTTGTGATAGTACAGTAACCATTAATCTAGTATTCAATGCTCCTGGCACAGGTAATGAGGATTACAATGGTTGTCAGGGAGATGGGTATACTGTAACTGTAAATGGTACAGTTTACGATGAAACCAACCCGACCGGTACAGAAGTGATTGCTGGAGGCACAGTCTTGGGTACGGATTCTACCGTTGTTATCAACTTGGTCTTCAATCCTACAAGCACAGGAAATGAGGACTATACCGGATGTCAAGGCGATGGGTATAGCGTTACCGTGAATGGTAACATTTATGATGAGACCAATCCGACTGGTACGGAGGTACTAATGGATGTGAATGGTTGTGATAGTACAGTAACGATTAACCTTGTATTCGCTCCTGGAACGACAGGTGTCGAGGCTTATGATGGTTGTCAGGGTGATGGGTATACTGTTACAGTTAACGGTAATGTTTATGACGAGACCAATCCGACTGGTACGGAAGTACTAACGGATGTGAATGGTTGTGATAGCACGGTGACCATCAATTTGGTGTTCAATCCTGCTACCACAGGTACAGAATCTTATACGGGGCAAGAGGGTGATGGCTACAATGTTACAGTCAATGGTAATGTCTATGACGAAACGAATCCAACGGGAACGGAAGTATTGGTGAATGCTGCCGGTTGTGATAGTACTGTGACCATCAATTTGGTCTTCAATCCTGCTGGAACTGGCCAAGAGAATTACATGGGTTGCCAAGGTGATGGATATTCTGTTACCGTGAATGGTAATATTTATGATGAAACGAACCCAACCGGTACGGAAGTGATTACGGGCGGTACTGTTTCGGGTACGGATTCCACAGTTGTTATCAACTTGATTTTCAATCCGACAAGTACAGGAGCAGAGAATTATGATGGATGTCAGGGCGATGGTTATAGCGTTACCGTTAATGGTAATGTTTATGACGAGACCAACCCAACAGGTACGGAAGTACTGGTAAATGCTGCCGGATGTGATAGTACAGTAACGATTAACTTGGTATTCAACCCAACAAGTACAGGCACGGAATCCTATACAGGACAAGAGGGTGATGGCTACAATGTTACAGTCAATGGCAATGTATATGATGAGACGAATCCAACAGGTACAGAGGTATTGATGAATGCTGCCGGATGTGATAGTACAGTAACGATTAACTTGGTATTCAACCCAGTTGGTGCAGGTACAGAGGAGTACAATGGTTGCCAGGGTGATGGTTATAACGTAACGGTTAACGGTACGGTGTATGACGAGACCAACCCGACAGGTACAGAAGTAATCGTTGGTGGTTCTTCACTTGGAACGGATAGTACGGTAGTGGTGACTCTAGTATTTAATGCTCCAAGTACAGGTGCAGAAAATTATAATGGTTGCCAAGGTGATGGTTATACAGTTACTGTGAATGGTAATGTCTATGATGAGACGAATCCTACCGGAACAGAAGTATTGATGAATGCTGCCGGTTGTGATAGTACAGTAACCATTAATCTAGTATACAACGCACCAACTGCAGGTGCTGAGGATTATAACGGTTGCCAAGGTGATATTTATGAAGTAACCGTGAATGGTAATGTCTATGATGAGACGAATCCAACAGGTACGGAAGTACTGGTGAATGCCGCCGGTTGTGATAGTACGGTTACCATCAATTTGGTATATAGCGCTCCAAGTACAGGAACTGAGACACACAATGGTTGTCAAGGCGATGGCTATGCTGTTACCGTGAATGGTACTGTTTACGATGAGACGAATCCTACCGGTACGGAAGTATTGATGAATGCTGCTGGTTGTGATAGTACAGTAACCATTAACTTGGTTTACAATGCTACTAGTACAGGCACTGAGACACATAATGGATGTCAAGGCGATGGCTATACCGTTACCGTTAATGGTACTGTTTATGATGAAACGAATCCTACCGGTACGGAAGTATTGATGAATGCTGCTGGTTGTGATAGTACAGTAACCATTAACTTGGTTTACAATGCTACTAGTACAGGCACTGAGACACATAATGGATGTCAAGGCGATGGCTATACTGTTACCGTGAATGGTACTGTATATGGTGAGACGAATCCTACCGGTACTGAAGTATTAGTGAATGCTGCAGGATGTGATAGCACAGTCACCATCGATTTGGTATTCAATCCTACAACTACAGGAACAGAATCCTATGTAGGTCAGGAGGGTGATGGCTACACCGTTACTGTGAATGGCAATGTATATGACGAGGTGAATCCTTCTGGAACAGAAACCATCATGGGAACCAATGGATGTGATAGTGTTGTGACTATTGACTTGGTATTCTTACCTGCTGGTTCAGGTACAGAGACTTATACCGGATGTCAAGGTGACGGCTACTTTGTAGTTGTGAATGGAAATACATATGATGAGGCTAACCCATCAGGAATCGAAACGATTGTCGGAGGTTCTTATCTCGGTACCGATAGTATCGTAGTTGTTGATTTGACATTCAATGCTTTGAGCACAGGCTCTGAAACCTATACTGGATGTCAAGGTGACGGTTACTCAGTTACCGTTAATGGTACTGTTTATGATGAGACGAATCCTACCGGAACGGAAGTATTGTTGAATGCTGCCGGTTGTGATAGTACAGTAACCATCGACTTGGTTTATAATGCAACAAGTACAGGTGTTGAAATTCACAATGGATGTCAAGGCGATGGTTATGCTGTTACCGTGAATGGCAATGTTTATGATGAGACGAATCCTACCGGTACTGAAGTACTGGTGAATGCTGCCGGTTGTGATAGTACAGTAACCATCAATCTGGTTTATAATGCTCTGAGTACAGGTACTGAGATTCACAATGGATGTCAAGGCGATGGTTATGCTGTTACCGTGAATGGCAATGTTTATGATGAGACGAATCCTACCGGTACTGAAGTACTGGTGAATGCTGCCGGTTGTGATAGTACGGTAACCATCAATTTGGTTTATAATGCTCCATCAGCAGGTGCAGAGAATTATTTGGGTTGTCAAGGTGATGGCTATGCTGTTACCGTGAATGGTACAATTTATAACGAAGCGAATCCTACCGGAACGGAAGTGTTGACGAATGCCGCTGGTTGTGATAGTACAGTGACGATTAACTTAATGTTTAATCCATCAAGTACAGGAACAGAAACCTACACTGGTTGTGCAGGCGATGGTTATAACGTAACAGTAAATGGTACTGTATATGATGAGACGAATCCAGTAGGTGTGGAAACATTGACTAACTTCCTAGGATGTGATAGTGTCGTTAATGTGAATCTGACATTCAATCCGAATCCGGTTCCTGTAATTTCAGGTGTATTGGATATCTGTACGGGTAATTCAACTACACTAACAGTCCCTGCAGGATTCAATTTCTATAACTGGTCATCGAATCCGGGTGATAATTCACCATCTATTACCGTATCGGCTCCGGGTACTTATACTGTTACGGTAACAAGTGCTTCAGGTTGTACAGGTACAGCATCTGCAACTGTCACGAATAATTCAGTGAACGTAACAGCAGTAGTGACTTCTGATTATGACGGATTCGGAGTAAGTTGTAATGGAAGTACGGATGGAACAGCAGAGGTACAGGTATTGACAGGTACTGGACCTTACTCCTACTTGTGGAGTAATGGTGATGTAACTGCGGATGCTACAGGTTTGGCTTCCAATACGGTTTATACCGTTACGGTTACGGATGCTTTGGGTTGTAATGGTACAGCTACGGTTTCACTTACAGAACCGGAACCATTCACTATCCATGTTTCAGCAACAAGCCCGACATGTTTCGGAGAATTTGATGCGACGATAACCATTGATTCCGTATCAGGCGGAAGCGTAGGAGGATACACATATTCTATTGATGCCGGAACTTATTATCAGGCAGATACAATGTTCAGTTTCTTGGGTGCAGGTAATTATACCATCATTGCCCAGGATGCGAATGGATGTACGGATGATGTGGATATAACCATTACGGAATCTCCTGACCCATTCCTTGATTTGGGTGTGGATATCCAATTGGATTTGGGAGACAGTGTACAATTGAATGGTATCACGAACCTATTACCGGATACGATACTTTGGAATCCGATTACAACGGATATGAGTTGTAGCGATTGTTTGACTCCTGTGGTCATGCCAGAGGATGATATCCTGTATACCTTGACGGTAATGGATGCCAATGGCTGTACAGCAACGGATGATATCCTTATCGAAGTATTGAAGAACCGTGATGTTTATGTACCGAATGCATTCACTCCGGATGAATCAGGTTACAATGATATGTTCACGGTATATGGTTCAGGTCAGGTAGATAGGGTACTTGAAATGAGTATCTTTGACAGATGGGGAGAAATGGTCTACAAAGAAGTGGACTTCCCTGTAAATGTACCTGGATTCGGTTGGGATGGAACATTCAATGGTAAGGAATTGAACCCGGCTGTATTCGTTTACTTCATCAGAGTAAGATTCATAGATGGCGAAGTAAGGGAATTCAAGGGAGATGTTACCTTGGTCAAATAAGGAATCCTAGTAATATGGAAAGGGAGATTGTCTCATGATGATCTCCCTTTTTCTTTTTTAGTTGATATTTAACGTTGAAAATTAAGATTTTACGTCAATAGGATTTTTAAATCAACAAAAAAATATCGACATTTGCATCGCTTTGTGCGAAACCTCCGCATATTTTATTCATTATTAAAGGATTGTAAATAGAGATACGCAGATGAGAAAAGCGGATTTAGTCAATAGTATATCAGAAAAGACAGGAATTCCTAAAGTGGATGTTTTGGTAACACTTGAACAGTTTTTTAAGGAAGTGAAAGATACATTGTCTGATGGAGAGAATGTATATGTTAGAGGATTTGGTTCTTTTATTATCAAGACAAGAGCAAAGAAGATTGGTCGTCATATCAAGAAGAATGTGGCTATCGAAATTCCAGAGCACTGTATCCCATCCTTCAAGCCAGCGAAAGTATTCGTTGAGCAGGTAAAGGAAAATGTTGATCCTAAGGATTTAAAAGACGCCTAAGTAAACGAATATGAACAGAAATCAGATCCTGGTATTGGTATTGGCCTTGGTCATGGTATTGGGTCTGTATTTCTTTCCAACCAAACCTAGCAAAAGAACAGAAGTAGATCGCACAAGAGCGATTGAAATGGAAACTACCGATAAGACGGCCCTTCTGAGAAAAGCTATGGAAAAGTATTCTCCCGAACAATTGGGGGATATCAGACAGTTTACAGATCTGGCAGAATCCGCAACAGATGATTCTACAAGAATCAAATGGTTGGAGAATCTATCAGGTGCTTGGTTCCAAATCGGTGAACCTGCCCTCGCAGGAATTTATGCAGAGGAAATTGCAGAGTTCAGGAACAATGAGGAAAGCTGGTCCATAGCAGGTACAACTTATATTCTTGGTATCAAGAAATACGAAGCAGAAGACACGAAAAAGTTTTGCCAAGGTAGAGCTATAAAAGCATTGGAAAATGCGATTTCGGAAAATCCCGATAACACAAGGCACAGAACAAATCTGGCATTGTGTTATGTGGAAATGCCTCCGGAAGACCAACCTATGAAAGGTATCCTGATGCTAAGGGATTTGTTGGATGACCATCCTGAGGACGTTGGAGTACTGGCCCAATTGGGAAGTCTGGCCATCAGGACCGGACAGTACGAAAAAGCTGTGGAGCGTTTGGAAAAGGCCTACAGTGTACAACCAGATAACATACAAGTGATTCGATTACTCATCAATGCCTATCAGGGTATGGGTGATACAGCTAACGCTGCAAAGTTCGAAGCACTTCTGAATAAATAATTTTATAATCATTAAAAGGTAGAGATTATGCCTTGTGGTAAGAAAAGGAAAAGACATAAGATTGCTACGCATAAGCGTAAGAAGAGATTGCGTAAGAATCGTCATAAGAAGAAGAATAGATAATATCTAGAGCTTGTATCATTTCCGACTATTGGGTCGGTATATGACTACAAACTCATGGATCTAGAGAGTTAAGCCTGTATCGAGTTAATCGGTACAGGCATGGCTTGTTTTATGAGAAAAGAATAAATCTCGGATAAAGGTTGTAGGATCAAGTTCTAAACGAATAACACACATAACAAGAAACTATTGCCCTACTGGATACGGCCGACCTACCAAAACCAATTGAATAAGAATTTTAGCCATTCTACGCAATACCTGATTATCCGCATCTATTCATCTCATTCCAAGCCTGAATACCACCTAGATACAAGATGGTAAAACGGATAGTAACGTGGAAAAGGAACTAATTATTGATTCCACACCCACCGTTGTTCAGATTGCCTTGCTGGAACAAGGGCGTTTAGTGGAAATCCATCATCAAAAGACCAATACCAACTTCACCGTCGGAGATATTTTTCTTGGACAGGTCAAGCGAACCATGCCTGGCCTGAATGCAGCATTTGTTGATACAGGATATAAAAAGGATTCATTCCTTCATTATACCGATTTGGGACCCAAACTGAAATCTTTGTTGAAATTCACCAAAGGAAGCATTCATGGTTCTCAGACAACACATAGGCTGGATGATTTCAAGATAGAATCCGATATCATTAAGACAGGTAAGATTGATCAGGTCTTAAAGAAAAAGGATGCGGTACTGGTACAGATTCTCAAGGAACCCATATCAACAAAGGGACCTCGGCTGAGTTGTGAAATCACAATTCCGGGACGCTATGTTGTCTTGGCACCATTCCAGAATGGAGTGAATGTTTCCAAGAAAGTGAGCAATTCCGATGAGAGGAAAAGGTTACAGGCATTGGTGGAAAGCATCAAGCCGAAAAATTTCGGCTTGATTGTAAGAACAGCAGCTGAGGGTAAGAAAGTAGCCGACCTCCATGAGGAAATCATGTCCTTGATGTCCAAATGGAAACAGGTACAACAACAACTGGTCGGAGCCAAACCTCCTAGGAAACTGTTGAGCGAATTGGATAAGACATCCAGTATCCTTAGGGATTTGTTGAGTGACTCATTCAATAGAATCGTGGTGAATGACTCGGAAATGTATCAGAACATCCGAACATTCATGGGAGGCATAGCACCGAGCAAGGTGGATATGGTGAAGATGCACAAGGGACGAAGACCCATTTTTGATGAATATGGCGTAACCCGCCAAATCAAGACATCATTCGGTAAGACCGTAACGATGAAAAGTGGGGCATACCTGGTTATCGAACACACGGAAGCAATGCACGTCATTGATGTGAACAGTGGCCAGAAAATTCCGACCAATAGCGGTGGGGTAGATCAGAGTTCACTACGGGTGAATCTGGAATCTGCTGCTGAGATTGCTCGCCAACTTAGATTGAGGGACATCGGAGGTCTGATTATCATAGATTTCATTGATATGAAGAATGCCGACCATAGAAAAGAGTTGCTTTCCAAGATGAAGCAATTCATGAAAAAGGATCGGGCACAACACACCATTCTTCCTTTGAGTAAGTTCGGTTTGATGCAAATCACCCGCCAACGAACGGGGCCTGTGGTGAAGATTGATACCTCCGAGCTCTGTTCCAGTTGTAATGGAACAGGAAAGGTACAGTCATCCTTACTGGTAACGGAAGAAGTTGAAAGGGATTTGGAATTCATCATGCAATCCCATCCAAAGATTAGATTAAGACTCAAGGTGCATCCTTATCTGGAAGCCTATTTCACCAAGGGATTCCCAAGCAAACGCATGGGCTGGTGGCTCAAGTATGGCCGTAGGGTCAAGGTTGAGGGTTCCTATGATTTCGCCTTGATGGAATATAAGTTTTTTGATACCAATAATGATGAAATCAGACTCTAGGAGTCTGATTTCATCATTAGGTATTCATTGTCTCATATTGCGTACTCACCTGTTGGGCAATCTCAGCCATTCTTTCCTTACTAATACTTGCCTTGATGGAAGTGATGGCCATTTGGGCTTCATGCTGGAATGGAATAAGGTGTATGTGTGCATGAGGAACCTCCGTACCAATAACCAATACGCCCACTCTCTTGCAAGGTAGGCAGGTTTCCAATGCCTTGGCTACTTTCTTGGCGAATAGATGAAGCCCTGCTAAGGTGTCATCATCCAAATCGAAGATGTAATCCACTTCCTTTTTGGGAATACACAATGTGTGTCCCGCAGCCAATGGATTGATATCGAGGAATGCGTAATAATCCTCTGTTTCTGCAATTTTATAGGATGGGATTTCCCCATTTACAATCTTGGTAAAGATAGAAGCCATAAGTCATGAAGTTGTAAGGCGAATATACTCAGACCTTACAATGCAGACAAGTTTTCAAACTAGGAATGGGAATTTAGGCAATGTAGTAATCGTCTCCCTTGCTAATGAGGACCTGCTCTCTGAAAAAGGGATATCCCATAAGTAGGGACATAGCGAAATTAGCCAATACGAATAAACTTCCCAGAATAACGAATTCCCAGGCTTTTTGGTCCATAATGGTAATTTCATGGAAATCGGAAAGGAATGCCAGAAGCATCCAGAAAGAGAAAAACAATAAAAAAGCAGCTACACCAACATTCAGTATCTTATTCTTGATGAAAATGAGAGCCAAAAGGAATACGGCCACACCAATCATGACGAAATTGGGATTCGCTGCAATAATGCAGCAAATGGCAAAGAAGTAAATCTGAGGAAGAAAGAGTCCGATTTTAGATAGCTTATTATACATGCCGAGGAGTTTTTTTGTTTGAACAAGCTTTGATGATATAGGACATCAAACGAACCTTCTCAAATGGGTATTATCAGATTTTTTAAGTTTAAGATTTCGGTAAATGACTGTGAATAAGTTGTTAATGGAATAATTGGAATCCAATATCCAAATTCAGGTGTGGACGATAGTGTATAACTGCCTTATCCTGCGACTTGAACATTGGATTCCAATGAAAGTATTACAATTTTTCCAAAAGGAAATTCGTCATCTTGGTATACAGGTGCAAACGGGTCAGACCTCCATAAATACCGTGATTCTTATTGGGATAATAATAAGTATCGAATTGCTTATTGTGCTTGATGAGTTCCTTGGACATTTCGGCAGCATGTTGGAAATGTACATTGTCATCCGCCACACCATGTATGAGTAAATAATTTCCTTTCAGGCGGTCAGCAAAATAAACAGGAGAGTTCTCCTTATATCCCTTTTCATTTTCCTTGGTATCCCTCATGTATCGCTCGGTATAGATGGTATCATACCATTTCCAATTGGTGACAGGAGCCACGGCTATGGCAGCCTTGAAGACATCATTGCCCTTAAGTATGCAAAGGGAAGATAAATAACCTCCATAGCTCCATCCGAAGATGCCGATTCTGTCTGCATCCACATAGGATTGCTTACCTAACCATTTGGCCGCTTCAATCTGATCGATTGTTTCATACTTGCCCAATTGCAGGTAGGTCATCTTCTTGAATTCCTCTCCTCGTCCACCGGTACCACGATTATCCACACAGGCAACGATATATCCTTTCTGTAACAACATCTGGTGCCACCAATAATCAAAAGCGTTCCACTTGTCCACTACTTCCTGGCTACCCGGACCTCCATATTCAGTCATGAATACAGGATATTCCTTGTTCGAATCGAAATCCTTGGGCTTCATCATCCAGCCATTAAGGGTTACACCCTCCGAAGTCTTGAAATCAAAGAATTCAACAGGCTGTACCTTGTAGGTTTCCATTACACCTCTTAGGTAACTGTTATTTTCGATTTCCCTCACCTTGTTGCCATCAGCATCATACACTGTATAGATGCTGGGTTGGTTGGCTGTAGAGTGATTATTCACGAAATAGGAAAATGTACTACTGAATTGTACATCATTCCAACCTTCCGTTGATGTTAGTTTTTTTGCCTTTCCACCTTTTACGGAGACACAATAAGCATCCCGTCTTAAAGGGGATTCCTGTGCTGATTGATAGAATACCTTTCCATTCTTCTCATCCACACCATACATTTCGGTCACTTCCCATTTCCCTTTGGTAATGGCCTTGACTTGCTTTCCTTTCATGTCATGGAGGTAAATATGATTGTATCCACTCTTTTCACTGGTCCAGACGAAATGCTTACCATCCTTAAGGAATGTCAGGTTATCATGGATGTCAATGTAATATTTACTTGTTTCCTTGTAGAGAGAAGTGGTGCTACCTGTTTTGGCATCCGCCAACAACAATTCCAGATCATTCTGCCAACGATTCATCTTGAAGACACACAACTGATTAGGGTCTTGTGTCCATTTCAAGCGAGGGATGTATTCATAATCACTCATGTCCACAGGAACGGTTTCTTCATTTTCCAAATGATAGATGAATGCATATACCTTGGAATTATCCTCCCCAACTTTCGGATATTTGAATGTCTCATATTCAGGGTACATATCATCGTTGTAGAGCGTCATGGTAAATTCCTTGACCTTGCTTTCATCAAAACCCAAATAAGCAATCTTTTGACCATCAGGAGACCACCAGAAAGCCTTTGCGAATGAGAATTCCTCCTCATATACCCAATCCGTCGCACCAAAAATCAGTTGGTTCTTACTACCATCAATGCTGAGTTGGTGTTGTTTGCCTGTTTTCAAATCCTTGTAATACAAGTTGTTCTCGAATACAAAGGCGATTTTGGATGCATCAGGCGAGAACGTTGGGTATTGTATCTTTCCTAAGTCAGATATAAGCTCAAGCTTGTTATCTTTGGTGTCGTAGACATAGAATATTCCTTTGGACGAACGTCTATAGATGCTCTCGCTTTCTGTTTCAATGATAATCTTACTTTCGTCCTCACTGAAAGTGTAACTATCCATTACACCCAATTTATCCTCATCCACAGCATTGCCATTCAGGATGGTAGCAGCCTCTTTTCCTGTAGTGATATCATATTTGACGATGTTGTTATTCTTGAATTTAGAATAATGCTGACCGTCCTTGAGGAAGTTGAATCCCGGAACCCTATTGGGGAAAAACATATAGTCCCGCCAAATTTGTTCCAAGGAAATATCATTATCATCCTGCGCAATACTGAAAGTAAGGGGCAATAGAAAGAAAAAGATCAATAATCGGATTTTCATGTTAGCTATATTTTATCCCTGTGGGAAATGAAGAATTTGCTGCTAAATTAAAAAATAGAATGCGGGAATAGAAGTTTAGGTAAATGCTCACTAAATGCATCAGATATCGAATGCGCCCCAGATCGTGTCGTCAGGTGTATCTGCAATGGCTTCGATTCGCTCCTTGGTCACGGGGTGTTGGAATGTCAGTCCTCTGGCATGTAGATGGATACTCCGGTTCTTGTTGGAACGTTTGGCACCATACTTTACATCCCCTTTGATAGGAAAGCCTATGGCTGAGAGCTGGGCACGAATCTGATGGAATCGTCCCGTTATCAATTCGACCTCCAAAAGCATATAATTATCTATTTCAGATTTGATGGTATAACGCAACTCGGCCTTTTGGTAACCCTTTTTTTCTTTTTTACTTACTTCCGCTTTCTTGGATTTCCCATTTCTTTTCAAATAGTGGATAAGGGTCCCTGTTGGTTCCAATTCACCTTTTCGTACCACAGCCCAATAGATTTTTCCGACTGTTCGCTCCTGCATCTGTTTATTGAAGTGAGCCAATGCCTTTTTGTTTTTGGCGACCAAACAGACACCACTGGCAGGCCTATCCAATCGGTGGACCAATCCTAAGGGATGCTTGCAATAGGCTTCAGCCAAATGTAAAAGAGAAATATCCTCACTCTGCCCGGATTGGACGAGTAAGCCATTAGGCTTATTGAAAATGAGGAATTGATTGTTCTTGAGTATAATGTAGTCTGAAATATGTCCTTCCATACACCAAAGGTAATGGAATTACCAACCATTCTGAATGAATTATGTGTCCTATGGAATGTTAGCGAATAATTAAACTGGGGATAACATGAAACCTAAGTGTTTTTTCAGTGTCTTAACTAATGGAAGTCCAAAGTGTGACAATTGACCCGTTTTGTCATGCAGCGTTCAATGTTTTGCATAAGTTTCTCTATTAGAAATTCGTTATGAATGAAAGGCTTATGCTTACTTTTGCCAACTGATAAGCCATGCCACTAAAAACTCAAAGCCCATGAAGAAATTTATTCTTTTACTCGTTGCCCCCCTTTTTGCGATCAGTCAAGGATTCTCACAGGCTGCCAATGACGAATGTGATACTGCTATTCCCATCAATAATGTAGTGAATTGGTGCTCTGGAGTAGGGGAGTTTTCCAATGAGACAGCTACCGCCTCAGGATTTGGTGGTGCCAGTTGTGTTACGAATGTTTCCCATGATGTCTGGTTCAGTTTTATCGCCGTAGCACCTGATGTGACGGTTACAGTGATTGGTAATACATCCATTTCTCCCGGAGGAACCCTTTCTGCACCGGAAGTCTCCTTGTATGGAGGAAATTGTGGAGGTACGATCAATGAGTTACAATGTGAGACAGATAATGGGAATGATGGTATCGAAGAATTGTATAAGGGTGGTCTGACCGTCGGCCAGACCTATTATATCAGAGTGGACGGAAGATTTGATGCTGTTGGAACATTCCAATTGTGTATTTCAAATTATAATCCCCCCGTGAATCCCGGTTCAGACTGTGGTACAAGGGCATTTCTTTGCGATAAATCACCATTCGTAGTCCAATCCGTAATAGGAGCAGGAAATAATCCCGATGAATTGGCTGATTCCTGTCTAGGAGGTTTGGGTGATAATTCGGAATCCAACTCGACTTGGTTTGCTTGGACTTGTGGTGTTTCGGGTTCATTGACATTCACCCTCACACCAACTAATCCTACGGATGACTTGGATTTTGTAGTGTATGAATTGCCCAATGGGGTAACAGATTGTTCAGGGAAGATTGTAAGGCGATGTATGGCAGCAGGGGATTTCAATTTTCCTAGTCCCTGTATGGGGCCGACGGGATTGAATGAGACATCGAATGATGTGAATGAGAATCCCGGTTGTGGAGGAGGAAATGATAGTTGGTTGGCCGCTTTGGATATGCAGGCTGGTGTGAGTTATGCCCTAGCGGTCAATAACTTCACATCCACAGGGAATGGTTTTTCGATAGAGTTCGGCGGTACCGGAGAATTCGAGGGCCCCCAAGCGCGTTTCAATACGGATGATAGTGATAATGTGGTTTGTATCGGTAGTGATTTGACATTCACGGATGCATCCTCATCCAGTTTGGGAACCATTGTCGGATACTCATGGAATTTTGGTGTGGATGCATCACCTGCCACAGCTTCAGGGACGGGCCCGCACCAAGTGACGTATAACTCTGTTGGGACCAAGTCCGTAGTATTGACGGTTGAGAATAGTTTGGGGTGTATTGTAACCCACATTGAGAATATCATAGTGGACCCTTGTTGTGATACGGATAATGCCATGGCGATTACAGGGGTTTCCAATGAGTTGGAATGTTTTGATGATCCCAATGGTGCCATTGACTTATCCGTTACGAGTCCCTTCCCGATTAATTCCTATGAATGGAGTACTGGTGCTACGACCGAGGATATTAATGGTCTTACAGGAGGGGATTATACCGTGACGGTTACCAATCAGTTTTGTGATACGATTGTTGATTTCAATGTCTTTTCACCACCACCATTCGATGTGGATACGGTAATGACACTTGCAACTTGTAATGGCGGTTCGGATGGAACACTGACCTTGAACGTTTCAGGGGCAACACCTCCTTTTTCATTCCAATGGTATGACAGTCCCGGATTCGTCTTGAGTGATAATTTCCGTGGAGGATTGCCAATTGGTTTCTATACCGTTACAATCAGGGATGCCAATGATTGCGAAATAGATTTGAATTTGGAAGTGCGGGAATTGGAATTGGAGTTGGACCCGAATGTGAATGCAGTATTTGAGCCCTCATGTAATGGATTCAGTGATGGCCGTATAGAATTGATTATTTCGAATGGATTACCTCCATACCAATTTGATTGGAATGATGGTAATGGATTTGTAAGTGCCAATACCTTGGAGAATATTCCTGCAGGAAGTTACACCATTAATGTATTGGATGCCAATGGATGTATGGGACAGTTCGATTTTTCAGTTGGGGAGCCTGATGTCCTACAAGTAACACTGGATTCCTTGGATGTGAGTTGTTTCGGAGAAGCAGACGGTTCCATTGTACCTACGACAACAGGAGGAACTTATCCATACGCTTATCAATGGTCCGACGGACAAACGGATTCCGTGGCAGTGGGTTTGGTTGCAGGGTTTTATACCGTAACGGTAACGGATATCAATGGTTGTGTCACCCAAAGTGACATAGAAGTCATTCAGCCTGCTGAGTTATTCATTACAGGGATAGATGTGGTGGATGTAATATGTTTCGGAGATGCCACAGGAGAATTCACGGTGCACGCATCAGGAGGTAATCCTCCTTATTTATATAGTTTGGATGGGGTGAATTTCCAAACGGATAGTGTGATTACGGATGTCCCTGCAGGAACATACAATGTTACAGTATTGGATGGGTTGGATTGTACGGATTCGGAAGCATCAACCATTACACAGCCAGCGGAATTGGTAGCGAATGCAGGGCCTGACCTAGAAGTGAATCTCGGTTATTCCGTAACGATTCAGGGGTCCCATTTGCCATTGTTCAAACCCGTAACCATTGAATGGTCCCCTGACTATAATCTGAGTTGTACGGATTGTTTCAGACCGGAAGCCACACCATTCGAAACAACGACATACTACCTGACCATCACAGATGATACAGGTTGTACTGATGTGGATTCAGTCACAGTAAATGTACTCAAGGAAAGACCTGTCTTTATCCCTAATACATTCACACCCAATGACGATGGTGCCAATGACATCTTCACAGCATATGGCGGACCGGCAACATCACAGATAGATAAGATGGAAGTTTACGACAGATGGGGAGGATTGGTATTCCGAGGAGAGAATCTACCCGCAGGAAACGATGCTTTTCTCAATGGTTGGGATGGTACATGGAATGGAGAGGAAATGAATTCCGGAGTATACGTCTATTGGATGAATATTCGTTTCGTGGATGGATTTGTAGGCTTGTATAAAGGCGATATTACCCTCGTACGTTAATTTTGTGATAGCGTACTGTCAAGAAGCCAATCAGAAACGTTACCTTTCTGATTGGCTTCTTTAATGTAGGAATTTGGAACATAGAAATTATTTATTCATATCAATTTTCCTGGGTATACTACTCCTTTCCTCCTGCGAGAATGATTTGCAGGAAGTAAGGAAATTCGATTATTATGAGGATGTGCCCACAGAAATCGCATCTGATGTGGAAATGATGTACAGCGATTCTTTTCAGGTCAGGGTTATCGTGAGGACACCCCAACTGTTCAGATATGCAGGAGCTAGACCAAGGGAGGAATTCAAGGGAGGAATCGTTATGGATTTTATCGGTGAAAACCTTAAGATTTCCAGTAAACTGACAGCAAAGGAAGCCATTAAGAAAACGATTACCATAAAGGATGAATTGGGGCGTAATATCAGGGAACCTGTCGTGATTGTCAAGGATAGTGTAGTATTGGCAGGAGGCAACGGGGATGTCCTACTCACGGATGAATTGGTTTGGTATGAGAATGAGGGGAAACTGAAAACCTCAGAGTGGGTCCAAATCATAACAGAGGATAAGAATATCTTCGGATTCGGATTCGAGTCCGATAAGGAATTCAAGAAATGGCGTATCCGATCTGTTTTGGGAGAGTTCGAATCCGATGGACTGGTGAACGGGTTGAATGATTGATTGCCCTTGAATTCAATGCTTTAGATTGAACGAAAATAAAGGAAATGAGGTTGCTACAAGAGAACCTTACAAGCTATAACCATGAGTAAGACAGAACAGGCCAAGATTGATATCAAGGCAACCAATAAGAAAGCAAAGTTCGAATACCACTTTGTTGCTGAGTATGAGGCGGGTATCGTATTGTCAGGAACGGAAATCAAATCCATCCGTAGGGGATTGGTCAATCTGAATGATGCCTTTTGTTATTTTGTCAAGGGAGAACTACACATCAAAAGTATGTACATCGGAGAGTATTCCCATGGGAATCATTACAATCATGAACCTCGCAGACTCCGTAAATTACTCCTGAAGAAGTCCGAACTCAAGAAAATCGAGCGAAAGGTCAAGGAGAAAGGAAATACTTTGGTTCCTTATCAGGTATATATTACCGAAAGGGGATTCGCAAAGGTATTGGTCGCATTGGGGACTGGTAAGAAATCCTATGACAAGAGAAATACAATCAAGGATAGGGACGATAAGCGTCAAATGGATAGGGCGAAGAAAGAACGTTATTGATAATAGATGACATGAAATGAAAAGGGCCCCGCCAGAATTGGCGGGGCCCTTTTTTATGATTGACTGTAGTCAATGAATTACAATCTGAATTTCAACCCTAGATTCCAAGTTCTACCGAAACCATAGAAACCTCTGTTGTTCATGAATTCATTTTCCTCAGTATTGGCATCATCCACGATATTGGTTTCCAACTCAGAAATGTACTTGGTATCCAATACGTTATTCATGTTGAATATGGCAGTGATGTCAACAGCTTTGATTGGCAATCTGTAAGAGAAGCCCATATCCACCAAAGAGTAGGATGGCAACTTAGCCACCTGAGCACCCGGAGACAAGAACTGAGACTCATCGATGTTGAAATCAGCATAAAGATTGTCTGCAAAGTAGTAATCAGCATAAATCTTCAATCCCTTGACAGGATAGATGTTCAACCCTACATTCAGTGTAGTTTGTGCAGCATCACCAACCTTGATATCCTTACCATAGATGGTAGCATCACCAATTTCATTCTGATCCTCATCAAAGATGGTAGCATCAAAGTTATCAGCATATTCCCAGTCACCCACTGAAAGCATCAAATCAAGGGACACATACTTGATAGGTCTAACCTCAGCTTCAAGCTCGATACCCATGTGTCTTTGTGCTACACCTGTAAAGATAGCTCTACCCTCAACCTCAGTTCCGTCAGGAAGCGTTACGTCAAGACCTTGGCTGATTCTTCTGTTTGTCCACTTAGTGTAGTAAAGGTTCAGGTTTGCATTGACGAATTTGTGTCTCAAACCATAACCTAGCTCAGTAGCATAGATTTTTTGGTTTCTCACACCATATTCCACATCATTGGTGAAACCAACGAATACATCATCGAAGATAGGCTGACGTGAAGTAACACCTGCATTGAAGAATACATTGTTGATTCCGAAGTTGTAGTTCACACCGGTCTTAATTGTTCCACCGTAAGAAGTTACCCAAGGTGTTTCTCTTGTCTCATCATTACTATCATATGCGAAGTAATCAATTCGCTTGAATGATTGCTGGGAACCCGTAAGCGCAGCAAACCAGGATATGTTGTTCTTGTTGAACTCAACCTGAGCGAAACCTCCACCCCAAGCAACGATACCATCGTTGTTATAGGCAATGACGTTTCCATCAGCACGACCTTCGTCAGTGATATAATTATTGGAATTATTGACATCAGAAGTACTCAAATAAGCATCGTTACCCAATAGGTCCTCTACCCTTCTGTAGTGCTTTCCTACATAGTAACGTCCGTCGATACCTGTTACCAAATCCCAGTTATCATTTACTTCATGTGTAATGGTAGAAAGGATACCTGTCCAGTTGTGCTCGTTCATGGAAGCTCTCCTGATGAATCCGTCACCACTTCTGGTCGTTGTGTATAGGTTGTTGAAATCACCGTCAGTCGCTTTTACACCACCGAAGTCATCAACATTCTGTCCTTGGTTGTATGCTACGATATCATCCCATCTGATTTGGCCATTCTCGTCGTGGATACCCTCGCCGAATCCGCTGAATGAATCAAATATTCTACCAGCATTGTCATTGTCGATTCTTCCACGAGGACCTGTTCCACCACCACGTCCAACAGAAACATAAGCGGAAGTCTTGATATCCGTCCTGTCACTTACGTTCCAATAGTGGTTGATGAAGAACTTAGGCTTGTGGTAGAAATTCTTTCTGAAAGAGAATTCCTCTCCATTCAAGTTACCCCAAAGGTGATTGAAACGAATACCTCTGTCTTCGAATGTCTGAAGATTGATGTTGTCAAATCTACCTGCAGCATTTCTTTGGTTGTGCCATTGTGGAGCACCAAGACCCGTGAATGCGATGGTGTGCTTCTTGTTGAATGTCTTGGATAAGGACAAGAAGTAGGAATAAGCCCTGAACTGTGTTCCATCCACATAACCGTCACCTCTAGTGTGTGTAGCCTGAGCAGTTATAGCCCAGCCATTGTCCATCAAACCAGAAGAAAGAACAACACCGTATTTCTGGTACATATCATTACCGAAAGACATGCTGACACCGATACCTTTGTCCATTTCTGCAGCATTAGTGATAATGTTGATTGAACCACCAACTGAAGCCACAGCCAATTTGGAAGCACCAAGTCCTCTCTGTACCTGCATCTTACTGGTTACATCAGAAAGACCAGCCCAGTTAGACCAGTATACCCAGCCATTTTCCATATCATTCACAGGTACACCATTAATCATAACGGCAGTATTCCTTTGGTCAAAACCACGAACATTGATTCTGGAATCACCAAATCCACCTCCTTGTTTCGTAACATAGATGGATGGAGTTTTCCTCAATACCTCTGGGTATTCTTGGTTACCCACAAGTTCTGAAATTTCCTCTCCGTCCAAAGTGGAAACAGCAACTGGTGTCTTTCTGTCAATGGCAACAGATGCCACTACTTCAACTTCATTAAGACCAATTGATGATAATTCCATTGTCATGGTTCCCAAATCTGTTTCTCCACTACTAATGTTCACTTCTTGACTGATGTCGGAGAATCCAACATAAGAAATTTTAAGGGTGTAGGTTCCTGGGTCAATGTTGCCAAAGGCAAATGTACCATCATACTCCGTAACAGTACCCATCTTGGTACCGTCCAGAACGACTGCAGCACCGATGACAGCCTCTCCTTCATCATCCATAACGGTACCTTTAAGGCTACCTTGTGCAGATAATGTAAGTGCTAGGCACAAAAACATCAAAACTGTAAAAAATGATTTTTTCATAACCGAGTAATTTAATTAAAAATAATTGCAGTAAAATCTGGTGCAAATTTGGGGTATAGGCTGTCATTTGAAAGCAGGAAAGAGATTAATTAAATGTTATCTGATTGGAGTCGAAATGTCACCTAATTGACATTTTGACTTCTGCTGTGACATGAGAAATGACTACTTTACGACACTTTTCCTATTTGAACGATAAGGTAGGGAATGAGATATGTGAACCCGTTTTTTGTTTACATTGAATTAACATAGCTCGAAAGAGTATGAATTTTAACATTTTTGAGGTTAGTGAATTCCTCTTTTCGCATAATGAAAAAATAGAATATGAGTACGGAATATTCGACTTTTCCCTAATTTGATGACCCAACTGATACTCAATTATATGTCCTGTCAGGACATATAATTGAGTATCAGTAATTTGTAATTTTTTTGATTAAAAATTTTGATTTTATCACTTTTTTGATGTATCTTTATGTTGACAACGATACGATAGAATACAATTTTAAAGCCGCTTAGATGAAACTTGTCAAACAGACCAAACTCCACTTTAAGGATACCAAGTCCGACAAAGTATATGAGGTGGATTTATGTGATGCCGGGAACGACACCTACCTAGTCAATTTCAGATATGGCCGCACAGGGAAAAACCTGAAAGAAGGAACCAAGACAGATGCTCCTGTGTCCTTGGCCAAGGCTGAAGCCATTTTCAGAAAATTAGTAGCAGATAAAACCAAGAAAGGGTATAAGGATGCTGCCGAAAAAGTAGAATTGCCTACTGTTGAGGCCAGTCCTGCACCAACTGCTGTCAGCATGGATGATGTTGATGATGCAAGGGAAAAGGCCATTTTGGGTCACCTTAAGTTGGCTGTAGAGGATGCTGCTGCGCAAGCCAAGAAGAACTGGAGTATCACTCGGGTGATGTGGCGTGCAGGAGAGTTGAGATTGAAAAATGCACTTCCATTCCTGTTACAGTTGTATGACAAAGGGGATGTGATGCATGCTTACTCTGCACTTTGGGCCATGGGTAGATGTGGTGCAGGGAATGAATCCGTGGAGATATTGGGTCATTATATAAATGGCGCTTATCCTGATTATATCCAAAACCTGGCTAAGGCTATCATGCTGGATGTGCTTTCAGGTAAATCCAGGGCGGATTTTGTTGATAGTTTGCTTTCGAAGATGCCTCCGATTTTTAAGGCTAGGCTGAATGATGAACAATCTGCTTCGTTCAAGTCGGTTCTCAATGAATTGATTCATGTAAGAAAGACCAAGAAATTCGATTTTTTGGTAAGCATATATTTATTGGTGGATGAGTATCCTCAATTAAGGCCTATCCTGACGAGTGCCCTGAAGACGATTCCTTTCAAGCCGCCATTTTTCAAGCCAGTAAGAAATATCTTCAAGTTGTCTGAATTCCGAGGAGATGGACAAGTGTACGGGATGTTGGCCTACCGATTCGAAAAGGAACAGCATATGTTCCAGACTTCATCCTATTCCAATGGTGTTTGGGCTGCAGGAGGTTGGATTTCTGATGTCAATAAGGAGCTCAAGAAACCCAATTCGAAGATTGCATATTCCAATAAGACCAAAGCCTATATGAATCGTAGGATTTGGAAGTGGTTGAATAAGTTGACAGCCGAGAAGGATTTGGATTATGTAAGGATAGCCGCAGGTATTCTGTTGTCCTATGACGAAAAGGATTATAGTCGTCCATCTAAGGATGTGCGTTGGAATTTCAATCAGAAAACCAGGCGCTACAATAAGAAAACAGTCCACTACGATGCATTTTCCGATAAATTATTCTTGAACTATATTCTATATGCCAATTCTTCTCGATATGAGTATATGAAGGATAGAAGAAGATGGAAGTGCAGTGGGGAATATCGTCCGGGTATGCCAGCTCCTAAAGAAAGGGAGGAAGCTTGTCCTGAATTATGGGACAAGATGCCAAAGGCATATGTTCACTTATTAGCCGAGTCCAATGTGGCCAAAATTAATGAATTCGCTTTGCGTGCATTAAGGGAACACAAGGATTACTTACCGATTAAGAATAAGATTGGAATCGAATTGATTACTCGTTTTGTCAATAAGATTCATAAGGGCACTGCGCTCTGGGGATTGGATTTGGCCAAGGAGAAGTATGATCCCAAGAATCCGAATAGGAATTTGGCTTTGGCGATGTTGGGTTCCCAGTTAGAACAAGCTAGGGACCAGGCCAAGAAATGGATTGGGGAGAATTATAACTTCTATTTCTCCAATACGGATTTCATTCTTTCTATGATGTTCCATCAGTTTGCGGACATTCGTGAGTGGGTGAAGGAGGATATGCCGAAGATTACCCAAAATTTGACCAAAGCCCAAAAGCAGGTTTTGATTGGTAGGGTGATTTCTCACATGTTAGGTTTGAAGAATGCCAGACAGGATAATCCTAAGGTCAAGGAACATGCGGATGGATTGATGAAGAATTTCTCTGAGTTATTGAAGTCAATCGGGTTTGATGTGATTCGCGATTTAGTGAAGCATTCCTTGGTTGAGAATCAGAAATTCGGAGGGGAATTAATCCTTCGTCATGAAAAGCCTGTGGAAGAAATTCCGAGTGATTTGTTCAATTTGTTCCTGCATTCCAAGCAGCAACATTTGAGGGAAGTCGGTTTGAGATTATTCGGGCAGTATACTGATAATTCATTGTTAGGAAAGCAGGAAGACTTGGTGAAATATGCTACATCCCGTCTTGCTGATGTCAGACAGGCTGTCAGACCGGTTATTAAGAGGTTGGCTGAAAAACACCCCTCGTTTGCTGAGGATTGTGTCAACCATTTCGTACCTGTGTTACTCAGAAAGGAAACTTATGAGGGCGTACATCAGGATACCTATCAATTATTGACTCAGGATCTTGAAAAGCACCTTGCTATCGTGGAAAGAAAGAAGATTTTCCGTCTCTTGAATTCCGAACACACCAAAGCTCAGGAATTGGGTACCGTGTTGGTAGACAAGTATATACCGGCTGATACTTTGAGTGTTTCTAATATTATCCGTTTGGGTAATCATGAAATTCGGGCTTGTAGGGAAATTTCCTGGAGAATGTTCAATGAGAACGTTGGCAGGATGAGATATGAAAGGGAAGAAGCTATTCGAGTCTTGGATGCCAAATGGGATGATACCCGTGTATTTGCCTTTGATTTCTTCAGGGAGCACTTCAAGGAAAATGATTGGACACCAAAAATTCTGGTCAGTATCTGTGATAGTGTAAGAACAGATGTACAAGCTTTCGGAAGGGAATTGATTACGAAGTATTTCCAGGAAGAAAATGGTACGGAATATCTACTGAAACTAAGCCAGCATCCAAGAGTGGAATTGCAATTATTCGCATCGAGTTATCTGGAAAGATTTGCTTCTGATGATTTGGAAAAATTAAAACAATTGGAATTTTATTTCATCACTGTTTTGTCACAAGTCAATAAAGGAAGAACTGCGAAGAATAGGGTATTGTCTTTCTTGAGGAAAGAAGCAATGAAATTACCTGAGGCAGCAGAGATTGTTGCAGGTATTTTGGACCGACTTTCAATGACTGCGGCCATTGGGGATAAATCGACATCCATAGAATTGATGAGGGATATCCAAGATAAGTACCCGCATATTGAAATGCCTATTTCAATGGTGAATGAATAATGGGAATGAGGAATTAACAATGATTTTAGTTCATTTAATTCCTCTTGAATCCCGCTCAGCTTATTCATTATTAATTCTTCATTCTTAATTCAAAGCTTATGTTATTCAATTATAAATACGGTGGAAGTAGTGCGGTTACTGGAAATGCAAAATCCACCAATATGTCCTTTGCTCCGGACACACTCAGGCAGCCTACTTTTTTTGTGGGAAGTTTAGGAAAGCATATCCCTTTCAGGGAATCCATCTCTGCTTTGCATGATGTTGTAGTTTCTGATATGCGATTCAAGCCCAAGGATAAGACGGAATATTTGGAATGGGCCAAGAGCCAGGAAGATATCTGGTTAAGTGAATTCATTGGGGAGAAAGTAGGGGAGAAAAAGGATTTGGATAATAAGATCTCTACCGTACGTGAGCAAATCAAGCATGTTCAGGCAGAACAGAATAAGGTTATGGGGCCGTTTTATTCAGCCCGTAGGGAATATTTTGATTATATCTATCAAAAAGACCGCGATGCTTGGTTCGTATTGGATCCTGTAATTACCGTACATCCCGATGAAATATTCTTCGAGTGTTTTTCCCAGGACGAATCGACTTACGGAAAATTAGGATGCAATTATAATGTATTCAAGAAAATTAATGAGTTTGAATGCGGAACCACGAATATTGATTACTCCGCAGCTTTATATAATGAATTCCAAAAAGTCCGTGATTATAAGGAAACCGAATTCAAGGTGGACCCAAGTGGTTTTGAGGTAGCCACGGAAGATGAGGATGTCTATAAGGAGGTGAAAATTGATTTACCGGATAGTTGGGTGAGGGGATTCTTGCAAGTGAGTTCTGCCATGACATTGAATTCTGGTGTTACATTCGATTTGCATCCAATGGATATCTATAATATTTGCTTGTACTTAAGAAGATACAAGGAAAAGCATGGTCCTAGATCCATGAGATATATCCTGAAGCCCGGTGAACCCATCAGAATTATTCTTGAGCCTTGGAATTATGAAATCAAGTGTCCGAGATCCATCTACAAGGGACCAGCCGAAAAGGAAATTCGTGTTTGGGGAAGAAGAAGAATCCTGATTTTGGAACGTTTACTTCCCGTAGCGAAGAAATTTACGGTAACATTACTAGGTACAGGTTTGCCATCATTCTATGTAGCAGATTTGGGAGATATGAATTTCACGCTTGGGTTATCTGGTTGGACAGCCAATGACTGGTCCAGGGCCGGGAACTTTGACCTTATGGCACCTAGGATGAATGTTGATAATATGACCAAGCAAACGGTCTTCAATGCCCTTAAGGAAAATTGGGTGGAGGACGTGGATTCCTTGGCTAATCGATTAGGTCTTGGAACGGATGTCGTATCTGGAGCTTTGTCCGCATATACCCAGGCTGGCCGTGCTATATACGACATGAAACTCAAGAAATATCGAGTTCGTGAATTGAGCCGTGACCCATTGCCGATGTCGGCCCTGAGATTCGCTAATCCTGTCGAGGAAAAAGCCAATAAATTGGTGACTTCAAATAAGGTGACGGCACGACCAGAAGAAAAGGATGGTATACTTAAGATATCAGGAACCGTTAGGGATGGTTCAAGAACATTCCATCCTGAAGTTATCATAGATAAGGATGAAAGAATCACAGGAGGCTCCTGTAGTTGTAATCATTATAATATGAACCAGCTAAGGAAAGGTCCTTGTGAGCATATTCTCTCATTGAGAATCAAGTTCAATAAAGAAAATCAGCGATTTTAAGAATCAGGGCGCTGCTCTGCAGCGCCCTCCCCTAAAAAGTTAGGGGAGAATACCTTTGATAATATTTGCACCTTGCTTCCGAATGCTGCTATCGGCATTCTCGACTGATACATATCCATACATCACTAAGCAGGAATCTTTATAATATGAATCCGGTTAGGGGCCCCCTGTAATTTTTGGGACGGACCCGAATCGTTGATTCAACCAAAATTTACAGGGGGCCCCTAACCGGATTCACTGGAGTTGATTCGCTTAGTTCATAAGATTGCACGAAGGATAAAATATTATCAAAATAATTAAATTTTGTACGCAAAATATTTGCAAAAACGAATGCTTTGCCGTATCTTTACAATGTAATCAACAGAGAACAACCCATCTTTAAAACCCAATCAACATTATGAACAAATAACCCCAAGACCTTTCCTGAATCCATTTGAATCCGATTTAGGAAACCCGCAGGGATTGTGCTACGCAATATGGCGTGGTGCAATTCTCAAGCGGAAATTCTTCCAAAAAGATGGAAGATTAATTTGACATCATTTTATCCAGGATTATTAAGAAAGTACCTTGCTTGAAACCCTCCGGGTTTCAGAATGCTGTCATCGGCATTCATATCCGATACCCATCTTTACAATCACTAGATCAGAATCTTTATGATGCGAAACTGTTGACCACGGTCATCGGTGGACGATTAACAGTCCGATATCGCAGATATAAAATCATCCACCGATGACCGTGGTCAACGGTTTCGCTGGAGTTGATTCATCTAGTACATGAGAAAGTACGAAGGTTAGTTTTATTAATATTTCTTGGACAACGGAAGATTCCCTATCTTGGGGTTCTTCCGATAGAGGAAAGAAAGGGAAGCAGCTAAGAGCTTGAATTTTGGTTGCTGCCATCGGCATCCGTGACAAATACTTATCCATACAGCACTAAGTAGGAATCTTTATAATATGAATAGGGGTACATGCACTACTATTCGTCAAAGAACGGTTCCGAACCGCTGGTTCAACTTTAACGAATAGTAGTGCATGTACCCCTATTCACTGGAGTTGATTCACTTAGTTCTGAGATTGTAAGAAGCGCTGCTTCCCCCATTTCCTCCTTTCCTACTAGCAATCCATCCCTTGGGGATGAAGTAAATAGCGAATAACAAGGCTATATGTAATTGCATCTTGCAAAAAGAATGCTGCTATCGGCATTCATCGTATCCGAACTGATCCATTTTTCTGTAGGTAAGAATCTTAATTATGTCTCCTTAGGCACTATATTGCACGAGCCGGTTTGATGGCCCTGCCATCGCTCGCACTTATATTAGTGCCATAGAGACTGGATTCGATTCCCCTACATCAGAGATTGCACGAAGAAAGTTTTTTTACATATAGTTTTTAGTTTTGTTCTTGCAGAATGTCTTAAAAGACATTTTATTTTTCATCGAAAGATGAACTGTTCCGACAAAGGTCGGCAACATTTGTTCCCGTAGTTTGTGCCGCTATTTCCCATAAAGGAAATAGCGGTTTTTTTGTTTCGGGAAACATGGAATGGAAATAATTTTAAAACAAATCACCGATTTGATAATAGATTATTTCTATTTGTTTCCATTGAATTGCCGAATTTATCTGGCAATTGGAATTGAATTTTAATTAACCATTATATAATTATTTTCATGGCAGACCAACAACCACGTACTCGTCAGGAATTATACGAAACAATTCGTAAGACTTCCAAGGAAGAATTCATTCTGCACGAAATGAAACGGCTTGGATTTTGGAACACGGAGGACGGACTTCCAAAATTATCTGAGGAATTAATTAAGAAAAAAGGAGAATTAAATAGGGAATTACAAGAATTACTAAAAAAGAAAAGAGTCTGGGATAATAAGGAGAAACTCCTAAAGGAAATGCGTAAGAAACGTATGGCCGAAGCCAAAGCCAGACGTGAGGAAACCAAGCAGAGGAGAGAAAAACAGAGAAAAGAAAAAGCAGAAGCTTGGGCCGAGAAAAAGAAAACGGATATCATTTACCTAGGTAAGGATTATTCCAAGGGGCTACAGAGTAAAGAGCATGATGTTGAGAAGTTAAATGCCTTAAATCTCCCTGTTTTTGAGAGTGTTGTGGAATTGGCGGAAGCCATGGAAATTACAGTTGGGCAACTTAGATACCTGACTTATTCAAGGAAAGTTTCAACTTCTAGTCATTATACAAGGTTTACGATTCCTAAGAAATCAGGAGAAAAAAGAACGATTTCTGCTCCAATGGTACACCTTAAGAATGCACAATATTGGGTGTTGGAAAACATCTTGTATAAATTGAATACCCATGAAAAAGCACATGGATTCGTACCCGAAAAATCTATACTGACCAATGCGGAATTACATTTGGGTAAGGAATTTATCGTCAATATTGATTTGAGGAATTTTTTCCCATCCATTACTTTCAAAAGAGTAAAAGGTTTATTCAGGTCAATGGGATATTCCGAACAAATGGCTATCATCTTTGGATTGATTTGTTCTGAGCCAGAAATTGATGAAGTGGAAATGGATGGCCAAAAATATTATGTGGCAAAAGGTGAAAGGTACTTGCCTCAGGGAGCGCCAACGAGTCCTGCCATTACGAATATTATCTGTACTAGAATGGATAAGAGAATGGAAGGTACGGCCAATCAACTAGGATTCGATTATTCGCGTTATGCAGATGATATGACATTTTCCATTCCAAAGGCAAATGATGAGGATTTCAGAAAATTAATGTGGAGAATTAAAATGATAGTGGCGGATGAGAATTTCACGATTCACCCTGATAAGGTCCACATCATGAGAAAAGGAGCCAGAAAGGAAGTAACTGGAATTGTGGTCAATGAAAAATTATCCGTACCAAGGAAGAAATTGAAGAATTTCAGGGCCGTTCTACACCAGATAGATAAGAAGAAAAGCGTGGATGGCATTAAATGGGGTACAGGTAATCCAATGAACACCATCTATGGATTCGCCAATTTTGTCAGAATGGTGGATGTGGATAAAGGCGAGAAATTAATGGAGAAAGTCAAAGGCCTTTTTGCCGATCCTAAAGTCAAGGCATCTGTTGAAAGTTTCATGAAAAGCCAGATTAAGAAAACGGATACGGATGCATCCACTGGTAAAACGACTGGAAATACCAAAACAGAATCCTCGTCATCCAGCCAGGATACGGATAGTGATTGGTGGAGTATTTGGTAAGAATAATAGAATAGTTTCAGCAAGTTCCTGAACTTGCTGAAACGGACTAGGAAAGGGTCTTCGAGCAAAGCTCGAAGACCCTTTCCTACATTTATAGCTATGATTTGGAAGATTTTAAAAGACGTGTAAAAACGACTTAATGTAAAATAAACTTGACATTAAGTCGTTTTTACTATACTTTTGATGAGGTAACCAAATTGTAATTATCATGAATACTAAATTTTTGTTTAGCCATAAGTTTCAAAAACCTGGTTTCATATTATTGTTACTAGGCTTGGTTCTGGGAGGGTATTATATCTTTGTGGATTCTGAACCAGAATGGTTGAGGATTCCTGTTTTTGCATTACTCAATGATGAGCTTTTCAAGCCCTTATCCCATCTGACATTCATCAATGATTATGTTCTTGACGAAGCTGCCAGTATATTGATTATCCTCGGAGGTAGTTGGTTTGGGTTTTCGAAAGAAAAAACAGAGGATGAATTCATTGCCAAATTGAGGTTGGAATCCTTGCTTATCGCAATCAGAAGCTATTACTTTATACTTCTGTTGACGGTGATATTCATTTATGGGACATCTTTTTTCTATGTAATGATATTCAGTATGTTCATACCTCTTTTGATATTCATTGTTAGATTCCGATTCATATTATATCAGACCAGAAAATCGTCAGAATGGGCAATAGACTAAAGGTAGAAAGAGCCATTAAGGATTTGACTCAGGCGCAATTGGCGGATTTGATAGGAGTGAGCAGACAAACGATCAATGCCATAGAAAAGGGCAAATATGTTCCCTCTACGGTATTGGCACTGAAAATGGCCAAGGTCTTTGGGAAACCCGTGGAAGAATTCTTTTTCCTGGAAGACGAAGATTTGGACTAAGTTAATCATCAGCGAATTTCCGCCGAACCATATTGAAATTCAAGGCGTTTACAAAAAAGCAGGGCAAACATTGGTAATGTCAAAATCAATCCTTTACCTTTGCACTGCTTTTATGTAAACCAATAAATTTTTAAGTTATGTCAGAAGTTGCAGATAAAGTATCAGACATCATTGTAGAACAATTAGGTGTAGATGCTTCCGAAGTAAATGACGGAGCTCACTTCATCAATGACCTAGGAGCAGACTCTTTGGATACCGTAGAGTTAATCATGGAATTTGAAAAGGAATTCGAAATCGAAATTCCTGATGAAGATGCAGAAAAGATCCAAACTGTAGGAGAAGCGGTAACGTATGTAGAAGGAGCTGTATCCGCTAAGTAAGATAATGAATTTCAAAACATCCCGCCTCTGGTGGGATGTTTTCAAAAAACAGAAAATGAAACCCAATTGTCGTTTTCTGTTTTTACATTTATAGGGTTCATTTCACCAACCAACACAATTCTAGGCCTACCGCCTACCTAACCATATTAAACTCGACTGATTCCTATGAAAAGGGTTGTAGTTACAGGACTGGGA
This sequence comes from Saprospiraceae bacterium, assembly GCA_020631355.1. GTDB lineage: Bacteria > Bacteroidota > Bacteroidia > Chitinophagales > Saprospiraceae > JAHDCE01. The sequence goes on along the minus strand of JAHDHL010000045.1, from coordinate 8,516 downwards.
GCCATTACCCCCATCGGAAATACTTTATCATCATACTGGGACGCACTCGTTGCGGGAGCCAGTGGTGCTGCGCCGATTACATTATTCGATGCTACGGAATTCAAGACCCGCTTTGCATGTGAAGTCAAGGATTTCGAGGTTGAGGATTTCATCCATAGGCGAGAAGCCAGAAGAATGGATCGTTTCTCACATTTCGCCATGGTTGCTGCTGAAGAAGCAATGACTGATTCAGGCATAGATGTTGAAGCGATTGATTTGGATAGGGCCGGAGTCATTTGGGGTGCTGGTATCGGTGGATTGAAAACCCTTCAGGATGAGGTAGCCAACTACACAAAAGGAGATGGAAGACCTAAGTATAATCCGTTTCTTATTCCTAAGATGATTCCGGATATCGCTCCAGGATTGATATCCATCAAGTATGGTTTCAGAGGAATGAATTATACAACCGTTTCCGCTTGTGCATCTTCTTCCCATGCCTTGATTAATGCATGTGATTACATCAAACTGGGTAAGGCCGACATTATTATCTCAGGAGGCTCTGAAGCTGCAGTCACCAAGACAGGGGTAGGTGGATTCAATGCCATGAAAGCCTTATCCGAACAGAATGACGACCCGACTACTGCATCCAGACCATTCGATGCCAACAGGAATGGCTTTGTCTTGGGAGAGGGTGGTGCTTGTATTATTCTGGAGGAATACGAACATGCCAAAAAACGTGGAGCTAAGATTTATGCCGAGGTACTTGGAGGAGGTATGACCGCAGATGCACACCACATCACGGCACCGCACCCAGAGGGTCTAGGCGCAGCTAATGTAATGAAATTGGCACTTCAGGACGGAGGTTTGAATGTCGGGGATGTAGATTACATTAATGTTCATGGAACATCCACTCCATTGGGAGATATTGCCGAAGCACAAGCCATAAAGCGAGTTTTCGGAGATGCGGCATACAATTTGAATATTAGTTCTACGAAATCAATGACTGGACACCTCTTGGGAGCTGCCGGAGCCATAGAATCAGTGGCTTGTATCTTGGCAATCAAGAATGGTATCGTTCCTCCGACAATAAATCACTCCACGGACGACCCAGATATTGATAATAAACTTAACTTTACATTTAACACAGCCCAGACCCGAAATGTAAATGTGGCGCTAAGTAATACTTTTGGCTTCGGGGGACATAATACTTCTGTAGCTTTCAGAAAAATGGATTGACGATTTGCTAATCAGAGCTTTTAAACGAACGTACAATAGGTTTTTTTCAAAGGAGCAGTTCCTCCTTCGTAGGATGAGGTCCGTATTGGGGTATACGCCTGCGAATGTATACCTTTTCAAAAAAGCTTTTCTCCACAAACCGGAAAGGATGGATAAATACCAAGGAGCCAGAAATAATGAGCGCCTTGAATTCTTGGGTGATGCCATGCTGGGTATGGTTGTGGGAGAATACCTGTTTTGCAAATATCCGGGTAGTGATGAGGGATTCCTGACGAAGATGCGTTCAAAAATTGTCAAGAGGAAGTCATTGAATGAAATTGCCAATAAAATGGAATTGGCGGATTTGTTATCCCATTACAACCAAGGGACGAGAATCAGTCCGTCCATGCTAGGGAACTCACTTGAGGCATTGGTCGGTGCAATCTATCTGGATGCCGGTTATCACAAGACCAAGCGATTCATCATCAAAAGAATGCTAAGGGGTGGTTATCTCAATATCCACGAGTTGGAAACCTATGATGATAATTATAAGAGTCAGCTACTCGAATGGTGCCAGAAGCACAATAAAATCATAACCTACAGGGTTGTTTCCAAATACAAGCAGGATAAAAGGGACCGATTCAAGGTGGCCGTGGTGGTGGATGACGAAGAAATATCACAAGCGGATGATTTCAATAAGAAATCCGCAGAACAATCTGCTTCGGAAAAAGCATTGATTAGCCTTGGTGTCATCCAATTACAAAAGGCATGATCAGATAGGATACTCCTGGGTATTAGGAATTCACTTCTTGTTCATCCATTTTGATGGAATGGGATGTATTCCGACTCGGAATGAAGTTCTTCTCAGGGAATAAGGATGGTTATTGCTAGAAAAAGATTGGAAATGGTAGGCAAAAAGAGGCCCATTGATACAAGAGTGTTAAATTTAAATGGCTTCTGAGCTAAAACAGTACGTTTTTTCTTTCAATTATTCCAACCATTCACGAAATTCGCCATCATTACGAAATAGCTTGAGAAGAATCATATCCATATTAGTTGTTCTATTGTCCTTTACTAGCGTACATGGACAGTTGAATGTCACTGCTGCCTTGGACAGTGCAGCCATACTTTTGGGCGACCATATCCATCTTCATTATAGAATAACCAAAGCATCCTCAACGGAATATGTCCAACCTGATTTCAAGGTATCCTTTGATACCATGGAACAAGTGGAATTGGTTCGTGTTCTGGAACCCAAGACTTCTAGTATCGGTAATAATGAGCAGGTAATACAGAGTGTTGTTATTACGAGTTTCAAGGATGGGATGCACCAGATTCCCGGTGTTCGTTTTTCTGTCAAGGATGATGCAAGGGAAACATTCGGCCTAGCCAATGATGTATACCTCAGGGTTGACCCCATTCCGATAGATACCACAGCCGAGACTGCAATTAGGCCCATCAAGGAAATTCTGGAAGAAAAGAAAAGAATCACTGATTGGATACACTACGTCCTGATTCCTTTGGCATTTGTATTACTCATCTTGTTGGTAGGATTCTTAGTCTGGCGATTGTCCCGAAAGAAATCGGAAGAATCCACTATTGCCAAACCGAAAATCGTCTTACCTGCACATACCGTTGCCCTTGATAAACTAAGGGAATTGGAGGAAAAGAAACTATGGGAAAATGGTCAGGTCAAGGAATACTATTCAGGTATCTCCTACATCGCTAGGGAGTACTTGGAAAATAGATATAAGATTAATGCATTGGAATCGGTAACCCATGAGATTGCTCCTGAATTGAAACGGATGAATCTCGAATCGGGATTGCAGGAGCAATTATTGGAAATATTAAGAACTGCGGATCTAGTTAAATTCGCCAAAGTGAAACCCGCTGAGGAAACACACCATAAGGTTATCGGACAGTTGAGGCAATTTGTAGATACGACACAACAGCGAATCATCGTTTTACCCGATGAAATTGATAATAAGGAAATATAATCCATAAACAGAAACGCATCCATGATATTAGGATCAGTAATAGGTAATTATGATGTCTTGTACCCTTGGGTATTGGCGCTTCTTATACTGATTCCTATACTGGCTGCATTATACTTCTTCAAGCTAAGGCATAATCGGTATGCCAACCTGAGGATGTCAGGCTTACAGGCATTCGAAGGACATTCCCTTAGGGGATGGCTGAGGATGTTCGTTCCCCCCATTCTTCGTTTGTTAGCTTTGGCATTCTTGGTGATTGCACTTGCGAGACCACAGGAAATCAATCGTAAGGAAGAAGTCAAGGGAGAGGGAATCGATATTACATTAGTGATGGATTTGTCTTCCAGTATGTTGGCCAAGGATTTCAAACCGGATAGACTGGAAGCCAGCAAGAAAGTGGCATCGGATTTTATATCCAAAAGATTATTCGATAGGATAGGACTCGTTGTCTTTGCTGGTGAGGCACATACCCAGTGTCCACCCACAACGGATTATGGAATGCTGAATGAATTCCTTTCCAAAACCCGTTGTGGAGTATTGCAGGATGGTACGGCTATCGGAATGGGATTAGCTACCGCAGTAAACAGAATCAAGGATAGTAAATCCAATAGTAAGGTCGTGGTACTCCTTACCGACGGAATGAATAATGCAGGATATTATGACCCTATGGATGCCGCTAATATGGCCAAGACCCTTGGTATCAGGGTTTATACCATTGGAGTAGGAACCATGGGAGATGCCTTGGCCCCCGTGAGAAGAAGGTCTGATGGGGAATATGTATTCGGTTTGGTCCCTGTGGAAATCGACGAGGATTTATTGGTACAAATGTCCAATATGACAGGTGGGAAATATTTCCGTGCAACGGATAATGAAAGCTTGCAAAGAATATATTCGGATATAGATAGACTGGAAAAAACAGAATATGAGGTCACTGTGATTGAAAAGAGGAGCGAAGCATTCCATCCTTTCGTACTATGGGCTTTGATATTCGTTTTTGTGGAATTATTGTTGAAATATACCATACTAAGATCATTACCCTGATAGATGTTTAGAATAGAAGAACCATATCATCTTTTGGCTTGGGTATTGATTCCCATCCTTCTGGCTTTGTTCCTACTGATGCTGAGCATGAGGAAAAGGGCCATGTCCCGTTTGGGAAATGAGGAAATAGTAAGACAATTAATGCCCAGATACTCGAATGTGAGGCAATGGTTCAAATTCATTTCCATCGCCTTGGCTATACTATTCTTAGGTGCAGCATTCTCAAACCCGCAATGGGGAACCAAAAGAGAGAAAGTCAAGAGAAAGAGTTCCGATGTTTTCATCGCCTTGGATATTTCCCGAAGTATGAATGCAACGGACCTCGCCCCAAGCCGATTGGAGAGAGCGAAGAAATTCGCTCGGAAATTGGTGGATAAGCTCGAGGGTGAAAGAATCGGTGTATTGGTATTTGCAGGAAATGCTTATGTCCAGATGCCATTGACAATTGATTATTCAGCCGCAAGTTTATTCATAGATAGTGCGAATCCCGACCAGATTCTTACCCAGGGAACTTCCATTACATCAGCAATAGAATTGGCAGAGTTGTCCTTTGAAATGGAAAAGGACCAACACAAGGCACTCATCATCATTTCCGATGGGGAAAACCATGACGAAACAGCAGTCAAAAAAGCAAGGGAGGCCTTTGATAGGAACAGAGTCCTAACCTTTACGGTTGGTGCGGGAACTCCGGAGGGAGGTTATATTCCTATTACTTATGGTGGATATTCCGATTATAAACGAGACCACACGGGAGAGTTGGTGCGTTCTACCCTGAATGAAGATATGTTGCAGAAAGTGGCCGAGGCTGGAGGGGGATATTATTATAACATCATTTCGGGAGAGGAAGCCGTTCTTTCTTCATTGCAAATCATCATTGATGATATAGAGAAAAAGGAATTCGAACAAAGGATGTTTGATGAATACGAAAGCTATTTCTGGATATTCCTCATTCCTGCATTCTTATTTTTGGTTATCGAATTCTTAATCTCGTATAGGCGAAGCAACATAATTTCTGGAAAAGACATCTTTAGTTAGACAGAATACAGTACATGGAATATCGTCTGATTAGAACTTCGTAACTTTATATCATGATGAAACATAGGAAAATACATCGTTTACAATTGCCGCTTTGGATTTTGGGCTTGTGTATGATTCCCTTGTTGTCCCATTCCCAATCGCAGGATGAACACGAGTCACTGATGGAGGGGGATAAGTTCTATAAGGGAGCGGATTATCTCAAGGCAGAGGAAGAATACCTGAGGGCTACGAATGCCAATCCTAAATCAGTAAAGGGATTCTTCAATCGGGCCAATGCTATTTTCAAGGGCCTGAACGGGGAAATGGACCCTGAAATCAAGAAAAAGCGTTTGGATAAGGCAGCTGAATCTTACATGTCTGCAATTGAGAATACGAATAACAATCAGATTAAGGCGAATGCTTATCATAATCTGGGGAATACCTATCTGGAACAAAAGGATTTTGAGAATAGTATAGAGGCTTATAAGAATTCGTTGAGATTGAATCCCGATGATATGGATACCAAATCCAATCTGCAGCATGCACTTCGCCAAATGGAAATCGAACAGCAAAAACAGCAACAACAACAGGAACAAGGAGGCGAAGGCGGAGAGGGAGAAGAAAGCGAAGAACAGGAGCGTCAGGAAAATGAGGGAGATGAAGAACAAGACGAGGACAATAACTCAGCACCCAATAAACCCGAGAAGAGAAAGGAAGACGAGGAGGAGTCTGAGGGCGGAAGCCAGGCCAATGATGGTGAACCTGACCAACCCACTCCTGAAGAAATGACCAAGGAAGAAGTCATGCGTCAACTCAAGGTGATGGATGAGGAAGAAAAAAAGGTCAAGGAGAAACTCAAGAAAGAACAAAGAAGTGAATACCAATCCGAAAAGGATTGGTAATTGAAATATCATGAAAATGAAATTTATACTAGCAATACTGACAATTTTCATATCCTTTGGCATTCATGCACAGGATGATGTCAAATTCTACGTGGAAGTTCCGGATACCGTTCCGAAAGGAGAAGCTTTTCCTGTAAAATTCGTATTGGAAGATGCAGATGGTTCCCATTTCGAACAACCCGAATGGACCAACCTGCAATATGTCTCAGGCCCCATGAACTCTACCAGTTTTTCAATCATTAATGGCGTATCTTCCAGTAGCGTGAGTTATACCTACTATGTACAGGCTTCAGAGGAGGGAACCTACACGGTGAATCCAGCGTCCATCACAGTGGATGGAAAGATTCATAAGACAGATTGGGAAAAAGTAGTCGTCAAGGAAGGGTTTGTCCTGCCCAAGGAAAGAGACCGGTGGAATGATAATTTTTTTGGGGATTGGGGAACAAGAAGAAGACTTCCACCCCAACAAGCTGATCCATCCTTTCCACCACAAGAGGAAAAGAAGACCAAAAAGAAATCAAAGAAAAAAACCTATAGGATTTAAATCCAACCTTTATCCAATTAACAATGTTTAAGCTGAGGTAACAGAGACATGAGACAGATTGTATTCAACATACTATTCATTTGCTTGCTTCCTATATGCCTACTAGGGCAGGGTGATGTGAGCTTTGTAGGGAAGTCCAATGCCAAGCAGGTTACAATGGGTAATCACTTCCAGGTGATGTTTACGCTGAATAATGCGAATGGTACGGATTTCAAGCCCCCCGCTTTCCAACACTTCAAAAGAATTAGTGGACAGAATGTGAGTTCCCAATCCAGTAATTACAATGGCCAATGGCAAACGGCTGTCACTTACTCCTTTTTTCTACAACCCAAGAAATTAGGAAAGTACCAAGTAGGAGCTGCATCAATCAAGGTGGATGGCAAAACCTATAAGACTAAACCATTCTTAGTGGAAGTCGTACAAGGTAGAGCTAATAATCAAATAAATGCGGAAGAAAAGATATTCGTGAGGGCGGAAGTGAATACGACGGAAGTAGTACCCGGCGAACAAATCATTCTGGATTATAAGGTGTATACTGCCATTGATGTGGAACACTATAACATCGTGGAAGAACCTTCCTATTCTGGTTTTTATACTTCCCAAATCAGACGCTTTGATGCAGCTCGGATGAATGAGGTTGTCAATGGAGTCCAATACACTACCCAAATCCTGAAAAGGATAGCACTCTATCCCCAGCAAACGGGTTCGACCACCATCGAACCTATGAGATTCAGGGTGGCCATTCCGTTGAGTAATGGCAGGCAGAGTACAAATAACATCTATTCCCTGATTCGTCCAACGGAGACTTTTATATTAACCAGTAATTCCGTGGATATCACAGTCAATCCATTACCATCACCGGTGCCTGATTCCTATTCTGGTGCTGTCGGACGATATGAGGCTACCGCATCATTGGATAAGCTGGCAGCCACTACGGATGATGCCATCACATTGAGGTTTACCGTTACGGGCGATGGGGATATCCAAAGGGTTACGGCTCCCAATCTTATCCTATCGGATTCGTTCGAAGTGTACGATCCGAATGTGGTGGATGAACAACAATTGGAACGGAATGGAGAATTATATGGAATCAAAGCCTTTGAATACCTGATTCTACCCAAGGTGCCCGGAACGTTCAATATCAGTCCTGAATTCAGTTATTACGACCCGGATTCATCAAAATTTGTCATTACATACCCGAATAATTATGTAGTGAATGTAATGAAAGGGCAGTACAACACGAATGTGAATGTCAAACCGGAAGTACAGGAAAGACCCAAGGAAGAAATTCGATACATCAAGACTGCTGCAAGAACCCATCACCGAAGTGATTTTGTAGGTTCAGCTTTGTTTTGGGGACTTTTGGTGTTTCCATTCCTATTATTGGGATTGGCAGTCCTGTATAAGTATATCAAGGCCAACCAGCCCGAAGTGGATTGGGTAGCAGAAAAGAGTAAGCGAGCACAAAAGGTAGCCAAGCAAAGACTGGCTAATGCAGAAAAATACCTCAAGGCAGGGGATAATCGTTCATTTTATGATGAAACATCCAAGGTCCTATTAGGTTATGCTTCTGATAAATTCAACATTCCCCGTTCAGAATTAAGTAAGAATAATGTCAAGGAGAAACTGACCCTATCCGGAGCCCAGAGCGACCACATAGACCGCTTCATGGCCCTACTGAAAACTTGCGAAAAAGCCATCTTCGCATTCGGAGTCGAGGGAGATGCACAGAAAACCTATAATGAGGCCGTCAGTGTCATCAGTGATATTGAAATGTAGTCAGCTATCCTCAGTTTGTAACTCAGCTATCCTCAGTTTGTAACT
>JAHDHL010000044.1:10033-39462 GCA_020631355.1 Saprospiraceae bacterium | reverse complement strand
CTTTTTGTATTCCTACTTTATAACAAAGGAACAGTTTGTGACCGCAGGAGGATTCGAACCCCCAACCCTCAGAGCCGAAATCTGATATTCTATCCAATTGAACTATGCGGCCAACGGATGACAAAAATACAACCGTTTCAACAAAGAAAGAAGTTCCTCCTAATTATATTCTTTTAATAATTTATCTATGTCTCTCAACAATCTCTTGGTATCCTTCCTTTCTGTACCCCTAGCAAAAGACCTAACATGGCCTTTCTTATCCACCAAAACTAGGTATCCGCTATGATCATAACCACCAGGAGCTCCCACATCTTCCTTGGCGGAACTTACATAATCCTCAGCTATGGCATAAATGTCGGATTTCTCTCCCGTAACCAAATGCCACTTATCCGTTTGTATTTCTAGTTTATTGGCATATTCCTTCAAAGCAGGAATCGTATCATATTTGGTATCAATGCTATGAGAAAGGAATAGCACCTCGTCATTGTCTATCAGTTCATCATACATGAATTTCATATTTGCCTTTACTTCTGGGCAAATCGTGGGACAATGAATGAAAAAGAAATCAGCGACATATACCTTATCCTTGAATGTCTCATTATTCACAATCTGGCTATCCTGATTCATGAAAGAAAAAGGACGTATCGTGTGTTCAATGGGTTCGCCTAATTCCTTATCCATTCTCTTGATAATCGGTAATGGTTTATCCTCATCCACCTCAACGCTCCCTGAGCCACAGGCAGACCAAACAACCATCGAAACAACACAAAATAGATACAACCAATTTTTCATTTCTTCCCTATTTGAATATTTAGAATGCAAAAATACGATGATGGTTGTTCTTAAATATGAAAAGCGGCATTCTAATTAAGTTTAGAATGCCGCTAAATTATTATGAGGATAATAATATTTACATTTCAATGATAATACCTATGCTGGCTTGCTTACCAATTCCTCCAAAGGAACACCCTTGATGGCTGCCTTGATTTTGGCTTCCAATTCTTCAGCAACTTCAGGATTATCAATAATAAAGTTCTTGGCTGCTTCACGCCCTTGGGCAATCTTAGCCCCCTGATAGCTGTACCATGCACCACTTTTCTTGATGATTTCCTTATCCACTCCCAAATCAATGATCTCTCCGGATTTGGAAATTCCTTCACCGTACATGATATCGAATTCTGCAATTCTGAATGGAGGAGCCAACTTGTTTTTCACAACCTTGACCTTAACGTGGTTACCCACTACATTACCTTCCTTGTCCTTGATGGCGGAACCTGTCCTACGGATATCCAAACGTTGGGAAGCGTAGAACTTAAGGGCATTACCACCTGTGGTCGTCTCAGGATTACCGAACATCACACCAATTTTCTCTCTCAATTGGTTGATGAATATGCAACAAGTATTGTGTGCACCAATCACAGCAGTCAGCTTACGCATGGCTTGGGACATCAAACGAGCCTGTAATCCCATTTTGGAATCACCCATTTCTCCCTCAAGCTCTGCTCTTGGTACCAAGGCAGCTACTGAATCGACTACGAGGATATCAATTGCTCCGGAACGAATAAGGTGCTCTGCAATTTCAAGCGCCTGCTCACCATAACTGGGTTGGGCAATCAATAGCTCATCAATATTGACTCCTAGAGCCTGGGCATAATCCCTATCAAAGGCATGCTCCGCATCTATGAATGCTGCAATACCACCTTTCTTTTGTGCTTCTGCAATTGCATGGATAGCAAGTGTTGTCTTACCTGAGGATTCAGGACCGTAAATCTCAACGATTCGACCTCTGGCGAAACCTCCAATTCCCAATCCTACATCCAGGGTAAGGGAACCTGTTGAGATAGCATCCGCATCCACAACCTGCTTATCTCCCAAACGCATTACAGTTCCTTTACCAAAGGTTCTGTCTAACTTTTCAACTGTTAATTGGAGTGCCTTCAATTTTTGGCTTTGCTCCTTAGATTCTTTAGCCATCAGATTAAATGTTTTTTTGTACCTGTAAAGATATGGAATGATTATACAAAGAGATGTATAAATATTAGTGATCTATCATTTCCATAACACAAATATCAATTAATTGTTTTAAAAAATCAAGTAAAACAAAACATTTATTTACTTTTTGTTTTAAAAGTTATTAAAAAATATGCTATCTGCTTCTATTACAGATAGCATATTTGTTGATAATCAACAACTTCTACTTATCTTCCCCACCATCTTTATTAGGTGGTCTTTTTTTGTTGTTTCTTCTTCTGTTCCTGTTATTATTCGGTTTTTTCCCAGACTTAGCCTGTGGATTAGGACCTGTTTTCTTAGCTGGCCCCTTGGATTTTGGAGCGTCATCCCTCTTGGTTGCCGGTTTGGCAGGTTGCTGTTTAGAAGCAGCCTTGGCATCAGGTTTAGTCTGTTGTTTGTTACTCCTTGGTCCTTTATTGTTTCCTTTTGGGCGTTGCTGATTACCCCTATTGTTAGGTTTACCCTTTCGGCCCCTACCCCTTCTCTTTTTCTGCTCAGGAGGTAATTCAATCTGACCTGTAACATCCGCAAATCCCAAGTCCGCATCCGTATCGGATTCGTCGTTCACGACCAAACCCTGTAATTCGTCAGGTTTCTTGCCCTGTTTATTCATACTCTTAATCTCCGTAACACGGTCTACACCCAATGCGAAGATTTTTCCTCTCGTTGCCTTATTATCCTTATATACATAGAACATCAAGCGTTTGAAGATATCCATCTTCACCAATCGGGCCTCACCTGCATTGGTCTTGAGTACATCCGCATTCTTTGGAAACTCCTTGAGTACCTCCATATAGGTATCCAATTCGTAATTCAGGCAACACTTCAGTCGACCACATTGTCCTGATAATTTGGACTGATTAATGGCCAAGTTCTGATAACGAGCTGCTGAAGTGGATACCGATTTGAAGTTCGTCAACCAAGTTGAACAACAAAGTTCACGACCACAAGCTCCCAAACCTCCAATCCTCGAAGATTCCTGTCTTGCCCCAATCTGACGCATTTCAATCTTCACCCTGAATTCCTTGGCATAATGCCTGATGAGTTCCCGGAAATCAACCCGGCCATCAGCCGTATAGTAAAAGGTAGCCTTACGCTTATCTCCCTGATATTCGACATCTCCCACTTTCATTTCCAAATCCAACATCCGAGCAATGGCCCTGGCACGAACCATCGTCTTTTGCTCCATCGAACGGGCTTCATTCAGTTTCTCCATATCCCTTTCATGGGCCCTACGGATTACCTTGTGGAAAACAGCATTGTCCTTAACCCGCTTCTTCTTCATCTGGAGCTTCACCAACTCTCCTGTCAATGACACACGCCCCACATCATATCCCGTGCCCGATTCCACTACAATCCAATCATCCTTGAATATATCCAATCTGTTGGTATTGTGAAAAAAGGCTTTTCTTGAACCATTCTTGAATCCTACCTCAATCAAGTCAAAATTGTCTGAGGTAGGTGCTGTTACATCCGATAGCCAATCATAGGTATTCAACCGATTACACCCTCCAGTCAAACAACCTCCATTACTCTTACATCCATTCGGTTTACCATCCTTGCCACTTGAACATCCTGCACAACTCATTTCATTATCATTTTATATGGCGCTATGCCAATGCGACCTTACCTCTCAGAATCTTATTCATCCGAGTTGTAATGTCTGTCATTAGAATCTTAGGATTGGCATTCCTTGAGATATGGAATGCCGAATCCGTTAATATATCTGATATCGGCCCAATTTGGCCGTGCTGTATTACTTTCGTTAGGTTTTTTGCGGTCTTGAGTTCCTTTTCACTCAGTCTTACCTTTTCATTCCCCGTCAATTTTAATACCATGTATTCCCTCATGAAAAATAATCCATAATCAAAGAAATACTTTTGGTTTTCCCTACCCAATCCTGAAAACTGATCCGACCATTCAATGATTTCCTTGGGTTTCCCCAAATAACAGATCCTCAACCATTGCAGGAAAAGAAGTGCATTGTCATTATCATTTTCCTCCATCAGAGAAAAGGCCCTATTGAGATTCCCATTCGCCAGATGCGCTATACCGAGTGCCTTTTCCTCTGCAAGCCCCCTTGTTTTCATAACAGAAGTGACATCCTCATCTGTCAGGGGTTTGAACTTGACCAATTGACAACGGGAAAGAATGGTATTCAGAATGGCTTCTGCATTTTCAGCAACCAAGACAAACAAGGTATTCTCCGGTGGTTCCTCAATCAATTTCAATAACCTATTCCCCTCCTTTCCCAAATATTCAGGAAGCCACAACAACAGTATCTTATGCTTCCCCTCAAAGGTTTTGAGGCTCAGTTTCTTGACGATTTCCGAACATTCATCCTTATTGATATTCCCCTGTTTATTCTCCGCATTGATTTGTTGCAACCATTGTTGGATGTTCATGTAAGGATTGCTCGAAAGTGCTGCCCTCCATTCATTACCAAAATGGGAACTTGTCATCTTGGAACCAACAACAGGAAAGGAAAAATGTATATCCGGATGGATGAATTTCGAGGATTTGATGCAATGTGAACAAGTACCACAGATGTTACCATCCTGCCTATCCTCACACATGACATATTGGGCAAAGGCATTGGCCATAGCCAGTTTGCCGACTCCTTCAGTCCCAATGAATATTTGGGCGTGAGGAATGCGGTCCTGATCCACCATGCTTCTCAGCAGCTGTTTGATTTCAGTTTGTCCTATGATATCCTTGAAAGTCAAATCAACCTGTTTCTTCCACATGATTCAATGGCAATATATCCCAATCATGCGCATCATCAAAAAATGATGTCAAATCAAGTCAATTATCTCCTCACTTACAGGATGTGTAGATGATGGAAAGAAAGCCATCAGACGTCCTTCTTCATCGAGAAGGAATTTGCAAAAATTCCAAGTGACCTCGAAGTTACCCACTCCGTTCTTGGATTGTTCTGAAAGCCATTCATATAAGGGATGTGCTTCCTTTCCCTTGATGCCCAATTTCTGGGTCAGTGGGAATGTAACACCATATCTCAAAGTACAAAATTGTTGGATATCCGCCTCACTTCCTGGTTCTTGACCTCCGAAGTCATTGCATGGGCACCCAACCACTACTAATTTATCCTTGAAAGTTTGATAGAGTTCCTCTAGCTGTGCATATTGTGGTGTATAGCCACATTCTGAAGCTACATTCACAATCAATATTTTCTTATTCCCAAACGCCTCGAATCCGAACTCTTTCCCTTCAATATCCTTTATCCTGAATTGGTGAATTGATTGCATTGACGATTTTTGACAATTCAATGTTGTAAAAGTACATAATTTGGCAATAAGAAATTAATCAAATTTTGATATGAAATCCAAGATGTTACGAATAGGCCTGCCAAGTTTGCTTTTGATATCCATCGGTGCATTGTTTCTGATACAATGCAGGACCATTAAGGATGTGGAAAGCGAATCATTCCCCATATCCCATGACATATGGACCGAATTGCTTCAAAAACACATACTTGACAACGGAACTGTTGACTACAAAGGTTTTGTAGAGGACAAGGATAGACTGGGACAATACATACAATTACTTGACAACAACCATCCCAATACCAAAAACTGGAACCGAGAGGAACGGTTGGCCTATTGGATGAATGCCTACAATGCCTACACCATACAATTGGTGGTAGACCATTATCCAACTGCCAGCATCAGGGACATTAAGAAAGGGATTCCTTTCATCAATTCCGTATGGGATCTCAAATTCATTGAAATCGAGGGCAATACCTATGACCTGAATAATGTTGAACACAATATCCTCAGGAAGAAATTCGATGAGCCGAGGATTCATTTCGCTATCAATTGCGCCTCCGTTTCCTGTCCCAACCTCAGGAATGAAGCTTACCTACCAGACCGTTTGGAGATACAACTGGAGGAGCAAGCCCGATTGTTCCTGAACGACCCAAGCAAGAACCAAATCAAGCCTGACCATGTACAGTTGTCCAAGATATTCTCCTGGTTCGGAAAGGATTTCAAAAAAGAGGGGAATCTTATCGATTATGTTTCTCCATATTCGGATACAGATATCTCCGATGATGCCAAAGTTTCTTTCCTTGAATATGACTGGGGATTGAATGACAAACAATGACGATGGTATAAAATACACGCCCCATTTTCATTCATTATTGGAACGAATCTCCTTAATCCACACTTTTATTTTTCGTATCTTTCTAAAAGATAGAAGTGAATATGTCTGCAATGAATTCCATATTGGGGGTTTATCTCAGGTCGAGGATGAGAAGAATCAACTGGTTCATGAAGCACCCGCATGAAGCCCAACAACATTGGTTTGACCAATTGATAAGACATGCACGGAATACCACATGGGGAAAGGAACACGGATACCCATCCATCAAGCAATATGAAGATTTTACGGATCGGGTTGGCATTCAGGATTATGAGGCACTGAAACCCTACATTCAGCGCATGATGTTGGGAGAGAAGAATGTTTTGTGGAGTGGAAAAATCCGTATGTTCTCCAAATCATCGGGAACTACTTCTGACAAAAGCAAATACATACCTGTTTCCCAAGAACACTATCAAAAATGCCTGATACAGGGTTCTAAGGATACCCTTAGTCTTTATTATCACAACAATCCAGAAGCAAATATATTCAAGGGAAAGGGAGTTGTGATGGGCGGAACATGGGACTACTATCCCCAACATTCCAAGAGTCAGATAGGTGATGTATCCGCATTAATGTTGGAACACATGCCAGCCATAGCCAAATATTTCTATACCCCGGACTTGGAAACGGCCCTTATGAAGGACTGGGAACCGAAGATAGAACGCATGGCCCGAATTACGATGAATGAAAGGGTAACCAATCTTGGGGGTGTTCCTACCTGGACCATTGTTCTTTTCAGGACCATCCTTGAAATGACGGGCAAATCACACATCTTAGAAGTATGGCCGGAACTGGAAATATATATTCACGGTGGTGTCAGCTTCACCCCTTACAAAGAGCAATTCCAAAAGTATCTTCCTTCTCACCAAGTGCAGATGATGGAAATATACAATGCCTCAGAGGGATATTTTTCCATACAATCCGAGTTTGGGGCTGATGACATGCTACTTCTACTGGACAATGGAATCTACTATGAATTCATTCCTCCGAGTGAATGGGGAAAAGATTCCCCTAAGGCCATTCCATTGGCTGATGTCGAGATTGGGAAACATTATGCCATTGTGATTTCTACGAATTCCGGATTATGGAGATACATGCCCGGAGACACCATTAAATTCACTTCCACTACCCCATACAAGATCAAGGTAACAGGAAGAACCAAGCATTTCATCAATGCATTCGGAGAAGAAGTCATGATTGAGAATACGGATAAGGCTCTGGCCATCGCCTGCGAGAAAACAGGTACTTCAGTTGTGGAATATACTGTTGCTCCGGTATATTTTAGTGGTGGCCAGGGAAAGGGAGGCCATGAATGGCTCATTGAATTCGAGCATGCTCCTGATGATCTGGAATTATTCAGTGAAATACTGGACCAACAACTCAAGGCCATCAATTCAGATTATGAAGCCAAGAGATACAAAGGAATGGCTCTGAATCGGCTCGTCATTCGACCATTGCCAAAAGGCACATTTTTCAAATGGATGAAAGGAAAGGGCAAGTTCGGTGGTCAGAACAAAGTACCTAGGCTAGCTAATCATAGAAAATACCTTGAGGAAATATTGGACAAGGTCGGGCAATAGAATTTAGAACCTATTCTTTCAACACCACATTATCAATCAATCTAACCGGGCCCAAATGCACTGCCGTACAAGCCACTGCTATTTCCACTCCCTCTAAGCTATCAATAGGCTGGAGTGTGATTCCATCAGCAATTTCGAAATACTCCACAGTAAATTCAGGGATATCCAATTCTGCCAATGCTTCCTCCCTTATCTGGGCCAGTGAATGTGTTTCCAATTTCTTCTTGGCATTGAATAAGGCCTTGGAGATTCTTGGAGCAATTGCCCTTTCCTCCTCATTCAATCTCATATTTCTTGAACTCATGGCCAAGCCATCCGTTTCCCTAATCGTTTCACCCATGACCAAACGGGTTTTGGACTCCAGTCTTTTGAGTAAGTCCCTGACGATGGTCAATTGTTGGAAGTCCTTTTGTCCCATATACATCGCATCAGGTTCAACGATTTCAAGAAAACGCTTCAACACCTGTGCCACCCCTGCAAAATGACCGGGCCTATGGGCACCTTCCATCACCCTTTCCAATGGACCAAAATCAACCTCATAACTCGTATCCATATCCGGCGGGTACACCTCATCCACATCCGGAAGAAAAACCACATCACAGCCGACAGCTTCCAGCATGGCACAATCCCTTTCCGTCGTTCTAGGATACTTATCCAAATCAGCTGCTACATTGAACTGTGTCGGATTGACGAAGATGCTGCACACTGTCACATCTGAATCGGCAATGGATTTCCTAATCAATGAGATATGTCCCTCATGCAAGGCTCCCATTGTGGGAACAAACCCTATCGTCTTTCCCTCTTTCCTGAATCCATCCAATCTGTTCCTAAGATGTCTTACTGTCTTGTAGTCGTACATACCTAATGGTTGTTATGATGATTGTTGTTATTGGAATCCCTATATGAATCAGTACATCAAGTCGTAGACTCCATTACTTAGGTTGTACATTTCCAAATCCTTGATATGAGGAGAGAGACGTTGTATTGCAATCATACTCCTTACACCACGTTTACAATACACAACCAAGGGCTTACCTGAAGTTTCAATCTCCGCCTTTCTAGACATTAATTCACCAAGAGGAATCAATCGACCTCCGATATTGAAAGCCTCATGTTCCCAAGGTTCGCGTACATCCAATAACTCGAATGCCTTGCCTTCCTCTTTCCAAACTTCCAATTTTTTGTAAGAGATTTGTTTCATAATACAAAGATACACTCTCTACTTGTGAAAAGATGGCCTACTTTGGCAGTCATTCGGATAAATGTTTTTAATGGTAGACATGTTTCGCTATTTTTGCACGCTTGCATTTACGTCGTTACCGAATTGGCGATGGCAGAGAAAACCATCAAACTTGTTTTAAAACATTTTTTGTTTTAATTTAGCCTTTAATTAATTTTTTGTTTTATAAATGTCGGACCAA
Organism: Saprospiraceae bacterium; assembly: GCA_020631355.1. GTDB lineage: Bacteria > Bacteroidota > Bacteroidia > Chitinophagales > Saprospiraceae > JAHDCE01. Next base: position 30,287 of record JAHDHL010000044.1, on the reverse strand, counting down.
AACAATGATTTAAGCCCCAACGGGCAGGATGATGAAAAAGTCATCACTCTTTCTGGTATGTATCAGGATTATTTCTTGGATTATGCATCCTATGTAATCCTAGAAAGGGCTGTACCGAGTATCAATGACGGATTGAAACCCGTACAAAGGAGGATACTCCATTCCATGAAAGAAATGGATGACGGACGATTCCACAAAGTGGCCAATATCATTGGTCAGACCATGCAGTACCATCCGCACGGGGATGCAGCTATTGGTGATGCCTTGGTCAAATTGGGCCAAAAGGACCTTTTGGTGGATTGTCAAGGAAACTGGGGGGATATCCGTACCGGAGACGGAGCGGCTGCCTCACGTTATATTGAGGCAAGACTGACCAAATTCGCCTTGGATATCCTTTTCAACCCCCAAACTACGGATTGGCAATTAAGCTATGATGGAAGAAAGAAGGAACCTATTACATTACCCGTAAAATTCCCTTTGCTCCTAGCTCAGGGGGTGGAAGGTATTGCAGTAGGATTATCCACCAAGTTGATGCCTCACAATTTCATTGAAATCATCAAGGCAGCCATCAATCATCTCAGGGAAAAGCCTTTCAAACTCTACCCAGACTTCCTGACAGGAGGTCTTGTGGACGTTTCCGACTACAAGAAAGGCAAGCGGGGCGGTAAGATTCGAGTAAGGGCCAAGATTGAGGAGGTGGATAAGAAAACCATTGCCATCCGTGAATTACCTTATGGAGTTACGACAGCATCCTTGATGGATAGTATTGTAAAAGCCAATGAAAAAGGTAAGATCAAGATCAAGAAAGTCATCGACAATACTGCTGCGGAAGTCGAAATACTTATAGAACTTGCAACAGGTATTTCTCCACAGGTTACTGTTGATGCCTTGTATGCCTTTACGAATTGTGAGGTTTCCATTTCTCCCAATGCCTGTATCATCATTGATAATAAACCTGTCTTTACGGATATCAATGAGATATTGAAAGTATGTACTGAACAAACAAGGGAGCTGCTCAAGCTAGAGTTGGAAATCAAGGAAAGGGAATTACTTGAGAAATGGCACTTTGCCAGTTTGGAAAAAATCTTCATTGAGAACCGTATCTATAGGGATATTGAGGAATGTGAGACTTGGGAGGCTGTTATGGAAGCCATCAGGGTTGGCTTGGACAAGTATGTAGTGAGTCCGAGTTCGAAACCTAAGAAAACCGACAAACGTCTCCGATTGATGCGGGACATTACGGAGGATGATATCGTCAGGTTGACCGAAATTCGTATCAAGCGCATTTCCAAGTTCAATTCTTTCAAGGCCGATGAAAAAATCGCACAACTTGAGGAGGAGCTCAAGCAGGTAAGACACGACCTGGAACACATTGTGGACTATACCGTAGCCTATTTTGAGAATTTGCTCAACAAATACGGCAAAGGCAGGGAAAGAAGGACCAAGATATCTTCATTCGAGGCAGTGGATAAGACCAGTGTGGTTGCCAACAATTCCAAGTTGTATGTCAATTACAAAGAGGGATTCGTTGGGTCATCATTGAAAAAGGATACGTTCATTTGTGATTGTTCTGACATAGATGACGTAATCGTTTTCCTAAAGAATGGAAAATTCAAGGTAACGCGACTATCCAGCAAGACCTTTGTAGGTAAGAATATCATCTATGCCAATGTCTGGAAAAAAGGGGATGAACGAACCACTTACAACATGGTTTATCTCGACGCAAAATCAGGCAAGTCCTTTGCAAAGCGATTCAATGTGAGAGCTATTACAAGGGATAAGGAATACGACCTTACTTCTGGTAACCCCAGGTCCAAGTGTTTGTATTTCACATGTAATCCCAATGGTGAAGCAGAAGTCGTATCCGTACAATTGACACAAAGTTCTACTGCGAGAAAGAAGCAATTCGATTTTGACTTCAGTGAGCTGGCTATAAAGGGACGAACATCCAAAGGAAATGTCATCACCAAATATCCAGTAAGAAAAGTCAGTCTTAAGGAATCGGGTAAATCCACACTTGGGGCTCTTAAGATATGGATGGATGAAGTCAGTGGCCGACTCAATACAGACAACCGTGGCAAGTACCTTGGTGCATTCGATACCGGGGATCAAATCCTTGTGGTACATAAGGATGGTACCTATCATATCACGGATTATGAATTGAACCAAAAATTCGAGGTCAAGGACTTATGGGATATCCAGAAAATGGATTCCAATACCGTCATCAGTGCTGTCCACTATGAGGGTAGCAAGGGGGCTACCTTAGTAAAACGATTCCAAGTAGAAACTGCCAGTCTGAAACAGAAATTCCTTTTCATTTCTGACCATCCTAAATCCAAGTTGTTGTTCGCTACGTTGGATGACAGTCCAAGAATCAAATACAACATGAGGGTTGGTTCCAAGAAAATGGAGGGTGAAATTGACCTAAAGGATTTCATCGACGTAAAAGGTTGGAAAGCATTGGGGAACAAACTCAGTGACCAACGACTTACCGGTATCAAAAAAATCGAAACACCCAATGATAAGAAATTATCTCCCGGGGACTCCATAGAGTTTGATTTCTAATAGGAATATCTTTCCATAAGAAAATGGATATCCTTTCCATAAATCCCATTCCATGAACTTGGAATGGGATTTTGTTATTCAGCGATAATCCATCACGACCTCCAGATACATTGAAATATTAGGAAAGTGTATTGGAATGCTTATCAAATCCTAATAAATATCCGATTCCGTTGATTTGATGAATCAGGCATGTTACAACCCAAGCAAAATTTGATTTTAATGTCACAACTCCCTGTCTTATAGCAAGATAATTTGATTTGGCGGCATAATTTCTGTTGCGATTATATCAACACACACAATTCATCAATTCTAAAACAAAAAAATCATGACTATCAAGACTTACACTCAGTCTAGCGTCTCGCTATTGCTATTCCTCATGGTATTGCCATTGCTTTCTTTCACTTCCAAAAAGGATGACACCATCAAATTCATCCATACTCCATCATTCAAGGAAATCCAGGATATCGCATATGAAGAAGAAAAACCGATCTTCATTAATTTCAATGCGGTATGGTCAACACCTTGCTACAAGGTAAAAGTAGATGTATTTGAAAATGATAAGGTAGCAGAATTCATGAATGCACATTATGTGAATTATAGTGCGAATATCGAGACCAAGGTCGGCAAGGCATTATCAGAATATTTTGATGTCTATCATTTGCCTACCCTTCTCATTATTAGTCCTGAAGGAAACGTCATCATGAAATCAACAGGTGAGCAAAGCCCCAAGAAATTCCTCAAATGGGCCAAGGAAGCCAATGAGACGTACCTCGGAATGAAAGCCGAAAATGAAGCTGCCGACGAGTAAGGACTTTTGCCACCACACTAGATGACGTCTCTTTCTTCTTTTAGGGAAAGAGACGTTTTAACAATCAAAAATCAGTGCATTATACATATTCATTTACAATAATACTCGCCTACCTAATGTCACTATAATGACAAATCATTGATTATCAAATAATAAAAATAAATATACCTATAAAAATCATTCACAACAATATAATACCCTATTCATACTAAAAGTAGATTAACACCCCATACATTTCCTCCTTTCAATTAAAAAAAATAGCTGTCACTTATATAAGATTGTATCGAGTAATATCGTTCCTAATGGCATGGTTTGTGGATTTTTCGCAATCGTAACAACATTATCATACCGCTTTACAATTTTGACATGCTTAAAAAAACAAAGTTTACGTTAGGAGTATTAACGCTACTCATTTTCAATCAATTCGCATTAGCCAACCACATAGACAATAGTAAAATCCAATTCCTTCATTCCGGTACTTTCAAGGAAATTCAAAAACAGGCTTACTTACAAAACAAACCCATCTTCATTGATTTCCATGCAGTTTGGTGTGGACCATGCAAGACGGTTGACCGTGAGATTTTCAGCAACCCGCAAGTTGCTCAATATATGAATGCCAATTTCATCAATTACAAGGTGGATATTGAAAAACTGAATGGTCCGACCCTAGCTATGGTTTATGAGGTAAAATACCTTCCGACTGTCGTTATCGTCAAGCCCAATGGCAAGATCATTATGAAGAAAAGCAGCACGATGAGTACACGGACTTTTCTGAACTGGGCCAAAACGGGTAAGAAATATTTCGGTTATGTCAATCCTAACCAAACCAAGCAACTTAATATTACATCTGTTGAGCATACAAGCAGGGTTGAATTCCTAATGAACGAATCCTTTCATGACATCAAGGATTTAGCCAAGGAAAAGAACAAGCCTATTTTCATTGATTTTTATGCTTCCTGGTGCGGCCCTTGTCAGATTATGGATAATGAAGTATTCAGTAATGAAAGGGTGGCACACTACATGAATGCCAATTTCATCAATGTCAAGGCAGATGTCAGTGAACGGACAGGTCGCAATCTGGCCCATAAATATGGCGTCCTCATTCTACCTACTTTCATTATTGTAACGCCTGATGGAGATATTCTAAGCAAGGAAACACAATTATTGGGAGTGGAGGAATTCCTTTCATTTGCGCGGAATGCGGCTATTTATTAATCCGGGATGCAGACAGACAAACAAAGGGCGTTCGATACTTATCGAACGCCCTTTGTTTGTTTTATCCATATCATGAACTCCTTGGAAGGAAGCAATCTATTTCGTCACTTTGAATACCCGAAATACATCTATCAACTCCCCCTTCTCCTGAACCGTAGCCATAAAGACCAATTTACCTCCGGATTTTGCTTTTCTAAGTAATCGCATCACTTCAAGAGTGATATCTCCATTAGATTTTGCCTCCTTAAAGCTATTCCCTTTTTCATATGCTACATTCAGGGTAGAAATGGTAATATCATCACCATAGATATTCCTAACAACCAACTCGTCCGTCATGGCATTGAGTACTTGATCTTCTGTTATTGTATTCGTCCGAATGGCTCCCCAGTGAATCCGATATTTTCCGGCAGCACCCGATGAGAGGAAGAAACGAACAGGCAGGCTCATCTTTGTCTTAACGGGTTGGCCTTTCTCCATTCCTGGTTCCCAATTCGCCATTGTCGAAACTACCCGAATGGCCTCCTCTCCACAACCACCACCAATATCCCTTGTTACCTGGGGATCCGAAACAGAACCATCCTCATTCACAATGAAAGTCACATACACTATTCCCTCTATTGATTTGGCCCGAGCTTCCTCCGGATACGAAAGGTAGGTTGACAAATATTGAATCAAATTATCATTTGAGCATTGACGTTTTTCCTTGGATTTGTTCTTAAGGTTATCACATCCCGGGAAATATGGCATTTGGGCTACACGGGTATAAACCCTTCCCTTGGCTGTTTCCTCGTAATCAGCCGGCAAGTATTGCTCCTCTACCTGAACATCATCAGGAATCGGTGATGGGTCATTCGGTGTTATTCTAGGTTTGACCGGTTCTTCATATACAATATTCTCTGCATCATCTCCATTACCCTTGGCCAACGCATATTGGGAAGCCTCGAATGATACCTCAATATTATACACGACACTTACATCAGTACCCTCATTTTTTGCCGGCTGCCAGATGGGCATATTCTGAATGACCCGCAAAGCCTCCGTGCCACATCCATCCCCGATATCCCTAAGTATCCTTGGCTCTACCACCTTGCCGGTTCTACTGATGATACAACTGATGATGACTGTCCCCTCCACATTGTTGACCAGTGCAACCCTAGGATATTTCAGATGCCTTAAGATATAGGCACCCATCTCATCCTTGGTACATGTAACCTTGTCCTCATTATCCGAACAACTCTTCCAAACGGGCATTTCCTCAGCACTGACCAGCACCTTACCCAAGTCATCCTGTGCATGTGTATTTGCTACCACCATATACATGGCGAAACCCAAAAGAATAAGTTTTCTAATCATTTGATATGCTTAATTATACCGAAGTAAAGACTCAAAATAATCAATAAGTAATATCTGATGTCCTAACTGCCATGAGATATTGAAAAATACTTATAAGAATTGAACATGACCTTTCCTACAATCCTCAAACCATTACACACTTACATGCAATGATTCCTCCTACCTATATAACGCAATCATGTAGTCCGTTATCATCCAAAAAAGTGCCAACTCATTATAAGTTTTTTATATTTGACTGAATATCAGCACTGATGGTCCACTAAAAATAGCCTTTTTCAAATTATTTAACTAAAATTTCTAAAAGCCTTAAGAGCTATGGTTCCTAACCTTTCCTTTGTGGCAGGCCCATAAGCAACCTTTAGTGAGTCAAGGACTCTTTTACAATATTAGGAATCAATCCAAAAATCAATGATTGAAAGTAGCGCTGTCTGTTTTGACAAAGGAGTGTCAAAATGAGAACATCATCCAAAAATCAATCGACAAATTCCTAATGCTTCTCATATATCTATTATTTTTGAATATTATATCGTCAATTTAATTACTAACAAATCCATTACCATGAATCGAATTCTATTCGCTGCATTGCTACTCACAGGTATGCTGACCATGTTTGCCTGTAATAAAAAGGTAAGTAATGCAACTCAGAACAACGCTCAAACCGAAGCAGAAGAAATGATTGGGATTTCCCCATCAGAGGACACAAAATACGATTACGAAACTGTACCCGGTGACCCTATCGGCGTCAAGATTTACACGATGAAGAATGGCATGAAAGTCATCATGAGCGTGAACAAGGCTGAGCCAAGGATTCAAACCAACATTGCAGTCAGGGCGGGTTCCAAGCATGATCCTGCGGATGCAACGGGTCTTGCACACTATTTGGAACATATGATGTTCAAGGGAACAAGTAAAATCGGAACCTTGGACTGGGAAAAGGAACAAGCCATGCTAAAGCAAATCTCTGATTTGTATGAGAAGCACAGAGGCGAAACCGACCCTGATAAAAGAAATGCCATCTATGCAGAAATCGACAAGGTTTCCAACGAAGCTGCCAAGTTGGTAGCTGCCAATGAGTATGATAAGATGATGTCTTCCTTGGGTGCCAAGGGAACCAATGCGTATACGTCCGTAGAACAAACTGTTTATGTGAATGACATCCCAAGTAATGAATTGGACAAGTGGATGCAATTGGAAGCCGAACGATTCAAGGAATGCGTATTGCGTTTATTCCATACTGAGTTGGAAGCGGTATATGAGGAGTTCAACATCAACCAAGACAGGGATTTCAGAAAATCCAACAATGCATTGAGCCAAACCTTATTCCCATCCCACCCTTATGGTACGCAAACCACAATCGGAACGGGAGAGCATCTGAAGAATCCTAGTCATGTGAAAATCATGGAATACTTCAACAAGTATTATGTTCCTAACAACATGGCAATTGTGGTATCCGGTGATTTCGATCCGGATGATATGGTAGCCAAGGCTGAGAAGTATTTCGGTGGATACGCTCAAAAAGCGATGGACAGACCTGTTTTCCCTCCTCAACCTGATTTGACGAAAAGAGTAGAAAAGACTGTTTATGGCCAACAGGACCCTTATGTGGATTTCGCTTGGAAATTCAATGGCGTAGGTTCAAAGGACCCTATCATTCTTGAAATGATCATAGGTATCCTAAACAATGGAAAAGCGGGTCTTTTGGACATCAACATCAATCAAAAACAAATGGCTCTTGAGGCTGACGCTTGGATGTGGCCATATGAGGATTACTCGGTATTCGGATTGTTCGGTAAGCCTAGAGAGGGACAGACCCTTAAGGAATTGGAGGGTTTGCTTATTGCAGAAGTAGACAAGCTAAAAGCGGGAGAGTTTGATGAGTGGTTGATGAAAGCCGTTATCAAGAATAAGAAATTGAGTGAAATTCGTGGTGCGGAGTCCAATCAGGCGCGTGTAGGTGCCATGACCAATGCTTTTGTCAGAGGAATGAGTTGGTCCAATTATGTCAATAGAATGGACGCATTGAACAACCTGACCAAGGAAGAAGTGGTTGCCTTTGCCAAAAAGCATCTAAGAAAGGACAACTATGTTGTTGTTTATAAGGAATTGGGTGAAGACCCGAATGTGGTAAAAGTAGACAAGCCATCCATTACTCCTGTAAGTTTGAATCGTGAACAAGCTTCACCATTCACTAAGGATTTCATGGGTAAGAAATCCAGCACCCTATCTCCGGAATTCGTGGATTACAAGAAAGCAGTTCAGAAGAAAGACCTTCAGAATGGCCTTTCTTTCGAATACATGAAGAATGAGGACAATGAGTTATTCACCTTATTGTACATCCTTGAAATGGGTAAGAACCACGACAAGAAGTTGCCAATTGCTGTAAATTATCTGAAATACTTGGGTACGGATAAGTATTCCGCCAAGCAATTACAGGAAGAATTCTTCAAGTTGGGATTAAGCTTCAATGTAAGTAGTGGAAACGAAAGGGTTTATGTAGCATTATCCGGTTTGGAGGAATCCATGGAAAAAGGTGTTGAATTATTCGAGCATATATTGGCGAATGCCAAAGGAGACAAGGAAGCATTGGACAATGTGAAAGCAGACATTATGCTTCGTCGTAAGAATGCGAAAACGGACAAGAACGCAATCCGCCGTCAGGGAATGGGTAATTATGCTCGTTATGGCGCCAATTCTGCATTTACGGATGTATTACCAGAAAGTGATTTGATGGCCATCACTCCGGAGGAGTTGGTAGGTAAAATCAAGTCATTGACAGGTTTTGAGCATACTGTATTCTACTACGGAACCAAGCCTATGCAAACAGCGGCAGCTACCGTAATGAAGTATCATAAGGTTCCTGCTTCATTGAAAGCTATTCCTGAGGGTAAGACTTACAAGGAAGTGGGTGGAACAAAGAATGAGGTATTCTTCATTGAATTCCCAATGGTACAAGCAGAGGTACTGATGATGTCAAAGGGTACTGAGAAATTCGACCTGAACCAGTACATCACAGCAGAGTTATACAACAACTACTTCGGTTTCGGATTGTCTTCCATTATGTTCCAGGAAATCCGTGAGTCCAGAGCACTCGCTTATTCAACTTATGCCTACTATGGTTCTCCAAGTAAGAAAGACAAGGCGCACTATCTGCAGGCATATGTTGGTACACAGGCCAATAAGCTGGCGGATGCTATTCCTGCAGTAAAGGAAATCCTTGAGAATATGCCAGTATCCGATGAGCAGATCGAAACGGCACGTCAATCCATCATGAAGAAAATCGAAACGGAAAGAATCAATGGTTCTGACCGCTACTGGAGCTCTCGTTCAGCTGCTGAAAGAGGTATGGACAGAGACATCCGTGAAGATGTATATAAGAAAATGCAATCCATCACTGTGGATGAATTGAAAGCATTCCAAGCGGAAAATGTAAAAGGTAGGAATTTCGTCATCATGGTATTGGGTAGTAAGGAGAAGATTGGCGAGGACGGAATGAAGTACCTCAGCACACTGGGTAACGTGAAAGAATTGAGTTTGGAAGAAGTATTCGGATACTAATTCCGATGATTCCATAAATGGTTAATCCATTATTTGGAAAGAGGGTCGAATCAGGAAGATTCGGCCCTCTTTTTTTCATGTCTCTGATGCAATACCTGTTCTACATCTTCCAGACTGAATCCTTTTTTATTCAATAACATCAAATAATGAAATAATAAATCAGCAGATTCATTAAGGAATAATCCGTCATTCTCATCCTTGGCCTCAATCACTACCTCTACGGCTTCCTCCCCTACTTTCTGGGCAATCTTATTGATTCCTTTCTGGAATAATCCTGCAACGTAAGATTGGTTAGGATCCTCACTTTTTCTTTTTTCTATAATATCCTCCAATTGATAAATAAATCCTTTTGGCGCTTCATCATTAAAACAGGATTCTGTTCCATTATGACAAGTAGGCCCTTGGGGTAAACATTGTATTAAGATCGTATCCTTATCACAATCCAATGCCATATCCTGCACAGTCAGATAATGACCGGAAGTTTCACCTTTTGTCCACAATCTATTTTTTGAACGGGAAAAAAAAGTAACGATTTTTTCTTCTCTTGTTTTCAGGAAAGCCGCCTCATTCATATATCCCAACATCAGTACTTTTGAAGTATTGGCATTTTGAATAATAACGGGAAGCAAGCCTCCTCCTTTTTGAAAATTCGGATTCATCGAATAGGAATATTTTGATTTTTCAAGAATGATTTTAATTCAGGAATAGGGATTTCATTAAAATGAAAAATACTTGCCGCTAATGCTGCATCAGCATTGGCCTTTTGGAATACTTCCGTAAAATGCTCTTTCTTTCCTGCGCCCCCCGAAGCTATTACAGGAATACCAACCGCATCACTCACTGCCTTGGTAATATCAATTTCAAAACCTGCTTTCGTACCATCCTGGGTCATTGTGGTCAAAAGGATTTCACCTGCTCCCAAAGATTCTATTTCCCTACACCAATCCAGGGTTCGGAGACCTGTATTTTTCCTGCCCCCCTTGACAAATACCATCCATTCGCCGTCTACCCAATTGGTATCCACAGCCACTACTACACATTGGCTACCAAACCGCTCAGACAAAGCCCCGATTAGGCTCGGCTGCCTTACAGCTGCAGAGTTGACAGTAATCTTATCCGCTCCTGCCTGCAATAATTCATAGGCTTGCTCCACTGATGCTATCCCTCCTCCAACCGTAAAGGGAATATTGATTTCCCTAGCTATCCGAACAACCAAATCCACCAGTGTTTTCCTTTTTTCCACGGTAGCCGTAATATCCAGAAAGACCAATTCATCAGCACCTTGTGCTGAATAATTCCTGGCTAATTCGACAGGGTCTCCCGCATCTTTTATTCCTAGGAAATTCACACCCTTGACCGTCCGACCATCCTGTATATCCAAGCAAGGTATAATTCTTTTTTTCAGCATGATATTCAAATTAATTACTGGATTTTGAAACACCAGACATTGAAAAATCGGATAATTCTTTTAATGAAATCCTATTCTCATAAATGGCTTTTCCTATAATAGCCCCCTCACATCCTAATTCCAATAATTGCAAGACATCTGATTGATTGCGTATTCCTCCACTCGCGATTAAATTCACTTCGGAATTATTACCCAATATTTTTTGATATAAAATAAAAGAGGGCCCCTCCAACATTCCGTCCTTGGAAATATCCGTACAGATAATATTTTTCACTCCTCTTTTTCTTTTATCATTAATAAAATCCAACACATTAATGGATGTATTTTCCTGCCATCCATTAATTGCTATTTTTTCATTCATTGCATCCGCTCCCAAAATAATTTTATCACTACCATATTCATTTAATATTTCAATGAATAATTCCGGATTTTTTGCAGAAAGACTACCAATCGTAATTTGCTGTGCACCCGAATCAAATGCGATTCTTACATCTTTCTTGGATTTGATTCCACCTCCGAAATCAACTTTTAGTCTAGTCCGATTTGCAATGGATTCCAATATTCGATAATTCACAATCTCCTTGGATTTAGCTCCATCCAAATCCACTACATGCAAATATTCCAATCCCGCATCCTCAAACATCCTTGCCACTTCCAAGGGATTTTCATTATATATTTTCTTACGATTATAATCCCCTTGGGTCAATCTTACACATTTTCCATTAATGATATCTATCGCGGGTATGATTCTCATGATAATTAATTTTATTCCAAGTGCCTGCCTCTAATGAGGCAGGCGTGTGCATGGAAAATTGAGTAGTAATAGCCAGTCTTAGCTAGCTTTCTAAAAAATTCAAAAGTAATCGTTCGCCCACCTGTCCCGATTTTTCGGGGTGGAACTGGACAGCCATAAAATTATCTTTCTGTAATGCCGCTGAAAAACGGGTACCATAGGTTGTCGTTGCGATGGTATCCTCACAAGTTCCTGCGAAGTAACTGTGGACATAATAAAAATCAGCTTGGCTGTCCACATTCCTGAATAAGGGATATGTATTACCATTTACCTCATTCCAACCCATATGCGGGATTTTGAAATCCCCATCAAATTGCTTCACGACGGTATCAAAGACTCCAAGCCCTGCCGCATTTCCTTCCTCAGATTCATTACACAACAATTGCAGTCCCAGACAAATACCCAAAACAGGTTGTTGCAAGTTGGGGATGACTTGGTCCAATCCCCTCTCTCGCAATTGCTGCATGGCATAAGGAGCAGCCCCAACGCCCGGAAAAATCACCTTATCCGCCACGTTCAACTGCTTCGCATCTGCTGTCAGCATACTCTCTGCCCCCAGACGATTCAATGCGTTCTGTACAGAACGAATATTTCCGGCTCCATAATCCACTATTGCAATCATAACACTCCTTTTGTACTGGGAATTCCTTGCAAATTGGTCTTCTCCACAGCCATTCTGATACTTCGTGCAAATGCCTTGAATATCGATTCAATCTTGTGGTGCTCATTGGTTCCCTCACACTTAATATTGAGATTGCATTTGGCAGCATCAGAAAAGGATTTGAAGAAGTGATAAAACATCTCAGTAGGCATATCCCCTACTTTTTCCCGCTTGAAATCCACATCCCAAACCAACCAAGGCCTTCCTCCAAAATCAATGGCTACCTGTGCCAGGCAATCATCCATTGGGAGCAAGAACCCATATCTGGAAATATTTTTCTTCCTCCCTAGGGCACCAACAAAAGCTTCTCCCAGTGCCAGTGCAGTATCTTCTATTGTATGGTGTTCGTCAATTTCCAAATCTCCCTTGACCTGAATACTCAAATCCAACCCACCGTGCTTGGATACCTGTTCCAACATATGGTTGAAGAAGCCCAACCCTGTATTTATATCAGCAGAACCCTGTCCATCCAAGTCCAGACGTACTTCAATACTTGTTTCTTTGGTCGTCCTTATATTCTCAGCTGTCCTATTCTCTCCTTTCAGGAAATCATAAATCCGTCTCCAGGATGTCGTGGACAGCACTGCTCCCTCGGCTTCCTGACTTCCTATGAATATTCCCTTGGCTCCCAGGTTTTCCGCCAGTTGGATATCACTTTGTCGATCCCCGATAACGAATGAATTCTTCAAATCATAATCGCCTTTCATGTAGTAGGACAACATGGCAGTGCCCGGTTTGCGGGTCGGAGCATTCTGAGCGGGAAATGTTCTATCAATAAGAACATCATCGAATACTATTCCCTCATTCCCGAAAGTTCTGAGCATCAAATTATGAGGTCCCCAAAAAGTGGACTCAGGAAATGAATCCGTCCCCAATCCGTCCTGATTGGTTACCATAACCAGTTCATATTCCATTTCCTTGGCTATCTTGGATAGATAGCGGATAACTTCAGGATAGAATTCCAACTTATCAAAAGAATCAACCTGATAATCTACTGGTGGTTCCAAAATGAGGGTACCATCCCTATCTATGAATAATGCCTTTTTCATGCGAATTGATTTTCCAAAGTGAATAATGTTGTTTCAAAGGATTGCAATGCTTCGATTAATTGTTGGTTTTCTTTAGGCAAACCAATGGTTATGCGCAATGCGTTATTAACATATTTTGTCCTATCCCTAACGATAATGCCCTTACTTGACAAATATTGGTATATCTCCTTGGGCCGACTGACTTGAATCAATAAAAAATTAGTGGAGGATGGAAAAATATTCCGAACAAAGGGAAATGTTCTTATTTTTTGAATAATTGATTTTTTCTCTTTTTTTATTTCATCAATCCTATTTTCTATAATTTCTTTTTCATTTATTCTTTCAAGAACAATTTTCTGAGTGATTGAATTGATATTATACGGTGGTTTTATTTTATTAATAATACCAATAATATCCTTAGAGGCGAAAGCCATTCCTAATCGCAAACCAGCCATACCCCATGCCTTGGAAAAAGTTTGAATAATAATTAAATTAGGAATTTCTTTTAATAATGAAATATTCGATTTTTCCGCAAAATCCACATAAGCTTCATCAACCACAATTAATCCAGAAAATTGACGGGATATCCTAATAATGGATTCCTGACTCATTATATTTCCAGTAGGATTATTGGGAGAGCAGACAAAAATTAATTTTGATTTTTTATTATCATTAATATATTCCTCAATTTCATCTTCATTTAATGAGAAATCTTTTTTTAGGGGAATTTCCTTTACGGCTACTGCATTGATTCTAGCAGAAACCTCATACATCCCATATGTTGGTGGACAAATAATAATTTCATCCTGATTGGGTTCGCAAAATGCTCGTATGATTAAATCAATTGCCTCATCACTTCCATTCCCTAGAAAAACCTGATTAGCATTAATATGCTTTAATTCCGAAATCTTATTTTTCAGTACGGATTGGCTCGCATCGGGATAACGATTATAGCCATCATTAAAAGGACTTTCGTTGGCATCCAACCAAACTTCAGCAGCTCCCTTGAATTCGTCCCTTGCACTAGAATAAGGAATCAGGTCCTTGACATTCTCCCTTACGATACTATTCAAATCAAACATTCTCCAAATATTTTAATCTTACAGAAACAGCATTTTTGTGGGCAATCAAACCCTCGGCTTCAGCCATGATTTCGATGGTTGGCCCTAGGTTCCGGATACCTTGTGATGTTAATTTTTGAAAAGTGATTTTCTTCAAAAAGGAATCCAAGGATACGCCACTATAGCTATCCGCATAACCCGATGTAGGTAGCGTGTGATTGGTTCCACTGGCATAATCACCTGCACTCTCACAGGAATATTCCCCTAGGAAAACCGACCCTGCATTAACAACTTTTTCTGATAAGGCATCAGCATCTGAGGTTGCTATGATCAAATGCTCGGGAGCATATTGATTACTGAATTGCATTGCTTCCTCCAAATTATCAAAGACAATGGAACGACTATTTTCCAATGCACGTTCTGCTATATTTTTCCTTGGTAATCCGCTTAATTGTTTTTGAATTTCCGCTTGTACAGCATCCACTATTCCTGCATCATCACTTACCAACATTACCTGGCTATCATCACCATGTTCCGCCTGACTCAACAAATCTGCAGCAATGAATTCAGGATTACTTTTTTTATCGGCAATGACCAATACCTCACTTGGTCCGGCGGGCATATCAATCCCTACACCAGTTTGTTGGGACAATTGTTTTGCTACGGTTACATATTGATTTCCCGGACCGAAAATCTTACTGACTTTCATAATGGATTCTGTACCGAAAGTCATTGCGGCAATGGCCTGTGCACCACCCACCTTGAATATTTTTTCAATTCCTAACAATTGGGCCGTAAATAAAATATAAGGGTGGATTTTCCCTTTTTTATCTGGAGGAGTACAAATAATTATTTCTTCACAACCTGCTAATTTCGCAGGTACACCCAGCATTAATAAAGTAGAAAACAAAGGAGCTGTTCCTCCTGGAATATATAATCCGATTTTTTGAATGGGAACGGATTTCCTAAAACATTTCACTCCTTGGGTCGTCTCCAATTCCAACAAAGGTACTCTTTGGTTTTCGTGGAATTTTTCGATATTATTCTTGGCAACCAAAATAGCATTTTTCAATGCAGATGAAGTCATTCGTACAGCTTCCCTGATTTCATTCTGACTGATTTGGAATGTTTTTAATTCCACACCATCAAAATGTTGTGAATAATATTCCAAAGCCTTATCCCCATCTTTTTTCACACGCTCCATAATCGGTCTCACGACCTTTTCAATAGCAGAGGTATCGGATGATGGTCGTTGGCACAATACCGACCAATCTGATTTATTCGGATTCAAATATTTCTTCATTATCTAATCATTTTTTCGATTGGAACAACTAAAATCCCCTCAGCTCCTGCCCCCCTCAGTTGGTCTATTACTTCCCAGAAATCATTTTCATTCACTACACTATGAAGACTACTCCAGCCTTTTTCGGCCAGAGGAACTATTGTTGGGCTTTTGATGCCCGGAATGAGGCTAATGATATTGGAAAGGGCTGCATCAGGAGCGTTGAGAAGAATATATTTGTTGCGTTTGGCATTTTGGTATGCCTGAATCCTGAAGCGGAGTTGTTCGAGAATATTGGAAAGTGTGTTGTCTAATTCTGGTGTCTGGATGAGTACGGCCTCACTTTGGAAAATATTTTCTACTTCCTTGAGGCCATTCGTCAGCAAGGTACTTCCGGTACTTACGATATCACAAACAGCATCCGCCAGACCTATACCCGGAGCAATCTCAACACTTCCGCTAATGATTTCAATCCTTGCCTGAATACCTTGTTCCTGAAAGAATCGGCTAAGAATTCTGGGGTAGCTGGTCGCAACGGTTTTTTCTTGGAAGTACTGAACCCCTGGATATGAGACTTCTCTTTTGACGGCCAAGGACAATCGACACTTGGAAAAGCCCATGGAATCCAATATCAAACGCTCCATTCCTTTTTCCACAACCGTATTTTCTCCTACGATTCCGATATCCGCTATTCCCTTTTCCACATACTTCGGAATATCATCATTTCGCAAATACAGCACATCTATCGGAAAATTGGATGCGGAGGAAATCAGTTTCCCTGTCCCGTTAGAAATTCTTATTCCACAATCGGAAAGCAGGGCCATACTCTTTTCATAGAGTCTTCCTTTTTTCTGAACAGCTATTTTTAAACGTTTGGACATGTTTGAGAATTTGACATAAAAAAAGAGGCTTACCGGTAGCGGTAAGCCTCTTTCGAAAGAATATGAATCAAGTAGTATTACATCATCACATAGGCATCACCCACCACCCTTTTGCAGGATAGAGTCAAATGATGATGGATATGATGTAAATTTCTTGACATACTTGATGTATTACGCTGTAAAGTTATGGAATATTTTTCTTGAGAAACAAGAGCTGTTCATAATTTATTTATAAAAAAGATGAACACCACATTCACAATCAACTAAAATTCAAATGATTATACTAATAAAAAATTCATGTAAAATTCCATTTTTTCCTTGATTTCATTCGGCCCATCAGGACCTTTCTCAACACCGAACAAGGATTTATCCACACCAAATTTTAAGTTGACATGCAGATATGATGTCCCATTTTGAAGCATGGGACGGATTTTACCCGTTGTTTTAACGAGTACATCCTTGCCTTTCAGATTCATGATTCCCTCTGCTTCGAAAGTACAGCTTTGCCCCGGTTGGATACTACCTGAAACCACATTCATTTCCTTGAATTCGAAAGTAGATTCAGGATGATTCTCACCATCGAGAATGAATGTATGAATTGCATCATCCAATCCCTTGTCACCCATCGTGATAGCTGTCACAGGTATACTAAAACGTCCTGATGCTCCATTGAGATTTTGTTCATTATTCAAATTCAAAACACCATCCAATTCCCTAACCTCTCCAGTGTAACCATCCAAGGGCTGTATGAATTTGAAATACACCATAGGAATATTATCAGCAAAAGCACCCTTCACTTTCCAACTCCGCTTTGATTCGAAATCCCCCCAATTGATTTCCTCTTGTTCTTCATCACTTCCATCCACTACACCAAACTGATTCCATGGAATACTCTTAATAGTGGCATCCACGGCCTGTAAGCCATCACCGTTCTTAGGATTATCCAATTGGTAAACTGTTTGTTCTTCCAGAATCGCAGCCATCTTACCGAATGCCTTACGAACATCCTTATCCACTACGGGTTCTTCAAAGTGGGTATAGATGGGGTCCACACAATTGTACTGGGAATAGATTTCACCGGTAATATGAATTTTCCCCTTTTTATCCCTGTAGGGATACATCGCCCAGTAGAAACTCCTTGTCGCCAGGTCAGCGTTCATTCGTTCTCTCATATCAAACCTGGGACTTCCCGTTTCCACTCCCTCCATGGCTGCCTCTAAGAATGCCTCACTCTTGAATCTTTTAGGTAATGCTCCTTGTAAATCCGTGATTTTCAAAGGGGCCAATATATTCAACCGGCCATTAGGCCAAGTGAGGATTCGTTCCTTGACATTCTTTGCTTCCTCCTGATGCAGAACTCTGGTAGAACGGATGAAATTCCGAATCTTAGTAATCTGGTTCCATCGACCACTGAACACCGAGGTTCCTCTCTTATCCCTGAATGTAATAAATGGTGTATATGTTACTTCCTTTGGTGCCTTACCATCAATTTCCTGAAGAACGTACTCCACATTTTCTTCCTTTGCCAATGCTTCAATTTGTGGCAACATCTCACTTCTGAATACATGGTCTACCTCCGAATTTGATTTTTGTACGAATACAATCAATTGTTCAGTAAATTTTATGTTTTCCTGTGATGGATTCAGGTTACTTGGAAGCACGAATGCCAGTATGAGTATGATGAAACGCATGATAATCCTTGATTTTTCTGTACAACGCTTATCCATAGGATTGGTTGTATCTGAGGATGGCTAATAAGCATGAAAACGCCAATCGTAATGATTGGCGTTTTCATTGTAGGATGCATCAAGTGCACCCCGATTATTTATTAAAAGATAATTGGCGAGTTACTTGAAAACTACCTTCTTAATGACGGGAGCATAATCATCATGCTCGAATTTGATATGAATATGATATACGCCTGATGCCAAACCCAGTCTTGGAATGGTATAAACTGTATCATTGACTTGGGATGCTGACCTGATGGTCTTTCCGAGTTGGTTCGTCATCATGATATCATAACTCCCCAATGAACCATCAATCGCAATAGTCGCCACATCCCTTGCCGGATTCGGGTATATATTCACGGCTCCACTGACATCTTCCAAATCTTGGGTACTGACTGAAGAACACGTCACATTATTGTAGATGAAATTGACAATCATACTCTCAATATTCTCCTCATGCGGTGCCTGTCCGTAAAAACCA
Source organism: Saprospiraceae bacterium (assembly GCA_020631355.1). GTDB lineage: Bacteria > Bacteroidota > Bacteroidia > Chitinophagales > Saprospiraceae > JAHDCE01. Next base: position 11,469 of record JAHDHL010000044.1, on the reverse strand, counting down.
GTGTGTCCGCCACCTTCTACGGTATATAATTCAGATGGAATACCTAATGCCACTGCTTGGGCATGAACCATGCTACTTCCCTGGACTGTTGCTATCGGGAATCCGGCCACATTAGCAAAATCAAAACCATAGGGTACCGTGCCGTCCTGATCTCCGTGAGAACTGACAATAGGTGCATCACCCGCTTCCATGAAACTAACTCGATGGAGTGCCCCCGACATATTGATTACAGCTTGGACTTCTGACGAATAACTGAGATGGGAATCCCCGGGCAAATCCGTATCACCATCTATTCCTCCGTTCGTGGCGATGATATCCGCTACATATGTCGGAACATCATCCACTTCATTCACATAGGCTGTATGTGCAGCAGTAATTGCACCCGCCGAAATACCTCCAACATATATCTTATCAGGATTGATACCGTAAGGATTGTCATTATCTGCTGATTTCCTCATATATCGCACGGCTCCTTTCATATCGGAAACGGCTTGTATGACCACCTCTATCATATCCAATGAATCAGGAAACCCTTGGGCAAACAAGTCATACAAACGATAATCTATTCCGACGGTAACATAACCTCTCCTTGCATATCTTTCACAGAAATCCACAACGAAACCATCCGAACGGCTACCACCTATGAAACTTCCTCCGAATGCATATATGATAACGGGTCTGGAAGTTTCCGTATCGCCACTTGGCGTATAGATATCCATTAGTAAATCCTGCGTAGCTCCAGCTCCATTAATATTCTGACCAAACTGAACCGTTTCCACGTCTACCTCATCAGCAATATCATTCAGGTAACGAAAACCATCGCAACCTTGTGCATGCAGCTGATTGGACATTGAGATTAAGAACAAGAAAGAAAAAGTGTAAAGAAATACTCTCATGACTTAGTTTTAAATATTAGGATGGTCCGAATCTTTCAATAGGTGTGGTATGACGGATCATCTTATTAATTATTAGTTCCAAGAACTAGGAAAAATGAAAATAACATCCCAATTTAAGAACTAAATATATAACCCTATGACAGATTGGGACCTAAGTACTAATTTGTCGAATTGAACATATCCATTTGTACCTTAGAGGTAGATTTTGGAATGAAATCGTACCCGATTCGGTTATACAATAAGAAGTCAACAACATGTGGATAAATAAGACAGATAACATTGACAACAAAACCATTCGTTATCAAATTCTGGAACATGATCGAATCCTGAGTTTTAAGGATATACTCCAACTTTGGGCATCTAATTCAAAATTCAGGAACCACTATATCCAACTCCTTCAACAGGTCCCATTCGAGGGCTATTTTTGGGAAACTCCTCCCATTAATATTGACACTATACAACAACCATTCGAGTTTGTAATCATCGAAAGTAAACAATTCCCCCACCTTGAGGCTAACCGTAGGGCTTTCGCCCAATTCT
>JAHDHL010000044.1:0-9933 GCA_020631355.1 Saprospiraceae bacterium | reverse complement strand
GAAAGTAAACAATTCCCCCACCTTGAGGCTAACCGTAGGGCTTTCGCCCAATTCTTTAAGGAAGAAAGCGAATTCGAGGGTATCATTTCATTCATGAATTTGGGTAAGGATGCCAGGTTGGTTGTCCCTAAACCATTGGATGGCGCAACTGACTACACTCATCTTGGTGCATTCATGCAACTTGCTCCCATAGAACAAATACATGAATTCTGGAGGTGCATTGGTTCTGAAATGCAATCCCATCTGAATACTAGAAATACTTGGCTGAGTACAGCAGGGATGGGCGTTTATTGGCTACATGTACGAATGGACAGCAGACCGAAATATTACAGATACATTCCTTATAAGAATGGATTCTCCCAAAAAGAAAAGGAAAAATTATTCTAGGTAATTGACTCAGGATAAATCCTCAGGATAACAAGTATTATAAACAGACTTTCTCATTGTCATCATCTCATAATTGAGTGGATAGTCCTATCCCCTTTTTTCATTACTAAAAAACATGACATGAAAAAGTTATTCTTATTTACAGTATTATTCAGTAGCCTCATCTATTCCTGTTCCTCAGATCTGGAAGAAACCACAGTTGCCAACCAACAGGAAACCGTCCAAAAGGATATCCTATTACATCGTCAAATGGAAGATTTCATTATCAGTGAGGGAACAAATGACCTAAATGCATTATTTGTTTTTCATCTCAGTACAGTCGGTCATATCCTAGAGAAAGGGTCTTATCAGGATACCGAGCTTTCATATTTCGTAGATGATTATTACCATGTTGATTTATCCGAACTCTTATCATCATTCGTGGAGCAATCGGTCTTGGATCAATCAACAAAACAGGTTATACAAGATACTTATGAGGAAATGACCAGAAAAGCTGACCTAATTGATAGGATAGCATTCATCCAAGAATTCGTTGGGGAATCCAAACCAGAACAATTCACTACGATACTATTCAAAGGTTATCAAAATTGGTTACTAAAAATCCAACAAGCAGACTTTTCCTCTAGGGATTGCATAGATGATTGTATAGATGTCAATCTATATACTGGAATCTGGTATTCCACATACAACTGGTACGTGGATAATTATCCAAGGAATTGCCCAGGGGCCACTCAGGGTGTATACAACTGTAATGCAGCACTCAACTATGCTTACCAACAGATTTATTTTATCTGTTTGGAAGAATGCGAAGAAGCAGAGGAGGAAGAAGTTGTAAATGTTAATCCCTGTGCAGGAGTTATTTGTGTGCCAGGTTATTACTGTGAGGAAGGAGAATGTATTGATGACCCTACGTTCAATCCTTGTGCGTTCAATGGAGGCTGTCCTCCGGGTGAGTACTGTTTGAATGGAGAGTGCATTCCTTGGTAAGGAATAACCCCAACTAAAAAGCCCGGTAGTCTTTGACTACCGGGCTTTTCATAAAATGAGCATACCCATTATTCTAACTCATCAACGGTTTTCTCCTTTTTCTTACCAACGGCTATATTCATCCCTACCCGAAAATTCACGCTCTTGGTATTCAAGGGCCTGAATACGGATACCACATTATCCGATACACCATACAATTGGAATGCACCAAGATTCAGGGCAAAGTTCAACCCTACATTATCATAGGTATTATTCCTAATGGCATAAACACCTCCAAGGCTGAATATCTTACCGAATTGCTTCTGCACACTTAGAGCGATAGCCGGCCTGAAACGTTCCCTAGCAATATCACCATAGAAAACAGCTCCCGCAGAGAGTGTTTCGGATATATCATAGGAACCACTGAAATAGAATTTGGGTACCAACTGTGTCTTATACGAGTTATTCGTTTCCTCGAATCCCAGAATTTGCACCATGGTATCCACTATACCGTCAAAATCGAGTGAATCATCACCAAAGAAAGCATCGTCTGCATTGACTCCCTCAAAGGTATAGCTACCATTGGAAATGAAATTGGATGAATTCTTGGTCCAATTGATAGATCCGATATCCAATACACTAAAGCCTAATTTGATCTTATCGGAAAGCTGGTATTCAGCTCCAAAATCAAATCCGATACCCGAGTTGCCACCAAAGAAAAAGTCAGTCGCGGATACATTACCTCCAGAAAGGTTGAAATCAGTACTATCTGCTGTGGTAATAATTTCCATATCAAAGAACTCCCCGGCACTATTGATTTGATAATCCGTGGTTGCTGTCAGTTGATAGTATTCCGGATCGGTATAAATACTGATTTGCTCACGGCTGCTACTCGTGGAAACATTACCCACTCCGGACAACACCTTAACCCTTGCACCCAAGGATAGCTTAGGCGTCACCTGATATGCCCCGTGAAATGCCAATTCACCATAAACGGTCATATCCGTACCAAAACCAACATCCACAGTCTCATCTATGTACTGAACATTACCATTGAATGCCATTTCGGGTAATTCCCTTGGGTATCCGAACATGAATCCTGAGCGGACCGCATGGGACACTCCAACTTGTAGCTTATTGAATTTCATCCCAAAATTGAATGTTTCCATTCCGATTTCGGTTCTAAAAAAATTATTGTCATCCAACTTGGCCAATCCCGCATCGATATCAATGATATCCTCGCCATTGGCATTCGTTGTCAGCATGCTACCCAAAGTGGGGCCGTTATGGCCATAATTCATAATGAATGAAGGCAAACCCACATGGATTCTACTATTGCTGATTTTAGCAGGATTCGTAAAATTGGATTGATAGACATTATCCATGAAATGGAGTCCCAGTTCCTGGGCGTTCATTCCAAATCCTATAAGGAGAAAAAGGGATAGATATAAGGACTTTTGCATTGTCTTGTTTTCTTCGTTTTCGATTGATTAATTACTGATTCCTGCTTTCACTCCTACCTTAATGGTAACATCGTCCGTTTCGAAGAATCGCACTACAGCATCATCCGGATTATCCAGTACTGTAATCAGTCCCAAATTCTTCATTCTGGAAAAGGCACTGAATTTCTCCCTAGGCACCTCTATTTCGATTTCGTTGTAAGTAGTCGAATTGGAATATCCTGCAGCGTCGATTCCTGCCGACTTGATGATGGCCTGCTCAGGTAATAAGCTACTCAATGGCAAATCAAACAATGAATCCATTGCCACACCATTCTCATCTTCGAAATACATCTGTAATCCCAAATCCACTGGAATATTATTCTCTGAAATAATCTTGAGTGTAATGTAATCCGCGAACTCATAATCCTCACCCAATTCGTCGGTTTCGATATCCGTCCTTATGGTAAAATGGTTGGTAGTGGCAATCATAGGGAAATCCACGAATACGAATACGGAGAAGAAACTGGAATCCGTAGCAAAACCTACAATGGACTGGTCATTATCCGGATTCCCCAAGGCATCCAGATCATAATCAACTGCAATGGGCCTATTCGAGAATAAATCCACGATATTGGAATTCGTATTATTCAGATTGAAGAATGTTGATTTTGATTCTCCGACTTCACTCAAGGTAGGATAGGCAAAATCAACACCATCCTGTAACTCCGTACTTACCACAGGAACGATGGAACCATCCTTATTCCAAATATTCATAACATTGGAAATGGATCTTACGGGTAATCCGAATGAATTCTCAACTTGTACATTAATCGTTGGTTCGGCAAAAACAACGGTACCATCTATCCATCTATCAAAGAAATCGATGACAATGGTATCCCTTGGCAAATCATACACTTCCTGACCTAGGAATCCCTGTAGGTAGGAGGCCTTGAAATTCTGGAACAACAGAAAGAAGTTATCTAATTCCACCCTTGTACCATCAGGTAATAGGGCCGTGTATCGGATATGAATCTCACCGGCATCCGGGTGCAATTCCCAGCCTGCCAAATCCAATACACCGGCTCCATTCGAGGGAGCTTCGCCGTCATAGGGAATGGAGGAATAATGCTTGTACGTTTCTCCATTATTCGGATTCAATACCTCCGGCAATTCTATTTCCAAGGTAATATCCTCCGTAAAATTGGATTGGACTCCATATGTAATGGTTGCAGATTTCAATCTTACAAATTCCAAAATCATCCCATTCGGAGCAGCATAAGGGAAAGAAAAGAAAGTATCCGTAAGGACAATCGGAAATTGTGGAATACTTGCGAATACGTCATCCGTGGATCTTTGGGTAAAATCACCTCGATAAATCAGGTGTAACAATCCATCCGAATCCAATTCGACTGTTGTTGTCGAATCCAATTCACCTACGATATCACCTATTTCAACATTGGCATTCAGGAGGGCCGTAGCATAATCCCCATCGAATTCCAATGAGGCATTCCCCACTCTATCCAAATCCGAACAGCCCCAAATGACCGTGGCAAAGATGAGTGCATATAGTCCGAGTAATAATTTGTTCTTTTTCATTGTATCAAGATATGGCAAAATTTCAAGATAGGAACGACTCCTTATCCGTTAATGCTGTTTTCTTACATTTAGATGGAGACTAAAGCCGGAATTCGTCACCCAGTTGCGGAATCTCAATATCCTGATATCCTTTTCCCTCTAGATATTCCTTGAATGCTTCCTGTTTGTGGGTTGTTCCATGTACCAGGAATAGCTTTCTCATCCTCCCCTTTTGGTTTCGGAGGAATTCTTCCATTTCGCTTCTGTCCGCATGTGCCGAAAAGGAGTCCATCACGAATACCTTGGCATTGACGGGTAATCTTTGGCCCCATAAGGTAACCATATCGGCTCCATCCCTCAATATTCCTCCGGGTGTATAAGGTGCACAATACCCTACAATGAGAATTCCATTCTTTTTGTTGGTGACACTATTGAACAAGTGGTGTTTGACCCGCCCGGCATTCATCATTCCGGATGCACTGATAATGATACAAGGGTCTTTGGTATCATTCAGGGATTTTGAGGTTTCTATGTCATGCACATAATGAAGATTATTGAATCCGAAAGGATTCGAATCAACCAGCATGTATTCATTCAATTCATCATCATAACATTCGGGGTGGGTTCCGAAAATGGTTGTGGCATTCACTGCTAATGGACTATCCACATAAATAGGAACGGGAGGTAATAAGTCTTCCGTTTCCATCCTATCCAACATGTAGACAATCTCCTGTGTACGGCCCACACTGAAAGCGGGGATAATCAGCTTCCCCTTATTCTCCACACAAATCTCCTTGATGATACTAAGTAATTTCTCGGATTCCCTAGGAGGGGAAGTATGTTCCTTATCACCGTAGGTTGATTCACATATCATAAAATCAACCTTGGGCATTATTTGGGGGTCCCTCAAAATGGGACGATTCGGGCGACCGATGTCTCCTGTAAAACCAATTCTTCGTGTTTTCCCGAATTCCTCTACCTCCAAGGTGACATTGGCACTACCAAGGATATGTCCGGCATCCCTGAACATCAGCCTGACACCATCGTTCACCTCATGCCAGACACCATATCCGATACCTACGAACTGGTTCATGGCCTTGGGCACATCCTCACTGGTATAAAGAGGTTTTACCTTTTGCTTATTCCGTTTATTATGATACTCTGCATCCCTTTCCTGAATCTTTGCGCTATCCAATAACATTATGGCACACAGGCTCCTTGTAGCATGGGTTGTAATGATTTCGCCCTTGAAGCCATCCCTTACCAATTTGGGAATCCGACCAGTATGGTCAATATGGGCATGAGAAAGAATCATCAGGTCAATTTCCTCAGGTTTGAATATCCAATTCTCATTGAAATCGGCCATGTCCTTATCCTTGCCTTGGTACATCCCGCAATCCAAAAGAATCTTATATCCATCTGCCAATGTAATCAGGTGCGCACTACCTGTAACCGCCCCGGCTGCTCCGCAAAATTGTATGGTCATATGTATGTTGTATGTATTGTTGATCAATGAATGCCCTGCGAAGATAAGGAATTCAAATCAGCCATCATCCACTGCCCAAAATGAAAAAGGGATTGTTGCAAGCAACAATCCCCTATACATCAATTACTATAACAATCTATTAACTAAGACTTTATTTTTCTTTCCCCCTTATTGTACTGAACCAGTTTCGCTTCCGGAGCATTATGAATCACGATATTGTCCAAAAATGCCTGGGCAGATTTTTCATTGCGGAAGCCTTGGATAACATAAGAGAACCCGCCTTCTTCCAATTGGTCCACTAGGACATTACCGAATTTTTCGAATAGGAAATAATCTCTCCTTAGGGGCAAGTCCGAAGTTGTCAACTCAATTACATATCCTGAATAAAAGGATGATAATTTTTTATGGTGTCTATAATAATAAGGTATCACTTCCTCCACAACCTCCTCAGAGGCATCAACGGATTCGTTGAATGCGCCTTTCTTTTCGCTTTCAGTAGTTAATACCAAATCATCAGTTTGTGCGTAGTTCATGTTCACTGCTACCAACAACACGATTAGTGTCATTATCATTTTCACTTGTTCCATCTTACTTACGGTTTAAAACTATCGGGTACATTGAAGAATATCAAAATACCATGCCAAAGTTGTATTACATAATATGTTTTTAATTACATAACAGAACTTAATAGATTATTTTTTTTAACATATTAAAAATAACACTAGGTTGTGACAAGTATATCAAAAGCATTGAAATCCATGAATCCGAAAAGAAATGTGCAGAAAAAAGGTGTAAGCGGAACGATTCCATCCAAAAACGGTTTTGCAAACGGAAAAGTCCTGTTATACTATTGGGAAAATTCATTTTTTGCGTGACGGGAATGCAGTTGATTTAAATATGTAAATTTTAACATATTTCTAATTTATTCTTGCCAAATCGCTTTTTTCCTTTCCTTTGGGGATAGTTTGGCGAATTTGATATACATTTGCGGAACTATTTACCAAGGAATGTCATTTCCACTAATGAATGCCCACGTGACGGAATTGGTAGACGTGCAAGGTTGAGGGCCTTGTGTCCTTTTTGGACGTGCTGGTTCGACTCCAGTCGTGGGCACAACATAAAAACAAACCATTGTAAGTTAACTACTTGCGATGGTTTGTTAGTTTACCATTATCAGTTAGGCTATTTCCTCAGGGATGCTGCTCATGGTCACAAGGTATGGAGAGAAAGAAACGGGTTCCCTTGCCAACAACCGTTTCGAACCCGAGTTTTCCCTTGTAAAATTCTATAATCCTCTTACAAATAGGAAGTCCGAGTCCCGTCTGGGAGGATGTGGTAGTGAATCTTGGATCAAAGATATTACTCGTATCAGCATCCTCGATACCATTCCCATTATCAGCGACCTCAATTATGGCATTGTCGCCACGCATTCCCAATTTAATGGTAATTAGTCCATCCCTTTCATCAGGAATCGACTCCTCCGAGTGAGAAAGCAAATTATTCAGTACCTCCTGCAAGTGGCCTTTGTCGATATTGATGATGGGATGTTGCCCCTCCTCCAAGTCCGCACTGAATGTGTACTGCCATCTTTCCTTTTTCCTATATTCCTGCAAATACTCCTTGAGGAATCGTTCCAACCTAATCGGCCCCATCTCCGGGCTATCCAGCTGGGCAAACATCTGGAACTGTAAGGCTATCCTATGTATCCCGTCCACTTTCTCCACTATCTCATTGGTAATCCGATGCGTTGTTCCTGACGCTGTCGTATCAAGCCTATCGACAATCCTTGAAAGAAACTGCACATTCAACTTCAGAGGAGTCAACTTATTATTGATTTCATGCGCGATTTGCTGTGCCATGACCTGCCAGGCCCCCTCACGTTCAATGCGCATCAACTCCTGAGTCGTCACTTCTACCTTATCCACCATCTTATTGTACTCGTCTATAAGTCGTCCGATGGCATCGTCACCTTTCCAGTTCAATTTCTCATTTTCCTTGCCTAACCTGAATCTACCCAGTCTACCGGCAAGTAATTCCAAGGGTTTTGTAAGGATACCAATAAGTAGGATACCACCAATCATGGCAGTAAGCAAAAGGAATACATATACATTCAGTAACTTATCCATTATGACGGCGATATGAAAGGACGTACCTATCTCCGACTCGAATGAACTCACGGATCCGATTCCTTTTAGGATATCATCCTCAAAAATTCCGAAGTAGGTCCTTAGATAAGGCTTATTACTAACCTCCGCATATTGATTATTTACCTTGATAAGGGAATTATTCCTGCGTATCTCATCAATCATACGCTTTTCAGCCATTTCAGGTAATGAACTGTTTGATGCCGTGGCAAAAGAACCCACCATCAGCCTGCCATTAAGGTCGTAGAGGTCGACATCACACATCTGACGGTCAGCCAGTCCCCTAAGGAACGGAACGGTCAGATCGCCAAGTTCAAGGTCGAGTTCTTTCGTCTCTCTTACTATCTCATTCCGAACAGTCTTGGACACGGACAACATCCTTTCCTTGGAAATGGCCGTATCACTCTGATCCAAGAAAAGGAAAGTGGTCGCCGAAATGATGAAGAACAATGTGAAAGTCATTCCCAACAGAACGAATTGGATACGGAATTGGATGGGTGAATCCTGCCAATATCCAAGTAGTCTTCGTCTTGAGAAAAGTATTCTTATGATTCCAAGAAAGATAGACGCACCGGAAAAGAGCGTAAAGAGAAAAGCAAAATTCGAAATCCAGACCTGAACCTCTGAAAGGGGTTCTCCAATGAGGACAAACACCTCATCAGAATGGCGATAAGCCAAAACATCAAAACTCCTCAATTCGATTTTTTCTCCTTGTCCTATCCCTGGTAACTTAAAATCAAAGATATAGGGATTGAATATCTGTGAATTCGAAAGGACTACCCTTGCCCCGTCAATCACGGAAAAATGGAATTTGTCTATATCTTTCAGATTCTTGTAAGGTATGCCCGGAGCATAGACACTTTTCCTCATATTGACATCCGGACTGGCCAGAATGGAATAACCCTCTGCCAGATTGACCTTGTACGTAGGGACATCGGAATCAGAAATCAGTATGGGTTTGTTAAATGATGTCGTGGTATCAACGCCCTCCTTGATCTCAATCCTGTAATTGGAAGACAGGTAATCATTACTCAGGTACAGTCTTTCCCAAAACTCAAACCTATCCGCACCTTGAGGAACGGTTCCCCCTTGTTCCACGATTTCTTTCAGGGCGCTCTCGGCAACCACATCACGCTTATCCGCTAGTTGCCGCGCATACTCCAGATGCCTGCCTTTATTGGATTCCTCATGCATCCAGAAAATAAGGGAACCATTCAATCCTGCACCGAACAAGAGTAGGAAAGCCAGTTTAAGAATCGGATGCGTCGCAAATCTCCTCACTATGATATAGAAAACAACATGACTACCAAGTAGAACCCAATATATCCATGGTGGGAATTGGGACGGAATGAGTGCATATAGGCCGAAAGAAGCCAATGCAACCATCACCGGAATAAGATTCCGATACTGGGACGAACGAGCCAAGTCCATCAGGACATCCATTTCACGGATGGCTTTCCTCAACAAAAGATAGTGGGCTGCTACGATAATCGTGAGTAGGAAAAGATCGGGCAGATTGATATTGAGTACCTGATAAATATTGTAATCCGAAGCACGAAGTAGGAATTCCTCCAGGCTAAGTCTGGGAAAGGCTATGATAACCGTAAGCCAGATTGTGGATATCGATATTTTCTTTATCGTGTCATTCATATTATATCTTCAAAACCGACTTTCTACGGACAAGAGCAGCAAACCGCTCTTTTGTTTGTATTCCCACATGTATCATACAAATTCCGAATAGGGACATTCCAGGGTATTTTTCAAGGATGATCCTGAATAAGATTCCAATACTATACTTACAACATAGAAATAATGATAAAGATGTGGAATTACCTGTAAACTCCTTCATTCAATAAACCAACCAAAGGTATGAAAGTGGGCTAATCCATAATTGAGAATGACAAAAGGTTCCTATCTGTAGTGGACAATGCTC
>JAHDHL010000131.1 GCA_020631355.1 Saprospiraceae bacterium | reverse complement strand
CCTGCCAATGGGTCTCCTTCCTCGATCACTTCAATATACCCATCGATTAATTGAATCCCCCCCGGATGGAAATTAGGTTTTGTATTATCCGAGCTTTGCCCTAATTCTGCCATGCCTCTAATGGCTGAGATCGGACGGATATAATCGTACCATCCTTTGATCCCCCAAGCAGCAATCGCACAATCATGCATCGCACCCCCTAGGGTAAAGTAGGTCTTCACATCCCATTCCAAATCATCCATAACTTCCCCCGTTCCAGCAAAACGTTTTTCCAATTCTGGTTGATCATTGACATAATTCAAGATAGTGAACCAATGTCCTGGAGGCGTTTCTGAATCTGGTCCATCTGCCCAAAATTCAGCCAATACCCTAGCATAGTCCCCCATAGGCACTACATTAGCGGCATAAGCCTGCCCAGTTGTTGGATTCATCGCATGCCCTTGACTAGGATCTCCGCCATCTATCAAATTATAAAACTGATCAAAATCATTGAAATCGGTCGGCATCTGACGAATATCGAAATTCCCTTTTGCCCCTGGAGAAATATCAATCATTTTCCCATCAGCAGGATCTAAATGAGCCCCCCATAGGGACACCAATTGAAAATTCCATTTATATAAATCCGAGTCTCCCATTCCATTCTCAGTATCCAAATATGGAGGCGTTCCCGGATCGTGATAAACCACATATTCAAAGCCATTCCTTTCAAAGGTCGTTTTATCTTCTTCAGATAGTGCAAAAGTTTTTACTTGACCCCATTCTGGACTCAAGAAAGGAGGGATATTGCCCGGAATTGGATTCCCTGCTTGATCAATAAACACTTCCAAAGCCAATGGCTGCCATCTATTAAAATCAACTATATCAGGATTACCCGGCTCATCTACTACCAATGGTGGATTCACTGGAGTATAACTTGTATTTTGAAAATTCAATTGCTCATTCGACCCATCTTGCAAGCCGTAATTGATCATTTGAAACCCTATATAGTTACCCAATGCTGCTGGGTTCCCATTCCAATAATCAGTATCCATAAAACTGACATCATAGCCCATATCATTCATCATCTCGTTCATGGTCGTGATGATCAAAAAGGCACCTGGTGATGGGGCAAAACGATGCCGCATCAAGCGGTAACATGCATAGCTCATCGCCATATGGATAGACTCATCTTTAGGCATAGTAGAGGTATAGTTTTGAAACTCTACTTCAAAACCGTGAAGATT
>JAHDHL010000084.1 GCA_020631355.1 Saprospiraceae bacterium | reverse complement strand
AGGATTTCATTCATCAAACCCAAAAATGACATTGTGGCTCAATTGCTATTCGACCTCGGGGATGTCCATGCCCTACTCAATCACAATTACACCGCAAAGAGCATCTATGAGATGGCATTGGATTATGGATATGACGCTAAAAAAATCGGAGACCGCTTACATCATGTCAAATCATCCAAGGACTCCCCTTTCAACCTATTGAATCTTGCTATTTTCATAGCTTGCCTTATTCCTATTATCATCTTTAGTTGCATCATGCTAATCAGAAGAAAATCCTCCTGATTAGCCCATCGGATGATATCCGAGACATGGATGAAACCATACCATTGGCAGCTAATCATGCTTTTCAGTAAAACATTGCTTACCTTTGTGGGCTTAATTATGCTTCTATACCCAATTTTTGAAAAGATTTGTTGTGATATGGTAAGCGTTTGAAAATTGAATTGATGAAGTTTGACCAATTGGGATTGATATCCCCTATACTGAAAGCCGTTGAGGAAAAGGGCTACGAAGAACCTACCAAAATCCAAAAAGAAGCTATTCCCAAAATCCTTAAAAGGAGCGACATCCTAGGTATTGCGCAAACAGGAACCGGTAAGACTGCCGCCTTTGCCATACCCATTATACAGTTGATTCATAAGATAGATAAGGATACACACAAGCGACCTCCCCTGAGGGCACTCATCCTTACTCCTACCCGTGAGTTGGCGATTCAGATTGACGAGAACATCAGGGATTACAACAAGCACACCCACCTGAGGCATACCGTCATTTTCGGGGGCGTCAAACAAGGGAAACAGGTAGAAGCCCTGAAAAGGGGTGTTCAGATATTGGTAGCCACACCCGGACGTTTACTAGACTTGATGGACCAGGGCTATATCAGTCTGGATGACATCAAGATATTCGTTTTGGATGAGGCAGACCGAATGTTGGATATGGGATTCATCCATTCCATCAGGAAATTAATCAAGGTGTTGCCCAAGAAGAAACAGACCCTGTTTTTCTCTGCCACTATGCCGGACAACATCATAGACTTGTCCAAGGATATGCTGGACAATCCGCAGCGAATCGAAGTGGCCAGAAAATCATCCACTGCCGACTCCATTGACCAATACATCTATTATACCAATAGGGAACTAAAGGTATCACTCCTGGATCATATCCTTGGTGATATTGACGGGGAACAGATCCTTCTTTTCTCAAAGACCAAGCACGGTGCAGACAGATTGGTAAGAAAACTGAAGAAACTCAAGTACAAGGCCGAAGCCATTCATGGGAATAAGAGTCAGAATAACCGCCAGAAAACACTTGGTTTATTCAAGGAAAAGAAAATCCAATTGTTGGTAGCTACGGATATCGCTGCAAGGGGAATTGACATCAACAAGTTGAAATATGTCATCAATTATGATATTCCCAATATTCCTGAAACCTATGTACACCGAATCGGTCGTTCAGGTAGGGCCGGTGAGAAAGGTATTGCAATTTCCATCAGCGAACCCGAGGATAATGCATTCGTAAAGGCCATTGAAAACCTGAACAAGGGCGTTATCAACAAGGTGAATGACCATCCGTTTCCACAGACCGACAAACCCATGACCGAAAAGGAAAAGAAGGAGTGGAACAAGGAAAAGATGAAAAGGAAAAGGGAGTTTTTCGAGAATAGAAAAAAGAACAAAAACAAGAGGAAACCATCAAGAAGGTAGGATTCTGAAGCCAGAACCCTACCCGGTTATTCTTTTGGGATTGAGTGAATGTTCAAATTTATTCCTTGACGAACTTGATGGTTTGGTGCTGTCCGCCCTCCATTAGTCGCAATACATAAATACCACTAGGCAAATTCCTTACATCCAGAATATGGGTGTCCAATATTCCTGCCTTGATGGTTTTTCCATTCATATCAATGATATTAAAATCCATACGCCTATCCGTACCAACATGGAGCTCATCCATAGTGGGATTCGGAAATACTTCTAGTAATACCTCATCTATTCCTTGGATGGATGTTGTAGTACAGGACTGGCTATTCTTCCAATCCATGACTGCATTCCACTTGGGCGAATAAGGCGTTTCTACAAAATAATTATCCAACAACCCCCAAGAACCGAAAGCTGTCTCCTGAGGCGAGGCCAATACATAATTCATGAATAACCCCACTTCCAACTCATCCCTGTAATAATCTAGCATATCCTGATAGAATACATACATGTCAGGATGAGTTTGTGCATCATACAATGCCTGATTATAAGGAGCATCCAATCCGAACCATTCGGGCGTCAGGTGCTGTCCTCCCTCATACATGACGAATTCCTTATCATATTCATCAGCTACCAAGGTCTTGAACTGTTGCATCCAATAAAAATTATCCGCTTCGTTCGCTCTCAGCATAGTCATCACATCCTCTGCAGTTGCACTAGCTCCTAATGCATCCAAGGTCGCATAATCATTCTCATTCAAGCCTACATAACCCGGATAGGAAACCAAATCAACCAAATCCGTGGTATTATCATCATCAAAAAGTGTGAATGCATCCAAAACAAAATAATCATGACCCGCCAAAACGGTTTGTATCCTTTGTTCCTGTCCGGAAAAGGCCTCGTCCCATATTTCGAATACGCGCTTGGAAAAATGGCCATAATTCAATGCATAATTATTGTGAGGAGCCGCACTATCCAACCAATGTGTCTGGTCAAAAATCCAATTCCAACACTCATTGGAATATTCCAGATAAATCGTGAGTTCCGGATTCAGTTGATCCCTGAATAATAGTGCCAATTGACTGATATAATTCTCGTCTGCCAGATGAGGAATATTAATCCAAACATCCTTTTCCAGTGCATTGGATATCTCAATCACCCTTTCCCAAGACATGCCCGTATCAGGTAGGTTCTGGGTATGAAAACCATTGGCCGTTCGGTCCGACCACTGGACAGCAGGGTGGCCGTTGGTATGTGTCCAATCCATGAATCTCAATGCGGTGAACTCATCCGCCTTACTTGAAAATGCAGGATGTAAGGGTTCCGATTCAAAATTGGATTCATAAGTCGTTTCCACGATACGAATATTCCGAATGGGATCCCCTACCGGACTGGAAAGGATTTCAATATGAATACCATTCTCATCCACAGTATGCACATTGAACTCAACCCTACCCTCCGA
This sequence comes from Saprospiraceae bacterium, assembly GCA_020631355.1. Lineage (GTDB taxonomy): Bacteria > Bacteroidota > Bacteroidia > Chitinophagales > Saprospiraceae > JAHDCE01. Next base: position 4,519 of record JAHDHL010000084.1, on the reverse strand, counting down.
AACCGAAGTGATTGTGGCTCCAATCCAATTGGGAATATAGAATTCGGCAGTTCCATCATGTAATAGCACATAATCCCCTGGCAAATAATTCAGTCCATAGCCTCCTACCGTGAATGCCACTATTTGTTCCGCACCGGTTTCTGGATGAGGAAACGGTATTTCCAAGGGGTATCCTGCATCATTCTGAGGCATTGTAGCAGCCAAACCCGAATCCCAGTCATTCCCATCATCAAGATAAACGGCATTTCTGGTAAAAAACCCTGATGAGGACAACTTCAAATCCTTGTATACGCCTGCATCGAAAAAGTGGAAATTAGTCCCGATTTGCATGCACTCGTCCTGTGATTCGGCATGGAATGCCATCAGGACCAATATGAACAATATGATATTCTTTTTCATTGATTCTAAAATTAGATTAAACAGATATCGACTCCTCCATTACCGGAGTACGTATTATCATTCATAGTGACATGAGTCTGGTTGGAATCTTCAAGCTCTATCCCGCAGGCTCCATTATTCGAAATGGTACAATTCTCAATCTCTGCCTGATAACCACAGCAGTTCGTGAAGGGATCTTGGAAGTAGAATGCTCCATCGCCGTCCGCACCTGCCTGGCTCACTTGGCAGTATCTGAATACATTCGGACTGAATTTGGAAAATACGCCTATGTACTTCCACGAGGGTGCATTGCTCTTACCCCTGAAGATGATTGGCGCACTTGATGTACCAATTGCTTCTATGTAGGCATCATTCCTTACGGTAAACTCCGCTCCACCATTCATGACAATCTCCGTACCTGCCTCAATGACCAATGCACCACTTCTCACTACTATGTTATCGTCGATATAATATGCCCCAGAGGATAATCTGGGCCATGTATGCACTTGATTATCGTCTACATATTGGAATGCTGTAGTGACACCATCAACACCATTATCGATGAATTGGGTTTGGCCATCCATATGGCTAACATCATTGGCATGCACGACGATGGCCTCCTCAGAATTCCCTAAGAATTGATTATTCGAAAAGATATTCAATCCTGTACGTCCCTCACTTTTCAAACCAACCCCTCTGGTATCCCTTACAGTGGAATTCGTCAGGCTCAGTAAGCCTACGTTACCATTCGTACAATGTGCAACCCGAATACCGTAACCATTGGAAGTTGCTCCTGCATGCTCTACGATACAATGATTCATCACATTCCTTATATCAGCAGAATTACAACCGATGAGAATACCACTCCAAAAAGCCGGAATATCTTCCTCTCCCCTGAAAGTGATGGGTTCGGCAGCCGTTCCGTCTGCAATGAGTATACCCTCTCCGGAGCCTCCGTCCGAATACAAGCCCAGTTGAAAACCTGTATTACTTGCAAATTCAATAACAACTCCAGGCTCAATTGTGCAAGTAGCTCCACCATGAACGGAAATATATTCATCTACATAATAATCGGGAAGATTCGGATCGGCAACCCGGTTCACCAGAACCAAGTCAGATGTGTATTGACCGCCAATGGTCTCAGGAAGCACAACCACATCCGTCCCTCCGGATCCATCGCCGTCTTCAGAACAAGCTGGGATAATAAATACAAGTGCTAAAAGGGCTAGAATGACATTTAAATTTTTCATTGTAATTAGATTAAAAGTGAATAATTAGTACAAAGAAATCCTCCTCCTCCTAGTAGCAATTGCTACTAGGAAGCTTCATCACGTTGGCAAAGGGAGGAGGAAAAATGAAACTAGTTCTTTGTAATAAAAATCTGCCTCAGGCTATATAAACGGTATGATTCCGATGTATAGACTGGTACCAAAACCTTATTCTTGCTTTACAATTTTCTGGGAATAATTTCCATTATCTGTTTGGATGTGCATTATATATAATCCCGGTGGCAGGTGGCCTGTCTGCAAGGTTGAAGTTCCTTTACCCTGACTCAAGACCAAACGACCCAATGCATCATGAATATTAATCTGATTCATATCGTCTGCATCAATCCCTTGGATATGTATCTCGTCCTCAAAAGGATTGGGCATTACCTTGGCATTAATCTGTTCCAACGACTCTGTACTTGAGGTCAACAGTAATGTGGCCTCGTCCCCTTGGTTGGTTACCAATAGGTCAGTCTCATTGATATCAATACCAAGAACATCCTTAATCTTGATTTCATAGGGTTGCGGTTCGCTATATCTCAATGATAAATCATCTATGATGATGACTTCTATTGTGAGAATCGGACCATAACCATTAACTGGGATACCATTCGTTCTTGCGAATGCAAAATGTATGGCATCACTGATTCCCGGTTCCCATTTATCAAATAATAACAAATCCGCTTCAGGGCCAATCAATCCGAATTCCCAAGTAACCGGTTCAATGACTTGCTGGACATACTCCGTATCAATCTCAATGGAAAAGGCCAATCCTATCAAATCCGTAATCGGATTCTCAGGCGTTCCTAGGGAAACCGTAATGGTAGCCGTCTGACCATCCGAATAGTTGTTTTGGTTAAGTGTGGCGGTAAGGTCCAGTCCTGGGATGTTATTCCCCTCGGGAGTACCATCGAACAAGGCATGTTCCTCATTGAAATTATCTCCCATCGGAAAGATGTCAAATTCATCAATGAAGCCATCACCGTTGGAGTCCGCATGTTTGAAATTGGCATTGTTCGTTGCGAACGAACCAGTCCAGTCGTCGGCCTCCTTAGCAGACCATCCTACACTGTTATCGGCTCTGAATATGCCCGTGGCATCGTAGGCGATACCCAATTGTAATACATCAAAATGGTTGGCTTTTCCATTATTATTGGCATCTCCGGGCCAAACACAAAAATTGGAGCAATCCTGCCCCATCACAAGCAGTGGAACACTGGCCCACAAGGCGATTGTGACGAGGAATACATTAACTAGTTTCATTTCATTTCATTTGTTGAGTCAAATTTCGGGATGAATAGCTGTTTATTAAAGTACAAATATTATAAATTCTGTAAAATGTTTAAACACAATTAATGATATATATTATTGATTTTCAATTTTTTAATCTAAATTAGTATATCAAATACTGTATTAAATGAAACAAATCAGAATCATTCAATACCTAAAATCCCTTGATATCTATGAACTGAATCGGTTCAAATCCTTTATCCTTTCCCCATATTTCAACAAGCATCAGGGAACTGTTGAAGCATTCGAATACATTTATAAGCATCTCAAAAAAGAAACATCCATTACCCGTAAGGGGATTTTCGCATCCATCCATCCTGATGAGGAATATGATACACAAAAGGTCAGCAATGTTTTATCATATCTGATGCGATTATTCGAAACGTTCATATCAATGGAAAAAGAGATTCCGGATATTGCACCGAATCTCCCTATACTCCAATTCCTCAAAGAGAAAAAATTGGATACATACCTTGAAAAGGAATTACAACTTTCCCTTTCAAAAAGTCCGAATGCGCTAGAACAGTATCGGATTCATCAGCTTTCCGATGCCTATCAGATGGAGAGAAAGAAGCGAACGGACCCATTGGCATTAAAAAATAAGGATAACAGTCTTGATATTTTCTTTCTGGTGGAAAAATTCAGATTGGGCTGTGATATGCAAACCAGGAAGAATGTCATTGAGGGGGAATATGACTTTACATTGTATGATATACTGATTCAATATATCTCCGAAAAGAAACAATTATTGGATTATCATCCTACCCTACACCTTTATTATCTTTCCTATATGATGATTAGGGATGAGAACCAGGGCTTATTTTTTGAAATTAAGGAATTGATCCTTCAGGTACAGGGGAATATGAAGTTGGAATACCAAAAAGATATCTATGCCGTACTCCAGAACTTCACAGTCAAACAAATCAACAAGGGCAATAGGGATTTCCTTTCCCAACTGTTCGAACTGTATCAGGCCATTCTGAAAAATGGTATCATTTTCAAGAACGGATATCTTTCTGAATGGGAATACAAGAATATCATAACCGCAGGCTGTAGGTTGAAAAAGATAGAATGGACAAAGCATTTCATTGAAAGTTACAAGGAGAAACTCGAACCCCACGCTAGGGAAAATGCCTATCAATTCAATTTGGCTTCCTTTTACAATACCATCGGAAATCATGAAGAAACGCTTTCGGTACTTAGGGATGTACAATTTTCCGACGTTTATTACCATTTGAACACACATGTCATCCTTATCAAGACCTATTATGCCCTAGGAGAATTCGAGTTATTATTCAATCTACTGGACACATTCAGAATTTATATCCTAAGGAATAAGAAAATCTCTGCTTATCAGAAAAAACTTTACAAGAACCTGATTCGCCACACTACAAAACTGGCGCAACTTTCAGAGCAACGACCAAGATTATCCAAATCGGTTTTCCTCGAGAAAAGACAAAGAATCCATGATGCCATCAGTGGAAACAAAAATACAATCGCTTTGGATTGGTTAATGGAAATTAGTACGGAGGGTGTTGTAGTATGAGAAAACCCATAATAAACGGTGTTTATTATGGGTTTGT
>JAHDHL010000130.1 GCA_020631355.1 Saprospiraceae bacterium | reverse complement strand
TGCATTACCTAGTCTACTCGGATGTGAACCGCGTATTTTCACCTTCAATGCTATCGCCAATTGTAATGGAGGAAGCATTCCTGCCAACCCGCAACAGATGACACTCAATGTCACTGTTTTCCCTGACTTTGACCTTTCGGAAATTGATATTAATTCAGGAACTTGTGAAAACGCAGGAACTATTCAAAGTGATTGCCCACATTATGATATTCAGGCTCCCGCTGGTGGAGGTACCGTTCCTAATGAGGGCGATAGTGGTACTGATGAGTGGTTGATTTCTTATAGCTATAATGGTGATCCTAGTGCAACTACCTGTTTTACTGATGAGCCTATCGAGATTCCCTATGCTTGTGGGACTAGCTGCCCTAGTGATCCATTCATTACCGTTAGTAATAATGAAGGTTGTGGGGGTGATATGATCACCATTACAGGAGATTTTGGCGAAAACGGCACCTTAGATGCCAATTTTACCATTGTTGAATCAACTGGAACCATTACAGGTATTCAAGCTAATACCTCCTTTGCATTACCTACCCAACTCGGATGTGAACCGCGTATTTTCACCTTCAATGCTATTGCCAATTGTGATGGAGGCATCATCCCTGCCAATCCACAACAGATGACACTTAATGTCACTGTTTTCCCTGATTTTGACCTTTCGGAAATTGATATTACTTCGGGAACTTGTGAGAACGCAGGAACTATTCAAACTGATTGCCCACATTATGCTATTCAACCACCTGCTGCTGGTGCTACAAATCCTGAAGAGGGCGATAGTGGTATCGATCAGTGGTTGATTTCTTATAGTTATAATGGTGATCCTAATACCACCACTTGTTTCTCCAATGAACCTATTGAGGTTCCCTATGCTTGTGCAACAAGTTGCCCTAGTGATCCATTCATTACCGTTAGTAATAATGAAGGGTGTGGGGGTGATATGATCACCATTACAGGAGATTTTGGCGAAAACGGCACCTTAGATGCCAATTTTACCATTGTTGAATCAACTGGAACCATTACAGGTATTCAAGCTAATACCTCCTTTGCATTACCTACCCAACTCGGATGTGAACCGCGTATTTTCACCTTCAATGCTATTGCCAATTGTGATGGAGGAAACATTCCCGCCAACCCGCAACAGATGACCCTTAATGTCACTGTTTTTCCTGATTTTGACCTTGCAGAAATTGATATTATTTCAGGGACTTGTGGCAATCCAGGTAGTATTGAAACTGATTGTCCACATTATCA
>JAHDHL010000129.1 GCA_020631355.1 Saprospiraceae bacterium | reverse complement strand
TTCACCCCATCCTCCAAACGATACAAAACCGCCACATAAGCCCCACTTCCCCAGTTCGAAGTATCCAACAAATGCCCATCAATAGCATGAGTACTCACTAATTGCCCAGCCAAATCATATAATACTAGCTGCAAGTTTGCACCCTCCTTTAAATGATAAAAAATCTGCAAATTTTCTCTAAAAGGATTTGGATATAAATTGCACAATTGCTCCATTGGCTCTGCGGCCTCATAATCACAATCCGCTTCATAAAGAATGCTTGTAGGATTAGCCTCACAGAACTCTTTAATAGGAATTTCATAACTCACCCAATCACTGTACTCATCCACATCATTATAAGCCCACATCATGACACCTGCATAACCTGTATCAAAACAATGATCCAAAGACGATCTAATTTCTTCCGTCCCTTTTAAGGAGCATTCCCCCACCAATACAGGCCGCATCAGATTCCAATGACTGGCAGGATTATTAAAAGGGGAATTACCATTACTCATCCAATCAAAGTAATGGAAGGTGTAAAAGTCCAAATACACTTGAGAGCAATCAAAACCCAATAACTCAAAATTGGCCTCATGCCAGTAGTTTAGCTCCCCCGTATCATCTTCTAAAGGAAGTGCCGCACCGACCGTAATCATCTGATCACTATACATACGGATCGTCTGTATCATCTTAGCAATAAAGGTTTGCATTTTATGGACTTCCACCTTTTGGTCAGCAGGACTAAACAAGCGCCCCTTCATGCACCACTCAGGCTCGCTAAACAGCTCCCAAGCTAATATGTTGCATTGGTCCTTATAATGCTCTATCATAGGAATGAGTGCATTTTGAAGGTAGGAATCGGTCTTGGCAGCATCAGTGATTAAGTCCTTATGCATACCTGCATATTGACCCGCATTCTCTCGATGATTCATCAGCAAATCATGCGACCATAATACAGGTATCACCATCAATTGATGCGCTTCTGCTCTATCAAAAAAATCATCTAAATGCTCAAAGAATGAAGGCTCCAAACCACTCACATATCCATTCTCATCAAACTCAGGATTCGCCCGACCATCACAATGAAGCCAGATACGAATACAATTCACTCCATTGGCCGCTAAGTCAGCGAATATGGCCTCAAATTCCATCGGCTCATACCCAACTCCCCATTCGTGATGCTCTCCAAAATCCCACCCAAAATTGATCCAAGGCACATTGATCCCATTCACAAAATATTCCTTTCCTTGAAATGGAATCAATTGTGCAT
>JAHDHL010000002.1:395578-411347 GCA_020631355.1 Saprospiraceae bacterium | reverse complement strand
GAGTTGCTCCTTTTAATTCTTCAGCCTTACATTTGATACACCGCCAATTTACGAAATACAATTTTGGTCTCATTTTTGACCCTAACACAGATAAAGTAGTTACTAAAAATAGAAGTCAGAAATTATTTTATGTTGCCTGTTCAAGAACTGTTAAAAACCTATTGGTACTAAGAGTGACATCAAAAGAAGAAATAGAAAATCTTAAAAATTACTTTAAGGATATAGAGGTCTTTTCATATAATTCAGAAATGGATAAATTTATTCATCAACCGAATGATTAAAATTTTCATTTTAGAGATAATGTCAGAGTATAACTTTTCTTTGATTTTCACAAAAGTCTAAAAGGGCAAAATATAGCAACAACAAAGTGGCTTCTATCCCCTTTTGCCCTTACTAAAATCATGCTCTCGATGTATTCTGTCAATTTCTAAATCAAATAATCCTTCAGATTCTACATCCGAAACTATAGATAATCGCACAGCGATATTGAGAGTGATACATGTTCTCCCATTTGTGGGTTTTCCATTCACATACAATCTCTCATCGTAACAAAAGTTACCCCCGATACAAAGTGACTCCCTCATCTTTGTACCATTAATCATAGGGATACAATGAAAATAGAACAGATATATACTGGTTGTCTGGCTCAAGGAGCCTATTATATCGAAAGTGATGGGGAAGTTGCCATCATCGACCCTTTGCGGGAGATACAACCCTACATCGATAGGGCTCAAATAAATGGGGCATTCATCAAATACATCTTCGAAACCCATTTCCATGCAGATTTCGTAAGTGGACATGTAACACTATCCGAAAAGACAGGTGCTCCCATTATATATGGTCCCAATGCGAATCCTCATTTCAAGGCGACCATAGCAAAGGATGGCCAGGTTTTCCAATTAGGGAACATAACGATTACGGCACTGCATACACCCGGTCATACGATGGAGAGTACGACCTATCTACTTAAGGATGAAGATGGAAACGACCATGCTATCTTCTCAGGAGATACCTTATTCCTAGGAGATGTGGGCAGACCGGATTTGGCACAAAAGGCTGCTGATATGACACAGGAAGATTTGGCTTCTATCCTATATGATAGTTTGCGTAATAAAATCATGCCCTTATCCGATGATGTCATTGTCTATCCGGCACATGGTGCTGGTTCGGCTTGTGGTAAGAACATGATGAAAGAAACGGTAGATACGCTGGGGAATCAGAAGAAAATGAATTATGCGCTTCGTTCGGATATGACTCGGGAGGAATTCATCAAGGAAGTAACTGATGGGCTTCTACCTCCTCCGGCTTATTTTCCTTTGAATGTCAAGTTGAATAGGGAGGGCTATGAATCCATTGATAGCATATTGGCCAAGGGGCAGCATGCTCTTTCTCCTATGGAATTCGAGGTGGCAGCTAATGAAATAGGGGCAGTGGTACTGGATGTCAGACATCAGGATGATTATGTAAGGGAGCATATTCCCAGATCGATATTCATCGGCTTGAATGGAAGTTTCGCTCCTTGGGTGGGCGACCTGATTCAGGATGTGACACAACCGATACTCTTGGTGGTGGATGAGGATAAGGTGGAAGAAGCAATCACCAGATTATCCCGTGTAGGGTTTGATAATGTTCTGGGATATCTGGACGGTGGTATCATAGCTTGGAAAGCGGTAGGAAAGGAAACCGACCAACTAGCTTCTATCACCGCTACTGAATTGAGGGAACGCATGACAGAGGGCCATATGGATATCATAGATGTGAGAAAACCATCTGAGTATATATCCAGCCATATTCCTGAAGCAGTGAATGCTCCTTTGTCAAACCTGAATGACCATCTGGCTTCATTACCTGATAAAATCTTCTACTTGCATTGTGCCGGTGGTTATCGTTCGGTCATAGCATCGTCTATTCTGAAATCAAGGGGAATACATCACATTGTGGATATAACGGGTGGCTTCAAGGCCATCAAGGAAGCAGGGGTATCTGTGTCGGATTATGTCTGTCCATCAACATTATAAAGTAAGGGAACCAGATAGATTTGATTCATGGAAATAGTGATGAATAAAATGGGATTCGTATTAATACGCAATCCATTATAGGCATGATGATGTGGACATAGCCCGTAGTGATGGGAGATTTAGATTAGAATTTGATAATTTTGATGGTGCTCTGCCTTGTTCCTGTATTGGGTAACAAGGCTTTTTTATCTTAGAAATTGGATAATGATGAAAATGAATCCATTACTTCTCCTATCATGCATCCTCATCCTATCATCTTGTCGCACCTCCGATACTAAACAGGATTTAGGCGGCATCCGGATTGTAAGTGCCATGAAGAACGTGATGTGGAAAGGGGAATTGTATAGTAAGATCGATTTGGATACCATAAGCAATGAGAAAGGATTGTACGGGATTGGTCCATTGGCATACCTCAAGGGAGAATTATTGATAATGGATGGGACAACCTATGTCTCTCGGGTCGTTTCGGATTCGACGATGGAAGTCAGGGTAGAAGAAAAAGCCAGTGCCCCTTTCTTTGTATATACCCACCAAGAACAATGGAAAGAGTCCGTAATTCCATCAGACATATCCAACCTGTCTGATTTGGAAGAATACATCACTAAGTTGACCTTGGAAGTGGATGTACCTTTCGTTTTTAGGATGAAAGGCACGATTGCCTCTGCTCTCATTCATATTCAGAATCTGGCAGACGGAGCAACGGTCAGTTCACCCAAGGAAGCTCATGCGGGGCAGGTCAAATATCCCCTAGGTGAGACAGAGGTAGATATCGTAGGCTTCTATTCCAAGCACCATCATGGTGTTTTTACCCACCATGATACCAATTTCCACCTACATTTGATTACAAGGGATAGAACAATGATGGGCCATTTGGATGAGATTACTTTCGATAAGCATCAACCTCCTGTATTATTGCTCCCAGAGGGTTTAGGTCATTGAAGAATAACCGTCAAACTATCCTGTTCCCAAGGTAAGTCCTCATGGAAACTCCATTCCGTCCAAGAACCATCATAATTGCGGACATTATTATATCCCAATAATTCCGTAAGCACAAAAGTCGTATGGGCTGAACGAACACCACTATGACAATAGGCAATAATAGGAGCATCCTTTGGGACACCCATCAAGCCATAGATTTTTTCCAATTCCTCCTTGGATTTGAAGCGCATGTCCCCATCATAGTGTATGGCTTCCGCCCAATCTATCCTTAGGCTCGTGGGGATTCTACCGCCCTTGTAAGCACCTTTTTTTTGCCGCTTTCCTGAATATTCTTCCAATGTACGGGTATCGAGTAGGAGTGTTTCGTTTTCAATGGCATCCAGGACTTGGCTTTTTTCAGCTAGGAACTCCAAGCGGGGTTTGAGGTCGAATCTGAATTGGCTGGGTTGTACCATAGGTAAGTCTGTTGAGACTTCTCCTCCGATGGCTTCCCATGATTCCAATCCTCCATGAAGCATCCTTACTTTCTCATAATTGTAATTCCGGAGCATCCACCATAATCGGGCCGCATTACAGAGGCCTTTGTCATCATAGATGATAATGAGGTCACCATATCGGATACCGAAATAACCCAATAAGGTTTCCAGTTGTTTTCTAGAGGCTCGCATACCACCGTACTCAAAGGAAGTATCCATAATCTTTTTCCGTGATATTTGAATGGCTCCGGGGATATGCCCGACTTCATAGTCTTCCTTTTTCCTGAAATCCAATATACGGACATGGGCTTTCTGGTGGATTTCCTTGAGTTCCTGTGCCTCGATAAGGAAAGGGCTAGTGTGTGCCGTTACCTCATCCGGGATATCAGTGATGCAAGCAGAAAAGAAAAGAAAACAGCAACAGATATTAATCCTCCAGTTCATACCAATCTACATCTTTTAGAACCATACGCCTCCCTTTTTTCATAGGAGGATAATTCGTTACCAAATAATCTACAATTACTTTTTGATTAGGGCCCAGTTCCCAGAGATTCTGCGTTTCCTGCATCCATTTGATGGTTTCATTCCAACGTTCTTCCGTCATCCGATTCTGTGTAATCAAGGAAGCAGAGTGGCAACTGGTGCAGTTCTGTACCACAACCATCAACCCCTCGGCATCAATCAGCCCGGTTCTGACATGGATTCCATTCTCAATTTTATCAGCATCCCCATCACTATTGGTTTCGGAACTCGTAATGATAGTTTCGGATTGGTATAACCAATGGGGAAAAAAGATATTCATCGAAATGAATGCACTTACTAGTAACACCAAGATCATTACCAAACCATACATCCAACGATAGAGTTTCCGGGTTTCGGGATATGTAGGACGGTCCTTTCGCATCATTTTACCTTTACTGCAATCCTATGACAAGCATTGTTCAGGTACCCTTTGGGATTCCAACCGGGCAATAGCATGGGTTGTGATTTTCCTTGACTGTCCGTAGCCTTGGCCCAAATCTCGTAATAACCCGTTTGGGAGAATCGAATGGTAGCAGAGAATCTCTGCCAGGCGAGCCGATTGACGGGCTTCTTTAATGTACATGATTTCCAAGTCGATCCAAAGTCAATGGAGTACTCCACACTGGATACTTCCAATTCTCCGGCCCAGGCATGGCCCCGGATGGTCAATGCCTTTGATAGGTTGAACATGGCTCCGGACCTGGGATAGGTAATTAAGGATTTCACAGGCATGGATTCGATGATACACATATCCTCATCCTTGACCTTTGTGCCCGGTGCAACAGGTTTGCAAGGGATTCGATAGGCCGAGCCTTTCATTTTTGTTCCATCGTGTACCTTGTTTCGAATACTGATTCGATTCACCCATTTACCGGATACCGAAGCAGGCCACCCTCCGGCTACCAATCGGAGCGGGTATCCATGAACCAACGGAATATCCTTACCATTCATCCTAAATGCCAATAAGGTTTCATCCATCAATGCCTTGGACATCGGGCATCCTCTGGAGATGGGCTCCTTATTGGGGTCATAGCTCAGATGCTCGTCTACGGCATGATAACCAATATACACAGCATCGGATTTGATGCCAGCATCCTCCAAGACATCCTTTAGGCGTACACCGGTCCATTGGGCACAATGCACGGCACCGATAGTCCACTGGTTTCCCTTGGCAGGAGGGTCGAATTCACTTCTACCATTGCCACCACATTCCAAAGTCAGTTGATAGGTATGCTGCTTGAATTTGGACTTCAAATCCGCTAAACTATACGTCTTCTTATGCTTAACGGATTCTCCATCAATCGTCAGTTTCCAAGTGTAGGGATTGATCTTTTCAGGAACATGTCCATTATTACGGATGAACATGCAGGAATTGGGTGTAATATCATCATCCAATAGATGGGCTTGGGCCTCCATGTTCCAAGGACGGTCATTTAGCAAGACCATGTCCTTGTTCTTCTTGAACATAGTGAACGGATCATTCTCATGCAATGCAAGCGGGACATAATCCTCTGGCATATTGGAACCAAAAACGATGTCCGTTCCGATGAGTAGGGCCAAGGAACTCAGAGATGTTTTCCGTATGAATGTTCTCCTTTTCAAAATATAGGATTATAGGTTAGGCAATGGTGGAGTTAAGATAAGGAATATCGATTATTTCTTATGGAAACCGTTGAGTTGTTGCTGGACGAAATCCCTTGGGAATTCCCTGTGTATCGTAATTCTGGCCAGGCTTCTTCGTTTTAGTAAGTATTATGCTACTGCTACACAGCCATTGTCTGATACTATCCTATCAATTATCAGTATTGGGTAACAAAATTAAGTTTGGATGAACTGCTATGTGAAAAGAGGATGATTCCAGTAATCTCCTTTGGACTGGGATGATTAAAGGAAGCATGATTGAACACGATAAACACCCAATGTACTCATGCTTTCCATCCCAATCAATTAATATTTATCTCAACCTTAATGAATTGAATCATGAGCAAGATTACAGGGCAGGATATAAGCCCGGAAATTACAATCCTAATATTGGATTTTTTGAATAATGCCAAGAATCCCCAGGATTTTGGCTCGCCCATTTACTTGTCAAAATATTTTCCAAATGGATACAGTGGATTGATCATACCGATGGAACTGGCCGAAAGAATAATAGAAATCAGGGCGATGATTGGTAGTTATACCAACCTGAAACAACTAAACGAAGTGGAGGGCTTTGATAATGGTAAGCTAGAGGAATTGGTTGGATTGTTCGAAGCTCAGGAAGTATCCACATCATTGGAATTGTATGAACCATTATTTCGCTTCGCTTCCTTGCGATACCATGATAAATCCATCATTGCAACGAGAAAGAAACGGGGAAAGAATAAGGAGGACGATACGATTCATCAGATTCAGTTCTCCAAGGCCGAAAGGAGACTGAGCATAAAGGAACTAGCGGATCTGGAACGGGCACACGTTGCCGCTTTGGCTCGTAAGGAAATCACTTTTCTTGGTGATTTATTGAGAAAATTGGATAAGTTATATCTTGGATATAACAAAGAGAAAGAAGCATTCCTTAAGAAAGAGATGCAAGCCCATACCATCCTGATAGAGAATAATATCAAGGAGTATGAGGCATCATTGGGGAAGGAGGAAAAGAATGGATTAGAGGAAAAAAAGAATGCTGAGAAAGAAAGGTACCAAACAGAAAGTATCCAGACGGAATCCCTGACGGACACTGTCTATCCTCCATATCTTTTCCCTCCATTCAACTTCGAATTCATGGGGTTTGCATCCTCGGAATTCCTCAAGGAAAAACTTGACGATACGGAATTGGGCTATATCGACCAAAATGAATTACTCGATACGGATTATATATTCTTACAAAGAAAGCTGAACGGAATAATCAAGGAGAAGCAGTATGTCGCATCCTTTTCCAATCTGAAATGGAAAAAGAATATTATTGCCAATGGGAATCCAATTGCCCTGAAGAATAGGTATAAGAATGGTTATGCGCTCTCCTTGGATGTAGAGAGAGATATGCTATACCTGAGTGTTGTGGTACCGGAAGCCAAGTCATTCGTAGAAAAGGCAGAAGTGAGCCTGTTCATCTATAACAAGTGGATCAAGTCCAAGGCATTCAATTTGATTGGGAATGAGGGACGATTACTATTCCTGGAGAATGAATTCGCGAATATTCCCAAACTCGACCGTGCCAATTCCATACAGTATCGCATAAGGATAGAGTTGAATACGGGTGATAGTATCGTAATCGAAAAAACGGTATCAGGTAAGAATGATCTTTGGGTCGGACAATTCAATTCCGAAACCCATAAGAATGAGAAGAACACCCAAGCAGGTAGGAACATCAAGGATATGAATGGTATCCTCAAACTTGGATGGGCGGATTTGATGAGGGTAGAGCAAAAATTATGTTGCTATGTCCCCGGGGAAATCTCCCATATTGAGAATATCATGGCTAGGGAATACAAGGAGAAAAGTACCGAATTCCTAGAAAGAAGTGAGAATAGCTATACCCAAGAGAATGAAACAGAAACAATAGAAAAGAACGATACCACGTCCGTTGAGAAAAATGATTGGAACAAGGAAGTAAGCAAGACTTTGGAAAGGAATTTCGATTTCGGTTTGGGGACCACAGTCTCATATGGAAGCAAGGAAGGGCCTTGGTATGCCAGTATTAATGCGGATATGAGTATTTCCAATTCCCAATCCCAATCCTCTAAGAATTCCCAATCCTTTTCCAAGGAAGTAACCGACAGTGCATCCGAATCCATTAGGAACCGTAGCTTTGAAAAGAGGACGGCTACCTTGATTAAGCAATTCAAGGAAACCAACAAGCACGGTTTTGATAATAGGGGAGGTGACAGCCATGTCTCCGGTGTCTTCAGATGGGTCGATAAGGTCTATGAGAATCGCATTATCAACTATGGTAAGGGGATGCTTTATGAATTCATGATACCTAAACCATCAGAGTTGTATGTCGAAACACTACCCGGTAATAGGGAAGACGATACCGACGGACCCGATTTACCGGACAAGCCAGATCATCCGGGTTTGAAATCTTGGAATGATATCAAGCGGGATACTTACATGAATTATATCAATAAGTACAAGGTCTCCGATTATGAGGAACCCAAGGCCGATACCCTATATGATACCATGGAAATCGGAATGATCAATGATGCTTTCGACTGGGCTAAGGAAAATAAGAATGAAGTAACCAGAACTTACCAGTTCGGGACCATACTAGCTCCTGATTACTACCTCGAAGCTGTTATTCCTACTTCCCAATCCAATAAGACAGATTGGAAAATCAGGGTTCATAATCCGTTTTGGAAACCCTACGCCAAGTTCCAGGTTACCCTGAAGAACAGTAGTGGACAGGTCAGGATAGTGGATGACAGATCTTTTGCCTCCAGAATCGTACATGAGGAAGATGTGGCAGGAAATGTGGATGACAAGCAGGGCTTGGGTTTCGAGACGGCAGTGGATGTACATCTGTACGGCTCACATGTCAGATGGCTATACCATCTGGACCTCAACTTCAGGTTCAAACTCAAACCAACCTCTTTCGTACAATGGCAAAAGGATACCTACAATGCCATCATGCGTGCCTATCAGGATGAACTGGATGCCTACGATGCAGCTTTGGCCGCTTCACAAT
This sequence comes from Saprospiraceae bacterium, assembly GCA_020631355.1. Taxonomy (GTDB): domain Bacteria; phylum Bacteroidota; class Bacteroidia; order Chitinophagales; family Saprospiraceae; genus JAHDCE01. The sequence goes on along the minus strand of JAHDHL010000002.1, from coordinate 402,726 downwards.
TGGCTGGTGGTACAGGGGATACCGATGCATCCTTGTATGACCCCAACCAATACAAGAATCCCGGACAGTACAAGGAAATCATCAATACGGAACTCAAGCGCCTTTGTATAGAAATGTTATTACAACATACATCAGTGAGTCGCTGTCAGGAGTTCTATTCTACCTCAAAGTGTAGTGATGATAAGGATTGTGAATCCGTACCCGTACTTAGTAATATGAATAATCTGGATACCTACTCATCCTTTGTGAAGTTTCTGGAACAATCATTCTTTTGGTCATTGAGTTCCTATAATATGTACCCTTATTATTGGGCAGGTCAGTGTGATTGGGCAGATATGCTGCATAATGAGGATACACCGGATAATGAATTCCAAAAATTCCTGAAGTCAGGAATGGCACGGGTACTGGTACCTGTAAGGGAGGGATTCGAAAAGGCGGTAGCTTACTACATCGCCACAGGAACACCTTGGTTTGATGGTGAGCCGCCACAGATTGATGATCCACTGTATGTTTCCGTAGTGAATGAACTGAATGATCCCGTGGGAGATCCCGTAGGTGATCCTTGGAAAACAAGTGTGCCATCGTCACTGACACTCATCCAGGGCGATACGGTTTATCTCAAGAATCAAGGATTGCCATGCTGTGATGATATGCAGGGTCATACCGGCATCCTGCCAAGTGACAATAAGCTGGAGGCTAAGGATGATGATTCTGGGGAGTAATTCATGAATTCTGGTTCAATCCCCTTCTGCTACTTGCAGCAGGAGGGGATTATCCAATAAAATATTGAGCAACATGTTTGAATTCGGAGACAAATTCGGAACAGAAAGCCGCTTTGATTGGGCACCCACAAAAACGATAACCACAGAGGCTTATCCCGAAACGACCTATTATAAGGTAGAGAAAGGAAATGGTTGGAAAAATTCCACATGGGAAAAGGTCTACAAGATACTTAGAAAGAGGAGTGCGACATACCTCGAACTCATTACGCCCTATGATAAGGATAAGAAATATAGTTACACCCTACAGTCCACCAACGGGAGGGGACATTCTGAAAATGCTACTGCGAGTACAACAGTGAACCTGTCCAAATATGAATATGCAGCCAATCATACTGCGTTATTCGAAACACTGTTCAAACATTTCATGAAGAATGAGGGCATGAAAGCCAAACTCCATATCATTTCTGATTTTTTTGATAATAAAAGAAATCGGAAACTGAACGATTTGGGTAGGGCCATTAATCTGATCCATGAAGCCGTGCATGCGAATCTGCACTATGATTTCGGATTGGATGATTTCCAAACCATTGTGAGTTTGGATAAGCAGCACCACGAAATGCAAAAGCATCACATCCAAAAAATAAGAAAGGCATTAAGGGAATACGATTCAAGATTGACCGAGAATGATGTATTCATCCTGAGTATGGCCGGGCTTACGGGATATAAAGCGGGAGGGAATGTATTGATAGCCGAGTATTCGAATAAAATACTGGGAGAGAAAATCAGCGTCACGGATGAAGAAAAATTAGAAAAGGCTTTCGATAGTTTTTTGCTTCAATACCAAACCCTAACAGAGGGACCGTACAAAAATTAAGATCATGTTTGAATTCAAGGATAAGTTCAATATATACAGTCCATTTCCGGACCCATCCCCGGATCATCATCATGGACATTCGGATGCACAGGGCGAATGGGTAGATCGGACGGAATCGCATACCCATTATGGATATGATTACCCTGAACAAGTCTGTTCAAAGGCAGGCATTCATTTTAGGACTGTACTGCAAAACAAGCTCACCAAGCAGAATTTCAAGAAAATCGGAGGTTTCTACACCCACAGCGAACCCTCAAATATCTATAATCCCTTGAATGCAAAGGATGTTGATTACAAGGTATTCTTCAAACCTGATACGGAATACAAATACATCAAATTGGCTCAGCACCTCAAGGTGGATGATGATCCGAGAGGGGACAAAAGCCGAATCTTAAAGGATAATGGTTTTTATTTCCTACTAGAGGGCGAAGCCTTTGATATCAATTGGAAATCACTAGGCACCAGACGGCTTTATATCCATGAGGCATTGGTCATACGTTCGGAGCAAATGAAATTCTACTATCGCTTGGACCGTATGATGCTGGAATACCACAAAACACCTGAGGCTGGAAAGATGGAGTTGGAAGCACATGCTGGGGTAATATTCAATGCCATCTTCGAACACAAGAAAATGGGACTGATGTTTGACTTTGCCGATACGGACAGCAATAAGGAAAGAATCATGATTGATAATAATAATGATTTGAACAAGAGGCCTTTCAGAAAGCGAATGGGGGATATTTACATCAGGAATGGCGCAGGATTCCAAAGGAATCTCGAATTGCCCAAGGAAGTCTATGATGGATTCATTGATAAGTATGAGGAGGAGAACGAAATAAGGCTTTCGCCCACTTATCTTTTTGTGGAGGGTGAGACCCAGATTAATTTTCCTTATTATGAAGCAGGCCATTGGGGTGGTTTTCCCGGGGATAACAGAGGAACCCTGATTCCCAGGAATGAGAAAGGTGATAAATACTACGACTATCCCAACTTCCATTATCACAATATGATAGAACTGATGGTTGTGCATGAATACATTCATGCCTTACAGCACTGTCTGGATCCCGAATTCCAAGGAGGAAGAGATATCGGTGACCTAAGGGCATCAGTCGTGGATGAAAGGTCCAAGGCTTATGGTCTCAATGCTGATGGATACATACACTATAGGAGATGCATAAGGGAAATATTCGCACATCACTTTTGCATTTTCCCCAATAAACACTACGATTCACATGATGACGACCCCGTTTTCAAGTACACTCAATTCAGGCGGGGAGAATCCGCCACATTCGGTATGGTGGATGAATATTTGATTACTTTCTGGATATTGCGAACATTCCATTATTATGTTTTTGCGGAGCGATATCTTCCTAAGGAGAAAGATGCAAAACTCAAGGCAGATACGGAACAGGCCATCAGGGAAGTCAAGGAAATCAAGGCCTGTTATGAGAAAAAAGGTTACGTGTTCCCTCCGTCCACAGGTAGCGTGGAAAAAGATAAGGCCAAGTTCGGTGCCCTCAATAGTAAGTTTTGGGCAGATGATTATGATGAGTCCCTATTCGAGGAAAATGAGGAACACCCCGGAAGTATAGAGGATTGATGATGTTACGGAGTCGTAGAAACGAATCATCTCAGACAATACAAGGACGAGCTTAATCATTGATATCACTTATCATATAAATTGATGGGCAATCATATTAGTGACACAAAATGTCATAAATAAGTGTTTATTTGAATGCCTACCCAATGGAATACTATTTCATTTATAAAAACAATTACCCATGAACAAGTTATTGGTTCTGTCATTGATGCTCAATGGCTTTTTACTTTTCTCTTTTACTTCTTTCCAGACTGAAACATCCCAAGACATAGGAGAGTCCGTTATTACCCAGGATTTGGACTTCGGCGATTGTGGTACAAAGTGCCAGGCCTTGAATCCCGGTTCTTATGAAGTAGGTTCGGAATGCTATGACTGCATGGTAGCAAATTTCAAGGCACATGGTTCCCAATTCCCCAAGGTGAATGGCGAAGCATTGCGAGGATTTAATATGCCAGCCAAGGAACTGAAAGAAATCCACGATGCAATAGAGGATTTTTCTGCGGCGGAAGTATACATGATGCTAGGTATGATGAAGGATAAATCAGAGCCTCATACGATTATTGCAGTAGAGGAAAAGGGGAATATTACCTATTTTGATTTTGTGAATCCTTGCCCAGATTTTTGTGGTAATTTGTAGATAGGTATTGTTAGAATATTAGAATTCGATTATCCCAAATTCTTGAATCTCCTCAAGAATTTGGGATTTTTGTTTTTAATCGAACAAAGCTCAATTTGCATTAGATTATGACAATAAGAGTCAGTTTGATTGGCAAGTAACAATACTTTCACAAAAATCGCCCCCTGCTATAAAATGTCATTTCACTTTTCCCCTCTTTTTACCTATTTTGTTCTCAACTCTTACAAACTCCAGCTGATTTTTTAAACAGTTTAAATCATTTGAAAATGAAACAGACACTCATTTTTACAACATTCCTATGTTGTTTACTAATTTTCATGTTTTCTTCCTGTAATATCGTTGTGGATGATTCGGATGATGGTGGAGAAGAAACCCTTACACCCATTGAGGAAAATGTTCCCACTGAAGAAGATATAGCGTTACCCGATATGGATATGGATATGTCTCCTAGCTCGGTTTCCGATTGTACTAGCTTATGCCGTACCGCTGCAGGCAGTTACGAAATTACAGAAGAATGCGCTACTTGCTTAATTGCTAATTATAAAGCCAGTGGCCACATGTTTCCTACCAGCAGAAGTAATGCTGGGCATAGAGGACTTACGGGGTTTAAGGTTGATCAAAATGAATTAGTAAGCATATACGATGATGCTGGAACGAGTACAGAAACTGGAGTCATGTTTCACTTTGGTATCATGGGAGACAATGACATGACTCCTGATGCTGTCTGGGAAGTCAAGATGAGTGATGGTACTTCTCGTTATTATGATGTTAATCACCCATGTCCAACTCAATGTTTAACATCGGGGCTTACTGGTAGAGCTGCTAGTAGTGATTGTTCTTCTATCTGTGGTCGTTCAGGGTCGAGTTATGAGATTTCTAAGGATTGTGCAGATTGCTTAAAGGCGAATTATATCCAAAATGGAAATAAATTTCCACCATATACTAAGAGTCCTGCGACTAAGGCAGGCTTGAATGGATTCCATATTGATATGGATGAGGTAAGAGATATATTAGATGAAGCCAGAGCAAATGGTGATTCAGAGGTTATGTTTCACTTCGGTGTGATGGGTGATAATGTCAATACCCCCAAGGGGATCTGGGAAGTCAAGGAGAGGGATGGTTCGTATACATATTATGACTTTGTGAATCCTTGCCCAGATTTCTGCTTATGATAAGTTGTCATTAGGACAGATTATTTATTAGATATGCCAACCCCATTGTAGTTGTAATGAGGTTGGCCTTTTTATATTGATATGGATAATTTATTACGTATAATATACTGGCTAGGTCTCTTTGTATTGGCATTGTCATGTATATTCTCACTAGTAAACTGGCAAAAGCAGTTTTCAGTAGTTGGTTTTTTGAGTTTTTATCTTTTCCTAAATCTAGCTACAGAGATTATAGTATATTGTTTAAGGGGTACGGGGATTAATAACTTACCTCTTTTGCATCTATATACTCTAGGTGAGTTTGTAATTTATTCATTAATGTATCTGTCTTTTTTTAAGTTGGATAATAAAAATAAGAGGCTAGCAGGTTTACTAACATTTCTGGTAAGTATTTTAATTATATTGAACTCTGTTTTTGTGCAGAGTATTTGGGGGTTTAATAGCTATGCAAAAACACTCGTTCAATGTGTTATAATTATATACTCATTATCTTACTTTTTTTTAAATTATATGAATAAAATAAAGAATGGTATTATAAGGAAAGTAAGATTGTTTATCAATGCGACTATTTTGATTTATTATTCTGGAAGTCTATTTGTATTTATGTTTAGTGACTATTTTCTCAGAGTTTTAGGTGGTACACCAAGAGAATTATGGATAATAAATATTAGTCTCAATTTTTTATTTCAAGTTGCAATATTAGTGACCGTATGGAAAGTGTTCAACAACAGGAAATCTATTACCTTGTCATAGCAGCCATAGCCATCATGCTATTCCTAGCAGTGGCATTCGTACTGTTCTATTTCTTTTCCCAGAGAAGAATGTTACTTCAGGAAATGGAGGGCCAGCAGCGTCTGATAGAGCATACCATTATGGCGCAGGAAGAAGAAAGAAGTCGTATAGCCAAGGATATGCATGACGAGGTTGGTTCCAAGCTCAATGTCATTTCCCTCCATACCCAACAATTGAAATTCCTCCTGAATGATGAACAGCAGCTGAATGACTCCATTCGGTTCATTACGGCTAATATCAGTGATGCCATCCAGACCACAAGGCGGATTTCCCATGATTTATTGCCGCCCGTTTTAGAGGAATTGGGTTTGGTGGAAGCCTTGGAAGAACTATGTGATGCCTATGAAAGAGCAGGCGCCTTGGAAGTGGAGATGGATGCTGATAAGACTTCGTTCCTTATAAAGGATAAGAAAATAGAATTGAATGTTTTCCGTATCCTGCAGGAATTGATAAGTAATTCCATTCGACATGGTGAGGCCAAGCAACTCCGTATCAGATGTACCAATGAACAAGGCCGATTGGAGATATATTATAAGGACAATGGCAAGGGCTTCGATACGGGCAAGCATTCCAAGGGATTGGGCATGAGAAGTATTGATAGTCGTATTGGTATCATTGATGCGGATTGGAATTATCATTCTAGCCCGGGAGATGGTATGGAAGTGAACATCCGATTGAATCCCGAATAGATATCCGTGGACTTGCTAAAGGAAATTTTTCCTACAACTTTATTATCTTACTACAGACTAAGACACTAATGTCGTTTAGGGAAATGATTACTGATTTGATGAGTTAACCGACTTAGAACAACTACTGTAATATTACATTGATTCCAATACTTACTTTCTTGCATCATGATTAGAGTATCCATCACAGATGACGAAACCCTCTTTAGGCGGGGAATGAATTTTTTGGTGAATAGCTTCGAGGGAGTAGAGGTATTATTTGAAGCCGGAAACGGACAGGATTTATTGGACCAGCTCAAGGAAATGGATAAGGAAGACCATCCTGATATTTCACTCCTGGATTTGAAAATGCCCGTAAAGAACGGAGTCGAAACCGCTAAGGAGCTGGCTGAGCATTATCCGCATATCAAGGTGGTGGTCCTTTCGACTTATTTTTCAAAGGCATTCGTATTTAATATGCTTGAATTGGGTGCTGCAGCCTACATGGTGAAAAGCAGTAGCCCCGAAGAAGTAGAGACTACCATAAAAACCGTTGCGGGTTCGGGATTTTATTATTCTCCCGAAGTCATGAAAATTATTCGTGATAATCTGACCAGTAAGAAAAAAATACCGAAACCGTCATTCACACTCCAATTGACATCTAGGGAAAAGGAAGTCCTCCAACTCAT
>JAHDHL010000002.1:69702-395478 GCA_020631355.1 Saprospiraceae bacterium | reverse complement strand
AACCGTCATTCACACTCCAATTGACATCTAGGGAAAAGGAAGTCCTCCAACTCATCTGCGAGCAATACACCAATCAGGAAATCGGCGAAAAACTATTCATCAGTTCCCGTACTGTGGACGGCCACAGGAATAATATCCTACAAAAACTCAATTGCCGAAACACAGCCGGACTCGTAGCCGTAGCCATCATGCAAGAACTCGTCAGCGTAGACCCCTCCAATTACTGGGATAAATAAACAATACATCCTCTCAATCCAACATCCCACTATATTTTACATTAATATTCATTATTCATTATTCATTATTCATTATTCATTATTCATTCTTCACAAAGTGAGAATACATCTAACGTCTAGCCATCTAGCGTCTCAATATCTAGCGTCTCATATCCAGCATCTCCCTGTCTAACATCCCATATAGGTAAAAATACCTGTTTTACTGATTCGGGTCTTTTCGCTCTGAAATAGGCTCCCACATCTCCTGATATTTGTATTGTACAACGAAAGGAACAAAACACGATTGTACGATATCATCGGAAAGGCGATGATGAAATTGAAATGAATAAGTAGTTGGAGTTAATTAGAGTGGCAGGGTGGAATACAAAGGTATTGGCCCTGTCAATTTGAAAGACTTCACTTCAAGAATAATTGATAACAATGGAGTAAGCCGAAAATCCAGAATAGAGTAGGCAATACTTATATAAATTCAAATATTATGAAAAACATGAAATTCTTATTCGTAGCATTCTTTTTAGCAGCAGCATTCATATTCACCTCTTGTGAGGAGGAAGTAGATCCTTGCGATGCAGTAGTCTGTCAGAATGATGGCGTATGTATGGATGGAACTTGTGATTGTCCGGAGGGGACTTCTGGTACATTGTGTGGTACCGTATGGAGAGATGTCTTACTAGGTACACATTCGGCAAGTGAAAATTGTGATCAAGGGTCTAATTGGACTTATAATATAACAATGACTGCCAGTAATACCGATATCAGAAAGTTCATCATCGGCAATATTTACAATGAAGGGCATGATGTAATTGCAACCATGACCGATGCTAACAATTTTACTATTGAAGATACTACGCATTCTGGTAGCGAATTCACTAATGGTTCAGGTACAATCAATGGAAACACAGCTACAATAACCATAACTGTAGTAGGTTCCGCCTTTACTACAACATGTGATCTTACTGTTACATTGTAAGGTGGTACCCAACTATCAAGAAGTAATATAAAAATATAGAGAGTTTGGATTTATATCTGGGGAGGAGTACAGAGTCCCAGCATTTTGACTCCTCCTTTATTTTCCACTCTTTATCCACACCACAAAACCAAATGGAATAATCCCGAACCAAAACTGCGAAATGGATCATACCGTCATTAAGATTCACTAGAATAAAGAAGTTATGTGTAATACATAGCTTCTTTTTTGCTTTCTTCCAAAGTGAGTCAAAGAAGCCTAAAAGGACTGCCTGACAGTAATCCATGACCTGAATCTCTCAATGCATCACCATATTGACGGAAAAACACAACAAATTGACGGAAAAAAACGGTTGGGCCACCCCCATATTTGAGTCATTGAAACAAGCACAAGAAAATATATACTCATAAAGAACACAAAGCATCATCGAAAAGTAGTTGGAGTTAATAAAGGTGGGGATGGATACAAAGGTATGGTCCCCACACTTTTTAAAATTCCGATTTAGGATATAACGGAGTTGGCCGAAAATCCGATAAAGGGTACGCAATCACCTTTATGAATCATTAATCATGACATATAGGAGTAGGGATTGGAACCCCAATATTTCAACCCCTCCGTTTGCAAGGATTCAAACATCTGAATGAATTACCCCGTATGACCTTGATACCAAATGAAGAACCCCGGGAAATATTTATCCTGTACAAAGGACTGCGAAAAGAATCATACCGTTATTTGATTCGCTAAGGTGAAGAAGTTGTATACCATGTGTGCAACTTCTTTTTTTTGTGGGTATGGATGAAACATGGTAGGGAATCGCTTGTTATAGAAATACACCATCTGAGTGATATGAAAAATAAGCCCGCTACCATCATCAATGAATATAATGATAAGAAATCCCTTTATGAGGAATTGGGTGGTGTGGTCTACTCCTTACTTCAAACCCTGATAAAGAGCAGAGTGCATACCCACCAAATCAGTTATAGGGTCAAGGGACGAGAAAGTCTTTCCAATAAGATTGTAAGGAAGAATTATAAATACAACTCATTGGATGAGATAACCGATATCGTAGGATTAAGGGTTATCCTGTTCTTCGAGGATGATATCATCCAAGTAGAGCGAATCATTCGTCAGGAATTCCTCATAGATGAATCCAACTCAGTGGATAAGGGAGCATTGGATACGGATAAATTCGGATACAGAAGTCTCCACTATGTGGTTTCAATGAATGAGAAACGATTGGAATTACCTGAATACCAGAAATTCAGATCCATGAAGTTCGAAATTCAGATCAGAAGTATCCTACAACATTCCTGGGCAGAAATAGAACATGATATCGGTTATAAGGGTGAAAGTGAGATTCCACATACGGCCCGTCGTACATTCTACAGGATAGCAGCCCTTTTGGAACAGGCCGATTTGGAATTCGTCAAACTGAAGAATGAACTGAATGAACATGAGGCATTCCTAGGGGAACAAATGATATCCCGTTCCAAGAATCTTCACATTGACAAGGCTTCCTTGCGTGCTTTCATCCTAGGTAGTAAGGTATTGCGGACATTGGAAATGGAGATAACCGAAATATTTTGTCCCCGGGACGAACACTTTTATCCTCCCATCATTGATAATCTATTGCCCCAACTCAAGGATAAGGGAATAGAAACCATTCAGGAATTGGAAAAAAGATTGGATAAGCATGGGGATGAGATCAAGGAAAGAACCTTGTCCATGAAAAAGGATAATCAGTTTCATTACAATTCTTTCTTTCAGGGAGCATCCATCAAATGGTTATTGGATGTGATGGATAAAATACATTAACCCAAGAAGAATGGATTATTCATGAAGGTTCATCTTGATTTTCTTCTCCAAATCAGAAACCGTATCCTTGAATATCGTGTTGGTATCCAATAGATCCTGAACAGCCTTACAGGAGTAGATCACAGTACTGTGGTCCCTGCCACCAAAATTCTCCCCAATGGCCTTAAGGGACTTATTGGTCAGTTTCTTGGAAAGATACATGGACAATTGACGGGCTATGACGACTTGTCGCTTCCTTGTTTTTCCCTGCAACTTATCCACACTCACATCAAAGTGGTCGGCTACCAGTTCCTGAATGAACTCGACGGTAATTTCCTTGGAAATATTCTTGACGAAGTGCTTGATTACATTCTTGGCCAAATCCATATCGATTTCCCGCCTATTCAGGGTGGATTGTGCAACCAATGAAATCAATACCCCCTCCAATTCACGGATGTTGTTCTTGATATTGTAGCAAATGAATTCCGTTACATCCGTAGGAATATCAAGTCCCTCCCGGTTCATCTTGGATTCGAAGATTGCGATACGGGTTTCGAATTCGGGCACATCCAAATCAGCAGAAAGTCCCCATTTGAAGCGGGAAATCAATCGTTCCTGAATGCCCTCCAAATCCTTGGGTGGGCGATCCGAGGTCAGAACGATTTGCTTACCTGCCTGATGGAGTGTATTGAAGATGTGGAAGAAGATTTCCTGCATCTTATTCTTATTCGCCAAGAATTGGATATCATCCACCAACAATACATCTATCATCTGATAGAAACGGACGAAGTCCTGAACGGCATTGCTCTTAATGGAATTGATGATCTGATTCGTGAATTCCTCACAAGAAACATACAATACGGCCTTTTCCGGATAGAATTTACTCACTTCGTTTCCGATGGCCTGTACCAAGTGGGTCTTCCCCAAACCAGAGTTGCCATAAAGGAATAAGGGATTGAAAGCAGTACCTCCGGGCTTTTTTGCCACGGCGACCCCTGCGGATCGGGCCAACCTATTACAATCACCCTCTATATAATTGGTAAAAAGATAACTCTTATTCAGATTGGGGTCAATCTTCATCTTCTTGATACCCGGAATCACAAACGGATTCTTGATTTCTCCAGCCGATGGGTCATTGGCATACAATGGTGTGTTACCGTTATTGGGAGCGGCATCATTAGTATGCTCCACCAAAGGATTATCCTTGGATGGAGTCTGGTGAGACATCAAAATCTGATATTCCAATCTACCGGATTCACCCAATTCCTGCCTCATGGCCATCTTGAGCTCACCCACATAATGTTCTTCCAGCCATTCGTAGAAGAACTTATTGGGCACCTGTATCGTCAAGGCATTATCCTGAAGACGGATAGGCTTGATCGGTTCAAACCATGTCTTGAAACTTTGTGGCTTCACAATTTTCTTAATGGTTTGAAGGCAATTATTCCACACTGTGATGTGAAGGTTACTCATCTACAGGTTACGATTGATTAAATAAAAAATTACAAAATAAATTAGGTAAGTTATCCTAGTGAATCATTTGGACAACCTCCTCTAAAATCAAGGTAAAATGGATACCAGCTTTGTTCGTTGCAGACCACTTCAATTGCTGTTTTGAAGCGTGCCTACAAAAATGCAAAATATTTCAAATAACTAGGTTGAATGAGTCCTCTTTTTTAACAAATATCAAATGTTAAAGAAGAAAGAGTAGTCTAATACGACTGAAATATAGCCATTTATGAATGGTATTTTTATTGAATCAAACTGTTGCCACAAGAAATACACTTTCCTTTCCGGTTCTTCTCGAAGGAGACATCTATCCGGCCCAATGCGATTCCGGCCCAACCTACTTGGTTAATGGTTACCATCTTCCCGTCAAGGTCCGCTACTAGGTCAGCCTTAGGGAGTAGGGTATGGGTATGGCCACCAATGATGAGATCTATATTTCTGGATTGTCCGGCTAGTTGGACATCAGACACTTTATCGTTATCATACTTGTATCCCAAATGGGAAAGGCATATGATATAATCACATTTCTTTTCCTCTTTAAGAAATTGGGCTTCCTTATTGGCACAGGTAATGGGGTCTTGGTAAATGGTATTTCCATATAATGGTGGAGGAACCAAACCATCCAATTCTATTCCTACACCCAGAATTCCGATTTTCAATCCGCCTTTCTCAATGACCAAGTGCTTTTGGATATGGTCACTCATTATGGTGTCACTCATATCATAATTGGAATTGACAATGGGGAAATTCGCATGTCGGGTGTATTGCTTGTGTAATCCATCTATTCCCGCATCGAAATCATGATTCCCGATTGTACAGGCATCATAACCCATTCTGGACATGATCTTGAATTCCAATTCACCACCGAAAAAATTAAAGTAAGGCGTTCCTTGGAACATATCCCCTGCATCCAATAATAGAACATGGTCTTCCTCCTGTCTGATTTTTTGGATTAGGGTTGCCCTTTTGGCTGCGCCACCCTTGCCGGCATATTTGCCTCCATCCTCAGGAAAAGGTTCGATTCTACTGTGTACATCATTGGTGTGCAGAATGGTCAGTCGAGTCATTTCAGGACCCTCCAATGCCGAAACAGGAAATCGGGCCGTACTGAATAGCAAGGTACCCAATGCTGATTTCTTTAGGAATGATCTTCTTCTCATATCGGATGGATTTGGAGGCAAGTTACGGAATAGTTCCTAGTAGCAACATGGAATCCGTTTGATAATGAGGGAATCCATCTTATTTCTTAATGAATGAACTCACTTCAACATCCTGTCCCAATTGCACACGGACAAAATATTGTCCGGTCGGTAATGTACGAACATCCAGTAGGGTTGCATCACTTTCCATCCAAATCCTACCCAATGCATCATAGACATATACATTCGAAACGGGTATGTCGGATTGTATCTGCAAGATATCATGACTCGGATTAGGATAAAGTCTGATGGAAGAAGATGTGGTATGGGATACCTCCCTATTTACATTACAAGGCATCTGTGATTCATAAGCACCGATATCCACTATTCCGACCAAACGGGCATTCCCTACAATATCAGTATCTATTCCTGTAGCATGGGTATCATTGCCCATATTCACTATTGGTGAACAAGCATCCACTGAGTAATCTGGTTGGAGCAATAGGTCTCCGGCAATGGACGAATAGATGTTGTTATCAGTGGTTCCGATGATACTACTGCCCTGAATATAACAATGGGAAGTGGATAGATTCAATATTCCATTATTATAAGCCACGACAGACTTATCAAAATTGATATCCTGGTGGCCCAGAATGGAATTGTGGATATTGACATCCAATTGGTCGCCATATCCTACTTGTAGGGACAAGAGATATTTATTCTTGGTTTCCCCAAGAACAGTGGATTGGTTTATATCACAACTTTGATTCCTATTCGTGGCTATCAGACCAATGGCATTTGCATTCTTGGAAGCATTGTTGGCAATGATGGAATTCTCAATGAGGGTATAAGTGCTATTATTGGATTCTATTGCACAACGGATTAATGATACATTATCTTCTACTTTGGTATACCTCATGAAAAGTTGTGATGAATTACTATGATATATGGCGCTACCGAATTCTGCGGTATTCATAGATATGGTGGAATGGTCAATATTGATTGCATCACATTGCGTAGCGAATATTCCACCACCATAAATTGCATGATTATTTTCCATGCTCACATCATTCAATCGGAAAAAGGATTGGGAAGCATAAATTCCTCCCCCCCTAGATCTGGCGTAGGATTGGGCATTATCAGCATTGCCATCATTGATTTGGATGCCATCCAGAATGATATCCTCTACTTGTTGCATTCTTATGACATGGAATGAATTACCATCAGATGTTCCATCACCATCAATATCCCCGGAGAGAATTGTCGGGTAAGCCATAGGGTCAGGTGTGCCTCCTCCGGTAGGGTAGCCACCAAAAATGCTGACATGATTCGCAATGTTGAAGTAAATACCCCTTGAGGAAGTTGAAGTGGGGTAGTAAGTCCCTTGTGCCACATAGATTTGGGTATCTTCTCCCAATGCGAGGGCGTCCTGTAAATCGGTGAAAGCATCAGTCCAGGAAGAACCATCATTATTACCTGATGCCATTTCATCCACATAGACGATTTTGGGGAATTTGAACTTGCCCCATATGGCATAATGATCAGACAAATCAAAGATTCTCCACATGCCCACGTTATTAGAACGCATGATAAGTGATTCGTTCTCCTTATAAATGGCATTCAGATTTTCGGATTGGCTCAATACATAATCCAAGAATTCAGGAGCATCTGTTTCATCTTGGAGGTAATGATTAAGGACTGGGTCCCATGTGTCAGGATATCCTGTATATATCGGGAGTTCTGCACTAAAATTCCCCCATAAGCTATCATACTCACCGAGTTTGTTGGTGTGCATATCTATATTGTAATCCCCACCCATGAGTACTGCCTCAGTTTCAGGAATGGATTTGCCATCAATATATGATTTCCACGCCACGAGTTGTTGTTTGCGAGTATTGATATCATCAACTTCATTGAAAGCATCCATATGGGTACCGAATACATGGTATTTTACTCCCATCTTATTGATTCGGGCATATTTGATTCCCTTGTTCGACACGCAATCATCCGCATTGCATATATCTCCGAATAAGAGTTGGTCTTCTGTTTCGATAGGCCATCTACTTACAATCAGGACTCCACCATCTTCCAAGGCATTGGAATTATCATCAACCACTGTCGTTTGATAAGGGTATTCAGGATAAAGGGCATTCAATAAGGTGACCCTTGTATCATTATCGAATACTTCCTGAAAAATGATGGCATCCATGTCATGGACATAACCAGCGATATACTGGGCTCTTGTAGCCTGGTCGTCATCCGGAAAGAGTGAGGTCGGACGCATGTAGACATTGTAGGACATGATATTGAATGTGGTAGGGTCACTCAAATCAGCGGCATCAACGGTATAAGGTGTATCGTCCATTTCATAAATAGAAAAAAGGATGTCATCATATAATCCTTGGGGAGTGGTCTCATAAGCTTGGTATCTAAGCATATAATCCGTACCTCCGACATTGAAGACTTGGTCATAAATGGTACGGTCATTTCTCCAAGGATGATTGAAACCCGGGCCACTAGCCTTGAGCCTGAATGAAATCCTAGGGAAAGGATTATTGAAGAAGTCATAGAATTCCACGAAATATTCTATCTCCAACTGTACGGTTTCCCCATTAGGGAATGTTATCGTGGAAGTAGGGAAATAATATCCCTGCGAAGAATCCGAAGTACCCCAATCCCGATAAAGTCTCATGAGTTGTTTGTGGGGTTGCAATGCAGTGATAGGGCCATTGTAAGCATCCCAGTCGTCAGGATGAGGTGGTGGATTCCCTGTTGTGGTCACATTGAAATCCAAGTGGGTATTATTATGAAAATAGACAAATGTATTCTGGGCCTGTCCCTGGAAATTCAGGAAAAGAAACAAGACGAATACAATGGATTGGAATATGGGATGGGGAATCTGATGCGAGTATTTCCTTGTCATATTGACGAATCAGTGTAAGTATGTTTACGAATGTGCAGTGTGCTGCAAAAAGAATCCTATTATTCTTCAAGATGGAATAATAGGATTATAAATGTAAGGAAAAATGTTCGCTGTAAAGACTCAATGAAATAGCTCTGTCCTTGGTTGGAAAGAATTCAAACCAAATGATTACCATACATGCCGGAAGGGTGGGATTGGATAGTTTATTACTTGATGATAAGACTATTCATGATGGTTTCACCCTCTTCTTTTATTGCCTCGAAATCTTCTTTTGATGCTGTAAGTGTGAGGACAAAGGCAGTATTGTCAAAGACCCAATAGTATTGTTCGAACTGCATGGTTCTTCCGGCATAATCCGCACTATAGATGAGCCTTTGGAAAGTCCTGTCATTTCCTTTCAGTGTTTCGCTGAGTAGGATTTCTGCATTCTCAAAATACACCTCAATCTGTGATATGGATAACTTGGTAAAGCCCTCTAGGTCCACATCGTTTCCGAGTGTGGTCAAATCTTGCTTGAGTAGATTGATATTGGTATTGAAATTATTGATAGTGGGGCCTGAAAGAATGAATTCCGAACCTCTGATGTTTTCTGCGATTTCCCAATTCTTAGGGAATTGGACCTTGTATTCAGCTGTTTCGTAGTTTGCCCAATTCTTTTCGTTTTGGGCAATGATAGTCGAACTAATGAATGTCAGTGTAAGTAAAAGGGAAAGTAAGTGTCTCATTGGAATAATTTTGTAACAAGTTAATCCCTTTACACTTTAAAATCCCTTATGGCGAGCTTAATTTCGACGAGGGGAAGCCTTTTTTGGGACCAATGGGTTCATTTTGGGAAACCAATCATCCTGTGAAAAACAAAAGCCGATGAATCAAGTGATTCATCGGCTTTTGCAATCAGGGGAAAAGAAGGTTATCGACGTCTTCTGGAATTACCACGCATGGAATTCATGTTCGGCATCCCTTTCATATTGCCTTTTGACATTTTATGCATCAGCTTACGCATCTGGTCAAATTGGCGGATAAATTGATTTACTTCCGTAATGGTATTGCCACTACCACGAGCAATTCTTTTCTTTCTACTGCTATTCAATAATTCCGGGGATTCCCTTTCGATAGGAGTCATGGAAAAGATAATCGCTTCGATTTTTTTGAATGCATCATTATCAATATCCAAATCCCTGACCGCCTTGCCCATACCGGGAATCATTCCAATCAGATCCTTGATGTTACCCATCTTCTTGATTTGGGCAATCTGGGAAAGGAAATCATTGAAGTCAAACTTATTCTTCTTGATTTTCTTGTGGATACGTTCAGCTTCCTTCTCATCGAATTGTTGCTGCGCTCTTTCGACAAGGGAAATCACATCACCCATGCCAAGGATACGGGAAGCCATACGGTCAGGATGGAATTCATCCAGTGTATCAAGCTTCTCACCCATACTCATGAACTTGATGGGCTTGCCTACGGTATATTTAATGGATAATGCCGCACCACCTCTGGTATCACCATCGAGCTTGGTCAATACGACACCATCATAATTGATTCTGTCATTAAAGGCCTTGGCCGTATTCACAGCATCCTGACCGGTCATGGAATCCACTACGAATAGGGTTTCGTTCGGATTGATACCGTTCTTGATGTTCTCAATCTCGGTCATCATTTCCTCATCCACAGCCAAACGACCCGCAGTATCCACGATAACCACATCATGTCCGAAACGTTGTGCATGCGCAATTGCATTCTTGGCAATCTCGACAGGATTCTTATTATCCGGTTCCTTGTAGATATCCACACCCGCTTGTTCAGAAACCACAGTCAACTGGTCAATCGCAGCCGGACGGTATACATCACAAGCAACCACCAATGGTTTCTTTCCTTTCTTGTCCTTAAGGAATAAGGAAAGCTTACCTGTGAAAGTCGTCTTACCAGAACCTTGAAGACCCGCAATCAGAACGATGCCCGGACTACCCTTGATATTGATGCCGACCTTCTGGCCACCCATCAGTTCTACCAATTCGTCCATTACGATTTTAACCATCAGTTCGCCCGGCTTCACAGAAGATAGGACGTTCCTTGTACCCAAGGCCTCATTCTTTACCTTATCCGTGAATTCCTTGGCTATCTTATAGTTGACATCCGCAGCTACCAAAGCCCTACGGATTTCCTTTACGGATGATGCAATGTTCAGTTCGGTAATCTTGCCTTCCCCTTTCAGGTCCTTAAAGGCTAATTCTAACTTATCACTTAAATTTTCAAACATGTTCTACTACAGTTATCAATTATCACTTATCAGTAAACGAGCAAAATCAGTTCAGGAGATTGGGAAAACCTCCAAAATTCAGGTTTTCTGGAACTCTACAAAAAGTAAGTAACTTTACTTATTATTCACCGATTGCTCTTGGCTATCCACTGAATTCGCAAATATACAACATTTCAATGGTAGAAAAATTTCAAAATTCGCTTAAAAAATGTGCAAAGGCATCAGATAAAGTCCTTTTGGCAGTAAGTGGAGGGATGGATTCCGTAGCGATGTGCTATCTTTTCCACCATTCTGCAATGGAATTTGGTATCGCACATTGTAATTTTCAGTTGCGTGGAGCCGATGCCGATGGGGATGAGGCGTTCGTTAGGAATCTCGCCCAAGAGCTTGGGGTGACATTCCATACGATTGCTTTTGATACACGCTCTATCCAGCAACAAAGGAAAGGAAGCATCCAGATGATTGCAAGGGATCTGAGGTATGAGTGGTTGGAAAAGATAAGGCAGGAACATGAATATGGATATATTGCCACAGCACATCATCTGAATGATTCACTTGAGACGGCATTATATAATTTGACCAAGGGAACGGGTGTGAACGGACTCAAGGGTATCCTGCAAAAGAATGGGAATATCATCCGTCCAATGATAGCGTTTTCTAGACAAGAAATCGAGGATTATATCCTTGCGAAAAAAATCAGGTTCCGAGAAGATAGTTCTAATGCTGAAGATAAGTATGCAAGGAATAGAATCCGCCATCATGTGATTCCAGTATTGAAGAAAATCAACCCGCAATTAGAATATACTTTTTTGAATACTTCAAAAAATATAATGCAAGCTGCATCATTCATCAAGCAACAAATTCAAAAAATAAAAAATCAATATGCACATCAGAAAGGTGAATTGATTTTTGTGAATAAAAAAATTTTTAATGAACCACAAGTTGATTTTATTTTATATGAATGGTTATCGCCTTACGGGTTTAATGGAGAACAAGTTCAAGATTTAAATCAGATGGTTCATGGGGAGTCGGGGTCTAGGATATTTTCAGAAACACATCGCATCGTAAATGATAGGGAGTATTTTATTCTGGAAAGGAAAAGAGATGCTGATTTTAATGAAATTCAATATTTGATACATGAAAAAGAAATTCCTTTTTCTACGGATGGATTAATTTTTGAATTCAAGAAGAAATCTAAACCAGAATCCTTTGAGAAAAAATATTGGTATTTGGATTTTAATGCATTGGTTTTTCCCTTGGTTGTTCGACGATGGAAACAAGGGGATGCTTTTTATCCGTTGGGAATGAATGGCCGAAAAAAAGTGAGTAAATTTTTCAAGGATAGAAAATATTCCATTCCTGAAAAGGAGAATGCATGGATACTGGAAAGTAATGGTCAGGTCTGTGCTATCTTGGGTGATAGAGTGGACGAAAGGGTTAAGGTGTCCGAGCAAACCCAATTTGTACTACGAATCAGTATGAGGGAAATCTCTGGTTAAAACCTCGCCTAACCAAAATAAACACTAGGAGTCAATCATTCTAGTGCCTGTTGGATGGATAAAGTAATGCATCCGACGAGAACGGAACAAACTCAATCTTTATGCAAGTACGGAAAGTTATTCTCCTAACGGGAATTTTTGTATTCCTATGCCATTTTGTGTATTCCCAAAATGAAATCAATGGTAGGGTTCTGGATGTGAATTCCGAATCCTTGGCTTTTGTGAATATCATAATCAATGGGGATGATAGCAAAGGTGTCATAGCAGATTTGGATGGTCGTTTTTTTATCAGTAGTGATGATAGCATTAAATTCCTCACATTTTTATATGTGGGTTATGAGAAATTAGTTTACGAATTATCAGATGCGGATTTTAAAAAAGAGGAATTGATCATTCAGATGAAATCTTCGAGTGTGGGTCTGAATGAGGTAGTGGTTAATGCTGGAGAAAATCCCGCCCATAGGATTATCAAAAAAGTAGTCAGGAATAAAAAGAAAAATAATCATGAGCAATTATCATCCTATAGATGTGAGATTTATTCCAAAATGCAAATGGGATATATCGTGGATGATTCCTTGGGATATTACATAGCTGAAAAAGAATTTTATGAAAAAAATAAGCAACGAGTATTAGAGGGTAAGGAAGTAGTGGAGTCTGAATTCTCTCCTTTTGATGTTTTTTTATTCATGTCGGAAGTTGTGACAGACAGGAAATTCAAATATCCGGAAACAGTGAAAAATACATTGTTGCATAATCGGGTAGCGGGACTGAAAACTTTTGATTTATCAGCGATTAATGCATTCCAACAATTCACATTTTATGATGACTTTATTTTATTTGGTAATGAGTCATTCGTGAATCCTGTTTCCAAGGGTAGTACCCAACTTTATTTCTTTAATATTGAGGATACATTATACCAACAAACAGATTCGATTTTTATCATTTCATATAAGCCTCGCAAAGGAAAGACATTTGAGGGATTAGAGGGATTGCTTTATGTCAATACCAATGGGTATGCCGTTCAGAATGTCGTAGCATCACCGGCTGATGCGGATAAATTATCTTGGAAAATCGAGCATAAGTATGTATTCCATAATCATGAACAATGGTTCCCTGAGCAATTGAATTTTGAACTGACCATGCCGGATAGTCGGATGGATTTCGCTTCACTCAAAATGTCCCAACGGAGTTACGTCTCCAAAGTCGAACTGAATCCCAAACTGGGTTTCAAGGAAATGAGGGACGATTTCATTCCACTCAAAGGAGATGTCGTATCCAAGGAAGATGATGTATGGAATGAACACCGGAAAGAGAAACTCTCAGAAAAGGAGCAACTTTCCTATGTATTGGTGGATAGTATAGGCGAAAAAATGAAATTGGATGCGATATTGAGGGTCACTACCTCCTTAGGAACAGGGAATTTGTCGGTCAAATGGATGGATATCAAAACGCAGGAAATTCTCAAAATCAATAATTACGAGAGTGTACGCTTGGGAGTCGGGCTTCAGACCAACCGAAATTTGTCCCGTTATTTTTCTGTCGGAGGATATTGGGGATATGGTTTTAAGGATAAGGCCATGAAATATGGTGGCAATATGGTGGTCGATATTATTCCTGATGATATTCTGGAAATCAAGTATGAATATTCGAATGATATTCGAGAACCCGGCCTTTTCAGTTTTCCGCTCCAGGGTGATTTGTTTCTGAATCGAGAACTTTATGCCCAAATCATGGATAAGGAGGAAAGACATGCCCTTACGCTACAAGGTCAATACCAATTCCTAAGAGGCGCTGTAACATTCGAACAAACGACAATCCAGCCGCAGTATCCCTATGTTTATTCCGGAAGCAATTCGGATTTGGAATCTGATCTGAATTTTTCTGAATTATCCCTGAACCTCAGATATGCATTCGGTGAGAACAATGATTGGTTCATGGGAGTCAGGGTACCGTCACCGACCCGTTTTCCAATTCTCTATTTTTCATATACGAGAGGATTCCGGGGAGTATTGAAAGGGGATTATGATTATCATCGTATACAGGCCGCAATAGAACAACAGTTTGATACCCGATTCATCGGAACCACAAAATATCGTATAGAAGCAGGAATGGTAACGAATGAATTACCCTATTCCCGCCTATTCGTCAGTAGTGGGACAGGAGGAAGTTTCGCATTCATCGGATTGGATAATGCATTTCAGACAATGGATAATTACGAATTCGTTTCGGATCGTTTCGTCCATTTTTTCTTTGAACATGATATCGGTAATATCCTTTATAGGAAAAAATATTCCAAGCCCCATCTCATCCTGATTCATAATATGGGTTTCGGTACCTTGGGATATGAGGATAATCACTCACTCGTCAATGTCCAGTCGATGGAAAAGGGATTTTTTGAAAGTGGGGGCGGACTGGATAATATCATCATCTTTCCATTGAGGCGAAGCCTTAATATCGGTTTGGGAGCAAAGGTGTATTATCGTTATGGGCCTTATCAACAGGAACGTACCTCTGATAATTTAGCTTTTCGTTTTAATTTGAATGTGGTATTTTAATCTTTGGTGCAGCAGAATGGTACGGTAAAGGATTCCTTTAGTAATATATTATTGTAAAATAATTCCCTATGTCAAGAATGCTATGTGTTTCCTTATTTTTTCTTTCTACGGTTGTACTCCAAGCACAGTCCCATACGGTACAGGATACCCTTCTGACTCATGATGATAATCTAGAATGGCTTGCTGAATTGGCAGAGTTGTCGTCACTTTCCAAACAGGTTGAGGCAATAAAGTCAAAAATATGGCGGGATACCCATTATGTATTCCATAAGACGAATTACAGTATTGGCTGCATGGTACGTCCCATGAATAATGTCCAAATCCGATCAGCTAAGGATAAGTATCCCTGTGATTGTAAGATTTTATTTGTTTTTAATCAGGGTAAGAAAAGATCATATATTTTGGATGTATTACAGTTTGAGAAAAGTAGGGAGATACTGAATCTCATTACGGATGATAATATAAAATGGACTATTTTGGATGAGTCCGTTGCGCCATACATTTATGGTTCGAGTGCCAGATGCGGCGCAGTAGTACTCGAACCGAAAGATAAGAAGTGGACGAAGTATTTCAGAAAGAATCTGAGATAAATGAATACAAGGATGAATTCGGAAAAATAAGGTTTGTGAAATGAGGGATTACGATGATTATAATAGGGAAGAAAGATCACTGTGTGCCCACCTGTTCAGATTGCTTCATGAGAATTTGGACCTAAAGGAAGAAAGCCCTTTGGGGCAGTTTATTAAATTGATATTTGATAAAGGAATTATTGACGAATCCGTATCCTATGAGGATTTGACATTCCAAAATGTAAGAATTTACAGTGAGTTGGCCATAATTAGGGATATCTACTACGACTTGAAGTCTGATAAGGAAAGATTGGGGAATTTTATGGATGAATTAGTGGAGCATGTAAGCGAAGGTGTTGGAAAGGAGTGCCGTCCTTATACAGAATTGAATGCTTTTTTGAATGATCCGGCCCAAACTCATCCCAGGCAGTTCAAGGACAGATTGAAAAAGAAAAACTATGGATTGGATAAAAATGAAGTATGTGTTTATAGTAGAGTAGGGGAGCTGTTCAGTGCTAAGCCGGATTTACTGATTACAGTGGATAATCTATTGTTGATTTGTGAAGCGAAATTAACCATGGGATTCGATAAAACCCAGTATGAACGTGCAGAGAGAATTGGGGCATTCGTGGAAAAATATCGCTATAAGGACTTAGGCTTCATATCTAAACCTCATTTCAGTATTTTCAGAATAGGGGCTAGTAGCGGTAAGTCGAAAGATAATATCAGTTGGGAAGAAATATCTCAAATAGCAGATAGGACTTATGATGCTGAGGATAGAACAAGAATCTGTTTGAATAAAGGCGTTAAAATAGCAAGGTGATTTTTTAAGATTAGGATAAAATAATATTCTAATTCCCATTCGGATACCCATTCTAATACTTTTTAATAATGAAGAATGATGTAAGTTAATTCATTATTTATTTTTAATTAAAAACGATATTCCCATTTATATTTTTTGCCAACTGCTACTATTTCCTTGAATCTATCTTGCGAATGAAATAATACATTCCAAGATGAAAGAAAAGACAATAAGAATTAAATTCAAACGAGAAAAATCTAATTTTTTCAAGGAATTGAATGATGAAGTACAGGAATTTCTGAACCAGGAAATCATCCTTGAATCCGAAAGGCTCATGTATCGGAAATTGGTGTTTTATATCATCCTATTCGTAGGGTTATACGGAATGCTTTTTTCTGCCTTTTCTGCATCGAATTATATTTTCCTCATTGTGAATTATATCCTTTTCGGGTTATCAGGTATTTTATTGGCATTTAATTCCTCGCATGATGCTGTTCACCAAACGCTGTTCAAGGATAGGAAAAAGAACGATATTTTCCATTATATCGTATTCAATCTCCAAGGAGTGAATGCCACTTTGTGGAAGCAGAGACATATGATGTCCCATCATGTATTTCCCAATGTGGATGGTTGTGATGCGGATATTGATGATAATCCTTTTGTCAGATTATCCCACACCCAAAAATGGAGACCCTTTCACCAATACCAGCACTTGTATGCACCCTTTTTATATTGTGCATATACGCTACACTGGATTATCCTTAAGGATTTCATGTATTTGGCTAAGGATCGCGTGGCCAATATGACCAACCTATCCTATACCAAGCGATTCAAAGCCGAGGTCGTACTGCTCAAGCTACTGTATTTGGGCTATACCATTATCCTGCCTTACATGATGACTCCTTATTCATTAATGGAAATCATTGGGGCTTTCATTATCATGCATGTGGTCATTTCGATATTCTTCGTACTGACCCTCATCATTTCCCATCTGACAATGGAAACGGTTTTTCCCCAGGTAGATGAAAAAGGAATCCTACCCTTTGACTTTCACGAGCACCAACTGTCCGTTTCCATGGATTATCATCCCAGAAGCCGATTGGCGAATTGGATTTTTGGAGGTTTCAATGCCCATTCTGCGCATCATCTTTTTCCGAATTTGAAACACACGGTATACCCGCTCATTACCCCATTCATACAAGCCAAGGCCCAACAATTCCGATTGCCTTACAACGAACTGAGCATTATCAATGCCATCCGTTCCCATTTCCGATATCTGCGGAAAGTAGGCCGACCCAGTCCCGATTCATATGCTAAGAATATGGATATTACAAAGTACTGAATAAAAAATCCCGAATTGTGGACGATGCCACAATTCGGGATGGATACGAATGAACCGAATGGGTTAATGATTAGGCTGCTTTCAATTTCGTCAGCTTACTCTTACTCAATTTGGCCTCTGCATATTCCTTATCCACAACAAAGACCTTGACGTTCTTCTTACTCGGTAATTCGAACATGGCATCCGTCATGATGGCTTCGCAAATGGAACGAAGCCCCCTTGCACCCAAGTTGAACTCAATCGCTTTCTCAGCGACATAGTGAATGGCCTCATCTGTGAACTTCAGCTCGATATTCTCCAATTGGAACAATTTCTTGTATTGTTTCAATAAGGCATTCTTCGGTTCCGTAAGGATTCTTCTCAAGGCATTCATATCCAAAGGCTCCAGATAGCTGAGTACCGGCAAACGGCCAATCAACTCAGGAATAAGACCGAATGACTTGATATCCTTTTGGGTAATATATTGCAATAGGTTTTCCCTATCGATTTCTTCTTCCTGCTTGTCCGCACCCTTGAAACCAATGACATGGGTATTGACACGCTTGGCAATGATTTTTTCAATTCCATCAAATGCGCCTCCACAAATGAATAGGATATTGGACGTATTCACCTTGACCAATTTCTGCTCGGGATGCTTACGGCCTCCTTGTGGTGGTACATGTACCTCGGTACCCTCGAGCATCTTCAACATCGCTTGTTGTACACCCTCTCCTGAAACATCCCTGGTGATGGATGGATTATCCTGCTTCCTCGCAATCTTATCGATTTCGTCGATATAAACGATTCCACGTTCCGCCAGATCGGTATTATAATCACAAACTTGTAGCAGACGGCTGAGGATACTTTCCACATCCTCTCCTACATATCCGGCTTCTGTGAACACAGTAGCATCCACGATAGCAAACGGAACATTAAGGAATTTGGCAATCGTCTTGGCCAATAGGGTCTTACCGGTACCGGTACGGCCTACGAGCATGACATTGGATTTTTCTATCTCGATATCATCCTCGTCATTCTGCGCCAATCTCTTGTAATGATTATAAACGGCTACGGAAAGATATTTCTTTGCCTCATCCTGACCAATGATATATTTGTCGAGATGGGTCTTGATGTCCTTGGGGGCCAACGATTCAGGAAGATTGAATTCTCCTTGGGAGAGTTGCTTCTTTCCCAGTTCATCATCAATGATGTCCTGTGCCTGTTCCACACATACCTCACAAATATGGGCATCTATACCCGCTACGAGGATGAGTGCTTCGGTTTTATCCCGACCACAGAATGAACATCTTAGATTATGCTTGTTACGTCTATTGAAATCCATGTTGAAAAGTAAATTCTATCTGGGTTTGATTCTCAGTATCTTATACGCAAGTACAAGTAAAACGTTGTATTTCCTACGAAAGTGTACCAACAAATGTACGGAATTAGACGCTATATACCCAAAATTGGGGCTGAGGGCGCCTGCTGCATTTGAGAATGGAAACCGGGTAGCATTCCATCCGAATCACAACATTCCATAAAGTTAAGTCGCAATAAACAGACGATAGACAGAAAGACAAACCATATGCACTGTGGAATGACCATTCATGCTCGGTTTGTCTTTCTGTCTATCGTCTGGATTTCCTAGTAGGAAATGGATATTATTTTCTGGCTAATACCTCATCCACCAAGCCATATTCCTTGGCTTCACCGGCTTTCATCCAGTTATCACGATCGCAATCCTCTGAAATTCTATCGTAATCCTGTCCGGTATGGGACGCTAGGATATCATACAATTCCTTTTGTAACGTCTTGATGAGGTTGTAGGATATTTCCATATCAGAAACCTGACCCTGCATACCACCCAATGGTTGGTGAATCATCACTCTGGCATGTGGAAGACAAGCTCTCTTACCTGCCTGTCCCGCACTCAATAGCACCGCTCCCATGGAAGCGGCCAATCCGGTACAGATGGTAGCGATGTCCGGGGTGACATATTGCATGGTATCATAGATACCCAATCCCGCTATAACGCTACCTCCGGGGCTGTTTACGAACATTTGTACATCACGCTTGGGGTCGGAACTCTCCAAGAAAAGGAGTTGTGCCTGAACCACGTTGGCTACATAATCATTGATGGGTACGCCCAGGAAGATGATTCGGTCCATCATCAAACGGGTGAAAACATCAAATGGCTGTACATTCTTCAAACGTTCTTCTATAACGGTGGTAGTGAAGTTATCCACTCCTGGGTAGCTGATATTTCGGGCACTTTTTTTCATGTAGTCATCCAGGCTGTTACTACTCATACCTAGATGGCCTACGGCATATTTTCTAAATTCATCCTTAGGATACATACTATTAGTTTTATTGATGATTATGAATGAATGAGCAAATGTAAACACAAACCATGCACAAGTCAATAGGGGAAACAACGAAGCAGGTTTTTGCTTGGAATTCAATCCAGAGGTAGAGAATAGCCGATGGCGAAGATTCAAAACCTATCCTAATAATGTGTGGTTTGGTTCTTTGTTCAAAAAAAGCTGCGAACCTAGTTGTATAGATTCGCAGCTAATATATGATAATAACAACATTAGGTCCGTTATAGGTTGTCCCGAATGCCGATTATTTTGATAAAAGGAATAAAAATGAGGATGAACACTACGCTTCAACGGAGTTTTCAGCTTCCATTTCTGCCTTGATCTTGGCATTTTCTTCTTCCAAACGTTTGTTGGCAGCCTTGATGATTTCTTCCATTTCCTTTTCGTCCACTTCAGTTTCATCGACCTTTACGGCACCCTTGATGGCTTCGAATAGCTTGTTGCCCATGATTTCCTCAGCCTGCTTTCTTACCGCATTCTCATCCTGAAGCAATCTGTCAGTGTATCCTCTTAGGATTTCGTCACCCAAATCCATCGGCATACCTCCATAGTTCTTCAGTGCATTGACAAATCCATCTCTGATTTCATCCTCACTTACCTGAAGTTCGAACTTCTTGATTAGCTTACCCTTGATGACACTCCATCTCAATTCCTTGGCGAATAGAGGGAATTCCCTTTCGATTTGCTCATCGGTAACCGGCTTCTGGTTGCTGGACTTGATCCATCTCTTAAGGAATGCCTCAGGTAATGGGAAGTCGTTCTTATCAACCAACTTGTCTTGGATATCCCTGAAAAGAATAGCGTCGGCATTCATCTGGAATGACTTGCTGATGTCTATTCTTAGTTTATCCAATGCTTCCTGCTCAGAGGTTACATTGTCCTTGCCGAATTGCTTGTCGAATAATTCTTGATCCAATTCAGCCAATTCAACTCTTGAAACTTCAGTGATTTCACACTCGAACATTTCTCCTACACTCTCATCATTCTCATCTATGCCCAATACATACTTACGAATGATTTCCTTAGTAGAATCAGCTTCCACATCATATATGTTCAATTGGACGGTGTCCCCTTTCTTCTTTTTCTTCAATGCCTTGGCTAGCTTATCGGCAGCCTTGTCGACAGGAATACTGAATTCGCAGCTATGACCATCTTCCTTGACTTTCTTACCATCCAATTCCTTGGCACTTACTTTTACCAAGTCATTGTCCTCGATGGTGCCATCCTCGATGATGTCACGCTTACCGAATCGCTTTCTGGCGTTCAATAATTCCTCATTCACAATCTTATCGCTGACCCTAACCCTGTTTCCTTTGTAGGTGGTTTTCTTGTTGGCTCCCTTGGTTTCGAATTCAGGTACCAAACCGAGGTCGAACTTGAATTCGAAATCCCTCAATTTGTTAGGATCGAAGTCGATACGCTCCTGGCTTTCATTCGGAAGAGGTTCGCCAAAGATATCCGTATCCTTGAGTGCCTCAGCCATTTGCTCTTGTAGGGTCTTGTTGATTTCCTCAGCCAATACTTGCTTACCGAACAGTTTCTTGATATAGGAAAGTGGAGCACTTCCTTTCCTGAATCCTTTCAGGTTACTATCTTTTCTATACTTGGTTATGGTTTTGTTGAAACTGTTTTCGTAGTCTGATTTCTCAATGGTAATGGTAAGAACCTGGTTCAATGCATCGATTTCTTCCCTTGCAATCTTGGCCATGGTTGTGAAGTTTTTTTGATAAAAAAAGAGGCTGTCTGACACGTTGAACAAACAGCCCCTTAAGGTAGTGCGGGTAGAGGGAGTCGAACCCCCACGCCTCGCGGCACTAGATCCTAAGTCTAGCGTGTCTACCAATTCCACCATACCCGCAATTGGTAATTCGCATAAGCGGACGCAAAGATAAATGGTTTTTGCGAATATTCCATCTATTTGAGATAAAAAATATTTTTCATTTAAATCTTTGATGAATACAGTATTATAACTCATTCTTTTTGCAATAGGTTCCTTGACTTGCGGCTAAGTATAGTTTAGGATTATTGGGAGATGATCGCATTGTGGAGAATCATATTTTGAAGCCATTTATTATTCAATTTTATGGCTATTGCTTATCATTGACATTAATTGTAAATTATATACTAGGAACAGGATTCCACCTGAATCCAAGCACTTATACTCATAACTTAACCTGGCATTACACATGGTAACGATTCCTCCCAATACAGATGAAGAAAAGAAACTGATACGACGGGCGTACAGGAGGCTTCTCCGTACGGTAAAGTCCAAGTTGAATAATGAGGATCGGGAGAATATCCGCAAGGCCTATGAATTGGCCGTTGATGCACATCGATTGCAACGTAGGAAATCGGGAGAACCTTATATCCTGCATCCTATTGAGGTAGCTAGGATTTGTGTGGAAGAAATCGGGCTTGGCCCTACGGCTATCATCAGTGCATTATTGCACGATGTGGTGGAGGATACAGAGGTGACAATCGAATTCATACAAAAGGAATTCGGTCCGAAGATTGCCATGATTGTGGATGGGTTGACGAAATTTAAGGAACTGGATTCGAGGAGTCCGCAGGCCGAGAATTTCAAGAAGGTACTGACCACCATGTCCAAGGATGTACGAGTGGTATTAATCAAGATGGCGGACCGCTTACACAATATGAGGACCCTAGGGTCCATGCCGCCACACAAACAACTCAAGATTGCTTCCGAAACCAATTACATCTATGCGCCTTTGGCTCATAGGTTGGGTTTGTATAACATCAAGACGGAATTTCAGGACCTTTGTATGAAAATCCTTAAACCAGAGGATTATCAATGGGTTGCCAAGAAATTACAGGAAACGAAAAAGGATAGGAACCAATATATCAACGAATTCATCAAGCCCTTGGAGCATAAACTGGATTCAATAGGAGCCTCCTACAAGATTTATGGCCGCCCCAAATCCATATCTTCCATTTGGAATAAGGTACAGACCAAAGGAGTGGCATTCGAGGAAATTTATGATTTATTCGCCATCCGTATCATATTGGATGTTCCGCTTGATTTGGAAAAGAATATTTGTTGGCAGGTATATACGATAGTCACAGAAACCAATACACCGATTCCGGAAAGGCTAAAGGATTGGATTACGACGCCCAAGGCCAATGGCTACGAATCCCTGCATACTACGGTTATTGGTCCGAAAGGACGATATGTCGAGGTTCAGATTCGTTCGGAACGAATGCATGAGATTGCAGAAAAAGGTTTTGCTGCCCACTGGAAATATAAGGGGGTGAAGCAGGGAACAATGGATGTATTCTCTGTATGGTTGGATAATGTCAGGGAGATATTGGATAATCCGGGTAATGACCCTGTACAGTTCTTGCAGGACTTCAAAACGAATTTGTTTAAGGAGGAAATATATGTATTTACACCCAAGGGGGATATGAAGATATTGCCACATGGAGCTACTGCCTTGGATTTTGCGTTTTATATACACTCTGAGGTAGGGTACCATTGTAAGGCCGTAAAGGTGAATAATGTTTTGGTTCCCCTGGGTCATAAGTTGAAAAGTGGCGATCAGGTATCCGTTGTGACCAATAAATCACAAAAACCGAGTGAGGGTTGGCTCAATTATGTGGTTACGGGTAAGGCTCGGGCTAAGATTCGTTCTTCGATGAAAGAGGAACGGAGGAAGAAAGGCGAATTAGGAAAAGAAACCCTCATCCGTAAGATGAAGAATATCAAGGCGGATTTCGAGACCAATGCCGATATGTTGGTGCAGTACTTCAATTTCCAATCCCGTCCTGATTTGTATTATGCCATTTTTAAGGATGAAATCAATATCCAACAGGAACTGAAGAATTTCAGGGTTGAGGGAGGAAAATTGGTTTTCATAGAAAAGGAAGAACCCAAACCCAAGGTGGATAAGACAGAGCCCAAAGGCAAGGTCAAGTCCAGACGGAACTTTACGGGCAAGGCCAGTCTGATGATAGACAACCAACCCGCATCAATGTTCAAGCATAGTTTGGCTACTTGTTGTAATCCCGTATTGGGTGATCCTGTGTTTGCATACATAACAGGTCAGGGAGAAGCCAAGATACATCGGAATACCTGTCCCAATGCCGAACATCTCATGGCCAATTATGCATACCGAATGATGAAAGCCGAATGGGTGGATTCGGATAATACCGATTTTGTGGCCAAGATTCTCATTACGGGTATTGATGGGCGGGGAGTAGCACAAAAGATAACAGGCTTCATTACCAATGACCTCAAGCTGGATATGCGCTCCATTTCAATGGATGGTAACCAAGGATTTTTCCAAGGGAGGATATCCATTGTCGTAAAGAACAAGGACCAATTGAGACTCACGATGAAATCCCTCAAGGATATGGATGGTGTTTATTCCGTCATCAGAGAGGAGTAAATTTGTCAGATATTTATCAATAGGGGGATGGTTGTCATATCGGAATGATAGAATTCATATATTAATAATGAATTCTATTAACCATTAACCAATTAAAGCACTTGGGAGTTGGGCTCTAACTAATTCCCACGATTATTTTCAAAAAAATTATTGGATAAGAATAAACCTGATTGGATTCGGGCAGGGATGTTTATGTTTCATATCATCGGATAGCCTGTTCAGTCAGTAATCAATTATGTAATTTTTTAAAATAGAACGCATGAAAAAAGTAACTACAATCATTCTTATCCTAATGATGTACAATGGCCCGTTAGTGAGT
The DNA here is from genome assembly GCA_020631355.1 of Saprospiraceae bacterium. Taxonomy (GTDB): domain Bacteria; phylum Bacteroidota; class Bacteroidia; order Chitinophagales; family Saprospiraceae; genus JAHDCE01. The sequence continues at coordinate 370,798 of JAHDHL010000002.1, read as the reverse complement.
CGGGCAATGGATGCTATCCAATCCTCAACAGCAATTTCTTTGGGAGATCCCGATACCATTCCTCCCATCCTGTTGGAGGGTCGAAAATGGAATGTGGCTGATTATGCATTCATTTATTCCAGTAACTTGGAAATTCGGATTGATGGGGACTCGACCATTAATGCCACATTGTATAAGAAAGTATACGAACGTTTGAATAATGGTAATTGGGAGTTTTCTCATTTACTGAGGGAAACGGCATTCGGAGAAGTGTACCTATGGGATCATTCGAGTCAGTCGGAAAGTATATTGATGGATTTTAACTACCAGGTAGGGGATGTGTATCTCGCAGGCATTGGATTGGGAGGCCTTGAGATGGAAGTGGTGTTGGATGATTCATTGGAACTGCTGAATGGGGAAAAACGTAGGATGCTAAAACTAGCTTGTAATCCCAATAATCCTGATGATACCTATGATATTTGGGTAGAGGGTATCGGTAGTCTGAGTTTTGGTATCTCGAATTATGATTCGGGTTTTTCCTGTGCTACGGACATGGAGCGGATATTATTATGTTTCAGTGAGGAGGGAGAAAACCTGTATGAGGATGAGGGTATGGATTCTTGTACCATTACGATTCCTACTGTTGACTTAGGATTCGAGGCAATGAACGTATCCCTTTATCCCAATCCGAATGATGGATTCTTCCAATTGGAATGGAATGAATTGGATGTGCACGCTGTCGAGATATACAATGCAATGGGCCAATTGGTCCATCAGGAAATACCGAGAAATGATACCTTCGGCACATTTGATAATAGGCAATGGGTAGATGGCCTATATATTGTCAGCTTGAGGGATGCATCCGGCAGATTGATTTCAACAGGCCGGTTTTTCAAACATTAGAAAGTAATAATCTTGTAGGATAATGGAGAGTGGTACCGATTAATTCAGTACCACTTTTTCTATCAGTGTCTGTCCATTTCCATGCAATTCCAACATATAGACACCCTTGGGTAAATCCCGTAAATCCATTTCCATTAGATTATATCCCGCTTGTGTCTGTACGGTCTGGTTCCTGATGCTACTCCCTCTGACATCGAACAACTTCAATTGTACTTCTGATTCCTTTTCGGATTTATATTTGATTTGAATATAATCCAAGGTAGGATTGGGGAATATGCCCCATTCATGATTACTACAATCCTGTGTGGAAACCAATCGGGAGTATTCGAATTGCCCATCGAAATCCACTTGTTTTAATCTATAGAAATTGGCTGCATCAGGCAATGGGTCAAGAAAGGTATAATGCCTTACGATGGAGCTATTGCCATGCCCCTCTATCGTACCTATGGTTCTCCATTCATCATCCGCTTGGCTTCCCTTGCGTTGTATTTCGAAATGGGAGTTGTTTTCCTCTGTGGCAGTTGACCATTCGAGGAATGCCTTATTGTTTCCGCATGTTACCGTAAAATCCAATAATTCCACAGGTAAGGCGTCTGTCACTTCAATCACCAATGGAACAGTGGATAATGTAGCGGTAATATTTCCATTAGAATAACTGGGTAAGGCTTCGTTGGTGCCGGATGGATCCAATCCCCGGATGGTATATGCAGCCGAGGGCATTAGAGCACCACTTGTAAAAGTGATGTTTTCGGTAGTGATATCATTCCCGTCAATAGGTTTCCACGCCACATAATGGGTCACATTCCCCGCATTATCCCCTAGGGCATAGATATAGGCATTATTATCCTCCTGAATGACATCCACAAAATATCGGTTACCCAATTGGTTTTTCATGGCTTCGAATGCAAGAAAAGCCCGTTTTTTGGAAAAATTATGGTCAATGGATTCCGACAAACCAGAACGGGTATACAAGGATGAGTTCGTACCTGTATCATCGGCATAAAAGAACCAAGTAAAACGATCCACTCCCATTCTCATATAATGCATGGCACCCCTCACGGCATAATAGGCCGCCTCATCAGGAGTGACACATTCGCTGTGCGTACAATTGGAATTGGGTCCTGCAAAATCCCATCCCCATTCGGATACATAAATGAGTTTGTTGGGCATATTCTGATTCCTGAATCGAATGGAATTCCTGATTTCATGCATTCCACTTTCATAATGTTCGGGATGTACTCCGATTCGGGTCCCATTACCACCATCATCCAGAATGGCATAACTATAATTATGCACATTGATACCATCCAGATATGTAGCATCTGTTTCCCGGATCCTAGCGCCCATATAGTTTTTGAAGTAGGAATTACTATTCTCCGCATCAGGGTCATGGGCTTGTAGGGCACATGGGAAAACGAGCATGCTAGGGTCTGCAGCCTTGGCTCCTTGGGCCATTCCCTTGAGTATGCCAAGGTAGGTATTGGCATTATAGAACCAAGGTTCATTTCCTATTTCCATGGAACGGACCAAACCACTTCCTGTCGTGGGGCCGAAATGTTCTGCAAAATTATATCCATAGTTATAAGCGGAATTGAATGGTGTATTCCATTGTCCTTGGAAATCAGCAATGAAAATACTGGTTTCGATTTCCAAACCTGCATTGACCCAAGGGTTGTATTCCCGATTCCAATCGAGCCACCATTGGGCTTCTGTACCACCTCCTGCTGCCATGGTATTGTAGTCTGGAGCATTATCCGGGTCATTCACATCCCAACTCATACTATGGTAATTCCTTGCATGCGAGGCGTATTCATTATGGAGGTCGGGCCCCTCTCCCGGATTCAGTAAATCGGAATAAATATTATGCCCCCAACCCCAGATGGAATTGATGCCCAGCATTTCCTCCAAAGTTCTGGTTCCTAAGCTGGGATTAGGCGCAGGGCCGAATTTATTATGCCTGTCGTATGCCGCTAATTCGAATAGGAAGACCCTATTCCAGTCATTGGGTATGACATCATATTCCACTTTGATATAGCGGGCCGTGACCACAGGATTGATTTCATGTTGAATCATGGCCAAGGTCGTCGGATTCAAATCCTTGACTTTGGTCCAATTGGTATTGTCAGGACTGACATAGAGTGCCGCTGCAGTTGCAGCATTGTTTCCAGCCCAGTGTTTGGTATGGATAAACCCGATTTCTTCTTGTGCTCCTAAGTCTACGGCAAAGTACTCTCTGGGAACATCAGATAAACCGGCAATCTCGAACACTCCGAATCCCGAGGAGGATTTGAAAGTGATGGATTGCACATTCATATTGATATCGAATCTTTTTGTAGAATAATTCTCAGCTGCGGTATAGGTGCCGGTTAGGATTTGGTCGTAATAGACTTCCACGTCACTCGTCACATTCATTTTGATGGAAGTAAGCAATACATCCATTCCTCCTGGAAAGTTGAAGGTAATCCATGCCTCACCGGTCCCATCCACACTTACATTGGTATTGCCGCTGAGGTTACCATCTGTAATCATCGTGATATCACCAACGCCTGAAGTGGTACATAATGTACTTGCCTGATGCAGGAAACCATTCTGGTCTGCCCTTGAAATATAATTTTGTGGTAATGGCGGATTGGAAGTCCAATGATTGTGGGTCGAACCATCAATACCATTGACGGCATCCGTTCCCGATGAGGGAATGGCACTTTTGCCGATGGTTAGCGATGGGACATAACCTGCATCAGGATTCCATTGGGCAGTCGTGTTTTGGGTATTGAGAAGTAGAATTCCTGAAAAAAATAAATAGAGTAGTATGTTTGGGATAGTATGTCTTAACTTGTTCACGCAGCAGTAGTTTTGTTTCAATTCATAACTGCAATTAATATTCCAAAAGGCCCCGGGGAGAAGTTCCTAACATACTTCCCAACAACATATGATTTTATCCACATTTCAAAACATCATTTTTAACTATCTTTGTGGGGTTTTTGCGCATAGGCGCAATCTAAAAATTACAACATGAACATAGATGTCATTTTAGGCCTACAATGGGGCGATGAAGGAAAAGGGAAAATCGTTGACTATCTAGCTGATAGATACGATGTTGTTGCACGATTCCAAGGAGGACCCAATGCGGGACACACCCTGGTGTTTGATGGTAAGAAATATGTATTACATACCATTCCATCCGGTGTATTCAGGGAGAACCTCATCAACCTGATAGGGAATGGTGTGGTGATTGATCCGATTACCTTTGAAAGGGAGTTGAAGAATCTGGATGCTGCTGATGTGGATTATGCAGAACGACTTTTCCTTTCCCAGAAAGCGCACTTGATTCTACCAACACATAGATTGTTGGATGCAGCGAATGAAGCTGCCAAGGGCAAGAGTAAGATTGGTTCAACCCTTAGAGGTATCGGCCCTACCTATATGGACAGAACGGGTAGGAATGGATTGAGGGTAGGTGATATCAACCGACCTGATTTCAAGGAGAGGTATGAGCGTCTGAAGCAAAAACACCTGGCTATCCTGACTTCACTGCCTAATGTGGACTTTGATTTGGAGGGTGAGGAAAAGAAATGGTTTGCCAGTATGGAAGCACTTCGTGCCATTCCTCAGGTAAACTCCGAATATTTTGTGAATAATTGTATCAAATACGGAAAGAGGATATTGGCAGAAGGAGCCCAAGGGTCCATGTTGGATGTGGATTTCGGAACGTATCCCTATGTTACATCATCCAATACGGTAACAGCCGGAGTCTGTATCGGTTTGGGTGTATCCCCTGATAAGATAGGAGAAGTAATCGGTATCACAAAGGCTTATTGTACCAGAGTAGGTGGCGGACCATTCCCGACAGAGTTGTTTGATGAGATGGGAGAGCTCCTTAGGAAAGAGGGCCACGAATTCGGTGCTACTACCGGCCGTCCTAGAAGATGTGGTTGGATAGATTTGCCTCAATTGAAATATACCATTATGTTGAATGGTGTGACCCAGTTGGTGGTAACGAAGATTGATGTCCTGAATATTTTCAAGGAATTGAAAGTAGCTACATCCTATGTCATTGATGGAGAGGCTACAGAGGAGGTTCCTTATGAATTACCGAATGAAATGGATTTGGAATTCACGAATTATCCCGGATGGGAACAATCCTTGGAGGGGGCTACCTGTTTCGAGGAACTACCTCAGGCAGCTAGGGAATATGTGGATGCATTGGAAGCAGCCTTGGGCGTTCCGATTACAATGGTATCCACAGGTCCGGATAGAAAAGAATTAATTACCCGCACCTCAGTGAGGTAATACTATAGATGACAGCGATGTTGGCCATAATCTTAAGGATGGGTTAACATCGCTGTATCGCACCAACTCCAGAAAACTTTTCCTCCCTTTCCTCGTTAAAATGACTGATGTTTCCTAACCAAACCATGAAGCATCAAAGAATTTGGTTTATACGGATTATCATATCACTCAACGACTTTCCAATCACTTTTACCTAGGTGAAAGGGTCACTTCATTCAAGGCATTATTACCATATTGGATGATGCACTTCAAGCATGGTGTCATCTTGGATGGTAACCAATATACGGTGGTTCAGGATGATTCCATTGATTTGGTTATGGCTGTTACAGATAAGGTCGGACTGATGGTCGGACCCGGGGAGACACAATCCTTTGAACGATTGAAATCCTATTATGATGTCAAGGAGGATTGGTTATTCGGATTCATGTCCTATGACCTTAAAAATCATGTGGAGAATCTGACATCCGGGAATCCCGATAGGGTAGGGATGCCCCTGATGCATTTTTTCGCACCAGATATTCTCATTCAACTCAAGGGGGATACGGTTGTGATTGAGTCACAACATTTCTCCCCATCCCAGATTCTGATGAGTATTTGGGATACGGAATTGGAAGATGAAGCTTTCTGTACAGGGGATTGGGAGATGAAGTCCAGAGAGACAAAGGAAGCATACGAGCAAACCGTAGCCAATATCAAGGAGCATATCGTGGAGGGGGATATTTATGAAATGAATTATTGCACTGAATTCTATATCGAATCCTGTAATATTTCTCCGGCAGCATTGTACTCCAAGTTGAATTATGTAGCGAATGCACCGTTTTCCTCTTTCTACAAATGTGATGATAGATACTTGATTTGTGGCAGTCCTGAACGTTTCATGAAAAAAGAGGGACAACGGCTGATATCCCAACCCATCAAGGGAACTGCTCCCAGAGGGAAGAACGAAAAAGAGGATTTGAGGTATAAACACCAATTGGCGACCTCTGAAAAGGACCAGGCCGAGAATGTAATGATAGTGGATTTGGTTCGCAATGATTTATCCCGGAATTGCAAGGCAGGTACGGTAAAGGTGGATGAGCTTTTCGGAATACACGGATTCGAACAGGTCTGGCATATGATATCCACGATTAGTGGTGAATTGAGGGATGATGTTCATTTCGTGGATGCCATACAGTCTGCATTCCCAATGGGGTCGATGACAGGTGCTCCCAAGGTCATGTCCATGAAATTGATCGAGGCCTATGAAAAAACCAGAAGGGGACTTTATTCCGGGTCTGTCGGATATATCACACCCAATGGCGATTTTGATTTCAATGTGGTCATCAGAAGTATCCTATTCAATTCGGCCGAACATTACTTATCCTTTCATGTGGGCGGAGCCATCGTATATGATTCCGAACCAGAAAAGGAATATGAGGAATGCTTGCTCAAGGCTGAAAGCATGAGGAAAGCCTTGGGATTGGAATAATATCAAATTGTCCTTTACCAACCGGTAGTGAATAATCTTCTGGCACCCTTGTACCCACAATTCTGATATTCATGATATGCCTTTCCTGCCGCATCAGCTATGGATTTTCCATCTTTTCCCTCAGCCCAAGTAGAAATGACATTTTCCAGAACATAGGCTTCAGGAGCAAGTAGATTGGTCGTCATGAGTAAGGGATAACCACCCGTATATTCCAAATGTCCGGTAAAATATCCATGGGATGCACAAGCAATGGCCATGGCATCACGATATGAATCATCCTGATTCGGAATGATATCCATTTCCACATCCATCAATCCGTTATGTCCATTGAAAACAATGAGGTCTGCATTCCCAAGTATACCTATGTCCGTATCATGGACGTGAAGTGATGCCTTGCTCTTTCCTGCCAAGGCATTCAGGTAATCCGATAGGCAATCTTTCATTTGGTCACCCCTGTAAGCGTCAGCAACGATGTAGATGGACTGACCATCGGTCTCTTTTCTGAAAACGACTCTTTCAAGAATGACATCGTCCATATTGGGCTGTTGGATGCTTTCAACCAGAGTCCAATCCTTATGCTTTTTCAAATGCGTTTTAACACCGTACAAAGCACCCCAGTAGAGATTGGACTTGGGATTGGAACCATCACCCAAACTCTGGCTTACCGGCACAATGCCTTGGTGCTCATTATCACAAAGAGGAACCAACACATGAACCCATAAATCCTCTTTGTTATCTAATTTGGATTGTAGACGGGTAAGGATATCTTCCCTGGAGAATTCGCCAAGGGATTCGGGTTCGGGTTGGGGTGCACTTATAATTGTAGGCACAGCTTCCGTTTCTTCCTCATAATGTGTCACATCATTTTCAACCCTGCCACAAGCAGATAGCAGGATGAAAAGAAATACCAACTCATAAAAGCCTGGTTTATTCGTCATGCACTCATTCTTTGAGATATCCCATTACTTTGATTTCAACCCTTCGGTTAGGTTTCATTTGGGCTTCCTGGGTGGCATAAGGATTAATCATTTGCGTGTTGCTATATCCTTTGAATGATAATTGCTTTTCATTGACTCCACTATTCACCAAATAATTATAAATCACCTCTGCCCTTCTTTCAGACAGATTCACACTCCACTCTGGGACATCATCAGGATGGGTATTGGGATAATTGATATGGCCTCCCACCTCTAGGATGACATTGGGGTTCAGTAGGATGCTATTTTTGAGTCGTTTTAATTCAGGAATGGATTTGGGTAATAATTTGGCTTGGTTCCCATAGAAATAAAGATTTTTCAAAGCCAGCTTATTCCCCTCCTTAATGGGTTTTAATAATATGATGATGAGATTATCCTGTCCTTTCTTTACCAAGTAGTCAACAGAGTTATGGAAATATCCTTCGGCATAAAACTCAAAGAACATTTTCTGATTCTCATCCAAATCCACATTGATCTGATTGGCTCCTCCGGCTTGGCACAAATAAGTTTTGGCCTCGTCTGTGATGTATCTTTTGTATACAACTTTTGCCTCAAGCGACTTTTCTGTTTCCTCATCCTTGATGATGAATGAAACAGTTGTTTTGACAGGGATTTCTGGCACATAATCCGGCACATATTCAGCAATTTCTTCCTGGACGATTTCCGTTGTTTTTATTTTTAGGATTTCGACTTCGACTCTCCGATTCTGTTGCCTTCCTTGGTCGGAACCATTATCTGCAACGGGTTGGTTTTCCCCATTGAACTGGGTATAGAATCTTACCTTGGGTGAAATTCCGGATGCGACCAAATGTTGTATCACTTGGTTGGCCCGCCTAGCAGAAAGGTCATCATTATTAGAATTAGTACCAATGGAATCCGTATGTCCGGTTAATCTTACAAAACCAGAGAAATCATCTTGTAAATGCCCTGATATTTCATTGAGCCGCTCCAGTTCGGTATCCCTTATTTCATCCTTGGCAAAATCAAAGTATATCTGAGCGCTATGTATGACTACGGTATCGGTATCTCCTTGGGCTGATACACGCAAGGCAAAAAGGAACAAAATGAAAATGATATGGGCCTTTTTCATAGTTGAAGACATTTGGTATAATTCAATAACGTTAAAAATAATTCGAGTTACATACTCTTTGGAAAATTACTACCTTTAATGGGATTAAAAGATTCCAAGACAATGAATGCTAGACATAGATAAAGTCTAGCATTCATTGTCTTATAATCTAGCTTCATAAAATGGCACACGTACTTACCATACCTTTTTACGGTTTCAAACTAAATCTTTCATCCGGAGGGAATATTTTCACTCCAATGATGCACCAACAGTTGGTTTTTCCCGAACAAACAATTCGGCAAATGGCCAATCGGTTTCGCAATGCCTTTCAGGATAAGGTATTGGATAAGGGAGATTATGCTACCATACTGAATCAATATACAGAGGGAGACTTCTTTCATGGTGAGATAGATGTGGAATTTGCAGCAGCGAAGGACAGGATTAGTTTCCCTACATTCGAACTCATTTTCAAATTCTTTTTCAAGCAGACAGAACGAGGGGTTTGGGTTACCGTTCCTGCGGTTGGAGTAGAAATCTTTATTGATAATGATGAGGATTTTGAGGATAATCTAAGAGGTGCCATCCGATTGGAATTCATTCGTAAGAAACGTTTGAAAAGTGTTCAGGAAATCGTGGAAACCATCTGGTTCGATTCGATAGAATTACTACAACAGGAAATCAATCTTAAGTTCCATACACCTGCTGAATTAGGAAAATTGGCGGAGGAGAAGAAACAGGAAATTCTTCCGCTGGTCGCTCAGAAAATTGAGGTGCCTCGTCAGGTGCTGTATGGAATGGATAAGGAGTTGGAATCCCTCATCCGCTCACAGAAAGGAAAATACAGCAAGAATGCATTGCTCGTTGGACCAAGTGGGGTCGGTAAGACAACCCTGGTCTGGGAATTGGTGAGGACAAGGGGGAAGCATAAGGTGATGTCCCAGTTTTGGGAAACCACAGCTTCCACCATGATAAAGGAATTGACAAGGGAAACGGGTTGGCAGGAGAATATTGCATACCTCTGTAAGGATTTGAATACAAGGGGAGATGTCCTCTTTGTCAGAAACCTAATGGAGTTATTCGAAGTGGGACAATATGAGGGGAATGATGTCAGTATGGCTGAGTATCTTCGCCCTTATCTGGTCAGTGGTGAAGTAACATTGATTTCCGAATGTACGGATGAGGAATTGGCTCAGATAGACCTGAGAAGTCCGAATTTTTCTTCCTTATTCAATATCATTAGGATAGAGGAACCCACCAAGGAATTGGAGTCCATCATATTGAGGAAAGTGAATGCCATTGCAGAATCGAGTGGCATTCAGATTGAGGATGAAGCCGTAAAGGAAACCATACGCCTGAACAAGCGATTCACACCTTACTCAGGATTCCCAGGTAAACCTATCCGCTTCTTGGAGAGTATCATCATTAATAAGAAAAAAGGTCGCAAAAAAGAGGGCGAGTCAAAGATGATTGGTCGCTCTGATGTGATACAGTATTTTTGCGAGGAGACAGGGATGCCTTTGTTCATGGTGGACCCTGATGTGCCAATGAGTCCTGATCAGGTCAGGAAGAATTTCAAGAATGACTTATTTGGGCAAGACCACTGTGTGGATGCGGTAGTGGATGTATTTGCTTCGGTCAAGACAGCACTGACCAGACAAGGAAAGCCGATTGCATCTTTCTTGTTTGTTGGTCCGACAGGTGTGGGTAAGACCGAAATGGCCAAGATTATGGCCCGGTTCATGTTTGGTGGACGGGATAAGATTATTCGTTTTGATATGAGTGAATACTCTGATCCCTACGCTGTACTTAGGCTGACGGGCGCTGGATATCATACGGAGGGATTACTCACGGCAGCTGTTCGGAGAGATCCTTTTGCTGTGGTGCTTTTCGATGAGATAGAAAAAGCGGATGCCTCTTTCTATGATTTGTTACTACAAGTTTTGGGAGAAGGAAGATTGACCGACAGCCAAGGAAAATTGGTGAATTTCTGTAGTACCATGATTATCATGACCTCCAATATTGGAGCAACATCCCTACAAAGCAATCGTATCGGTTGGGAAAAGGGATTGAATACCTCGGATGTGAATGCCCACTTCATTACATCAGTGGAAAAACACTTCCGTCCCGAAATGTTCAATCGTATTGATAGGGTAATACCTTTCAGCCCACTGGGTAGGGAAACGATGAGATTCGTAGTGGATAGGGAAATGACATTGTTCCATAAACGAGAGGGGGTCAAGTTCAGGAAAATGACCATCCAGATGGATGATACCGTCATGGACTTCATTGCGGATAAGGGATATGATGAAAAATACGGTGCCCGATTCCTACAGCGTGCCATGCGTGAGCAACTCATTACTCCATTGTCCAAGACCTTGAATAGCTACGATTATAATGACCAACTGGAAGTAGGGGTTCGTATAGAAGGTGAGGGAGATGAACAGCACATCGCTCTGAATGTGGATGCAGACCCGATGAAATTGGAACTCATGCTTGAGGAACTCCAAAGGGATAATGCTGCGGACCTTACCTCTGAACATAGACGTAGGGTCTACCAATTGATTGAGGGGAATGTGTATGTGAGATTGTTGAGTGAGTTGGACATGTTGGAAAACAAGAAGAAAAAGAAAGGGGAGAAATTCTGGAACAATCAAAAGGATAGTGAGAATTATTCCCATTATCTGAAAATGAAGGATAAGATGGATGCCATTTCCAAGGAAATTGAGGAATATGAAATGGAGTTGGCACTGAATATAATGGATCTGAGACCTTACCGTCCAACAGTCTTGGATGATGTGAAATCCTGGGAACGTAAGTTCGAAGAACTTAAAATAGAACTCTTTGCTAGGTTAAATCCGGAATACAATACATGTTATCTGGCATTAATGGGCGTTAACCCTGAGCGATTGTTTGAATTCTACCAACCCATCCTTGAGGCTAGGGGACTTGAAATCAGGGAAGCCAAGACACTTTGGTTCAGGGAATCTCATTACAATGAGAGAATCATGGTCAAGAAACAACGATTGGTGGATGGAAAGAAAGTGGTTGATGAGGTCAGGGAAGTGAGAATGGATTATATCCATCGTCCGTTGGATTTGGATGATAAGAAACGATTCACTCCCCAACAAAAAGGAGATATGTTTTGTGGTATCATCATTGCAGTCAAGAGCCCCGGAATCCTACTTTATTTCCAACCCGAGATAGGAAGAATGGATTGGAATGTAAGTAAGGAGGAACAATACAGATATTATGTACAAGTGGATTCCAAGGAACCTGCTTATCCAAGGGATATTCACCGAAAGGATTTCTTCAACAAGAAAGTACAGAAGAATAGAAGGCAATTCACGCCTTTCAAGGTTAAGGATACCCAGTACAAGATAGATCGGGATGTCCAAAGGGGAACCCATCATATTTTCATTCAGAAGCATCTGGATAAGTTATTCCGCAGCCGATTGGATAAGGAAATCCTAGGAGAGGAATAACTAGGTCGAACCGACTTAATGTTTAGCGCATGACAACAGAAGAAAAAGAACAGTTCAAGGATAAATTAGAAACTGCAATCGTCGAGACGGAACAGTCCATCGAACAGTTAATCATTGATACCCAACCCATTTCCCCTGAGAATTCATTAGGAAGAATAACGAGGATGGATGCCATCAATAATAAGAGTGTGGCAGAGGCGGCCCTTAGGGCGGCCCGTAGGAAAATGGCTAAGCTCAAGACATCATTGTCAAAATTGGAAGACCCCGATTTTGGAAAATGTTCTAACTGTTCTTCCACAATCCCTGTACAACGTCTAATGTTCATGCCCGAAAGCACCTACTGTGTCAGTTGTGCGAGTAGGAGATAACCGAAAACGATGAAATATTCTCTCTTAATATTGGTTTTGATGGTTTCCACTGTTTTCGTGCAAGCCCAAAATGAATCGCAGGGCCGGACTTTTGCAGAACAACTGGTTATCGGAGGTTCCTTTACTTATCTGAGATTTGCAGAGGAAGATGACCTGGAGAGATACCATGAAATGGTCACCCATGTCAACCTGGCCACCAATGTCTACAAGAATGTTTATGTAGGTATCAGTTATATGGATATCAGAACCCGTTTCTCCAATATCTTCACACCAGAAGCGGTCAAGGATAATTATTACATGGCAGGAGCTTTTGCCCAATATGATTTTTTGGGAAATCAGAAGAATAAACTGATAGGGGAACTGTCCTATCACTATGGTAATTATTGTACCTGTGGCAAGGGGAATCCTTACGAATCCGATAGGTTGAGTTATTTTGGTTTCGGAGGGGCCTACGAATGGCACCTTTACAAAGGATTGTACCTCGATACCGGATTCAATGTTTATACGATTATCAATAAGCGGGAAAGAAAGGATATATTTACACAATACATCCTTGGAATCAACTATCAATTAGACCTTTAGACCTACCCAAACAAGTCCGTATCTCCTTAAAATCGACTTTTTTTAAAAAATCTTACCTAATGCATAGGGGATACCCCTAGTCCCGATTGTCATATACTTCAAGGAAGTATATGCATGCTATTTTTAGTGGACAGTACAGCCTGATATGACCATTAAAACCGTTTAGATAACCGGAACCACTCGAAACAAAGCTGATGTGAAACCTGTTTCTTTTGAATATTAGCTAATTTCGTAGAGGGAACAATGGATTTTGACCTATCCTGACAGAGCAGAATCCTTGAAACAAAACGCTCATGAAAAAAATCAGAGTAGCTTTTTTTGCTGAAATTCTTACAGCAGATTTTGACGGTGCTACAAGAACCATGTACCAGATCCTGGATAGGATTCCTAGGGAAGATTTCGAATTCATGTTCTTCTGTGGAGTGGAACCAGATAAGGAAATGGGATTTGAGGTATTCAAGTTGCCTACAGTTACAATTCCCTATAATACCAGTTATGAAGCAGCCTTGCCTTTCTTGGCAAAGAAAAAGCTCAATGCCAAACTAGAGGAATTCCAGCCTGATATCATTCATTTTGCAAGTCCATCCCCATTAGGGAGTTTTGCGAATAAGTATGGTATAGCGAATAATATTCCAGTAGTTACGATATATCATACGCACTTCATTTCCTATGTGAAGTACTATTTTGATTTTGCTAAGTTCACCATTCCTTTCTTTGAAAGGAAAACCAAGCAAATCACCCATAGTTTTTACAAGGACCCAAGGATTGTATATGTTCCGACCACGGAAATCATCAAGGACCTCAAGACTAAGTGTAACTTAGGCGGAAATAACCTCAAACTATGGCAAAGAGGTATCAATAACGAACTGTTCAATCCTAGCAAAAAGGATAAGTCATATATCCGTGATTTGGTTGGGAATGATAATCCCAATATTCTTTTCGCCAGTAGATTGGTCTGGGAAAAGAACCTACAGGCACTCATAGATTTGTATAAAAAATGTGAATCCGAGAATGCTCAGGTGAATTTCATCGTAGCAGGTGATGGGGTGGTAAGGAATGAATTGGAAAGAAAAATGCCGAAAGCCCACTTCCTAGGAATGTTGGGGCATGAGGATTTGGCCAAGACATATGCATCTTCTGATGTCTTCTTCTTCCCATCCGTTACGGAAACGTATGGGAATGTGGTCATTGAAGCCATGGCCTCAGGGATACCTTGTGTCGTAGCCAATGGTGGAGGCCCAAAGAGTATCGTGCAGCATGGCTTCAATGGAATGATTTGTGAGGAAAATAATATCGACCAATTCTGGTCTACCATCCAAGGACTCATCAGCGATAGGGAATTATATCATAAGTTGGTCCACAACGGATTGGAATATACCGATAGCCTGAGTTGGGACCATTTGGTCAATATCTACTTCGAAGATCTGAGGCATATCGTTAGGAAAGCAGGTGTCTTGGAAGAAGAACCCGTATTTTCCTAAAAGGACATATTCGGAGGATAAGGAATAATCCGAATGACGGACCACTGCATTTGAGATGCAGTGGTCCGTTTCGTTGGTACGACATATGCCTATCATTTGATTCCCTATTCTGATTTATCCCTCATGTTCATTATGTTTGCATACCAGTATTGATTTAGCACTGCTATTTCTATTAATTGATCAATCATTCCCATCCATATATGGAAATCCTTTTCATCTCTCATAAATATCCACCTACCATCGGAGGGATGGAGAAGCAGAGTTATGAATTGGTCAGCAGAACTGAGAAAATCCACAAGGTTCATAAGGTCTTGCTGAATAAGGAAGAAGAAAATGTGGTGCAGTTTTTCTGGAAACTCAAATCAAGGGTCAAGCGCATATTAAGGAATCATCCCAATATTGAAATTATTCATTTGAATGACGGACTCATGGGATATTTCGCGAAATGGCTCCAGTCCTATACCAATATACCGGTGGTCATTACCTTTCATGGGTTGGATATTGTTTTTCCGAACCAATGGTTCCAGAAAAAGGTCGTACCCATATTCCGTAAGTATGATGCATTTGTAAGTGTGAGTGGAGCCACTACCCAGGAATGTCTGGATAGGGGATTCGACAAGTCTAGGATGTATACCGTACCCAACGGAGTGGACCACGACCTCGCCGACTTGGAAGTGAATGAGGAAGAAATAAGGGAAACATTCCAATCGAAATTCGGAATAGACCTCAATCAAAGGAAAGTCATTACAAGTCTGGGTAGGCCTGTAAAGCGCAAAGGGTTTTCCTGGTTTTTGGAACATGTCCTCCCTCATCTGGATGATGATGTACTTTTCGTAATGATAGGCCCCCGTTCCAAAAAAACAAGAAAACCATTATGGCGTAGGGTGTTGCCGGAGAAGTGGATTTACCAAATCAATTTATTCCTCGGCGCCATTAGTGATGAGGAACGCATCATGGAATTGGTGGAACAGCCCAATATCAAACATAAGGTCGTTCAGACCGGTGCGGTTCCTTTTAAGGAGGTTATGGGCCTGTTAGGAATGGCAGACCTCTTTGTGATGCCGAATGTTAAGGTGAATGGTGATGCCGAGGGCTTCGGACTCGTTGCATTGGAAGCCTCCCTCAGGGGGACGCCTGTTCTTGCTAGTAAAATGGAGGGCATAACAGAAGCGATTAAAGACCAAGGAAATGGGTATCTACTGGCACCTGAACAACCGGATGTCTGGGTGGATAAGATTCGGACACTGCTTTCGAAGCAACAACAATTGAATGTGTTGGGGAATCAATTCCGCCAATTTACCTTGGATACATTCAGTTGGGATAAGATGGTAAAGGAATACATCGAGGTATTCGAGGAAGTTATCAAGAAACACAATTCCCCATCATAACCATTTCTCTTTTTTATACCAATCCAATGTGATTTTGAATCCCTCCTTGTATGAGGTGCGGGCCTTGAATCCAATGGTCTTTTCTGCCTTTTCAGCCGAACAGGTCCACGCTTCCTTGGTGATTTCCTTGGCTTTTTCCCAATTGAGTGTCGGAGCCTTGGATTGGAATAGATTAATGATTTCAGCCAACCCTGCAGCAATGAAAACCACGAAGTGCGGCAATTTGAGTGTGATGGTTTTCTTATTCAGATAACGCGCTGCGGTATCTCCCAATGATTTCCATTCCAATAGGGTATCAGAAACAAAAAAGAATGTTTCTCCGGTAGCTTGGGGTTGGGTTGCGGATAAGAATAGACCATTTACCAAATCGTCAATATAGACAAGACTCACTTGTTTCTTCCCAAAACCAATCACAGAAACCAATCCTGTATGGACCATCTTGAAGAATAGAAGCACTTCCGTATCCCTAGGCCCATATACAACCGGAGGCCGGACGATGACACATGGCAAATCGGCATATGATTCCTTGACCATCCTTTCCATCATGACCTTACTCTTGCCATACAATGAAACAGGGGCCGATGGGGTTTGCTCGGTGGCAGGTCGGTCAATGACGGAGGGTGCTGAGGCTGCAAGGCTACTGGTAATGACAATCCTTTGGATATTTCCCGTTTTTCTGGCAGCATCCAATACGTTTTGGGTAAGGGTTACATTACCGTAGATATAATCATTCATGTGTTTGGCCTTGGTCGAACCCGCCAGATGGAAGATAAAGTCGGCCCCCTTGAATGCTTCAGCCAAATCATCGACCTCATTCAATCCACATTTGACGAATTCAATATCCAGATGGTCAATCCATTTCAGATTACTACTGGCCCTGACGATACAACGAACCCTGTGCCCCTTTCCGACAAGGTGTTCCACCAAATGACTACCGATGAATCCATTGGCTCCTGTGACGACTGAAAGCGGTTGGGACATCTTTTCCGAATTTATGAATGATGTTTGATAAGTGGCAAATATGGTGAGAATTCCAAACATTGCACCCTCTGAGAACAAAAGGAAATCAAAGATTGTTGGTTGGTAATGCGAAACGGCCCGTTTATGCTTAGTGATTTATTTCCTGAAAGAGCGGTAGGGTGAAAGAAAAAATATTTTTTTCAGAAAAGGATAGGGGATAGGCTGATTTGGATTGTCAATGTTTAATTACTACGCTTTTAATGGGTAGGTGACGGAAAATGTGTGGTTTGTTTCATCACCTATCTTAATTCAACTAAAAGATTGATTTATGGGTAATATGGTACAACAAAAGACCCTGTTTAACAAATGCTACAATTACACAAGAGCTGACGAGGTGAAAGCCCGTGGGATTTATCCTTACTTCAGGGCGATTGAGGAAAGTGAGGGGCCTGTGGTCCGAATGGGAGGCCGTAGGGTCATTATGGCAGGTTCGAATAATTACCTTGGATTGGCTGCCCATCCGAAAGTAAAGGAAGCAGCGATTGATGCCCTGAAAAAGTACGGAACGAGCTGTTCGGGCTCCAGGTACCTAACAGGAACCATTGATATGCACGAAACCCTTGAAAGGGAACTGGCTGCATACATGGGTAAGGAAGCGGCTTTGATTATGAGTACGGGATACCAGACCGGACAGGGCGTAATCGAGCCATTGATTTCCAGAGGAGATTATATCATTTCCGATAAGGATAATCATGCAAGTATCGTAGCCGGTAATTTCATGTCAAGGGGAAAAGGTGCGAATGTCGTGCGGTTCAAGCACAATGACATGAACGATTTGGAACGTCGTCTGAAGCGGATTCCTTACGAATCAGGGAAACTCATCGTTACGGATGGGGTTTTCAGTACGTTTGGAGATATTTCTCCCTTGGATGACCTTTACCAATTGGCTTATCAGTACAATGCACAGGTTCTGGTGGATGATGCCCATGCTATAGGTGTTATAGGAGAGGGTGGTCGAGGTACAGCCAGTCACTTCAACCTTGATCAGGAGATAGATTTGGTACTGTGTACCTTCAGTAAGACCTTTGCTTCCTTGGGTGGATTCGTTGCAGGAGAGGAAAGGGTCATCAATTACCTGAAGCACCATTCATCTGCATTCATCTTTAGTGCGTCCCCGACTCCACCATCAGTGGCTGCGGCTTATGCGGCTTTACAAATCCTGAAGTCAGAACCCGAAAGAGTGAATAAGCTAGCTTACAATGCAATGAAAATACGCAGAGGATTACAATCCCTTGGTTTCAGGGTATTGGATGGACAAACGGCCATCGTTCCGGTAATCATCGGTGATGATGAAATTGCATTCAAATTCTGGACAGAACTCTTTGAGCATAATATTTTTGTGAATGTATTCATCTCTCCTGCGACCCCTCCGGGTAAAGCTATGCTTAGGAATAGCTTCATGGCAACCCACAATGATGAACATCTCGATAAGATTCTGGATGTATATGGGAAAGTAGGTCGTAAGTTGGGAGTGATATAGATATTTGTTCCTTAGGGTAATCAAATAAGTCCATCGTGATCAAATCACGATGGACTTATTATTATGGATTGAATCCTCTAACTCTAGGATAGGACTGTTTCCATTTTTTTCTCTTTGATATCCTTAGCTATGGCATCCCAAAGGAGTATTCTTTGTCTCAGGGATTCCTTGGCTACTATGAGTACCTCATCCCATTTCCTTTGGTCATCCCCACATAATTCCTGTATCATTTCCAATGCCAATGGCCCATGTTCGTCGCCATCAACTTCTATATGTCTTTCAAGATAGTAAGTCAGTTTGGGAAACAAATTCTTATGCTCTGAATTGGATTGTTCGATAATCGCGATGAACATATCAGGAATGAGGTCTTCCCGACCAAAGGTAAAAGCTGCTGCAATCTTATGTGGCTGCTCGGTTTTGATGATATTGAATGTATAACTAAGGAACCTTTTCTCTGCCTCTCCCAAGTCCGAATGCTTCAGGATGGTATGTATAATGGATAAGTCCTTGATTTCACTGATGAAGTTCAATATAATGGAGGTATCCGCATTGACTTCTTCCATCGCATCGAGATACATTTCAAAATGACTTTTGGGTATTCCCAGTTCATTGATATCACTTTCCTCACCATGCACAATCTCATTGATGAATCTGGCCAGTTTAGCATTGGGTTTGGGCATCCAGGGCAGAGAAGTACAGGTAAAATGAAGCTGTAATGACTTGAGTAAGGACATGAAATCCCATACGGCATAAACATGTTTTTCCATGAAAATCCTTACATCGTCAATATCCGATAGTAAGCTGTACATAGGGTGCGTTCTAAGGGCATCTCTCAGGTGTTGTATCTCTTGTTCAATTCTCTCCAATGGTTTCATCTGATACTAATTTTCAATGATTTGCAATTGAAACAGGATTCAGGGGTTTTTGATTAGAGATTAATGGACTTTTTGGATTCTCATACATTCTCACATTGTTAATACAAGAATTTCATCAATGGTCTGATAAGATTTATTAATGGTCCTTTTGGTAGTTGGCATTGGAATAGGAAGTCGCAGATTGGCTACAAGTCGGGCTTGGGTAGGTATATCATTATAACTTCACTATATTGCAACACTTTGGAAACCATGCGTTGAAAATAAACTATTGCAACATGATTCAGGTCCAACCGGTCAATGGGAAAAAAGATCAGAAAGCATTCACGATGTTCCCTTGGAAAATCTACGAGGGAGACAAACATT
This sequence comes from Saprospiraceae bacterium, assembly GCA_020631355.1. GTDB lineage: Bacteria > Bacteroidota > Bacteroidia > Chitinophagales > Saprospiraceae > JAHDCE01. The sequence goes on along the minus strand of JAHDHL010000002.1, from coordinate 351,073 downwards.
GGGTAGCTCCTCTGATTATGGATTTCAAGACGATATTCTCTCCTAAGCACCCTTTTTACGAATACGGAACCATGCAACATTTCCTTGCAAGGCGAAAGGGTGAGGTCGTAGGCCGAATTACTGCGATTACCAATGGCCTGCATGAGGAACATCAGGAAAAGGATACTGCTTTTGTCGGTTTCTTTGAATGTATCAATGATCAGGATGTGGCCAATGCATTATTTGATGCGGCTTTTGACCATCTGAGGAAAAAAGGGAAGTACAAACGTGTTTATGGTACTGCTAATCCAAGTATCAGTTATGACTATGGGTTACTGATAGATGGTTTTGATGATGCACCCCGTATCATGATGACCTATAATCCCAAATATTATGTGGACTTGGTGAATGGTTACGGATTCCGGAAACTCAAGAATCTATTTGCCTATCGTTTAGATGTGGACAAGGCCATCAACCATCCCAAGTTATCCAGAATCAATGAATTGGTCAGGAAGCGTTATAACGTAAGCCTAAGACCCTTGAATCTGAAGAAATTGGCTGAGGATGTGAAAATCATCCAGCATATCTATACACGGGCATGGGAGAAGAATTGGGGGGATGTACCGATGACGGACAGTGAGTTCAAGGAATTGGCCAAGGCATTCAAGCCACTGGCAGATCCGAACCTCATTCAATTCGCATACATCAATAATGAGCCCGTAGCTATCATCGTAGCTATGCCCGACTGGTATGAGGTGTTGAAATCCATGAATGGCCGATTATTCCCATTTAATTTCCTTAAGTTATTGACCCAGAAAAAATCCCATACATGGAGTCGGGTGATTCTATTGGGAACATTACCCGAGTATAGGAATAAGGGACTTGATGGTTTGTTGTGTTACGAAGCATTGAAACATGCCAAGGAAAGAGGGATAAAATATGCCGAGGGTTCCTGGATTTTGGAAGACAATGTAATGATGAATAGAGCCATGCAAAACTTCTTTGGCGAGGTATATAAGACTTATGGGATATTTGAAAAAGCATTGTAGTTATAAATCTCACAAAGAGGAGTCACATTTTTTTAAGGTGGACTCTTTTAAGATAGCGTTTGAAAATCATTTATAACCAGTTCCTGAAATAAAAGGAGCATCAAAAATTCAACATTATCAAATTCATTAGCATCTTATTTATCGTGTCTAGTGTGATTCTGGTTTCTCTGAATTGTTCCCAAACCAATTCTAAAGCAACAACATCCACTAAAAATACAATCGAAGTATTATCATCCCAAAATGATGAATTGGCTATCCTATTAAATGAGGATGGAATGACAAATGAATTCTTTGTACTGCAAGGTAATTCTAGCCGATTGGATGATAGTTATCCTGATTATAAGGTACATTATACTGAAGATTTTCTTTCCATATCGAATGGAGAAAAGAACGTAACCTTTGGTGTAACAGGTGTTGCAAAAGAACAGGTGAAGTATTCAGGTTATGGCCTTGCTAAGATATCCCTAGAGGAAAGGGTTTCCACTGATAAGTTCAAGTTAGAAATACAGTCAACAGGTAGTGTTTATGAAGCCTTATCGAAAACTACTGGTTTACCTTTTGATGGATTTGATAATGATGAAACAAGAGGAAATGATACCACCGAAACACTTATCTGTTTTGCAGGAGGAGAGGGTTCCAAGGGTTGTAGTATTGATGGTGGTGTAGGAGTCGCATCAGCGAGTATATCAGTTAAGTGTTCTGTCAGCTGTGGGGAGGGTTTCTATTCATGTTGTGGTAGTTATAATCCTACAACGGGAAAGCCTAATGCAAAGATTTGTGAATGTATTCCTGAATAGCGATAAGAATCAATATATCATGATTTCTTGAACGACTTTATGTATCATTATTCATCGAGTATGTTTAGGAATAACATAAATTTCTACATGTCAATATGTCGAAACTATACTTTTGCAACGATGATTTTGATTTGGAAAGGGAGTATTGTCATCCACATTTCAATCAATTATTACCTGATGACTTTTTTATCAGTATACTGGAAGAATTCGCACCATTCGGGAATGATGAGGGTTGGGATGTCTTAGACCAACTGGAAGAATATTATAAGAAAAAAGGAGAAAAGTTATTCCTGCTTGATTTCCTAGACCGTTTTCTCAAAAGGTGGGAATGGGAGACTCATGTCATTATCCCTAAATTAAAAATAACCGAAGTAGAAGAAATATTTCGTATTGAAGAAGAATATAAATATTTCCTATCCATTTTGCCCCAAATCATTATCGCAACATATTTCGGTCAATTTAAGATTACGGGTATTGTGGATGATTGGTTGAAAGAAATCATGGAAAATACAATCAACCAACAAGTCATTCTGACAAAAGAGAGAATACGCAATGGTCAGAATGATTTATCCAAAATGATTAAGGTTGTGAATGGTGAATCCACCAGATTGGATGCGGATAATAAAATGACTGATATACATTTGGATTATCTCAATGTCTTGAATAAATATGATGAGCTGATTCGACAGATACCTGTAAGGAAATCCTGAATTTAGTTGATTCCTTTTTCAGGAATATTTAAAACTGGTTTTTCTCAATACTCACCCCTCTTGTCCTGTAAGTATCCGAATCATCTTACTCGTATCGGCCTTGATGGAGATAAAGGTATTCGACCCCGTCTTGAGTTCGGCACCCCATCCGCCTCTTTTACGATACATCTCCACTTCCTTGAATTCACAAACGGATAATTCTATGGCAGCAGCCAAGGCTAGCGGGTCATGGAATTTCTTACCCCTGGGTTTCCTTTTCAAATAAATATCCATCCCTTTGAATGCAAGGTTCATGGCATATGAATCATGCCTGAAAGGTTCGAATTGTTCGTGCATTTCAGCGTCATAAACCACACCATGACATACATTCTTGGATACCATGTATTTCTTTAGGACATTATCCGCTTTTAGCAAACGTTCCGCAGTGCTCGGGTCGCCATTGAAGTTGAATGTAGGGCATGTGAGCATTCCTTTGAACTTATCCAGACGATAAGATTCAGGAACAACATTATCCCCGGCAAAACCACCTTGGGCTACCCATCTTTCCAGCTGTATGTCCTCACTGAATTTCGACATGTTCTTCAAAGGGGCACCGGTAAGGAGTGTAAGATGTGGGAATTGCTTGATGGTATGCTCGATAATCTTATAGCCCTCATCATCAGGCGATGCTTCCTGAATCTTACCTATCCATTTGTAATGGAAACCGGATACACAATTCTTATCATAACCTATCCGGTAACTTCCCACAGGGATATCAAGTTCGGATTGTTTTAGGATATGTCTGACAAGCCCTACTTGTTCGTCTGTACCCGGAGTGACGGTAACAGCCCTGAGTCGAACCATAGGGTGATGGATGGCGAGACAGAGTGTCATCACATCATCTGGGTCAGCCGTTTCCATGTCTAGTATAATATCAATCGGTTTCATTTTGGGTATTATGTTTCCGGACCAAAGTTGTAAGCAACTTTGGTCCGGAATGGTTAGCGATTTTTTATTATCAATTCGCTACAATAAAGCAATAAAATGGAGAATAAGTTCCAGAGGGGAGGGGAGAGGAATGACATAGGGGTTGTGGAAAATGATAATTGAATTATGAATTGATTATTGTAATACTTAATTTCAGGAACAGATTCTAAATAAATAAAAATATGAAAGAAGAAATTGTTGATCAGCTTATGGAAGCATCTTTAATTGCATTAAATAAATTGAATGCAGAAATTTCAGATGAATTTTATCCTGTATTCAGAAAGTTAGTAGAGCGGTCAGCTGACCGTATGGTGATGGAAGATAGGGTTTCTCCATCTTCAATTGATGCTGCGAAACAGAATTTCATCAAAATAATTAGGGAACTAGAAAACCATACTACTACTTACAGAAGCGGGGATGGAGTGGTAGAGGCTGACGCCTTGGCTAAGGTGAAGCAATTCTTCTGCCCACTATGGCCAATATGTTAGATTATGAAAGAAAATGAAAAAAAAGCATTTGATTTTGCTGCTGATACTGCCAAGCAACTTATATCGATTTCGTCGGCTATTATTACAGTTACCATTGCTTTTTCTAAGAATATCGTAGGGGGAGGTAACGAGGATAGTATCTGGTTATTAGGATTAGCATGGGGTGCGTTCATTTTTTCCATATTGTTTGGGATATTTACCCTAATGTCACTGACAGGAACTCTACAGCCAATTAAGGATGATGGGCAAAGTGGCGAATATTCTATTAATGGAGGTAGTGTTAGACTTTATTATTCGTGCCAATTTGGACTGTTCATTCTTGCGTTAATATTTACGGCTATTTTTGGATATCAGTCCTTGAATAAAAAAGAAGAAATAAATCAACCAGTTCCCAAAGAGCCTGCGAATAAAGAGCATTTCATCGTTCGTCAGTCAGTATTGAGTGTCGATTCTTCGAAAGTTTATACAGATACATTATATCTGAACGACTTTTGGGAATTGATGTACGAAATGGATAAGAAAAGAAAAAAACAGAATGCCAAGTAATGAAATTTTGAAAGGAAAGAATTATTGCTTGTTCATTGCGATAGATAAATACAAAAATGGCCTTACGGAACTAGATAATTGTGTATACGATGCCAAGAAAATTTCATCGATACTAGTAAATAAATATCAATTTGAACTAATTGGTGGTTCTCCATTATTTAACGAGAATGCTACTAGGGATAACATACTTTCTGCGATAAGGAGTTTGAGAGGTCAAGTTACAAAGGATGATAATCTAATTATTTATTTCTCTGGTCACGGCGAAAACATAGATGACATAGGTTATTGGCTTCCTTTCGGAGCAAAGAAAGGTGTTGATTCTGGTTTCGTATCTTCTAGTGACTTAACTGATAGGTTAAAATCAGTAGGTTGTCATCATATGTTACTAGTAGTGGATGCTTGTTTTTCTGGAAGTATTTTCTTGAAAACTAAGAGTTCAATATCCAATCGAAAAGATGAGAAAAGGCCATCACGTAATGGGTTTTCATCTTGCCATAGTAGGGAGTATGCATTAGATGGAAATGAGGAAGAAAATAGTCCATTTGCTAAGAATCTATTAGCAGAATTAGAAAAGAATAATGGTCCATTGTCTGTTAGTAAGCTAGCAAATAGTGTATCTGATGCAGTTCGATTAGAAACGAAAGAGCGTCAAAATCCTATATTCAGACCATTGGATGTAAGAGGAGACGAATTGGGAAGATTTGTGTTGTATCCAAAAGTAGACCCATTTAAGAATGTATTATCATTAGCGAAGAAAGGCTATTTTGATGCTGCATCTGAAGATTTGCAGAAGTATTGTTTAGCATATGAGAAGCTACCAAAGGGATATGAGTTTTTACTGTGTGGCTTGAAAAATAAGATGATACTATGTGATAAAATAGAGGAAGAATGGGGGGTGAGAATTAAAGAGGGAGTCGCTGATGTGAATTTTCATTTAAATGATGTAGTAAAGGATATCCAAAATTATTCCCCTCAGGACGATAATGATTTTGTTCATGTCCTTGAATTAATTTCGAAGAACTCTATTGTTGATGCTGTTAAGCAATTAAGGGAGAAGTACAAGGATGTACCTCTTGTCAGGATTGAACTGACCTTGTTTTCATTTAGGGCTAAGCTTTTGGAACTAGCCTATGATACGATGTTGGTTACCTTTGTTTATTTTTATAAGGAGTATTGTAAAATAATAAATGCTTTGATATGTATTTTGCAAATCCTTAATAATAAGAATGTCAATAGGGTTGATTATTTAGATTTAGCTCTTGAATTTGTGAATGCTAAAGCAATTCCACACGCTATTTCTTTAATAGACTATTATTTAGTAACCCATTCCGTAGATGGTGATGAGTGGTATTTTCTCCAAATGTTGGCGGATAGAGAAAGAAGCAATGAATACAAGTCCTATTTAGGCATTGAAGAAATAGAAGACGCAGAAATAGAGAAGAATAAGATATATAATGCCTTGAAATATCTTATAGGAAGATTAGAGAAAAGTTATACTTATGGGAATCATTTTAGTGTTTTGATTGACTCTGAGTTTAAGGATTTAGAAAAATGTGAGTACCCCATTATGAATGGCGAAGTATTTCTTTCTATTCAAACAGAATACTTCAATAAATTCGACTGGTTTAATTTATTATCAACTAATTATAATTCGTTGAAATTTAAAAATATGTCAGGTTTGATTAATGGTGTGGAATGGTACGGAGGATTAACCAATATTGTTAGAATGTTTCTTGTAGGAATTTATCAATTATCAGGAATTGATTTGGGTATGATGGGTTTTAATGAATTAGATAGAGATGCTGCTGATACTATAGATTATACTTTGCAGAATGCTGAGTATCAGGTTTCAATAAACCATCCATTAAAAGCGATAGAAATTCTAAAGGTTTTAGGCGACTATGAACAGGAATTAAATCACTTGTCTTATGAATACAAAATGAATGAGGAAGATCGAATTTTTACTAGAAAACCCTTAGATTTGGTTACGATTAGAGAAGATAAATTGAGAATGAAATTGTTACAAATAATTAAAAAAGTGAATGATAAGGCGAAGGTGTGATTTCTTTTCTCCAAATCACCCAGCCGCAAAAAACATCATAATCTTAAAAATACCATCCTGTTTCCCAAAATAAATCATCAGTGCAGAACCCACTTCATTCCCATCCTCATCAATGTCAAATTCCTCATAGGTGATAGAACGCCCGTCGGGGAATTCCATATCATGTACCTTTTCCACATCTGAAGCTTGGGTCTTGGCAATGATTTCTTTCATTTCCTGACCGAAGAATACCGTATAATTATCATTGAAGAATTCTTCCTGTATATGATTCCCGAATAGTGTCATTCCGGCAATGGTTGCTTTGTCATCATCCGCAGCTGCTTTTTGGAATGTGGTCCAGAATGTTTCCCAATCCGCATAATCAGGTTCCGTACGGATATCAACCACTTCTTCCATCCCCTCCTCAACAGTCGGGATTTCTGTGGGAGAGGTATGACAGGAGTATAGGAACAGGGTAAAAAGAATGATGATGAATTGATTCTTCATAACAAGGATATTGAGATGTTGCCCGATTGGTATCAAGTAAATGACATGGCTTACTTGTGTGTTATTTTATTTCAGATTCAATTGCCACGAAATACCGAATGGGTCAATCACCCAACCGAATTTTTGACTGAATCCATAGTTGTTCAATGGCATGGTTACGGTGCCACCTTCAGATAATTCGGAGAATAGTCGCTCAATTTCTGCATCATTCCCACATTCTACAAAGTTGGAAATTGCAGGTGTGAAATCCCAATCGTGAATCGGAGGGCTATCACTACACATGAATAACTTTCCATTCAATTCGAATGTCGCGTGCATGATTTGTCCCTCTTTGCCGGGACTATTTTCTCCCCATCTATCAATCTTGATGATTTTAGAATTATCGAATAATCCCACATAAAAATTCATGGCATTTTCAGCATTGTTATCTTGGAATGTCAGAAAAGTCGCGATTTGTTGCTTCATATTCGTTTCGTTTTCAATTACTGTATCATTATTTTTTATCTGCTTCAACTCTGCGCAGCCCGAGGTTGATAAAATGAGAAGAAGGAGTATGGCCAAGTATCTATTCATGGTTGGTTATTCATGCTTATCAGAATCCTAATGTAACATACTAGCAATGATGAGGCTGATGGCTACAATCAGGTAAAGGGATAGCTTCCTATCCTCGCGTTGTACGAGTTTCTTGATGGATTGGTTATTGAAATGCTTACAACGCGTCTTGAAGTGTTTCTTCACGGAATCGAATTGTGAAAGCTCTGCACGGTTGAGGGAAAAGTGTTTACCGTTTTTTTGTTTCACGATGATTCCTCTGAAATAGCCCCTGGCATATGCTAGGGTCATATTATCGGAATCATCAACATGATGACCACCAAAATCCTTGAAGAATTGTTCTTTTTTCCCCGTAATGGATCGCCTAATGATTCGGTCATTGAATAAGTCCAATCGCCTGGTGGACCGAATCAGGAATGAAATGGCCAGACCGAAGAATAAGATGCCGGTAAGGAGATCTAGTATTGTATGTACGGAACCAAATTGCTCCCAATTGATGTTAATGATATGTAGGGCACTCACTGTTCCACAGCCCAAAACCCCAAGGATGAGATATACGGCAACGGTCTTCAATGGTAATCGGGATACAATGAGTGGCTTGTCTGCTGACATACTATATTCGTTTTAGAATTCAGGGTAAATGTAAGTGATTATATGATAAAATGATTTAATGAAGTACTATTTAAATAGAATTCATAAGAGTCTTGTAAATACCTAAATGTCTGATTAGGATAGTTTTACATATATTTTTTTGCTTTTTTAAGAAATTTTAAGTAACTTTTAAATCAACGTGCCCGTTAGAACTCTTGAACAACGATGAGGTGAAAACTGAAAATGAGGAAGTCATTTTTGAACTATAAACCTTTTTAATATGATTGAACCATAGCATCCGGTCCCATTGGAATAAGACCCTAACCAAGTCCTTTCCAATAATGTCTCACTGTATATGGGACATCCTTAGACGAACCTGAATCCCTCAGGCATTTCCGATACAATAATGAGTAAAATTGAATGCAAGCATGCTGTCCTTGACAGCCCTGTAATGCTGTGCCACACCCTTAACTTAAAGAATTATGAAACACTTATTCATCTTCACCCTTTCTTCCCTGCTATTATTGGGGAGTACCAATCTTCAGGGACAGATAGCTACCGTAACGGGTACTACTGCCGAGAAGAATAACCTAGGAAAAATCAAGAATGTCAATGTTACGGCTTATGATTTGGTGACAAATGAAGTCATAGCCAATGCCTTGTCTAATAATGATGGTGAATTCAGTCTGAATGTACCAGTCAATGCTAAGTATAGATTAGTCGCAGAGAAGAAATCGTTCTTCTTCCGTGAAACGGAAATAACCGCCAAGGACGATGTTCAACCCGTGAACATCATCATGGAACGTAAACCGGGGTATACATTCGACGTAAGTCTCACCAGTGCGCATCCTATCAATGGAAAGGCAAGGGTAGAGAATATCATTGGGGCTAGGATTGAGGTATACAATAACACAACCCGTAAACAGGAATTATCCCTGAAGGATCATCCTATCTCAAGTTTCAAATTCAACTTTGAGGAGGGAAATCACTATACCATCATGGTTCGTAAGAAAGGTTATCTCACCAAGCGCATAGAGGCCTATATCAATGTAAAGGGTTGTATCCTTTGCTTTGATGGAATGGGCATGGTCAGGCCGAATGTAGTGGATGTCATGGTTAATGATAATCAGATGGGATCGTTCTTGGGAAATATGGAACTGGAACCCGTTGAATTGAACAAGACGTTCAAGATCGAGAATCTATACTATGATTATGATAAGGCCAATATCCGACCAGATGCAGCTTTGGTATTGGATAATGTACTGACCGTACTCAAGGACAATCCGGCCATCCAACTCGAAATGGGTTCCCATACGGATGCTAGGGGTAGTGATGCCTATAACATGAACCTATCCGATAGGAGAGCAAAATCCGCTGTTGATTATTTGGTGAGTAGAGGAATTCTTCCGAAAAATCTGACGTGGAAAGGATACGGTGAATCCCAGTTAGTGAATGAATGTGGTAATGGTATCAAGTGTGCCGACACAAGGCACGAACAAAACCGCAGGACTGAACTGAAGATTGTAGGGATTTCTGATAATGATCCATTGGATAAGAAATCCCTGAAACAAATCCTTGAGGGAGAAGGCTCAAGGTCGAATACTCCTTTTTATGGGGATTCCATCAATGAATAAAAACACTTAGTTTATGAGAATATCAATCATCTATAGTATTCTTCTGCTTTTCTTGGGAACAGCGCTATTGGCGCAGGACGAGGTCATCAAGGATACCTACCAGGATAGGATGAATGGCCAGACAACCGTCATCATCAAGGATTCGACATCAACGGATCAGGATGTACTGAACCAACTGGATCTAGATCAGTATACCGTAGGACAGGAAGTCCGGATTACCGAGGATATGATTGCGGAATTGAATCGGAGGGAGCGTATGAAAGCCCTTGGATATGATCCGCAAGCAGCGTCAGAAAAAGAAACGGAAGATTCCGAAGTAGAAGTATTGGAGGTAGGAGTGATTACGCCTACGAGCCATCTGGAGGTTTCATCCGATGAGAATGAGGAAATGATTCCAATAGGTTCGGAAAAGGGAGGCGAGGAAATATTCAAGAGGAAAAATCCTGCTCCTGCTAAGTTTCTGGAATTAATTGAGTCAGAAGAATACAAGAAAAAATTGGAAGAACTCAAGGCCAAGGGAGAATTGATTTTCGCATAGGCCTTGGGACAGCATGGAATACTTACGTTTTTTCATAAATCAAGCGGTCTTGCCTTTGGGCAAGGCCGCTTTTTTTATACCATTTCTTCCAGTCGCTTGGCCGGTCTACTGAAGTAAAGTATGGTTTCCTTGGTAGAACCTCCTTGTAGGATGTTTGAAGTCGAGACCAAGGACCATCCCAATTTCCCCAATTGATTGATGATATCCTCTATCTCATCTTCCTTGATGATTTTGAAAGGAATCAACCGTTTGATGGGGTTGAATTTGACGACCTTATATTCGTAGGGTTGCATATGCTGGAAATTGATGTTTCGAAATGTGTGGGGCCGTGATTTGTCTGATTGTTTTGGGTAGACGCAGTAGCCCGCCATTAGGTGCTGATTCTCCCAAGATACAGTACAATGTCTACTCCCGCAATAAATGAGATATTTTTCCTAGCTTAATTTTGCTAGGGTAGGAGAGCAGAGTTCTTTTCAACATGTGTATACATCCCATTATTGCTCACAAATTAATCAATTGTATTTATAGCTAAAGGAAATGATGCATGCGCGTGATTACGGAAACGACGGCTAAAGTGTCAGGAATTGTCATTTTTGGCCTTGTTCTTTTATTTGGAAGTACCTGTATTGAATCAAATATTCTGTGGTTATAGCTGTCTGGTTCTAATTTTCTTTTCTCAAATGGGTCATTCGCCCAATTAATGACAACATTTTTAAATATTAAATAAAATGTTAAATAGTTTCCATGGCAATGAATTTAACAATTTGTAATTGTTTTGTTGTGTAAAATGGCACGGATGTTGATATTATGAAAAATATAATATTTAAAACATTGTGATGTAGTATTTTGAATAGATTGATGAACAAACATGAGAAAATGTAATCTATTGACTTACATCCTATTGAGAACAAACATTCGAATTATGAAACAGTTAACTTTACTGATGCTGGCCCTTACATTCAGTGCTACAATGGCACTTGGACAAAGTTCGACACAAAAAATACAAAAACGTGCAGCTCAGCCAGTTTCATCTATTATCGGGGATGTACATACTGAGGAAATCCCTGAAGAATTGGAGGAGAATGCTCCTGACCCCGGAGAATTGAACATTATTAACGGAGGTGTTATCACCCCCACATCCCACTTGGAGGTTCCGTCATTGGATACTGACGAGAGTAAGATTAAAATGACTGATCCTGTTACGGGAGAAGCTTATTTTATTCGCAAGAATCCCCAGCCAGAGAAGTACCGTCGTCTACTTGAGACTGAGAAGTACAAGAAGAAGTTGGAAAAGCTCAGAGCGAAAGGGAAACTAATTATGGCTTAATTCGATCAAAATATTTATTTGGGGGCAGCTGTACAAAGGTACAGTTGCCTTTTTTTGATTTATGACCTATGTTTGGGACATGATGTTGGACTTCCATACACATAAGAATCACATAGAAAAAGGCATACTAAGTATTAGGAGTATCCACACCCAGGAAAAGGAAGCTGTGGAAAAATCCGAGTATTATTCGGTTGGGATTCATCCTTGGTACATCAATGAGGAGAGAATGGGTTCTGATTTGGAGTGGATGGGAAGCCAATTGGGAAAGGATAGGGTATGTACCATAGGTGAGTGTGGACTGGATGCCTTACAAGGGCCCGATATGAGAGTCCAGCAAACCGTATTCGAACAACAATTGGATATGGCTGCCCAATATAACAAACCCGTTACGATTCATTGTGTCCGTGCCTATTCCGAACTCATTGCCAGTATCCGTAGGGTCAATCCCAAAGTGCCACTCATTGTGCATGGTTTCAATAAAAGGGCATCCATCTATAGGATGTTGGCGGATGAGGGGCTCCTGTTCTCATTCGGTCATCATATTCTTTCCGATACCTCATCCGCATACCGTATATTACAACAATATATCCAAGGGCCTTTCTTTCTGGAAACGGATGATACGGATATTCATATTGGGGAAATATACCAATGTGCTTCCCGAATTTTGGACACTCCCATCAACGGATTGATAGAGAGAATCAACAAATACGCTTCTGGTATTGGGATTCCGACGGTATCGGTTATTAAAAAAAGCCAAGGTTGACCTTTCAACCTTGGCTGGAAATAAAGAACAGAATACGAAATTATAGTGCTTTTACATGATGTGTCGAGTGATTAACACAGTACGGGACGCTCGCCATACTTGTGTTGGATATCTCTTTTCATTTCTTTTCTTGCGTAGAATATCTTGCTTTTGATGGTTCCTAACGGAAGATCGAGTTTTTCTGCTATCTCATTGTAGCTATATCCTTTGTAATGCATGATGAAAGGAGTCTTCTTATCATCGTCCAACTTATTCAGAATGGCTTTCAATTCTTCCATTAGTAAGTGGTTCTCACCCCTGTTGGCGGATGGGTTTAGGCTATTGATGATATGTGTGTTTTCAGTGATATCGTAAAATGTATTTTTCTTACGTTTTTGTCTGTAGTTGTTGATGAAGATATTCCTCATGATGGTCTTGAGCCATGCCTTGAGATTCGAACCTTCGACATCCTTGTATAGATGTGATTTTCTTACGGCCCTCAATGCCGTTTCTTGGAAAAGATCCATGGCATCAACGGGGTCCTTGGTCAATTTTTGAGCGAGTTGTAGTAGAGGGTGTTGTAATTGGGCGATTCTATGATTAATGCAGCTTCTGTCCATTTTTAGTGCTTTTCTGAATGTTTGATAATGGCAGGGGAGCTAGCGACTCCCCTGCAACGGTATGACACAAATCTACTTTCAGGTGACCATTCACCTAGTCCATGAAAACTCTTTCGTTGTTGATTTTTTGTGGCTGTGATACTTTCTGCGCAGGTTCTGAATCCATGAGCATCGGCATATCCCCATCCGATATGATGACTTTGGTATTGGGCGAATTCGCAAGATTCATGAATGCCTCAATCGACTTGAACTGTAGTATTTCGGCACTCAATCCCTCGGCGATGATTTTCTGTGCATCCCTGACACCCTCGGCCTCGATTCTCTTGCGCTCAGCCTCACGTTGTGCTTCCTGCAATACGAATTCCATCCTAAGAGCTTGTTGCTCCGCTTCTAGTTTTTCCTCAATGGCTCTGGCTAGGTTGGGAGGTAATTTGATACTCTTAAAGAGTACGGCTTCTACCTTGAGTCCCTTTTCTACTAGGATATTATCCATATGGTCCCTGATTTCTACCTCAATCTCACTCCTTTGTCCAGTATGCATGTCCTTAGCAAAGAATTTGGATGAGACATCAGCAATCGCCGATCTGAATACAGGAAGAATGACATTCCTTTCGTAGTTCAATCCTACATTTCTTAGTAGGTCAGGGGCTCTTTCTGGGATTACATTATAAAGGATGGAAATCTCCGCTCCGATATTCAATCCCTCCTTGGAAGGAAGCATTAGGGCTACTTCCAGATTTTCCGTCTGGACAGGAACCTTTACGATCTTAGCCGTAAACGGATTGAACATCTTCAGACCTTGGGTATACGGGGTGTCTGAATACTTACCCCACTTTCTCTTTACGCCAACCTCTCCTTGTCTAACTACGGTACAGCTACTGATAAACATGACCGCTACTAAGAGGGCTAATAACTTTGATATCTTTTTCATAGTGTTACAGGTTTTAAAAGAAATAATAGTTGTTAAATTGTTTATTGATAGTTATACTATTAATGTTGTTTGTATTTAGAACATTATCTAAAAGTAATTGTTCAATAGATGTGAATAATTTTTTCAACTCGAAAATATACAGGACTATGAAAAGTAAATTTTGGATGATAATGATACTGTTGGCATGCTTATCTATAGATATGTATGCACAGGGTGGAAGATGGCTTAGGAATGCTTCCATAGGTAGAGTATATACCACAGAAAACCTAGGGGATAACTATCAGTCACTACAACAAGCAAGGGTTAACATACAGATGTTAGACTTCGAAAGGGCCCTCCTGCATTTGGATAATGCGATAGCGGAACATCCTGGTTCTGCTGAGGCATACGTATTAAGGGCGAACCTCAAGCAACGTTTAGGTATGCTGTCGGATGCTCGTAATGATATGATGATTGCATCCAGGTTGAATCCATATGCAGCCAATATATATGGATACAATGGTCAGAATGGATTGATGAAAGAATTCGATATCAATCCGCAGGCCTACATGGAGTATCCCGGAGTGGATGAAAGGATGGCATTCTATATGGATGAACTAATGGGAATGGATACTGCATCAACCTTGGATGCATTGGATTATGAGCGTATTCTGGAGGCTACGGTATTGATGGAGAATGAGGAATGGACCGTAGCAGAAGAATTATTGGATAGTGTGTTAGTGGCGCATCCATCTTCTTTTATTGTCAATGACCTATTGGGTGTGATACAATTGGAGCAGGGAGAATACGAGCTTGCTTTTTCTTATCTGAATAAGGCAGTGAATCTGAACCCCAACTTCTCCATAGCATGGTATAATCTGGGACGATTGGAGCAGCGCAGGAACAATAAGGATAAGGCCAAGAAGTATTATGACCATGCCATTGAACTAGAGCAAGGATTGACCAAGGCATACTTTGACAGAGCGATGCTGCACAAATCCTTAGGAGAGGTCAGAAAGGCCATTTCTGACTATGATACCATTATCAATAACAATGATGAGGATAAATGGAGCGAAGCCTATATGAATAGAGGGCTCGCAAAGAAAACTTTAGGTGATTTTACAGGAGCCCTGAATGATTTGGAAATGGCCATTGAGCAGGACCCGGACAACCCTTATGTCTATAAGAACAGGGCCAATCTCTATGTGGTATTTGGTATGCATTGGGAAGCATTGCAGGATTATTCGAAAGCCATCGAAATCAAGGAGGATTTTGCCGAAGCTTACTTCAACCGGGCATTGGTCAGAATCATTTTATTGGATAGTACTGCGGCATGTGAGGATTTGAGAAAGAGCGAGCATTTGGGGTATCTGAAAGCCAATGACTACATGCAGTATTTTTGTATAGACTAATTGTACGATTGCTCAGGACAATAGGCCATTCGATTTAAATCGGATGGCCTATTTTTTTACTTAATGGCCTTTACAGCCATTTGTTGGAAGAATTCCACAATGGAATCCTCACCTTCGACCACATCGGTCAGACGGGGTAGATGCAGACTGAAGTATCGTTGGTTATATGCTCCCTCTATGATGGTGGAGACAAGCATATGCGAATACTTGAATTTCGGATTCACGACGAGAATCATTTCGCTTACCCTTTCCACTACTCGTTTGTACTTCAAGAAAACCCCCTTGCTATTTTCTGTATCAACTTCCCTCGTCAGGTAAGCCTTTGAAGCTTCTGAGATGATGACATCATATAACTTTTCCTCATTGATATGACTCGATGAAGTGTGGTTCACTCCTTCCGTTAGGATTTTGACCGCTTTCATATAACGCTCCAAAGGGTCTGCTATATTAGCTGTTCCGAAGACGAGACGATATTCCATCCATCCCCAATACCAACTATTAAGGAACAAAAGGATCTTGTATTTATTCTCAAAATACCGGTATATGGAAGCCTCTGTTGAGGAAATGGCCTTGGCCAGCTTCTTGAATGTGAAATGCTCGAATCCTATTTCGTGAAGTAGTTCAATGGAGCCAGAAATGATTTTTCTACCCAATTCACTGGAATCAGGGTCCTTGAGATAGGTGTTTGGGTTGACTTGTATTTTTACAGTTGATAATAAACGATCCATATTATGTCATTTACTTTACTAACAAAGTTAAGGGTTTTACTTCTATTTACAGTCGTGAAGCTATTCAAGTTTTAATGTTAACGCAAATTATTTGTATAATTATATATTGAAGCGCTTCATATTCATCAGATTATGGATAATCTGAATGCGAATAATCTAGATTGGGTAATCATGAGGAGATGAAACCCAAAAGGAATGAATCCCTTGGTGAAGAAAAATCCCATTGAAAATCATCGTCCATTATGAATTTGTGGAATGGCTTAATATTTTAGCCATCATTTTAGGAAAATCGAAATAATACAAAGGAATATGTCTGATGTGAATTGGTTGGAAAGAACCGAATTGCTGGTTGGAAAGGAAGCCGTGGACCGATTGAGGAATGCGAATGTACTCGTTGTAGGTTTGGGTGGAGTAGGGAGTTATGCCGCTGATTTCTTATGTAGGGCCGGAGTAGGGAAGATGACCATTGTTGATGGTGATGTTTTTGATCCTACGAATAAGAATAGGCAACTGCATGCCCTGGATTCCACAGTAGGGAAATCCAAGGCCCAGACCATGGCGGCTAGAATGAGGGATATCAATCCGGATATCGACCTGACCATCATAGATGAATTCCAGGAACCCGATTTTATGTGGGACCTAACCGCAAGAGGGTTCGATTTTGCCTGTGATTGTATTGATAGTTTCAAACCCAAGATGCACTTCATCAAATCCTGTAAGATCAATAAGCAGAAATTCATCAGCTCGATGGGAGCAGGTGGAAAAGTGGATGCTTCCTTGGTCAGGGTAGGAAGCATATGGAAGACTACGGGTTGTCCATTGGCACAAAAAGTAAAGAAACGTTTGAAGCGGGATAATATCAAACGGAAATTCCCTGTCGTATTCTCTCCTGAAGCACCACCTCCGGGTTCGTTGAAATTAGTAGAGGGAAAATACAAGAAATCATTCTACGGTACGATTTCCTATATGCCGGCCCTATTCGGATTGCATATGTCCGAGTATGTTATCCGATATATCATGGACAGGGACTAAAGAAACGATAGGATTCTGAATACCACCCAATGGTGTTGGGCACAAAGGAAAATCAATAGGCTGAAAAACAGCAAGGGGCTGGCCCACCGGAACGTATTCTGATTCCACCCGAGTTTGGGCCTGTGCTTATCATATATGACCAGTGAATAAATAATACCTATCAGGGCCATGATGAGACCTATCCTATCCATGGTGCCGAACTGACGGGTTGCGATGGTCACTTCGTATATCTCTATCTGTTCATCATTCAGCTTCCAGTATTTACGAACCGTCAGGAGAATGGAAACGAACTTGGAAAGTATGAATAGGACATTCACAACAAAACCAACCCATATGACGCGCTTACCCGGAAAAGGAGGAGCAGTTGTGGGTTCTTCCAAGGGTTGGTCTAGTATATCGATGTTATTAGGGACGGACATTTTTCATATGGCATCTGTTCTTGTATGAACTGTACATCCCAAAGGTATATTGCCAGCCATTATATTTTTTATTATTTTAGACGATTACAACTACACCAAATATCCCATAATGACAAAGATTCCCTCCTTGATATTGATGATACTCATGTTTCTAAATCCGACCTACGGTCAGGATGTAATGATAACAAGCCAAGCCGAGATGGATGCTTTCGATATCAATACCACAGAAATCAATGGTAGCCTATCCATTGGGGATTTTAATAATCCTGATCCTGTTACCGATTTGACGAATTTGTCAAATCTGACTAGGATTGAAGGCTCATTGGTTTTTTTGGGTAATAGTACCTTGTCAAGTTTGAATGGCCTTTCAAGCTTGGAAAAAATCGGTGTTGCCTTAGAGTTTTCGAATAATAGTAGCCTGGTGAACTTGGATGGGCTTGATCATCTGGACTCAATTGGGTGGGGGTTGATTATAAAGGATAATGATAACTTGGTGAATATAGATGCATTATCAAGTGTCAGCTGGATTGATGGTCATCTTTGGGTGATGCAGAATAATAGTTTGATAAATATGGACGGATTATCAAACGTGGAGGGTATGGATGGGGATATATTAATTCGTTTGAATCCATCATTGACAAGCATATCAGGCCTTTTGGGAATTTCATCAGTGGAGGAATTATGGATAGCGGGGAATGACAGTCTGGTTACTTTGGAAGGTTTGGACCATCTTGAATATATTGGGGAAAGACTGTTGTTGAATAATAATGGGCAATTATCAAATTTAGATGCCTTATATAACTTAAGTCATGTAGCGGAATCATTCGGTATCATTGATAACCATTTATTGTATGATTGCTGTGCCATCCAAGACCTCTTGGGTACGGAGGGTGCAATAGGAGGTAGTATTACCATTTCGGGAAATCCCTCACTGTGTAGCAGTGCTTTTGAGATTACGGAATTGGGTTGTTTCAGTGTCAACGTGAACAATCCCAATAACGAAGCCCAAGAATTATCATCCATTTCTCCTAATCCTGTTCGGGAAAATGTTCGTATAAACCTCCACGAAAGTATCTCGTCGGTATCCGTTATTTTTTATTCAGGGGTAGGAGAAATGATGCATGAAACAGAAATAAGTGCAAATGAATATCTTGATGTATCCTCTTTCGAGAATGGTCTGTATTTTATTGTTCTCAAGGAAAAATCAGGAGGAATATTAGGGGTACATAAAATGATGAAAATGGATTAGGTTGAGCCATTAAAGTGGGGGTGGGGTTATGGTTGTTTGACATTTTTATATTATATCATATTTGTGGAGTAGTTCTGATAATTCTTTATGTATCAGCTACCCGAATTTTATTCTTCTTCCTGTTTATTTTTTGATAACTCTGCATCTACATGTTTTTCTTTACGTAAATGTTTGATGACTTTGATAGTGTATTTGAATTCATATATGAACATAAATGATATTAAGATCACTGAAAGTAATGTTGGATAGAGCAAGATGCAATAGAATAGATAGGTGTCTGCTTTATAGTCATAAACTTCTATTAGATATGCCCAACTCTTAATGAATGCTAAGATAGGGAGTCCATAGAGAAATAAAATGATATTAATCTTGAGTACTAAGTATGTAACGATTCCTAAATTTCGATTGGATTGGACCTGAGGGCCATCATTGAAAAATTGATTTTCACCTATCATGAGTTGACCTATAGGAGCTACTTTATTATATGTTGGATTCAAGATGCTGTCTACTAAGTCTCTGATATCAATATTTCCTGCAATTTTTTTATTTGAAGACGAAACTGTTTTATCGATCAGCTTTCTTATTCGAATTGATTGGGTCATAGCTGATGAAAATCCAATGGTGAAAATCGTGATAATTATTATTGATATGGAATAGTAATAAGTAGTTTCCAATGAGATTAATAATATTGGAATTTTTATCAAGTTATCTTTCTCATAAGTGCTAAGAATTATTATAGCAGACGTAACTACTAGTAAGCTCCAAAAAGTATTTACTATTTTGGATTGATTTGAATACCCAGAGCATAACTTCTCAATAACACCTTGTAATGAATTGAAAGGTTGTTCAGTTTTTGTTATCCTATTTTTATCTTTCATTCAGGAGTATTTAACGACCAGCTGATTGAAACCAATTATAAATGATTTCAATGGTGTCAGTATCTTGAATTAAATAGCCTTTTGGCGTGTTCTTGTTTGTACAATGAATCCCCTTTTTTGATTTTATCATATACATCATAATTTGAGGTAAATGATTATTCCGAATAAATAAAAACGGATGAGATGAGTATTATGGAATAAATGGTATCTGCGTTACTTTCTTTCATGTGGATTTAAATAAATAGTCAACACGATTATCATCCAATGTTGCAAACCAACACCAAAGCCATCCCAAAATCCCCGATTCCCCACTTCCAATCATAAAAGTAGATAACCCATCATTTTCGAATCGCTTTGTTGTTCCAATTATTTACTTCTTCTCCAGTGCATCCTTTATACCTTGCAAACCATCCACGAACTGGGATAATTGTGCAATGACCTGAGACATGGGATTCTGCTCATCCAAATTATTGAAAACCTTATTCTTATTGAAAGTCTGCTTGATGTCGTCCCACCTTTTTTGGTCCTCATCACTCATCACTTCCATTAATTCCTTCAACTTAAGAAAATTGGCTTCGGCACCAGTCGTCAAGGTCTGGCTCTCTCCCTCGTAGTGGGACAAAATCAAGGTTTCCAATTCCTCGTCATTCATCACAGGAGCAATCTTTTCCGTCAGCTTATTCATATTCCTGTAGGAACCCTGCAACTTAAAAGATGGCTCAGTCCTATAATCATCCGCCATGGCTGCCGAACGGATATACTCCATATTCACTTTCAGGATTACATCCCTTATCCTCAACATCTTTTCGATGACAGATACATACTCATTCAACTCCTCCGGAGAATGATTCGCCTCAAAATCCAATCCCTCCTTAGTACCCGTCTGTGCCAATTGGATGACCGTATGCACATCCTTCATACTCTTGTTCGCCAATCGCTGTACCACAGGATTCGAAGTCAAGGCATTCTCGATATAACTCAAGCTGAACACATCAGCCGTATCACCGATGATATCACCCAAGTTGTAGATGTCAGCCCGGTTAGCCAACATGTCCGGAATCTGGAATTTGTCCCCACTTTCCGTGTACGGATTCCCCGCCATGACCACACAAACTTTCTTTCCCCTCAAATCATAGGTCTTGGAACGGCCCTTGTAAACACCCTCGATTTTCCTCTGGGCATCACACAAACTGATGAATTTCTGAAGAAACTCAGGATGGCAGTGTTGGATATCATCCAAGTACAACATCACATTATCACCCATTTCCAATGCCAGGTTCAATTTCCTCAACTCTTGCTTGGCTGCCATATTCGGAGCATCATCGGGATCCAACGAAGTCACCTGGTGTCCGATGGCGGGACCATTGATCTTCATGAAAATCAATCCCAATCTATTGGCGATGTACTCCATCAAGGTCGTCTTACCATAACCCGGAGGAGAAATTAACAATAGCATTCCCATTCTGTCCGTTCGGGTATTATCCCCTGCGGTACCGATTTGCTTGGCTAGATTATCCCCGAAAATGGGTAGGTAAACCTTGTCAATCAAACGATTCCTGACAAAGGAACTCAAGACACGAGGCTTGAATTCTTCCAATCTCAAATCTTCTTTGTAGTTGGAAGTGGTTGCTTTTTTGATATCCTGGAATTGTTCGAACATAGGAACCACATCAGAAGTGTAAGTTGCCATCTTCTCCATAAAAGCATTGTAATCCAAATGGTAATTCCCATCCTGAATGACTTGGTGCTCTCCGTGCATGCCTGTGATATCCACTGATGTCTTGGTATCAATAACAGATTTCTTATTGAAATCATCCAAAAGAATAAGAGCAGTAGCCTCATTGGCAAAATCCTGATAATGATCTATTCTCAATGTGTCAATGAAAGCTTGTATCCATCTTTTAATCACATGGAAGCGCTCCATGGCGGAACCCTGCAATTCACGGATGGATTGCTCAAAAATCGTAACGGATTTTTTCTTCTTGATATATTGGTTGAACTCAGTGAATAATTCCTCTGCTTCCTTGGAAATGGTAAAGGCCTGACTGCTTGTGAATTCCAAGAATAGGTATTCTGCAATTTGTAGCATTTCATTCCACTTCAAATCCTCGAAAATGAATTTTTCATGGGTTTCCATTCGCTCGTTGATACTGAATGCCAATTCTTGTACCATTCCATCGAATTCCCTTGTTTCGGGAAATACCTTGATGATGGTTTCCGCAGCCTTGAACTGGGATGAAAACGAATCCCTCACCTTTTCGTCCAATACCTCAGACCAAATGATTCTGGCAGCAGTACGAGTCTTTGGGGAAAACCTCAATAATCCGATTCGCTCATACAAGAACAACAACTGCTTCAGGATTTGTGTGGCATCCTCATTGTGGATTCCCTTTACATATCCTTCCGTATATCTTTCCTGCGCAATCTGACTCACGAATTGCAACAGGTTGGGCTTATCAATCAATTCTTCCTTGTTGGACTCATTGAATATCCGATAGGCCAAGTACTCTGCACGATATGTCCGCTTGTCTTCTGAAACAAGTGCTTGCTCCCAAACCTGCTGGGTCGCCAAGAAAGACTCATCCTTGATTTCCTCATAAAAATCAGTTCCCGTCAAATGGAAAAACATCTTCCCTTCCTGAAGCACGGTGGTCAGTTCCATCGGCTGTACATTCACACTGAAGGCATGCTTTCCGAAACGAATGACATTGGCACCATCCACAAACAAGTCCTTCTTGTCCCTCAGTTGGCGAATGGTTTCCTCTTTCAAGGTCTTCAAACGAGTACGGACAGCATCCGCCTTGTTGGAATCCTCCAATTCAATCAATTGATTGATGATGTCCCTTACCTTATCAATCATCAGGTCAGAAGCGAAGAAACCGTTGATTTCATTCACTTCCTTGAACTGCTTCACCCGATTCTGGATGCCATCCAAGATTCTGCCTGCCGCCCTTTCCAGGGAGGAGGTGCGGTTATTCCTAGCTTCTGTCAAGGACTTCTTCTTGGCCTCGAAAGCATTGTAGATTTCCTCCCGCTTCTCACCGATTTGCTCAATGAACTCGTCAAACTCCACGAACTTGCCCTCCAATTCCTCCAACTGGACCATTAGTTTGGTCAGGTATTCATCACACTTCTGAGGTGTATCCGAAACATCCATATAATTGATGATGCCCTGATCCAATAGTTTCAATTGGGCATTGAATTCGGCAACGGCCTCTGTTCCCATCAATTCCTTGCGTCTGCGCTTGACGGCTGCCTTGGTCTGATTCAGGCCGCCATACATATCAGAGATATTATCTATGATACGGGTCGTTTGTGTGGCATCATCAATCTTTAGATTGCTGACAATTTCAATCAACATTTCCAAATCGTCCCCAATCTGGTTGACTTCCTGCTCCAAATCCTCTCCCTCCTTGTTGGTTTGTACGGCTTCTATGGCCTTTTCCTTTTCGGTAATACGCTGCTGGTAAGGAACAAGGGCTTCTTCCTGTAATAGGAATTCCACACAATTCTGGGACAATGTCTCATAACTGTCTGCTGCTTCCTGCTCCAATTCCTCTACCAATTCCAAATTGGTATATCTCAATTCCCGTAAGGAAATGATTTCTCCTCTCAAGGTTCTCAATTCTGAAAGGATGGAAACGAAATCATTGATATTATCAAAGGTACTTCGGTCGACTTTCTTGAAAATTTCCTTGGAAGCCAAATGCACTCTAGAAATTTCTTCTTGGGTGTTTTTTTGGATACGGATTTTTTTCTCGAACTCATCTATCGCAGAATTGGCCGTCTGGCGAATCTGACGGATAGGGTCGTCCAATTGGAAGGCAGCTTCCTGATTGATCCAATAATAAGCATCAATGACATCCGTACATTTTTTGACCAAGTCATTATATAACTGGGAATAGGTGTCCTCCTTTTGGGAAAGAATAATGATTTCCCTAGCGGATGCCATCGCCTTTACGATGTCCTTATTGCCGACCTTATATAAATAGTTATCGGTATATTCGGATTGTACTTTTTCGCCCTCAGTAAATGGTGTTTGCCAAATCTGAATCACATGATGTTGTGTTGGGTCGTCCTCTGCCTTGAAGTAGCATAATTCACCATTAGGAAAAATAGTATATCCATGACAAACAATGGGCGTAGCCACTGCTTGCTGAATAATATTGTATGGCAATAAGACGTAGCTACCTACTTTCTGATTATAAAAGACATAAATAAAATCCTCGCCATTGGGAGAAATAATGCGTCTTTCAAAAACCTTATCAGAAATTTTATTGTCAAAGATTTTAAATTCCCCGGTTTGTAAATAATATCCATTGGAAAAAATCAATCCGTGATTATCAGGTAATAAAACACCTGAATCCTCCAAGGCATTCACCCTTTGGACTTCCTTTAATTTCTCATTGAATACGAAGTATCTGAATTCCTGCTGATAAGGCTTTATTTTTAATGCAATTAAATTTCCTAGATCAGCGAATAAGAATTCGGCATCATCCAATGTCTGGTCGGGATATTCTACGTCTTCTCTGTAAATACCCAAGCCGTCTTCGGTATTATCCTCGATTTTAATGGTCAAATCACCACCTACGGTTTCTACAAAAACCCGATCCAAAATAGATACGTGGGGATGCTTTCCATGTCTTTGGTAATCCCTTGTAGCTCTTTGCCACTGGAATTCATACTGCTCGGGATAACGGACTTCGTGCTCGCTTCGATTATCCACGTAGACCATCTGGTTGCCCTTGACCAACCACTTGAATGTCTTGATGTCCTTTTCGTTGTCCGATACTTGGAAAACCATATATAAATAGGCTCCCAATCGGATGAATTTGGAAAAGAAAGCATTCTTGTAATAACGATATAAATTATTGAAATCCTTAGTGAATTTCTCATTCTTAATCAAGTCCAAGGAGCTGGGCTTGAAACTATTACCTTGGAATTCATAAGCAGCGAAAACATCTTCTAGCTTGATGCCCGAACGTAAACCCACATGTACATTATAACCAAACAGACAGGTATTGCCCATAGCAAGGATATCCCTGGCAATGCAGTAATTATCCGTATTAATACGGTCATTGGCAATCAGTTGGGTTTCAACGGCACCGAATACTTTCTTGCGTTCCTCATTCAACTGAGCCAAGCGTGTATTCAGGTCATTGGCTTGGTTGTTCAAGCGATTCCTGATGATTTCGTATGTCCCTGTTTCTAATGTGTTGTTCGCCATCTGTTGGAAATTAGTCAATTTAAAAAATCGAAATAATTAAATAAATCACTAAAATATAAAATGAGATTCCTAGGGTATAAGTAAGGCAACCTGCCCCTATTTCATCCATTTCATCCTTTACGTTGATTGAGATTCCAAATAATTTTTGAATCCTCAATCCTGTGCCTCTTATGATACGATGGAAAAATATTTCAAATATCATTCGTGCCAGTAATTCAAAGATGAATTTGAAAATACCAAGAATAATACCGAGTACTTCTTCCATTTTTTATTGTTGTTTTATGTTGATATTTGAATTAGTATATAAATACAAATCATGCAAATAATTCCTAGTACCATCATATTTAATCCGAAACTTCTGAATTGATTGTTTCGGATATCTGTTTGAGATTTTTGCTTTAATCTTTTTTGTTCTTCTAAGCTGAGTTTTTGTATCTTCTTTTCAGAAACAATCCTTTTTGAATTTTGGAATGATTTTAATTTATGGAGATATCTTTCTCTAGTTCTTTTCTTCAAGGCTAAGTTTTCCTTAGTCCTTTTTTGCATGTCGCTTCCTGATCCTCCTAGCATAATGTTGTTGTTTTAGGTTGAGGAAATATTTAGTTCGTATTAATTTTCATCAATGATGAATATATCTGGTTTTATCTCTTTGAGATATGCTATGTCATCCTTGTTGATTTTCTCCTCATCCAAAAGAATTCGATTAAGGGCATCCATTTCAGCCAATTCTTTGGGCAGGGATTTGATATTATTTTTATGTATCCATAATTGAGTCATGCGATTACAATTAAAGATAGAATTAGGAACTTCCTTGAGTTTGTTTCTTGCAATATCCAGATAGAAAAGATTTTCCAACTGATTGAAACTCTCAGGAATTTCGGTCAGACGATTACCTCCAAGACTTACCGAAACCAGAGCTGTCAAATCACCGAAATTATCGGGTAGTCTTGAAATGTCATTGTATCCGAAATTTATATTCTCCAGTTTTTCTAGTTTACAGAATTCATCAGGAATGGTCTGCAATCCGCAGGCATTAGCCGTAATGATTCTGATGTTTTTGCACTTACCGATACTGGCAGGTAGTTCCTTGACCCTGGTCCCTGCAAAATCCAAATGTTCCAGATGAATCAACCCTCCTATTTCCGAAGGAAAAGAACGAAAAGTTCTATTGTTATAGAGACGAATATACCTTAGGTGCTTCATTTGCCCTATTTCCTTTGGTAGGGTTTTGAGTTGTAATCTGGATAAGTTCAGCGCCTGTAATTGGTTCAATGCTCCAATATTCGAGGGCAATTCGTTTAACTTTCCGCTTAGGGTCAGGACCCTGAGTTGTGGCAATTGGGATAGTATCGCAATAGTTTCATCCAATTTTTCGAAATCCATTCTTAGTCTTAATTCCCTAAGGTGAATCAATTGGGTGAATTCATCAGGCAATGTGTCCAAGGACAAATCATTGATATTCAATATCTGCACATCTTCTGGCCTCATTAGAGCCGTATACATTGAATTAAAGATTTTAGGATCCCTATTTGGGGTGAACGGAAAATAACCCAGCATAGAATTCCATCTCCAATCTTCCTTGACGAATGCTTCCTTATCATAATCCTCAGAGGGCTCCATTTCCTGTGCGCATATGATTTTGGGTATGGCCATCAGGAATAAACATGGTAAAAGAAACCTGAGATATGTTGTTGAGATTATCATTTTATAACTGCTATGGATGTTATTGGGGAAAATAGCCCCGCCGCTAGGGCGGGGCATAGGGTTTACTTTAACAAGTTACTGGCCTTGATCCCACCGATTCCGGTGGTACTTACCATATCCATCAAATCGGAGATGATACCTTTATCAGAATCCGAAGCATTGTCCCTCAATTTCAACATCAAGGCTGCCATGGTCAAATTCTTGATATCATCAGAACCGAAACCTGCTGTTTGGGTCATTTGCTTGATTTTGTCAATCAAGTTGCCACCACCCAATAAGTTGGTCTTGACGGATGACAAGGTCTTGCTGTTGTCAATCAAGCGATCAACGGTCTTACCGTTATTGATGGCTTTCATGATATTGTTGACGAAAGTCTCCTCTCCTCCTACGATATCAATATTTGCCTGCTTGAATGCCTCTGACAAGGCCAATGCCTGAGCCTCCGCAATGGCTCTTTGGATATCAATCTGAGCCAACTCCACAGCCTGCTCCTTGGCCAATCTCAACTTGAACTCCTCGTGCTCCTTGCCGACTCCGTCCAATTTCTTCATGGCCAATGCTTTCTCCTCTACGCCCTTGGCATCTGCCACAGCTTTCTGCTCCATGACTTTCGCCTCTGCCAATCCTTGCTCCTCAATGACCTTGGCTTCTGCCAATCCCTGCTTCTCAATCGCAACGGACTTATACTCGATACCCTTGGCTTCAGCAATGGCTTTTTGCTCCATTACCTTAGCTTCTGTCAATCCTTCCAATTCCTTGGCCTTGGCCTTAGCCTCGATGACCTGCGCCTCGGATAATCCGATAGTTGCTTCCTCCGCAGCCTTTGCCTCAGCGATAATTTTTCTGGATTCAGCATCCTTTTCAGCAGCTTTCATAGCCGCCTCGGCATCAATCAAGATTTTCTTAGCATTAATTTCGGCAGCCAATCGCTCAGCCTCCGCCAATTTCTCAGCATGAATCTTAGCGGAATCACCTTCTTCCTCAGCCTTGATTATGGCAACGCTTTTCTTTCGGTCAGCCTCGGCAATAGCACGGGTATCCTTGATCTTCTCCTCCTCCTCGACTACTTTCTTCTCTACCATCACTCTATCACGAATCACATCCTGGATGTTTTTCTTCTCCTCCTCGACTGCACGGGTCTTCTCGATTTCTGCCAAGGTTACAATCTTCTCCTTTTCAGTCTGCTCCAACAAGCGATCCTTTTCTACTCTTTCATTCTCAATCGCCTCCGTACGTTCCTTGTTCTTGGATGCTACAATCACTTGTCTCAACTTATTCTCCTCGGCTACATCCAATTCCTCCTGGGTCTTGATGCGTACCAATTCCGCCTTTAATCTTTCCTCCTCATTGACCTTATTGATTTCGGCTTCCTCACGAGCCTTGATATTGGCAATCTCCCGCTTCTGTCTTTCCTCTTTTTCTGCCAATTGACGCTCATACTCAAGGATGGCCTCACGAGCTTCCACATCCTGCTCCTTCAAGGTTTTCTCCTCCTCTCTACGGATAAAGTTGGCCTTTACTCTTTGGGCGGCAGTCAACTCGGTAATCTTCTTGATACCCTCGGCATCAAGGATGTTGTTGTCCTTTAAGAATTCGATGGGCGTCTGCTCCAAGTAATCAATGGCACAGTCATCCAAAGCATATCCGTTCAAGTCTTTTCCAATGGACTCAAGAATTTTCTTCTTGAACTCGTCACGAGAATCGTACAACTGCTCGAATTGCATTTGCTTACCGACGGTCTTCAATGCCTCGGAAAACTTCGCCTCGAATAAGTTCCTAAGTGTACTGGGGTCCGAAGCCCGCTTACAGCCAATGGTTTGGGCTACATTCTTGATATCTTCGGTATCCTTATTCACCCTGACGAAGAAGACCACCTTGATATCAGCCCTGATATTGTCCATACAGATCAATCCGTCCTCTTTCATTCTGGCAATCTCAATGGTCTTTACGGATAAGTCCATCATTTCCATCATGTGAAGTACCGGAACGACATGCATTCCCTTATCATACTCAACTGCTGTTCCTCCTCTACCTGTACGGACCATAGCCATACCCTGAGGTACCTTTTTGTAGAATAATGCCCATAATACGGCATATGATATGCCGAAGAACAATATTAATCCTACGACTGTAATTACAATCATTGTTACATCCATCATGAAAATATTTATAGGGTTTTCGAATTAGAATTTGTTGTTAGATTAAGTCATCTTTCTCTATCCAGTAGAAAGACTTGTCCTCGGATACACCTGTAATGAATACTTCCTTACCCTTGGGGATATGATTGGTGTCATCCTTTCTAAGACTAACCAATATCTTGTGAACATCACCGTTCACTCTTACTTCAACCTGACTCTTTTGACCTTTCTGAATCGGTAACAAA
Source organism: Saprospiraceae bacterium (assembly GCA_020631355.1). Taxonomy (GTDB): domain Bacteria; phylum Bacteroidota; class Bacteroidia; order Chitinophagales; family Saprospiraceae; genus JAHDCE01. The sequence continues at coordinate 322,044 of JAHDHL010000002.1, read as the reverse complement.
AGGATACCTTTCATACCGATATAGTCGGTAGCTTCTGTGGATTCGTGCAAACTCTTGAATGCAGGAATCAACGGCTTGGTTAAGAATTTTGTTATTAATAAACTCAATAACATCACGGGGATGAAAGTCGCCAATGTAAATGTGATATCACCATTGCCAAGACGGTGATTGACAATCATACCGATAGCCCACATGAATACAGTGGTAAAGGAATAGATAATCATGAAAGGAATCTTACCCAAATTGAAAAAGGATAATACCTGAATCATGAATCCTCCGCTTGACTGTACATCAGTATCGATATCCGTGTCAACATCCACATCCACATCTATGTCAGCATCTATATCAAAATCCACATCAAAGGCATCCATATCCAAGAAGCCAATGACTACAAACAAGGCATAGATGATAGCTACGCCAAGGAACATCGTATAAATGATGTTCGCAGAACTGATTGATTCATTCCATAATTCTAACATAAGCCACAGGTTTTAAACTGTTCACTAATGAAATAATTCCCGACTTGATAAATAGAAAATTTTGAGCTTTCTACGTCGTGATGTTGAGTTGTAGTTGGGGTTATATCCACAGTTGTATTAGGTTTTGGGTCTTGTTGTTTTTTGTATTCATAAGTAGCATGATTTTTAGGAATGATTCCACTTTCATCGGCTAATCCAAGGAGAAACTCGATGAATCCAAGGAGAGGAATGTTAAGGAAACCTAAAAGGAATTAACATTTCTCTAGCATATCACTTTTGGGAGATATGATGGATGTAATATAGGATAAGAAGGGGATTCTTCATGAAATGGGAATCATGATTTTTCCTTTTTCATGGACTTTAATAACGATTCTTATCAGATTATTAGGAGTTCATTAAGAATTGCGGGTATACATTGGACGTCTAAAGGAATGAATGAGTTATTCATCATTCTTAAAATATATGATTATGAAAAAGACCTTTTTATTCACGATGATGTTTGCGATGGTTTCTATCGCAATGTATGGACAGGAGGTTTTGGAAACCTATGATGTTCGTGAGGATGCGCAAACCACTGTTATTATCAGGGATTCGGTGCAATCGGACCAGGATATATTGAATCAGTTGGATTTGGATGATTATGCTGTAGGGGAGGAGGTATACATTACTGCTGAAATGTGGAAGCAGATGCAGGAGCAAAAACTGAATCAGGAAAAGGAAATCACTGAAGTGAAAGCGGATGAGGTGGCAGTGGCAGAACCTTTGGTTCAGACCGAAACGGTAATGGAGCCGGCCATTGCGGTTTCTGATGAGAGTAGCTCATCCCAAAAGTCAGTTTCGAAAGTGACCTCGAATAAGAGGAAAAAGACTTATAAGAGAAAACGAGTAAGGAAAATAAGGACAGTGAAGTATAAGAAGCGAAAAAGGAAAAGAGGAAGAAAAGCTGTCTGTTACAGGTTCTAATTAGATTTTAGGTTAGTTAATTGATGAATAAAGCGTCTTGTCCTAGTGACAGGACGCTTTTATTTTATATTGGTGGACTATTTGATATTTTACTATATTAGGTAATCCGATATTGAGATTCTTTTTAGAAGGAAGTGGAGGAGGGTCTAATGAAAAAATCAGATAATGAAATATAGTATTTGGGTAGTATGCGTCATTTTGAGTCTTATTTCCTGTATGAACGGAACGGATGGTTCTTCAGAAAGTGATGAGTCATATACGGAAGATGATGGTTATCGATCCTATGGTTCGATAGATTTTGGATTTGCTGATGATTATTTGGACATAGCACAGGCTGTTGGTTTTATTGAGGCATTGGAGAGTAGCGAACCCAATCAGATGTATGAATTCATAACGGATGATGCAGGGATAAACTATGATTCCATTGTGGTTCATACCGAATTCCTACAGACTTTTTGGGAGGATGATAGTTCCATGCCTACTTCAACGTTAAAGAAATGGCAGAGCGATACCAACTATTATGAACGCATATACTACACTAGGGATAGTAATAATAATTTTATCTACAAGGCCCAGTTTGTTTTTCTTTTGGATGCCCGTTACGAGAAGAAAAAAGTATTTGAGGTATTTGTATTAAAAAACGATGAGGTGATTCCCAGAGACAAGGCCATCCAATCGGTATATGATAGGACATACAATAAGACAACGATTCTTCCGCATGATGTGGAACTACTAAAGAAGATAACATCCAGATAATTCAATATCAATGAAAAAGCCATACATTTTTTACACAGAAGTTGATTGGAAAGTATCGACCATGTAGTGGCAATCGAACCGTATACATTACAATATAATAAGGACGAATACAGGTGGTTTGTGGTCGAAACGAATTTTGCAGAGACAATTGATATGAATGAAATCGTAGTTTTTCCGGGATTGAAAGATATTGTTCATCATACTGGCCTCTAATACGATGTCACAGGATAATCCATGATGCTGGATGATACGGCCCCGCTTTCGGGAGGCAGTAATAGCTCGGAAAGGACGAATAATTCCTTTTATACGAATGGGGCAAACCTGATGGTAACATTGCCGGATATCCGTAGGGTTAGGGTATCGCTATTCCTCTAAAGGAGCGTTTTGTTATAGGAATCCATGATGTTCCATAAGGACAGGAACAAGTGGATTCTATGGTATGAACCAATAATTCATACCTGAAAGAGAGGTGCAAAGGGCTGTGGGCATAGTAGGATGAATTCTGTGCTGTTCCAAAATGTTGGATTTATGTAAATGCTCCAATCGGTGTTGAATCCATTATGATGGGAAACACCATGTCAGATGAGCAGGCTGTTGGAATTTGGAATGTAATTTAATTCAATGTCACAACGCATTTCAAAACCTTTCCCAATCCAGGTAGTGAGCGTATACATTTACAATTACAGTTGGACGGCGAAATACAATTAGCCATTTTCCAAAAAGATGGAAAAACCCAACAAAACTATAATGTGAGTGCCAAAATTTATTGAGGGATGGAATTGATATCTCTCGTTTACCCGCAGGAGAATACATACTGAGTATTCATACTGGAACCCAAGTTTTTTTATTCTACTTTTCTTAAAATCTGACGAATCATGACCACGGCACAAAACATTAAGAACTTCATCGAGTATTATCAGGACAACAATGGACAGAATCCGATTTCTTCCGCTTTTTCTACCTGTCAGATAACTCAATCCGCTTACCTCGAATTATTTAAGTCAGCAGCAATAGCATGGATTTTTATAGGTATTACATTCCTTTTGGGATCGATAATGGATATGCCTTTGGATTATTTTGTCCCTGTGGAATCAGTTGCTGTGATATTATTTTTCTGTATGACATTCTACGGAGCAGTTAAATTCTTATCAGCTGTGGTCATTGATGCAGTTGCAGATTTCCTAGGCAATCTTTTATTTAAGGTAGACGGTATGTACGAAGCTTACCTTAGGAATGGTAATGAAGGAATGACACGTTTTGAATTCCTGATGGAAACATTGCATTCCGTTATTTTCCCCAAGTTGCCCAGTGTATTGAATTTCTTACCCATGAAGCGTTCCCTGAATAAGACCATCAGCCTTTTTATCCATAATACATGCAATGAAAATGAGGATGATATCCTTGTGAATGAAATTTCAAGTAGCAGTGTAGGTACCATGGCTGCAAGAGTCCATCGTGCTGCGGAAGAAACCAAGATTCAGGTCGGAAAGCCATTCGGATACTTCGTAACGACTTACATCGTATTGTGGGTAGGAATGGGTGCTTGGTACTTCTTCCAACATTATGCAGTAGTGTTGGGCTAATCCTTGGTTGGGATACCGATTATCCGATTCTTGAATTCAGGATTTTCCCAAAGTGATTGTAAGTCGGTATCCTTGGACATGAACTCATATTTGTCGAACCCCAATTGAATGGCACTGTCTAGGAATGACAGTGCCAATTCTTTATCCTCCCTTAGGGCAAAGTACTTGACAAAGGCATAAAGCACCCGATTCTTTTCTTGTTCATTCTTGGAATAAAGCACTGCCAATTGCAAATCCATCAATGCCGATTGGAAGTCATGTTCCCTTGCCTTGACGATTCCCCGCATCATTCTTAATTCATAATCCATCGGTCTGATGGCTATCAATGTGTCAAGGGATGCTTTCGCTCTTTGATTTTCTGCTTGGGAATAATAAAGGTATGCGTTCCGCTCCACAGGAGCAGAATGATCCACCCAATCAAGTTGATAGGTAACCTTGAGTCTTGGATTTTTTTTGGCATCATGACTAAAGAGTTCCACATGGCGTTCATTCGAATAGTAGACATACTTGTTTTCCATTCTTTCAAAACTCGTACTGGTCCTGCCATCAGCATGAGTCGGATCAAAAGCCACCCAACCATAGGCAGGAATATATACCTCTACCCAATTATGGGCACCGATTCTTCTTTTGAAAGATGGTTTTAGGGTTTTTCCGGTTACGATACGGGCAGGAATACCACTGGCCCTACACAATGAAATCATCAGCTCGGAGTATTCGGTACAATCGCCTTTTTGTTGTCTCAGTGCTTTGCTGGCGCCTCTGTTCTGCCAGTCGAATACATGATATTCCAGATGGTCAACAACGAATTGGAATATGTTCTCAAGGGTTTCCATATCCGTCGGTCCTTTGAGTTCCCTGGCTTTCTTTTGGATGTTCTTATTATTTTTCCTGAAATTGGGTTCGTCTCTTAGGTAGGGTTCCAATAGGAGTCCATTGATGGGCAATGGATTGGTTTGTGCTTCCAACCAATCGAAACGACTGATGAGTAGGGTTGTTGTGATACGGATATTCTGGGTAATTTCGGAACGGCTCAAATCCCATTTCGCCATCGTATAGCTCTTGACCTTATGTACGGTATTGGGTTTGATATTGTATTCAATATTGAGTACTTGCTGTTTGCCAGGAATGGTTTCTGGTATCATGACCCTGACTTGCCCCTGGGTCGTATGGGTAATGTTCTTGACTTTCACAATTTCAGTCAAGGTGACCAAACGTTGGCAATGTGTTAGTGGAATGGCAATGAAACAAAGAATCAGGCCGGTAATGAAATATTTCGGACTGCATTGTGGATAGTTCATGGTTCCGTGATGTTTCGACGCTCAGATAATTATTATTTCCCTATGAGTCAAACCTTTTTATTGCCCCAAACGCTGCAACAAAAGAGGTGTTTTATTTTGGATGATTCTTTTGCAATTCATTTTTATCAATCGGATTTTTTCTTAAAAATACCGAATAATTCATTTCCCGCTCTAGGGGGAATGGAGTTGTGGCATTTTTCAAACACAAGAGGTTCAAAGTATGGGGATAGATACCCTAAATATTCTTCCCTTGTTCCTCCGAATGGCCTTTTGACCATATCCCCCGTAAGGGGAATATCAAACCACAATCCCACTAATTTCCCGTTAGTCCGAAGTAACTGGCCCATTTTCTTTGCATAGAGTTGACGATTTTCAAGAGTGGGAACGAATGAACAGAAAAAGGTCTGCTCGAATATCAAATCATACTGTCCCTCATGATGGAAGAAATTACCCTCTATCAGTTGGTCATTGGGAAAGTCGGGTATTCTCTTTTTTAATGCCAGGAGCGGTTGCGGAGTAATATCAAGTACATTTACACTGGTAAACCCTTGCTTGAAAAGATATTCTGCCTCATAGGCATTACCTGCTCCGGGGATGAGAATCTTGATATCCTTATGCTCGATTTGGTCGATATAGGTCTTGATAGGCGTAGATGGATATCCGATATCCCAACCTGTCCTTTCTTCCTCATATCGTTGGGACCAAAATGATTTTTCTTCTGAGGTATGGGTTACTTTTTTCATGAACTTGCTTTGGTGAATCAGGAAATCATTGTATGAATTATTTCCAATATAATGGAAGATGATTTCTCATAATCAACGGATTGGAATATAAATAGTTTGAAGCCTGTACCCGACTTTGGATGATAGCACATATCTTTGATTGGCCATTCACCAAAATCTAAATACTAAATCAAGCGTATGCCCGAAGCACAGGATATCAAAACATTTGTGGAAAGTTATGAGGATGCCAATGGGAATAATCCCATATCGGCGGCCTTTGCCCTTTGGACCATAGCCAAATCAGCGCCCTTACAATTTATCAAGGCAGGGATAGTAGCTTGGTTGTATCTCGGGACCACAATAACCATCAGTTGGCTCGTAGGATTACCATGGGTGTATATGTTAGTTATACAGGTGATATCAGGCTTTATTTTCTTGTTCCTTGGTTTTTTTGCCGCAGTCAAGTACTTGTCCTCCATTGTGATTGATGCTGTGGCAGAATTGATTGGAGGAGTATTGGCCCCGATTGATGATATGTATGAAGTCTATCACGATGAGGGAAATAAGGAATTGGGTCGTTTTCAATTTGCAAGGAAAGTCATGCAGGAAGTAATTTTTCCAAGACTTTCTGACATTCTTCGTTTTGTCCCAATGAAGAAAAGATTATCCAAGACGATACGCTTGTTCATCGATCAGGCTTCCAAGGAGAATGCAAAGGAGATCTCGTATGAAGAAATTACGAACAGTAGTGTGAAAACAATGATGGCCCGTGTACATCGGGCAGCAAGGACGACCCGGTCCGTAGTGAGTAAACCCTACCAATTTTTCGCATTGCTATACATTCTGATTTGGGTGGGAATGGTCATTTGGTACTTGACACAACACTATACATTGGATATGTAAGAATGTAATTGAGAGGCACTGTTGGAATAGAAAATCCCTAAATCAAGTTTGATTTAGGGATTTTTTATAAGCCGTATTAGTGAATATAAACAGATACGTTAAGAGACTAGGTATGTTAATCACTAATTGGAGCCGTATCGGATGGATTGCAACAACGAGGTGTAGGTTTGCATTTACAACCTGCTGAAATCAAGTCTCCACAGCAAGCTGTGAATCCTTTGCCACAGCTAACTTCACAGGAGGCCTCCCATACTGTTCTGGAACAAGATGTTGATCCACATCCTCCTGCTAAACAATCCCCCATACATCCTCTAGCTTTACTAGGAGATTGATTGGATACAAATTGGATAGCTTCCTTGTAAGGAATTCCTCCACTTTTTTGAGTTTGGAAAAAGGAAAAACCACCCACTAAGTATTGATTTGAATTCAATGATTTTTGTGTGTTTGTTTCAGTATCAAGAATTAGTTCAATATTCTTCCCATTCTTAAGACTAATTTGGATGGTATTCTTTTTACGTTGGAATATTACATTTTCAATTTGTTCCTCTTTAGGAGTAAATGTTAAGTTTTGAATAACAAAGTATTCGGTTACATTTCCTTGCTCATTTATTTTCATAATGGCTGTATCAGACTGAGACTGGAAAATCTGATATTGATTTTGCTGTCCAACTGGTAAAAAGGAAAAGAATAGGAGAGTGAGAATACTCAAACTTGAAAATAATGTTGTTTTCATAATTTAATTTTTAATTATTGCACGGTGTAATAGCCCCACATTTATATAGAGTGAGTAGAGGAAAAATGTGAGTATTATAGCTAATTATTTTACCTACCTTTTCATCACTGTCCCATCGTCATAGATATCCAATCCCGACTCAGGGAAATCAGAACGGGTAAGTTCCTGTAATTTCTTTATAGCCCGATTTCTGGAATCTATTTTCGGACCATGTGTCTTGGCCTGATAGATGGGAGTAATCTCACCGTGTGAGAATGAACCATCACTATTCACATAAACCTTCAGGATAGGAGCAATACCTGCGGCATCCCTTAGGTTAAAACGACCATAGGTACAGAAATTCCCAAGGGAATAGATGATGAATCTATCATTATACAATTCCATAGCCCTAGTGACATGAGGGCCATGACCGAATACGATATCCGCACCTGCATCAATCACACCATGAGCAAACTTACATACATTCCCTCTGTTTTCTCCCACATACTTTTCTGTGGTACAAGGAGTGTGTTGGTGTTTTTTACCCTCTGCTCCTCCATGGAATGATACAATGACAATATCGCACATCCCCTCAAGTGTGGAAACAATCTGCTTGGCCTTGGAAATATTTCGGATATCACAAGTACCTGAATTCGGGGCAAAGGCTGCAAAACCATACTTTATACCATTCTTTTCAAAGACGGAGTATTCGTCCGACCCTGCAAGACCGGCATATTTGATACCTGCATTATCAAGTACTTCCTTGGTTTTCTTTCTGCCCTCTGCACCGAAATCACCTGTATGATTATTGGCTATACTCAATACATCGAACCCGGCATCCACGAAATGTTGTACATAACTTTCCGGTGAACGGAATGCATAACACAAATCCGGATTGGAACATCTCTTGACCTTTCCTCCACTATCCAATATGGTGCCTTCGAGATTACCAAAGGTCACATCCGCATTCCAAAGTGTATTCTGTACATCCTTGAGCAAATCCTTGCCGCCATTGGCAGGTAGATAATTAGCAGATGGATAATTGGTTCCCAACATCATATCGCCAACACCGATTACTGAAATCAAACCGCTGGGGTCCGGAGTAGGGGGAGGAGTACTTGGAAGCTGTACCACATACGGAGTTTTTTTAGGTTTGGGAGCTTCCTTGGGTTCCGCTTCTTTCTTGGGTTTTTCTTTGGCCACTTCCTCCTTGGGTTCCTCCTTAGGCTTTTCTTCCTTGACTTCCTTGGTTAGGGTGTCTATCGAAGCAACTGAGGAGTCCACGGTTTGCTTGACGGAATCCACCGCATCAGGGACTGAGGTGGTATTGTCACTTGTAGTATCATTATTACAGCTATAAAAAGCGAATAAAAAAAGGCTTCCGTAAAGGAAGCCTGAAAAGAAATTATTTTTTTTCATATGTCTTGGTCGCAATGGATATTCCAAAGGATTTGAGTCCTAGGAAATATCTATTAAATCTAATATTAATCGAATGATTGACTATTAATGGAAGCCAAATCCAACATTTTCTGATATTCCTCAGTGGATAAGCCATCCAAAACAAAGTGAATCGGATTCACGGCATTACCCATGTAATGTACCTCATAGTGTAAGTGTGGAGCAGTGGAAGTACCTGTGTTACCCACCTGTCCGATGACTTCACCTTTCTTCACTTCCTGGCCTACCTTGACATCAATGACACTCATGTGAGCATACAAAGTCTTATATCCATATCCATGAGAAATGATGACATTCTTACCATATCCACTTTTCTTATTCTCCACACGAAGTACCTTTCCATCACCGGTAGCAAAGATATCCGTACCGGTATTGGCAGAAAAGTCAATACCCTTGTGCATCTTCATGACCTTATGAATGGGGTGCAGACGTCTTCCGAACCCGGATAACAGTTGAATCTTACGCTTCAATCTGTCCTCTCTGATAGGTTTGATGGATGGTATGGAAGCAAAACGCTTCTCACGATCCTTGGCCACATCAATGATGGTGTCCAAGGAATGGGAAAGAATGGCCATCTGACGTCCTAGCTTATCAGCCTTGGATGTGATGTCTAACATCAATTCCCCAGTATTGTCATACTTGACAAGATTATTGTAGCGCTTAGCACCACCAACACCTCCTTCCCAAACGTCTCCGTCAATGGGAGAAAGGCCAAATGCCATCGTAAAGGCACCTTCTTGGCGATCTTTCATGTTACCCAAAATCTTAGAGTAGTTTTCCAACTGGGCATCAATTGCTTTCATTTGTGTCTTAGCCTGTGTCAACTCACGCTTCAGAGCCTTTTCTTCCGGCGAATCCATAATCGCTAGATAGATGGCAATGACAATTGCGGAGAAGAACAATACGGCACAGACGAAAGCAAAGCCACGAAGGATCTTGATTTTGAGTGGTTCTACAACTTTCTCGTATCTTAGTGTCTGTTTATTGTAGACGAATTTTTCCTTTCGCATTCTCGGTATATTAGGCAGAATCGGCTAATTTTGGCGCACCAAAAACACCGATTTCAACTATTCAGTCTAAAGTTAGTTTCTATCGATTTGCCTCCCTTGGGGGTCAAATTTAAAATCAGTCCTTGAAATTGTCAAAAAAACACACTGAAATTTGATAAACAAGGGCACTTTTTAGACTTAAGGGCTGTTTTAGCATCAATCTGCTTACAAACTCCGTACATTTTTGTGCCGGAATGAGACAAAAAGCAGTCATTTGGCAATTAAAGTAACAATGTAATAACGAATAAAGATGAAGTCAAAGGATATCAGACAGGCATTTTTAGATTTTTTTGAGTCGAAAGGACACAAGATTGTCCCATCTTCTCCCATCGTAAATAAGGATGATCCCACACTGATGTTTACCAATGCAGGTATGAATCAGTTCAAGGATTTCTTTTTGGGTAATAGGGTGCCGGAGTTCAGAAGAGCCGCTGATACCCAAAAATGTCTCAGGGCTTCCGGAAAACATAATGATTTGGAGGATGTAGGTGTGGATAGTTACCACCATACCATGTTCGAGATGTTGGGGAACTGGTCGTTCGGCGATTATTTCAAGAAAGAAGCGATTGATTGGGCTTGGGAATTATTGACGGAAGTCTACCAATTACCTAAGGATAGATTATATGTATCTGTTTTCGAGGGTGATGAGAAAGAGGGGCTCAATCCAGATGAAGAAGCTGTTTCCTATTGGAAGAATCATGTTCCTCAGGATAGAATCCTCTATTTCGATAAGAAAGATAACTTCTGGGAAATGGGAGATACAGGTCCTTGTGGTCCTTGTTCCGAAATCCATATTGATATTCGTCCAGATGAGTTGAGGAAAGAAGTAGATGGAGCAAGTTTGGTGAATATGGATGATCCTCTAGTGATTGAGATATGGAATCTGGTATTCATCCAGTTCAATCGTAAGGCGGATAAGAGCTTAGAGAGCTTACCTGAGAAACACGTAGACACCGGGATGGGTTTTGAGCGTCTCTGTATGGCAATGCAAGGTGTTACTTCCAATTATGATACGGATGTATTCACGCCATTCATCCAATTCTTGGAGAAAGAGTCCGGAGTCAAATATACATTCAGTTACGACAAGGAGGCCAAGTCAGATATGGCTATGCGTGTGGTAGTGGATCATCTTAGGGCTGTTTCCTTTGCCATTGCGGACGGGTTATTGCCTAGTAATAATGGTGCGGGCTATGTCATCAGAAGAATCCTAAGACGAGCTGTACGCTATTATTATTCATTCTTGGATGTACAGGAGCCGATGATATATAAGATGTTGCCTTTGTTTGCAGAAGCTTTCCAGGAAGTGTTCCCAGAGGTAAAAGAACAATTGGAGCATGTGAGGAAAACCGTACTGGCGGAAGAAAAACAATTCCTCAGAACCTTATCCAAGGGACTGAAGCGTTTTGATAAGCTGGAAGTCAAGGATGGAGTCATCAGTGGAAAGGATGCATTCACTCTTTTTGATACCTACGGATTCCCGATTGATTTGACAAGGCTGATTGCTTCTGAAAAGGGATACAATGTGGATGAGGCAGGATACGAGGCGGAAAGGGAAAGAGTAAGGAAAATTGCACAGGAGGATGCAGAGAAATCCTTTGGTGATTGGCATAGTCTTATGGAAGCGGATGGTGTGGAGTTCATTGGTTATGATTCCTTGTATTCGGATGATTCCCGTTTGGTGAAATATCGTACGGTAGAGGTGAAGAAGAAAAATCAATACCAAATCGTATTGGATAAGACACCATTCTATGCAGAAAGTGGTGGACAAGTAGGGGATAAGGGGTTGTTGTGGTTCGATGATGAAAAAATCGCAGTCATTAATACCCAAAAGGAGAATGATTTGATTATTCATTATGTGAATAAATTGCCTGAGAATAAAAAGGCATTTATTCGTGCGGAAGTGAATGAGACAAGAAGGAGCCTTACCGAAAATAATCATTCTGCTACACACTTATTGCATGCAGCATTGCGTCAGGTATTAGGGAATCATGTGCAACAAAGGGGGTCGTATTTGGATGACCAATATTTACGATTTGATTTTTCCCACCATTCAGGAATGAGTTCCGATGAAATATTGCAAGTGGAAAAAATAGTGAATGAAAGAATTCGTGAAAATATTCCATTACAGGAAAGCAGGAGCATTGCCATTGCAGATGCACAGGAAGCAGGTGCAATGATGCTCTTTGGTGAAAAATATGGGGAGACTGTAAGGATGATTACTTTTAATTCTGATTATTCCATTGAATTGTGTGGAGGAACCCATGTTCCTTTTACAGGTAAAATCGGTTACTTTAAAATTAGGTCCGAGGGTTCTGTCGCTTCGGGTATCAGAAGGATAGAAGCTATTACAGCCAACAAGGCTGAGGAATATTTGAATAAGGAATTAGGGACATTAAATGAAGTAAGGGGATTATTCAAAAATCCTAAGGACTTGGTAGGGGTAGTCAATAAATTACAGGATGAGAATAAGGCCCTGCAGAAAGAAATCGAAAAATTATTGGCTGCTCAAGCAGGTGCCTTGAAAGGTGATTTGAAATCGAAATTCGAAAATATTAATGGTGTCAATGTCCTAACGGCTCGTTTGCCATTGAATGATTCGAACGCGATAAAAACACTGGGTTACGAATTGGAAAAAGAAGTAGGTGATTCCTTGATTGTCTTTGGTGCTGAAATAAAGGGGAAACCCCAACTCATGGTTATCATTTCCAAAGAATTAACGACATCCAAGGATTTGCATGCAGGTAATATGATTAGGGAATTAGCCAAGGAAATCAAAGGTGGCGGAGGCGGACAGCCTTTCTTTGCCACTGCCGGAGGAAAGGATGTGAGTGGCCTGGAAAAAGCCCTGTCCAAAGTACATTCATTAATTGCATGATAAAAAATATAGCCCTGGCTTAATCGTAAGTCAGGGCTGTTTTATTTTATAAATTCACTTGAAAATAAGTTAGGATTCCTTTGAAATCAAAAGCACTCATAGACTGTCTTACGAAAGAAGAAAAAAAGAGTATTCGTCTGGCCTTGAAATCCAAGGCTTCCAAGGAGACAGTTGCTTTATTGGATTATATATCAAAATATGATGGTCGAAAAAAAATGGAAAAATCCGTTCTTTTCTCCTTGGTTTCAAAAGAAAAATATACGGCTAAATTAGATTTTAAACTCCGTCATTACTTGCGGGTGCTAAATGAGGAAATTGAACAGCAGATTATACTTCAATATTTAGAAAGCGAAATAAAAAATCATTTTTTAGAATCTTTTTCTCCCGCAATTATTTACTTGGATTTTTTATTGGAGAGACAATCATATTCCTTGTTTGAAAAAGAGTGGAATAAATATCAAAGAAAATCAGAACAAAAGAAATTCTTTAGATTGGAATTGGAGTTGATTGATTTGTATTTTAAATATATTACCCATCACCAAGAAGAAAAAATACAATATTATGATACACTTCACAATTTATTGAAAAGAGGGATTTTCTTACAACAATGTTTATATATAGAAGAACTCCGTGGATTGGAACAGCAACAAGGTTTTTTATATTATACCACCATGTTTACCGGGCAAAAAAATACAACGACCCCAAAATATGTGGATAACGCTCCGATTCAAGAGGAAATAAATAATGCTTCTTTTTTTAAGTACCATCAATTATTGGCACAATCATTCCACGAAAAAAATCATGAAAAAAGAATCCCTATTTTTAAGGCATTATTGGAATCCCATGAGTCGGTTTCCAAAATCCGACCTGACTTGGCTATTAATGAAAGGGATTATAATAATTGGTTAGGTCATTGCTATTATTTTAAGAATGATTACGAGACATCCGCGACATACTTCGAACGTTGTATGTTTTTGATGAACCAGCAACCCAAATGGCTCCGCTTGGAAATCGTATTTAATTATATCAGCATCCTGACTAAATTGGAGCGCTTCTCCGAACCCATTCTAATCTTCGAAACCTACAAAAAGCAGATTGATAGGAATGAAAGGGTACGATACCGGTTTGGATACCTTATCGCATTCTGCCTCATTTTTGAAAAACGGGCCACCGAAGCATGGCCACTCTTACCCAAGGACATCAATAACCGCCCTCAGAATGACTTTTATTATACCCGTTTCATCATGGCCATTATCTACCATGAGGAAGGTTCAGAAGAACTATTCGAAAGGGAGGTAACCAATATCTACCAAACCGCCCATTATAAGAAACCGGAAGAAATTCTATGGTTGGATGTATCCAAGGTATTCAGGAAAATGAGTAGAATCATCTATTTACCCAAGGACGAGAAAAAAGTGGAAATAGATAAGTTGATGGTAGAAATGGATGAATTGGACCAGAGTTATCCAAAATTTAAGGATGTTTTGCCTGTAAAATGGTTGATAAAACAACTAAATCAGAACGGTTGAAATCTCACAAATACATGCTGTTTTTATAAGTAATTCACTGTTTTTCAATGATGAATAGTGAATATTTGCCGCCTATGTTTGTCACAGTTCGGATGATATGGGGTTGTAATTCATCGTCTGATTTCTATTTTTAGGCAACTTCTATTACAGGAGGATTATTCCCACAATCCTCGAATACCAAATGAATGTGTAGAAAGGAGGCGTAATCCCCAGCCTCCTTTCTTTTTTCAGCAACTTTTATGCTTTTTTCCTAGTTATTCCTGTTCTTTTCCTCTGAATTACTATCATTCCTACGATTGTTCTGCTTGAGGTGTTTGTTACCGAACTTATAGGAAAAACGTAGATTGACCACAGGACTTTCCCAATCTGATTTGACCAATGCATCCAGTCCGTTAAACTGAATATCGGCAATCCACGGCTTATACACGAAATTATCCACACTCAGGTTAATTCTGGCTTTTCCGTCCAGAAACTTATATTGAAGTCCGGCATCCATTCCGTACAAGGGCTGGGACAGCATGATACCCTCAATCCCGTTGCTGGTATACCACCCATTCAACTCGGCTGAAAAGTTATTGGTGAATTCATAATTGACATTCAGGAATGTAGTTACATTCCAAACCGACTGGTTGAATTCTTCGAATCTTCCATCCGTGGAATAACGGTCATAATTCACCATGACCCCTCCGTAACCTGAAAGTCCTTTTACGAAATCGAGAGGGAAGAACATGGATGCGCCATAACGTTCGAAGTTGTTGAGGTTGTCAGAAAAACCAAATGCGATACCGGTCTCACTATCCTGTTCTGTTAGTAGTTGTATCTCATTGGTCGTCTTGCGATATTCCAAATTGAAGAAAGGTTGCTTTTCGTAAGTCATGGAAAGTTTGACGGAATGTGTCAATTCTGGCCTTAGGAATGGATTTCCCTTTTCGTAAGTGTAAGGGTCAATGAAATATACAAATGGATTCAACTCGCCAAAATTCGGACGATTAATTCTATGGCTATAGGATGTTACCCAACCTAGTTTTCCCTTTAACGGTCCGGATACACTCACGCTTGGGAAGAATCTCTTGATATTATTCGTATTTGTGGAATCCAGGGTAATGGAATATCCGGTAGCCTTGGTATCCTCATACCTTACACCTGCTTCAAAACTCATTTTTTTGGTCGTGTAGGACCATTTCAGATAGGCAGCCCTCAAATCCTCATTATAAATGAAATGATTGGAAAGCCCGACATCATCCACGAATTCCCCATTATCAAAATAGGATGCCTGCAAATCATTATCAATACGGGCATGGCTATATTTGATTCCTGTTTCCAATTTCATCCCCTCCATCAGAGGCTTGACATAATCCACTTTGGCCGCATAGATATCGGTCTGACTGGGTTTGCCTTGTTTCCTTCTTTCCTCAAATCCTTCTGCTGATGTACTTATGATATCATTATCAGCTTGTCGGCCAAACTTGAAATACCCGAAGTCCGCACTGAATTTCTGTCCGAAAGTATCAATATCGAATTGGTAATACGAATCCGTGGATACAAAACCGGTCGTTCGGTAGAGTGCATTATTCGTTAGAATCAGGGTAGAGGGGCTTCCATCACCGTAATCTATCGTTGTGGTATTCTTATCTACCTTATCATTAATTCCTCCGAATAGGGTTAGGGCAGTACCGATGGTTTGTCTGTCATCAAGGTAATAATCCACACCTGATTTAAGGTAGGCGCCAAGGGGCTTGTAAGGGTCAGTGGTACTTTGTGTGTACACATCATCATTCACATTCCTAGTGATGGTCATATAATCCATGCTGGAATTACGATTGAATGATAGGGTATTCGAAAAATTGAATTTTTCATTCCTGTAATTCAGATTTAGACCAGTTCTGGCCCTGAATACATCACCATAACCCAGTCCTACATAAGTGCTTCCATTCATTCCCAGTTTGATGTTCTTCTTCAGCACAATATTGATGACTCCTGCATCACCCTGTGCATCAAAACGAGCATCCGGGGTCTGCATCACTTCGATTTTTTCTATGGCATCACTAGGAAGGTCCTTCAATAAGGATTCTAGATCCATGTACTGGGTAGGTCTTCCATCAATCATGATGTTAACACCCGAACGGCCAGCCATACTGACATTGCCATTGATGATCATTACGCCGGGTACTTTCTTGAGTACATTCTCGGCACTGCCACTATTGGCAATGATGCTGTTGGCCACATTCACGACCAAGGTACCTCCTTGCTGCTCAAGAATGGGTTTCCTGTACCGTACTACAACCTCATTCAATTGTATATCCGAGGTAGATATATTCACAATACCCAAATCTAGGTCAGCATTCACTTCGAATGCATCCGAGGTATAATCCTCATATCCCATGGATGATATTTGTAGCAGATATTCGGCTGCTTCGACGCCCTTGAATACAAAGGAACCGTCGGCTTCACTCATTTCCATATGAACCAAACTGGAGTCCGAAGCTGATAGAAGAAGTATATTGGCAAATTCCAATGCCTTTTGTTCGCTGTCCTTAGCCATTCCCCTGACCTTATGTTGGGCATCCGCATTAAGACAAAAAGAAGAAAGAACGAATAGTGTTAGGATGAAGTTTTTCATGATTGAGATTTATGGTATTGATTGTTGAATCGGTTGCAAGACGGTTGTCAGGGGCTAAATGTTACAGCCATGTTCTGAAATAAATGAGATGACTTCTTCGACGACCCGTCGGGGTTCGTGTTTTAGGGCTTGGTGGCCGGCGCTTTGGAGTATGACTAATTTTTTTTCATTTTCCTTTGTAGAAATATATTCGAATAGGTCATATGCCAATGAGGTAGGGGTTACGGTATCATACTTCCCCCAAAGAATAAGTGTAGGTAATGTGATTTGGTGTAACTCATCACTTAGGCTGGTTTGGATGATTTCATTCCAAAGGATGGAATTGGTCGTGTTTGCATTCGCATTGGATGTAATCGGGTTATAAGAAGATTGGAAATAGTAATCGAATCCTTGGCCATCCTCCAGAAAAAACTCCTGTGAGAGTACATCTTCTCTTTCCAATTGATACTCAATTTGATAAGCAATTCGATTATAGAAAGCGTAATCTTCTGATACGGGTGAGTCGACAGGCCTTGAAAGGATACTTTCCTTTTTTGTATTCCAATAATGTGGATTGACTCCTGCTGATATTCGTTCTTCCGCAATATCGAGCATTTGTTGGTGGGCATAGACTAATCCCTGTCGGAAATCATGTTGGCCATCCACCACAATCCAACCGCAAATCTTATCCTGCTTTTCGTAATGACTGAGAAAAGCATTGCCTAAGAAGCCTCCCCAGCTATTGCCAAGCAGAAAAATGTCTATGTCTGTTCCGTAACGATGTTTCATGGCATCCACTACTAAGTCTAGGTCCTCAACGAATTGGTCAAGGGTCAGTGTGGAAATGGATGGATTCCCCTTTGCATTTCCCGAACCCCTTTGGTCCCAATAAGCCAAAGCGTATCTCTCCTCTAAAGGGACAGAGAACTCATGGTTAAGGTTGTATCCCAAGGACCCTGATCCTGCAGGACCCCCATGTAAAACAAGGATGAATTGTTTTGAGGCAGTATTCCCTTCTACCCAAATAGGCATTTCGGCTCCTTTGTGCTTGAGCCAGAAGATATCCTCTGCTTGATTGGAAAATAGTGTTGACTCCGTACAGCCCAAAGACAGCGTTGCGATTATAATTAATATGAGATATTGGAATTTGATGTTCATGATATACGATTTTGGAATTGGATGTATGATTAATGACCAAGGCGATATGAAAGCCCGATTCCTAAGAATGGCTTAGGCAAGACCTGATGGTTATGTTGGGTTTCGAGCAAAAGACTACTCCTGATATACCAATGGATGGGAATATTTTTCTTATTTGGGAATTGCGCTCCGATTTTCCATGAGGTAATGGGCATCATTACCATGCGCCCACCATTGGATTGACCGGATATGTCTCCATTGTTAAACGAATAGGTAGTTCCGTCCAGAAAGTATCTGTAGACACCCAATCCGAATTGGATATCGGTCCTGAATACACGTTTCCTCCCCTTGGCTTCTTGTCGGATTCGCTCGAAACGATACCCGCTGAGTACTCCGATGAATAATCCACTGTGGTGTTTTTGATGTTGGTACCATTGTAATCCACTACCGATAATCCATTGGTGATTGGATTGCTTATAATGACGGGTTTGGAGTTTTACTTTCTCTTTTTGGAGGATTGGGTAGTCCGCACCCAAATGAAAACCCGGGCGAGTCATGAATTCGGCATCGTAGCCCATATGAATTGTCCACGACTGTGTCTGGGCCTGTATGAACAAGGGAGCCAAGAGTAAGAATAGGATGGATATACGCATTTGTAAATATTTAGGATGAATAGGAATTCAAACCCTCAAAAGGGAATGTCTGTCTCATCGACGATTACAAATGTAGGCTGAGCCCTTGTCCTAAGCGGGATTTAGGGATGGGGGACAAAGTGTAGGGGTGAATGACAAAGGGAATGGGATGAATGGTAAGAATGGAAAAGCAAGGGGATGAATATCAAGCCTCCAATAGATTGAGGACAGCTTTGCTCTTGCTTCGTGCAACGGGAATCTTAGCATCAATTCCATCTAAATGGAGGGTATATCCTTGTGCATTGCCCGTAATGTCCTTTACTTTTTTCAGATTGATGATATAGGACCGATGACAGCGAAGAATCCATTCATCCTCGATTTGTTGGGAAAGTTGGTTCAGTGTATTCCGAAGCAGATTTGATTCCAATTTTTCCCCTTTCCAATAGAATATCCTACAATAATTATCAGCGGATTGAATATAGAATAATTCTTTTGCTAGGACTTCGAATTGTTCCTTACCATTTTGTGATTGTAATAGAACGGTATGGGTGGTATTGTCTGAAGTAGGAATCGTTTTCTCCTCCTGCCAATCCTGGACTTGTATTGCGTTGGCACTTTGTTCGTACTTCTTCAGTTTCGTGATGTAATCCAGGATAATCCATCCCACAACCACAAAAGAAGCAATCGGTAATGCGAATTGATAGAATCCTAACAGCCCTTGCCAACTGACATGTAACCCAAATATCCATTGTTTGTAAAAATAGCATGCAGCAATACTGAGCGCAACATTAGGAATGCTATACATGATTTGCTTACCAACGGTCCATGCCTCATCCTTGAAATATGAGGGAAAGATGGCTCTTGAAATGAATTCGAAACCCAAGAAAGAAAAAATGATGGCCAAACTGTATCCCATCAGTATCGCATTCTTATAGGGATGATCGAATGTATCCGTACCGAATGGTTGGAAAATGATGAGAAACAGACTCACGAACAAACCACTGGAAAGAATAACAAGGATTCGTTTCCAACCCATTTCATACAAGGGATACGGCTTATTGAGAAATGATAGCATCTGACAAATATATTGAAAGCTAATCATACTATTACGAAAGGCAACATTCGTTGCGGAATGTTGCCTCATAAAACCTGTAATATGGATGAAAAGTAATCTATTTCCTTACTCCCGATATGATAGTCCTAATCCCCAATGAAAGGATTAGAGAATTTTTCATCCGTAATGAAACTGTTATCCGTAAGGGTTCTGAGGAATGCCACCAATGCGGCTTGTTCCTGCTGGGATAAATTCAGCCTCCTTGGTTGGCCCCCGTTCCCCCTGAGCCTGTTATCTAGATTGGGGTGATTTTGTACCCCATTATTGTAATGTGCAACTACATCCTCCAGACTTGCAAGACTGCCATCATGCATATAGGGTGCGGTCAGTTCAATATTCCTCAGGGATGGGGATTTGAATTTTCCATTATCATTCGGGTTTCCCGTGACATTACCCAAGCCATTATCTGGATAATCGAGGAAAAGCCCATTGTTTCTGGCTTCGGGTGATATGGTTGCAGCGGTTCCGTGGCAGGCATCGCAGTTCCCCCGATTGGTAAAGTATATCTGGAATCCTTGGTTTTCTTCGGCTGTGAAGTTGGGGAATTGGGTATTGTCATTGAAATTACCTCCAACGGCCGCTACACCTGCATCAAATTTGGAGTCAAATGAAACCATTGAACGGATGAACTGGGCCAAGGCTCTCGAAATTCTATCCGAGGTCACATCCGGTGTTCCAAAAGCATTGTCAAAGAGTATGGGATAATAATCCAATACCTGCAACTTGGCGACCAGATCATCCAGTTCCATTCCCATTTCAATATGATCCTGTATGGGTTGCAATACTTGCTCCTCAAGGGTAGCCGAACGCTCATCCCAGAAGAATCTTCCGTTCTGGTAGTATTTGGCGTTGGCCAGTCCCATGGAATTCCTTCCGGTCAGGCCTCCCTCAAAGCCTGTACTAAATCGGTCGGGATCAGAAAAACCGGCTTGCTGTACATGACAGGAACTGCACGAGATGGTATTGTTAGCGGATAAATTCACATCATAAAAAAGGACCCTACCCAGTGTTGCGCCTAAGTCAGTTATGGGATTGTTGCCGGGCGTATTATCCGAATTGTTGATTGGAGGAGCATTGTAATGGTTGGGGAGGTTGATATTGACATAGTTAAAGGGTGTGTCGGGTAAATCCAAAACATTGTCAATAATGTCGTCACCCTCACCTGGGGTGGTAGGATTGCTAGGTGTGTCATTATCCGTAAAATCCTCGTCTGATGCACAAGAGATGATGAATAGGGACAGTAATAATAGGGCACTTACTCCGTGAATGATGGTCATTTTCATGATATAGATGGTTAACAGTGATAGAATGAATAAGTGTCCTGTTTTTTTTCATATATCTGATTTGAATGAATATTATGAGGATTAGAAAATCTGACAGCCCATTTTCTTCCCTTAAATATGAGGTTTAAGATTTTTTTAAAATATCAGTAGCCTAAGGTTAATTATATAATAATGGGAAAGGATAGGGCAATATGCCATGAATGAGAAAATCCCTACCCACAAGAGCCGTGGATAGGGATTCGTCAGGACACTAAAGATTTAATGTCCGCTATATATCCTGATGGATAATTATTGAATGCTCAGTTTTTCAATCATCACATCCTGTCCATTCGATATCTGTAGGATATAATTTCCCTTGGATAATGAATGTGTGGGAATACCAAGAATCTGATTGCCTTGTTGGATATCCAATTGTTCTTGCTGAACCATTTGTCCCAATGCATTGTAGAGATTCAATTGGATTTGGGAGGTATGCTTGCTGAATATCTCCACATTGAAAGATTGACCGGCCTTATTCGGATTCGGATAGACGGATAATACATTCAACTGGCCATTATGAATCATGGCTTTCCTGATTTCGGAATATTCGTAAGAGTCATCATAATCCACCATCCTAAGCCTGTAATAGTAAAGGACTCCTGATTCCACTTGGATATCATCCAATAGATATTCGCTTCCCGAACCTTTAGCCTGAATCTCAGTTATGGTCAGGAAACGGAATCCATCCACACTTCTTTCAATTTCAAAATGGGAGAAATTATCCTCAGTGGCTGTCAACCAAGTCAGCTGGATGAAACGCTGGTCAATAGGCTTTGCCTGGAAATCAATCAAATCAACGGGAAGTGCCATTACACTTGTGGAAGCGATGGCAAAATCAGACATACCCGTAAAACCCTCACGGTCCACACTACCCGGCGTATTGACTACATTATTACATGGATCACTACCATCCAGACCGTATCCACTGATAGCGGCTCCATCTGCTTTCTTTACGATGGTGACATCCTCGGATGCTGCACAATTCGTGAAATTGGCTGCTTGAAGATTCAAGTCAAAATCAGTGAATGCACCAGAAATGGCATCTATGTTCCACCAACCATGGTCGATGATACAATCCACATCAATCGTTCCACAATCCTGTAATGCAGTAATGGTTCCACCTGCATCCTGGGTGAATGAAGCCTCGATTGTACCAGAACCTGTATTGGTACTGATGGTCGCTACTTGGTTCGCACGTCCGTTACCACCCAAACCATCTGCAAATCCAACAGGTAGGGTATAGTCCGTTGCCGCAGCCAAGTCCCATCTCAGTCTACCCTCAATGAAGTTGGTGGCTGCACCCGGAGTAGTGGAAACATTAACCATAGCCGCATTACTCGTATTCTCGATATGGATATAATTGGCATAGGATTCACCATTTACACCATCTGATACAGCAGTTCTGAGTCTGTGGCTAGCGGATACGAATTCCAATGTATTGGAAACACCCGCATTGACTCCATTGAGTTCAACCATTGGAGCAGCAGCCCGATTATCCAAATCCACATCATAGAATGATGCACTGCCTGTAAGGTCAGCCGAACCCCTGATTTGTTGTACCTGTCCGAGGTTGACATCATCGTTCTTGAAAATAACGACCCCTGTTCCGGATTGAGTACTCGTTGCATTGTCATTATAAAAATCTCCTTGTACCTCTATGGTACCACTGTTGCCAAGGTCACCTCCGTCCAGGTGGACATCGCCCATCACATAGATGGTTTCTCCTGCCTTTACGGTGATGTCGGCTCCTTTGTTGTATAGTTCGTTGCTGTGCTGTGCTGAAAGCCCCAGCGCCATACAACAAACCAATAATATCATGATATAGGAATGTTGGTTCATATCTATTCGTATTTAGTATTAAATAATAGGATGTACGATAGATAGGATTAATCCCATATGGTCATGTAACTGGTGTAGTTTGCCTTGTCGATGGTGAATCCCTCTGTTGAACTCACACCTCCGTTTCTTCCTTGCAACTTGATGGTTACTGGAACTCCTGGAGTTACTGTCAATGGGAAATGTGCAGCGGTAATAGTTGCCGCACCTGAGGAACCTGTTACATCATCGTTCTCTGCTGTAAGGCTGAGGAAGTTACCTACATTACTTCCGCCATTATCAACACCCACTACAAACCAAGAACTGTTGTCAGAAGCAGTTAATGGATTGTAACCTGAGATAGAGAATGAGAGATACACAACAGAATGCCTAGGAGTGAATGTGATACTGGCACCATTGATATCCACAAGTGTTCCGCTGGTAATGTTCTGTGAAGCTCCGGACATCACTGTACTCTGTACATTATCCCCATATACATACCTAACGGCCAAATCTCCATTGGCATCAGCATAAACAGCCTTGCCTGCGGTAGAATTGGTTGTGGCTAATTCAGCATCATTGGTTCCTGCAGCAGTTACAGCCATATCTTCCACCCTGATGGTTTGAATACCTGCATCATCACCATCAATGTGTAGTTTTTGTTGGGGATTAGATTCTCCGATACCTACATTCTGGGCATAGGATTGGGAAATGAAAAAGAAAACTGCAATAGTTAGTAATAAGCTTTTTGCGTAATTCATAGTTAAGATTAATTAAATATTTGAGTGATATAAGTACAATACAAGTCTGTTTCCTCTTGGAATATTTTCCAAAGGAATATCAATCTCCCTCCAAAAGAAATGGTGTAGTACCCTAATTAGGGACTACGTGGTTTTCTATATCACAAACACGTGGAAAGTAAGGAGCCAATGGTTTGGTAAACTAGCTCCATGAATTAGGTAAGGTTAACGTTCAGAAGAAAAAGTTGTAGTAATTTTTTTAGTCTGAAACGATTAATGTTTAATGTTGTGTTTGTAGTTTATTAGTCAGTGCAAAGTTATATAAATAGTATGTAATTTCATTGTTCATCTGATTTTGTGACAAGGATTAGGCAAAAAACATATCAATTCATCTCTTATTATTTGCCTACCATACATACATACCTTTTCGTTGAATCGTTCTATTTTTGTATGTAGAAAGTATTGTATTGATTTCCAGCTCATCAACTAAAACTAGAATAAATAACTCATTATGAAAATTTTACACCTCCTGATTGTGGTGATGTCCCTCTTGTGGATGAACCCAATCCAAGCCCAAACACCCATTGGTGGAATCATTAATACCTATACATCCATTTCCAATATCAATAATGGAACTGATTGTTCGGCAACACTGACTTTGGTGGATGCCTCCGGATTTTCTGTAGGTGACTATGCCTTGGTAATACAGATGCAGGGTGCTGTTATTGATGAATCCAACTCACAGACATTCGGAGATGTTAATAATCTGAATGGAGCAGGCCTCTTTGAAAAGATTGAGATTGCAAGTATCAACGGGAATACCATTACAACCGTATCAGGATTATTGAACGATTACGAGACTACAGGCAAAGTCCAATTGGTAACGATTCCCCAGTATATGGACGTAACGGTCACTTCCGAAATTACCGCAGCTCCTTGGGATGGGGAAAAGGGGGGTGTAATTGCTATGGAAGTATCCGGTTCATTGGCCCTTCAGGCAGATATCAATGCAAGTACTTCGGGTTTTAGAGGAGGTACGACCAGTAATCCAACCAGTGAATGTTCCGCATTTACATTCATATCCGATTTTCATTATCCGCAAGGAGCATGGCAATCAGAGGGAAAGGGAGAAGGTGTTGCAGCTTATATCCAAGGTAAGGAATATGGTAGGGGAGCGCAGGCCAATGGCGGCGGCGGTGGTAATGACCACAATGCCGGTGGTGGCGGTGGTGCTGGATACGAGAATGGTGGTCAGGGTGGAGAGAATCAAGATCCTGGATTATTCAATTGTAGAGGTAATTTTCCGGGAGTGGGAGGTAAGTCGATAAGCTATTCGGATACCAGACTATTCTTAGGCGGCGGTGGTGGTGCCGGCCATGAGAATAATAGCCAAGCCACCTTTGGTGGAGTGGGCGGTGGAATCATCTATTGTGCTGCTAATACCATTACCACCAATGGATTTTTCTTCCGATCGAATGGAGAAGATAATGGAGTCACTGTCGGTTTGGATGGTGGCGGCGGCGGCGGCGGAGCCGGAAGTATGATAGTGAGGGCCAATATGATTATTGGCAATTTAGATTTGGAAGCCAAAGGTGGAAAAGGTAGTGATACGAGGAATTTGAACATAGACCGCTGTATGGGCCCCGGCGGTGGCGGCGGCGGTGGCGCTATCTATTCCAATGTCGATTTGGCTATGATGACACCACACGTCCAAGGAGGTTTGCCGGGAGTGGTGACAGAATCCATCAGTGGTTGTAATGGTTTGAGCAACAATGCAGCCAGTGGTCAGAACGGAGCCTTTTTAGGAGATTTGGATATGCCCTTCAATCCGGGTGCCAATGCTGCCCAAGTGGATTATTCAGGTTGTTCGGGTGATGGTTACAGCATCATGGTGAATGGTACGACCTATGATGAATCCAACCCTTTGGGAGTAGAAACAATGGTGAACCAATATGGATGTGATTCTGTCATAGCAATTGATTTATCCTTTGCGGGATTAGGTACACAGACCATCAATCAGATGCTTTGTTGGGATGAGAGTTTCATCTACAACGGAACAGAATACAATATCAATAACCCTACAGGACAGGCCATCATCGGAACCGGGGCCAATGGATGTGATTCCATAGTGAGTATCAACCTGACATTCTCCCCCGAAATGGTAGTTTCTGAGAGCCAGAATGGGGATGAGGTAACCATTAATGTCGCAGGAGGTACTCCGCCCCTAAGCTATACTTGGAACAATGGCCTTTCAGGACCTACACATACCCTGACACAAACGAGTAATTATACCGTAACAGTTATGGATGCATTGGGATGTTCAAAGGAGTATACATTCTTTTTTATCGTAACCTCGAATGAGGAAGTCAAATTAGAATATGGCTTGGAAGTATTTCCTAATCCTGTAGCGGATGTACTTAATTTAGAACAAGACCAAACTGAGCAATGGCAGGTTTCCATGCTGAACATTGCAGGACAGGAGATGTTATCCGAACAGTGGCAGGGTAGAAACCTAAGATTGGATGTTTCTCAATTGCCATCGGGTATATATTTCCTTAGAATGGAGACAGATAAGGTAGTCTATACAGAAAGAATCATCATCAGATAGATACATTTGTACCGAATCATCAATCAGGTGGTTCGGTACAATGTTAGCTTAAAAATATTCTAATGCAAAGCAAGCGATTACTGACCGAGGAAGCCGTTTATAACATGACTATTTTTTCGGGTATTCAGTATGTGGTACTCACAATCATAGCAATGTTCCTCTACTCGGGGAGTACACACAGGAACATGGATACTGTCGGATATGTATTCACTGAGAATTTCCTTTCGGACCTAGGCCGCATCAATACCTTTGATGGAACATCCAACCTCGTTTGTGCAGGTATCTATTTCTGGGTGCTTCTTTGTGTAGGAGCTTCAGCCATCTTATTCTTTACCATACTCAGGTATATCTTCAGAAAAAAATCCTGGACCAAATACTTATCCTATCTCATGGCCATGACGGGTATATTTGCAGGAGTCGGTTTGGTCGGTATAGGCTGTGCTCCCGCAGATTTGATTCATGATATCCATATTTTCTTTGTGTACTGGTCATTTGTTTTCCTATTGCTATCCTTATTGTTATTGATGATTTGTATTTATGGAACACCGGGATACCCCAAGGTTTATGGCCATCTTTTATTATTGACCAATCTGATATTGGCAGGCTACGTTGGACTTTTATTCTATGGTCCCAATCCTTACACCTCTGATGATGGCCTGATGATACAGGTAGTCGGTCAGAAAATCATTGTTTATCTACTCATCATTTCCCTTGCTATTCAGGCTATTGGAGCCAAGAAAGTTTGGAAAGGAATGACTGCCTAGGATATTTTTCTTATGAAAGTGTAGCGTTTTTGATTCTACCTGCATTCTATATGATGTAAGGGGTGATCATCCATTTTGATAATGGTTTAAAACGATACAGATGAAAAGATTAGCGTTTCTAGGATTCAGCTTGCTATTGCTGCTGCCTAGTTGTAGAAAGGATGTCAATGTATTGGATATCTCCATCATTGGGGATGAACCCATCATTAGGGTCATTACGAGTATCAATGGAAAGGTCATGGATGCCGATGGCAATGCAGTGGTAGGTGCTGAAGTCATGGCAGGTACTGAATTTGCAATGACGGATCAAGATGGGCAATTCAATATTGCGCAGGCAGTAGTCAAGGAAAACTTGGCACAAATTGTAATCAGAAAAAATGGTTACTTCGAACAGGTAATGAAAGTAGCATCCACTCCTGACGGTCTTTCTTATGGAGAGGTAACCCTTTTCGAGCGGGGAACACCGGAAATCATCCAAGCGAATACCAATGTTGACTTGGATATGAATGGCCTGTCATTCAAATTCAAACCCGGAAGTATTATTACGAATAGTGGTCAGCCATACGCAGGAAATGCACGGGTATTCAACCATTACATCGATCCTACCCAAGAGGGATTTTCCGAAAGGATTGGTATGGGATTGGAAGCAAGGTCAGCAATTGGTGAGCCCTTATCCCTTCGTCCATTCGCAATGATG
The DNA here is from genome assembly GCA_020631355.1 of Saprospiraceae bacterium. Taxonomy (GTDB): domain Bacteria; phylum Bacteroidota; class Bacteroidia; order Chitinophagales; family Saprospiraceae; genus JAHDCE01. Next base: position 294,289 of record JAHDHL010000002.1, on the reverse strand, counting down.
AATCTGGAATTGGAGGGAGAGAATGGGGAAGAATTATTCATAGATAGGAATGTTGGTGTCGAATTGGAATTTCCCATCCCCACAGACCTTTTGGATGATTTGGAAGATGAGATACCATCCTGGGGATATGATTTGGAAGAAGAATTCTGGCTCATAGATGTGGATTGTTATCCTTCCACAGGTAATAATTATTCATGTACGGTCGGAGGTACGGGAAGTTGGTGTTGTTGTATTCCCGTGGAGGGTATACAGGTTGCTGCGAATGTCTACAATAATGACCTTACACCGGCTCAGTTTGTCAAGGTAGAATTGGATGATGAATATTCCTATTTCATATTCGGAGGATATACCAACGAACAGGGATTCATCAGAGGTTTGGTTCCCAAATCGACTCCATTGGATTTGCAGATTGAGGATTTATGTGATAATGTCGTATATACGGACTTGGATATAGGCCCGTACGAAACACATACGATGCTCCCTGAAATACAGTTGGATGAAACAGTGGAACAATTCAGTATCCAAATATCAGCATCCCTTCAGGATTGTACCAATAATCCTATTTCGGAAGGATGGATTAATGTAAGATATCCGGGATTTGAGCGCAATTATAGTGTGGATGCCACAGGAATGTTGGCCGGTGATTTATTCTTCAATTGCATTGATTTTCCAAATGTCAGTATCGCCGGATATGATTATTTGAATGAACAGAAAACCGACTTGTTCGAACATCAGCAACTTTCGGATTTCGCTTTGGGTAATATTGCTGCATGTAATGAGATATCCAGTTCGGCTACCATTGAAGTGAATGGTGATTCAAGGAAATTATTCCCCGTATCCCATGAAACCGTTTGGTCGAATCCTAATAATCTGAATGTACGATGTGAAATACCCGGAGGAATATTGGATATTATAATCGTAAATTATAATGGAGTGGGTAATTATGCGTGCGAGGGAAGCATCACCGATATGGCAGGCATTGCTCCTGACTTGTCCGGCATGGAGGGTTCGTTGTTGCAACTTACAACAATAGCTGTTCAGAATATTACCTCTGATGGTTGGATAGAGGCAACTATCACAGGTAAGTTGGATGATGTACCCAATTCGGATATCAGTATCCCGTTCGTTTCAAGACCTCAATTGTAAACCTCAAAAATAACTCGATTTGCAATTCAACCATCTCATAAAAGCCGCTAGGGATAGGGAACCGACTGCTCAGAGAAGCATCGTGGACCAGTATTCTCCCTACTTGTACGTCATAGCAAAGCGATACGCTAATGATGCGAGTCAGGCCAAGGATATCCTACAGGATTCATTGGTTCTGATTATTAATAATATCCATCAGTTTTCAGGAAAGGAAAGCGATTTCAAAGCCTGGATGAAAAGAATTTGTATCAATACCGCTTTGGGAAAAAAACGAAAGTTATCCCATAAGAATGAATCCTATCCCGGAGAATTGATACACGACAAGACCATTGCACCACAAGTTCTACAGGAATTGAATATGAAAGATATCATTGCATTACTTCAATATTTACCGAGTTTGCAGAGGCAGATATTCAACCTGAGTATCATTGATGGATTCAAGCATGCAGAAATAGCCCGCATTTTGGAAGTAAAGGAGAGTACTTCCAGAACCTTGCTGACCCGCGCAAGGAAAAAATTACAACTATTGATTATTGAACAAGATAAAATTAGGATAAGATGAACCATTCAGATGACGAAAAATATCTTCGAGACATCCTATCCGAAGGAGAGGAATTCCTGGACACGAATGAGATTTGGGAAAATATTGAGCCTCGTTTGAAGAAGAAGAAAAAGAGGCGATACATATTTATTTGGTTCTTCCTAGGATTAGGGTTGTTGGGATGGAGTGGGTATTACCTAATGGGACACTCCACACAATTGGCTTCCAACCAAATGGAAAATCCGCAGGACGTTGTCTCCGATTCCAATGGGATTCAGGATGATTCCGATGTATCGAATACTAAGGATAATATAGGATTGGATGAGACATCATCAACGGATGCCTCATCGGAAGCAAAGAAAGACAATCGTACTGTTTCCAAAGGCAATGGATTATCTTTGAATTCAGGAAGACCATCATCCATTTCAAAATATGATGTGAATTTTTATGATTTGAAAGTACCATCCAATTTAGGGAATGGGGCGGCAGATACAAAAGAAAGTATCAGTTATGGCCATTCTCCCGAGACTGATGATTCACCATTCAAGGCACAAATCACGGAAGTGGAAAAGGATGACGAGCCTCTTGATGTGACACCCAAGAAGGATACCTCTGCATCCAAGAAAGTCAAGGAGAAAGAGAAAGAGAAGCAAGCTAAGAAGAAGAAAAAAAGGAAAGGAAAAAAGAAGAAGAAGTCGAAGTGGAAAGGATATGCAGGAGTGGAGGCTTCGGTAGGGTATTCAAGGAGTATGTTGGGCGCGAACGATATGGCTTCGGAACCTTTGGTGGAATTAAGGAAGCAGACAGATAAGGCATTGGAGACATTCGGTGCCGGCTTCGAATTCAGGTATATCCACCAGAAAACAGGTTGGATGCTATCTGTCGGGATGGAATATGAACAATTCAATTATGTACTCCAATACCTTGAGGAAACTCAGGAGACCATTACCGAATGGGGAGTGACCAGTCTGGTTCTGGATGCAGGTGGCCAAACCATATCTGAGGAAATGGGATTGATTACCTATACTGTGATTAGGAAGAAGAATGTGAATATTTATAACCAATACAGATTTGTGAATATACCATTGGGTGTGGGATACCAGCGAACATTCAAGCGATTCAATATGGAATACGAGGGTGGCTTGGATATCAATCTGTACCATATCGCCAATGGAAAGACATTCTTGAATCAGGAGGCCAATTCGCTTATAGGATTGGAAACAATGAGTAAGAAAGTTGGAATCAGACCCAATATCTGGGCCAAGGTAGGTATGAGCTATCCTTTGAAGGAACGATTATCCTTGACCATGTCCGTTCATGCTAAACAGCGCTTAGGCTCTGCGATCCAATCGGATGTTTATCCCCTAAGGCAGACATTCTTCAGCACAGGAGTGAATATGGGAGTCAGGGTACTCATCAAATAACGAACATCGCCACTTGGTTTCTGCCAAGTGGCGATGATTCATTACTATCTTTTCCAAACACCCATGTCCACATCATTCGACTTGGCCCAACGCCTCACGATGGCCATGTGTTCCGATTTTGGCGTTGCATTGAAACGACCTGATGCCTGGACGATTCTCTTACCCTTGTTCAGTTCGATGGTGATGAGACTGAACCATACATTTTTCTTGTATTCTCTCAATGACCAGATAGAACAGTTGCCTGCCATGCACTTATTGGAATAGGAACCCACACAATGATTCATAACCAAGCCCTCATTATTGAGCATATGCTTGTTGGTCAGTTCCACGATTTTGAATGAATCTTCCTTGAGCGGTTGGATACTGGAATGCTTGTTCCATACCCCATCCTTTCTTTTTCGTTCGGCTTCAGCCAATCGTTCCCGTCGTCTTCTGGCCACTTCCCTTTGTTGGGCCCTTTCCCTGATTCGGGTATGATAAGCCTCGCTTTCCCTGAATAGATTGGTAATACTTCTTCTCTGGACGGTAAACCCGGGTTGGTCTCTCAAACAATGGTAGATGTATCCCAATAATTCAGTTGCCTCCAATCGGTTGAATTGTTCGAATTGAGGGTCGGAAAGCTTTTGTATGACCGGATTCCAACGGTCGAGTTCCACCTGCAATTCTATCGCATCATTCGGATGTCTTACGAATTGCTGCAGCATTTCTGTCAATAACGGACCCGCACCCATAGCCTGGCTATAGCAATAGATATACATATCCTTATCCGTCTGATTGAAATCATAGGGCAGATTCACAAAAATCTTGGCCATTCTCCTTGTGAAATGATGTTTGTCGGGAGCATTCCGGATTGAACCACCCTGGGCCAAATGGAAAAACCCCGGACTACCGAAATAAAAATTCTTATCCCCATTATTATAATACAATCCATTGTTCCACCAAATGAATTCGGGAATGTATTTAACGATGGTCGGAAAATCCATTTCATAATATTCGTCATTGACTTTCGATTCATTTTCCTCTTTGTGATAATGCCTGGACCAGGTCATATACCATTCCGCAATTTTATCGGTATGGGTATATAATTGTTCCGCAGTCATTCGATGCGAAAACCTTTGGATGAAATGGGGGATTATGTGTTGGAAATAATAATGGAAATCCTGTGCGGCATCGTCCCTCAGTGTCGTAGGATATAATAAATGCAATAATTCAAGAATCAGTATTTTTTCCCTGATGGGATAATCCGAATTGAATAATCTGAAAAATTCAATGAATACCGCAATATTTTCCGAATAAAAATAAGGAAGTAATTGTAAATGTTGGGCTTGGTAATTTTCTAGGATTTTTAATGATAAAATAGTTTCCAATTCATCATTTTCCAAACCCTTTGAGCACAAGTGGACGAACACTTCAATTTCGGTTCCCTTGTTCGGGAATACCAAATCCAACTCATCGAATCGTACAAAATAATCCAATAATAATTGCGAATGATTAGCCTGTCTCAATGATGCTAAGAGGGAGGCACTAAAGGCGGATTGATTAGAACTGAGTATAACGAATAAATCCTTTAGTAATGGGATGGTATTTCCCCTAACCAAATGAGCGGTGGTAGTAGATGCTAACAATGATTCCATTTCGGAATGAAAATGGCCTTTTTCGTTTGGGTCATTGAATGTAAGTCCATCCAATGCCTTATTCAATTCTTTTGTATTCATTTCATGAAAAAAATAATGACTCGGGAACTATCCCCCATTGAATCCAGTTATCATATTGTCTGGAATGACAACCCTAATTTATAACCAATATTTTAAAGATAAAATTCAAATACATGTTGTACTTGTTCCAAAAGTTCCGGAGTATGCGTGCGCCTTTCGAGGCTGAATAATATCTGAGGTTTTTTCCTTTTCTGAAAGCCCGGATATCATTCTTCCATCCGGCTCATTCCTAAGTATAATTTAAGATTCAAGCAATTGACCATAAGTCAATCAGCCAGTGCTATGTCAGCGCGATATGGGTGACCAAGCTCTCTGGGGAGAGCGCCCTGTTGAAACCAGGGAGGGCTAGGTTCGAATCCTGGGTTACCACAAAATGAATGGAGCATGAGAAGTTGGTAATGTAATAATTATTGGTTTTTCATGCTCCTTTTTTTATGATATATCAACTAACAAATGACCATAGAGTTTTCTTTCTATTTCGGTCCAGATAGGATTTGATGCATACATCTTTCGGATTTCATGATCTGAAAATCTTTCCGTTATATTCTTTTTGTAGCTGTTGTTCCCATTTTCAAAGATGTCCTTTAATTGGGCATATTCCTCATCCGTAGTTTGTATCCAAGGTTGGAATACCCGAACCACATCATCAACTAAATATTCAGTCCTTATCCAATGCTGAACGGTCTCGTATTCATAATAACGAAGTAAATCATCCGGTTGGAAAGTACGATAACCTGCATCCAGTTGTCCATCCTTGGTCGCTCTTTTTTCAGCCTTTAGGATACTTTGTACCATTTCTTCATGTGTAAAAGGAATATTCTGGTATTTTTTCTTGTATTCCGCAAAACTGAGTATCCAGTTGGGGAGTCTTCTAAAACTAAGGATTCGGGTTTTCCCTTCGAGCCATCCTGTAGGCATTTCCTCGGCCCTTTGGGAGAAAGTCTGATGCCTTTTCCAATCGGAATATTCTGGATTGATAGGGTCCAGGTGGATGTCAGGTCGATTGAGTAATGCAAACATTTTACCAACGGAATATCCACCCGTTCTTCCAATATGTGTCCAAATGAATTCTTTATTGTAAATCATATATTTCGATGAAAAATTGGATAATGAAAATTGAATGATAATGGGTTTATTCTCTCATTCAAAATCATTCTTAGCAATTATGGAATAATTGATTGTTGTATTTTACAATTCATCCTCTTTCCAGTTTTCTATCTGGACCCGATAGAGATTTTGTAAGAAATAACGATCGGTACCTGCTGATAAATCAAAATGAGGTTTCATTAATCGAATTTCGAAAAAATCAATGGGGAAAATATATTCCGCCCAATTTTCTATTTTTCCTATTCCGGTCAATTCTTGGAATTCATTGGAAATAGCGAGGTCCTCAAATTCGGATAAGGGTAAATCAATCGTACGGATATATTCAATGATAAATCCTTTTTTTCTCACAATGTCCAATATGAGATTCAAATCCGCTACACGGTATCTGTAAGCATCATTAATCTTGTCAATTTCCTTGTCTATTCTACTTTGTAGGATTTTATGATGGGCAATTTTTCTGAATAAATCCTTGATGTAAACTTGGCCGCCGGGCTTTAGTACATCCCAAACACTTTCCAGTAATTTTTTCTTATCATGAGAATGTCCGAATGATTCCAGAAAATAAACCTTATCAAAAGTATTATCCTCGAATTTTTCATTCATCAAATGATAATCCGCATGATGGACGGTAATTTTATGTCCCAGATTTTTTTCTGCTATATGCTGACGGGCCACGCCTGCCTGTTTGGAGGAAATGGTCATGGCATCAATGGAAACATCCCTTTTGGATGCAAAATGAATGGCTGGTGCGCAAATACCACAACCGGCATCCAGAATGCTCATGTTATCCTCAATCCCAATGGAATCAATTTGTTGGTTCAGTAAGGTATCCACATCCTTGGTACGGAATGCTTGGATAACATTCCCGTATACCTGGATGAATGCATCGTGTTGTTCATTGTAAAATTCTCCCACTTTGGAGGGATGCTGTTCCTCTGGATAATCCGGAACGAGTCGTTTGGCTTCCTCAATGGGCGATACCTCCTTGGGTGTTGGTTCTTGTTCGCCAAAAAGGGTATCATACAATCCTACTCGATGAGAGATTTCCTTGACAATATTCTTAGGAGTATAAACTTGGAAAAAACCTTTTTTCTCATTCGTTGGCTTTGGGGTATCTACTGGGTCATTCATCTTGGTTTTCATTGGAATGGTTTCATGGCTAATACTTTCTTTCTTGAATTCCCTACTTGATTTTCCAGCCATTAATTCATCGAATTCAGTTTCGGTAACTGGTTGTAATGAAGTCCTGAACTGGTTCGTTAATTCACAATCATGGGGAGGTGCGGTCGGATTGTATCTATTATTGAAGTAGAGATAGAAATCATCATCAATATCATATTGTTGGATGGGAGCGCGATCATCCCCATACTTTTGATAATAATAAATCGGTTGTGCAGCCTTGGGTATCATGACCTGAGCGAGTGCTATCCGGGTATGATGGCCCATATTGGGAGAGGTATAATGTAGTATGGCATCATCAATGATAAGTGCATCACCTGCACTTAAATCAATGGGTTTCATGTATTTTTCCTTGATATAAGGATAGATGTTGCGATAGATGGAGGGGATTTCCGGGCCGCCCCTGAATGTAGGGAATAAGCGATGCGAACCCTCGACCACATGCATGGTTCCATTTTGGGCATTGACATCTACCAAAGGAACCCAAATAGCCAGTGAATGATATTGGTCCTCCTCGACAAAATTCCAATTCTGATGCACTTCGAATGTCGTATCCTCGCCGGGTTCTTTCATCATGGTAGATACGAGAAGGAAACGATAATTATCCAGATACTTTTGGGAAACAGGTGTTATGACTTGGTCAATACGATCAGAGATGAACTTTTTATAATCCTCATCATAACTGTCTAGGGAACGGTGGAAACCTTCTCCCATATCCGGATGTTCCAGGATAAGATTCTTCAATTCCTGTACCTGGTGCTCATTCAGGAAGTTTGGGAATACAGCATACCCGTTCTTCTTGAAGAATTCATTTTGCTCATCATTTTGGAATACTCGATTCATCATTGATTTTCTGCTCTGTTTTCATAATGCAACCGAATCTTGGATACGATTTCCTTTAGGCTATATATGGGTTGGCAATTTTGGGGATTGGGTGAACTGGAATCATAAGGTGTGAATAGGTATTCCCCTTTCCAATAATCCCCATGGGTCTCGATTCTTTCATCCCTAGTAGTAAAGTTCAGTATAAATGCTCGGATTCGGATGAATTGGGGTGGATTTTCTTCGAAAGGTTGATGAGCCAGAAGATTCGTTATGTAAGGATTGTTTTCCTCAAGTCCTTGGATAAATTTACAAATCCAAGGATTTTCCACGGTATAGTAAGGATTGAGTGGATTTTGCGGAGCATCCAAGGAGTTAATTGGGTTTTGTGCATAGATACCCATTCCATATTGTTCATAATAGAATAAATGATCTAATCTGGGATAATAGGGAGCAAAGAATTTCAAGGATTGGGTTCGGGAGGAGGGCATGTATCTGAACTCATAGGCTTTCCAGTCCTGTCCATTGGTACTACCTTCGAAACGGAGTTCTATCTTGAATCTGGAGATATCCTTGAAAACACCGTAAGGATTCACGACTCTCGTATAGGATGACCAACGAAATGGTTCCAATGCCATATTGTTCTTGGTATTGGGGAAAAGCGAAAAATAATTCAGATGATTCTGAGGATTATTGGGTGTAGGGTCGAATAGAATCAGGATATAGATGAAATGTTGTAGGATAAGATATCCCGAAATGGGCAATAGCCATTTATTACTCTTGGTTTCGTCAGGGATTGAATTGGTTTTCCAGCCTTTGAATGGCCATTCGTTATCCTTGATGAGAAAAACACCGATGAGTATGGTCAATGGATTGAAATAACCATAATTCCCTGTGAGCCATATCATGATGGAAATCCCTGTAAAACCGATGAATGCCAGCATTCTCCATTTCCTACCCAAGAAAATGAAGAAAGGAAAAATCATTTCAATAATAAATGTGAATACGATGGCTAATGAATGTGTCCATTGTGGCCAATGGGATAATTCCCATGAAATGGGATTGGGCATGGGTTGGTATTGGAAGAAGTAACCGAAGAATGTGAAATCTTTCCAACTGTCTCCTGGAAAGTAGAACTTGATCATTCCCATGGAAAACCACATCCTAAAAAGGAGAATGAGGAATAACCAAGAGATGATTCGGGGCACATATCCCAATTGCTTTCTGGAGAGCGCAAGCAAACACCCTAGGAAACCCACCTCTGCCAAGAATAAGTCTATGATGATAATCGTGAAATCTCCTCCGATGGTAGTAAAGGAAAGAAAAGCCAGCCAAGCCAGAAAAGCAGATATCCAAGTTTTGAAATCCAGAATCATACCCACTGCGCCTACTAGGCATATAAGAATCAGGGCTAGCAACATCGTATCACTGGGCCAGATCCAATACAGACTCGGAAAGCGAATCAGGGCATATAGTCCCTCTTGGGCCCAAGCTTCCTGAACCAACCATTGTGCGGGCTGTACGCCCTGTTCCCCCATGATGCCCTTGTATTGGAAAAGGAAAGGGAACATGGCGATGATGTACATGATGCCCAGACCTCTGGTCAGGAGACTACTGGCCTTTTCATATTCCGATGGCATGAATGCCCTATCTATTAGATTCACCATTACTTTAAAGGTAAGCATCTAATGAATAGAATGAAAACCCGTATCATTTCCTATCTGAAGTTATTGTTGGTTAGCAGGTGATTCTCCCTATACGGTAACGATGTGGATGGTGTGTATGCCATTGGATTGATGGCGGAGGATAGTATTGTCAAGGGAGCTATTTTGCTAAATTCTTTATTTTAATCATATAATTGATTCTTTCAGCTTGTTGGGTGAATTGTATAGTGATTATTTCAATTAGGAAATTGCAGGATATTTATAATTCATATTACACATTACTTTGTAATAAGGCTATCTTTATATACGGGTCAATAGATTTTAGGTGGCAAAAAAATGAATTGTATTCTGTTGATATATATTTGCTGTCACATTAAAAAATCATCCCCCGATTACATTTGATTTTACGATAAGTCACCTATTCATTCAATGGAATATGGTTATTAGAAGTTTTGTCCTAGCCCTTATAATCCTGTTGTTCTTTAGCGGCTGTTCCGATGAAAGGGAACAAGGAATAGTTCGTCCGGAAGTTGTTACTTGGATGGATAATCGCACGGATATCATCTTCCACAAGATACCTAAGGGGCCATTTACTTTTGGGGAAAAGGATTCTGTGATAATATTGGATTACGACTACTATATCATGAAGTATGAAGTCACTTCACAACAATATGTCAATTTTTTGAACGCTTCCTATAAGGATGGCGAAATTTGGCTTCAGGAAGATTTCATTTACAAGCATTTTAAGGATGTGGCTCCTAAGCCATCAGGAGAATATTATCTGACACAGTTGGGTGAACGAATTCTGTTTGAAAATGGACAATTTGTTGTAGCTGAGGGGTTGGAACAACATCCGATGATTGGTGTGGGCTGGTTTGGTTGTCATGCATTCTGTGCGTATTATGGCTACCGACTCCCGAATCAGGAAGAATGGGAGAAAGCAGCACGAGGCCATACAGGATGGGATTATCCATGGGGTAATGATATAGATGGTGCTAGAGCAAACTACCATGGAAGTGGCGGACCTTTTGAAGGAGGAACCAGTCCGGTGGGATTTTATGATGGTCGTGTTTATGATGGCTTCCAAACCAAGGATAGCCCTAGTTATTATGGCTTATATGATATGTCAGGTAATGCTTGGGAATATACTGCTGACATTTGGGTAGAATCAGTTCCTTTTCATATCGGCGCAGGAGGAGGATTCGTATACCATACAGCTGCGATGTGTAATAATTGGTATAGAAGCTCTTACGGTTTGCCTTATCCTCTGAACTTGGATAGGTGTGATAAGGCCGATGGTTTTAGGGTCGTAAAAGATATGGGAAATGAGAATTGAAACCTATTTGTTAAGTATGTGCATGATATTGTATGTTTCCTGTTCCATGCCAATCCAAAGAGTAGTGGAGCATGGGGACATTATAAGGGTGCATTATCAGATGACATTATTGGATGGTACCCGATTAGATGAATCATATAACAAACATGCTATGGAGGTGTTGAGCCAACCACTACGGATAGAAGTGGGTAAGGGACAGGTCATCCGAGGATGGGATGAAGCACTTGTTGGGATGAAGAAAGGAGAACGAAAGTCAATCCAGATACCTCCGGATATGGCTTATGGCGAAATGGGAGCTCCTGATAATATATTACCTAGTGACACCCTTCTTTTGGATATCGAAATGATGGGATTTGTAGATTAGGTATTGATGGTGTAGTTCCTTATCGCTTGAAGATGTTTTCCGTATTAAGGGTGATTTTTCTTGATATCCACAAAAGATGAAATCTTGAATTTCTTTATTTGATACAGTTGATTTTAAGAATAATACAGACATTTCAGTGATCTGAATGATAATCGATTAACATTCTTATCTATTACCACAATAAACCTATCTTTATATATAGCAGGATCAATTGGTCTAAAAAATCAGGAATGTTGGAGACGATAAAAAACATACTTTATTCCATAACCAAGACGCGAATCCATGTGGCTCTCATTTTCTTTTTTCTAATGGCCACCTTACCCTCCGTCTTTATGCAAACAGACATCCAGCTACACCTGTCGGTACCCATTGCTTATTCGATTTGGATATTTGCCCTTTATTTATTCGATAGGGTGCATGATACACACAAGGACATGGATACGGATGCCAAAGATACCTTTTCCTTGTCCACAAGTAGATTGCTGTTGATTTTCAGCATAGGATTGGCATTTGTTCCAGTCGTTTTACTTTGGTGGTCAGGCCAGAGAATCTGGCCAGCATTAGTGCTTTTTCCCATTACATTCCTTTATACAGTACCGATATACAAAGGAGTTCGGGCCAAGGATATATTCATCTTTAAGAACCTATATTCGGCATTGTTTATATTTACCTTACCAATGTTCTTTGTGATTTATGTCTATGCCCAGTATACATGGGATTTGGAGCGTTTATTGATGAACCTGGGATATTTGACGATGTTCGTCTTCGTAGGGGAAGTCATTTGGGATATCAAGGATATAGATGCTGATAAGAAACACGGGGTCAGGACTTTTCCTGCATTATATGGATTGGAAAAAACGAGGATATTTGTTTTGGCACTTCTGATAGGGATTTGCTTGTATTCATCCTATTTCAGCAGGGGGGTGAACATTCCGATGATGCTGGGTTTTGTTACATTCGTATTATTAGTTAGGAAGAATACACCTGTTTGGATATATCATCTACCACTTCTTGTTATTCTTTTTTTTCAATGTAAGAATTACTTTGGTTGGTGGTAAAAAGTTAGGAGATGAAAAATAAGATTTTTTATAATGAAGCATACCAGAAAGAGTTTGATGAAGTAGGCTATGTATCCATGCCTTTTCTCAACGAATCCGAGGTGAATGAATTAAGGGATTTGTATTATAGATTGAACGTTCCTGATAAGGATAAGACAGGGCTGCATTCCGTACTTTCATATTCAGAATATGACAAGAGAAAAGAAATGCATGAGGGCATTATGAAAGTGGTTGAGGGACCATTGAACAGGAATCTGAAAGATCGTTCTGTACTTATTGCTTCCTACCTGACAAAGACTAAGGAACATTCAGGGTTGGTATGTTGCCATCAGGATTTTACCATGTGTGATGAAGCAGAAGAAACCTCAATTTTTGCATGGATACCATTGATGGATGTTGATAAGGAATCAGGGGCTCTGGGGTTTATTCCGGGAAGTCATCGTTTCTTTGATTACGAAAGGACATATCCTTTTCCTGTAGCTCAGACACCTGTTGAGGTACACCGTAGAAAATTGACGGCCTTTACCAAGATACTTCCGATGAAATCAACGGATATTGTCTTTTTCAATACCAAGACCATACATGGATCATTCCCCAATGATTCCGGACAGGATAGGATAGCCATTAATATCAGTATTCGGCCTAAGAACCAATTGCCTTACCTGTATTATCTGAAACCGAATGGAAAACAGGATACCATTATCAAATATCATTTGGACGAAGAATTCTATTATAAATACTCAGGATTGGATATGTACAATCTGTATAATGAGGGTAAAATCATAGAGGATTATCCCATACTGGAGGAAAAGTCATATGACTATGGACAAAAGACCTGGTCGGAAATGAGAGCCATCCTAAAGAAAAATGGCGTAAAAAAGGACAGGGTGAAAGTTAGGGAGATAAAGAAATATTTCAATATGTCATTCTTTGAAAGATTCTGAGGAACTACCACTTTCTGGACCGCAAGATTTCACCTGTATGGATATCCCAAATCTTACATGTACCATCTTGGCCTGCTGACAAAAGATATTTCCCACTAGAATGATTGTGCATGGTGCATATCAGTCCGGTATGGCCATTGAACCGTAGGATTTCATTGCCAGTTTGGATATCCCATTTTCTTATGGAATGGTCACCACTTGAGGTAAGGATACTTTTCTCATCAGGTGAGAACATCGCCACATATATCTCATCCTTATGACCACAAAATGTCCTGATACATTCTCCCGTTTCCATACTCCATAGTTTGGCAGAGAAGTCACCTGAACCAGAAATGACATATTTACCATCAGAACTAATGACCATACAATAGATAGGACCTTTGTGCCCTATGAATTCCTTTACTTTCTCCCCTGTATCCATGTCCCAAAGGGTCATTTTGTAATCATGGCCTCCACTGATTACATACTGGTCATTGTCAGAGAACCATGCAAAATACTGACCCGCTTCATGTTTAAGCTGATGAATGATATCATACGTTTTCGAATCATATACAATGACGGAACCATCATCACTTGTTGATAAGAAATATCTTCCTGAATTACTGTAAAGAGTTGTGAAAACGATATCATTATGATCCCTGAAAGTTTGGATATTTTCACACGTAGTCGTATTCCATAATCGGGCTGTACTGTCACTGGAACCTGTAATAAGAATCTTGCTGTCAGGACTAAATAAGGTCGTGCTGACCATTTGGGAATGACCATTCATCTCACACAAGGTATTGAGTGTTTCGAAGTCCCATAGTTGTACTTCGCCAATAGCATTACCCACACTGATTTTGGTTCCATCCGGTGATAGGAACCCACCATATATGCCCATTGGACTCCATTTGCCCCTGGGATTGATCTTAGCTCTGTCATATATGAAATGTTCATCCTCACAAGCCCCAAGGATAGTAGACATAGGTAATCCAACCGGATTTTCCATGGTTTCATGTGACTCGATTGTATTAGAATTACATGAAAAAAGTAAGGATGTAAATACGACGATAGAGAAAAGTATAAACTTACAAGGCATAGAAATAAGGAAATTTGAAATCATCGTTTTATGTTGGTTCATTTGGTAGTTTTTTCCATTCCCATTCTAAATCGGGCCTAATGCTCGCATGCACGTTCTTCCATTTGGAATCTTCCAATTCAGGGATGATATCAACCTTGAAAAATAATATTTTCTGAAAATTATCTACGAATTCATCGGTATCCGAACCGACCCAAAAACTGATGTAATAATTACCGAAATTCATGAAATTCCTAGGAATGTGGCAAGTGAGACTGTATATCCCTATTTCAGAGGAAATATCCTTGTTGGGATTGATGGTGGAAAGGGCTCCGTTATCATTATTCAGATTGAAGATGCTGAGGTAGAAATTAATATCCAGTGGTAATTTTTTCTTCCTGTAAATGATAGTCAGTTCCAACGGTTCATCCATATAAAGTATATCCTTTTTCCTAGGGTTGGGAGTACTTACCGAAATGGCACATAATTCAAAAAAATCATTTCCCGGTCGGTTCTCTTTTTCCCATATGGCAGCATTAGGGACGATACGCTTAGTGTTTCCTGTAGGATTTATATTGTTACTTGGTAAATGTTTGCTAATGGATGATGTTGTGTATTGTCCAATAATATCAATGGTTCTTCCTTGCGCGATTATTTTTCCCTTATCCATCCAAATACAACGATGACAGAGTGTATTGATTTCATTGAAATTATGGGAAATAAGAATAATTGAGACTCCTTTCTTTATCAATTCGTCAATTTTGCGGAAACATTTGAATCTGAAGCCTGCATCACCCACAGATACAACTTCATCCAAGAGTAGGATGTCGGAATCTAGGAACATGGAAACAGAAAAAGCCAATCGCAGAAACATACCACTGGAGTAGTGTTTTACGGGAGAATCCAAGGAAGATCCAATCTCGCTAAAATCAATAATGGTGGCAATGTTTTCATCTATATTAGCTTTGGACATGCCGAATAATTCGCCTCTGAGATAAATATTCTCCCGCCCCGTCAACTCAGGATGAAACCCCGTTCCTATATCAAGAATAGAAGCGATTCTACCATTAAAATGAATGTTTCCTTTCGTAGGCGGAGTTATTTGACTTATGATTTTGAGTAAGGTACTTTTACCAGAACCATTCTCACCGATGATTCCTAGGACTTCACCTTTATGAAGTTCAAAACTGACATCATCAAGTGCCCAAAAATCAGTAGGCCCGGTCTGATAATCGGTTTGGTTTTTAGATGAATAAAAGGAGGCGAAAACTTCTTTTATTTGACTGGGTTGATATCCTTTATGGTATTTTTTACACAACCCCTCAACCTTAAGAACCACTTCTTCCATACCACCATCTTTTTAGAAAATTCATTCGCTTCCTCGGGAATTGATTCTGAACCTTATCCATAAGGTCGGATACTTTTGGATAGAATGGTTGGGTATTAACCGTAGCTACCACGGGAGCATCATCCGGTAATTTACCAATGGCAATATTATCGATGTGTTTCAGGTAAAAATCATCCTTGGCGTCAATGACTTGGATGCTAGGGTGCTGTTCGTCCGGCCAATGGTAATACACTAAGCGAGCATTCGCACTTATCAAGGAACTAGTAGCTACAAGACGATCTTCAAGACTGTGATTGGGATGTGAACCATGATATAGACTATTCTGATAAATTAAAGCTTCCCCTGCTTTTAGTTCTACTGTCTCCAGTGCATGTTCCATTTTTTTATCGCTAAATACAGAATGGGGAAATCTTGGGGGGTGAATACTCCCCGAACGATAAGTCTCAAAAAAATTATGGCTGCCGGGAATAACCACCAATGCACCATTTTCCTTAATTACGTCCTGTAATGGACACCATATAAGAGCACCATAATATTCCGCTTCATTGACCATGTTCCAATCCTGATGAATAGGGAATTCAGTTTTTCCCTCAGGACGTTTGATGAAGTAGGTGCCTCCCAATATTGAAAAATTATTCAAGAGTTCTCCACAAGAAGATTCGAACTCCTCTTTGATTGTATCGGATATGATTTGGTTGCTTTCATCACCCAATTGTCGGGTTGTTTCCTTGAAGTCCTCATCCAAGTTGATGTTGGCAACATTGTAATATAAATCCCTCAATTTCTGAATTTGGATATCATTCAGTAACCTGACTATAACATATCCCTGATCATCAAACTGTTGTTGCAGTTGTTGACTTTGGAAAATGGGTGCTTTTTGTATCATTTGTTTACCCATGAAACCCATTTTTTGAATAATGATTTTTCTTTCTTGGGTTGATTAAGAGTGGGAGGATGGTCGACATGCCCAAAGCTATAATCAAATAACCCTTGCAATATCTCATCATTAGGATAATTGTCTTGTCCTCCCAAGTATTCCCAAAATTCATCCCTACTCCATTCCTGCTGATTCAGAGGCGTTTCGGTCACATGGCGGAAAGTATCTATCTCCTTATGTTCTTCGAAAATGGCCTTGAGTTTGGCATTGCTATAGCGGAAAAAGAATGAATCGTCTATCTCATACTTTCTGATAAAGGACTGCCCCTCTTTTTGCACTAAATTATAGTGAACCAATTGGGCATCCTCATGGGCCATTTCGAAACCTGCTACAACCCTTTCCGATTCGGATAGGTTGGGAGGTGAACCATGTATGAGGCGATTATCCATAACCATGGCTTCTCCGGCTTTCATTGGCACCAAATCCATATGCGAGAACAATTCATCAGAAAAATGTTCGTATGGAGCTTTGAATGTCGGTAGGGGTGTCGCTCTGAATCCTGTGGGTAGGGTATGGGACCCTTTCAGGACAGCCAGTGCCCCATTGTGTATATCCACATCCACCAAGGCAATCCAAATGATGGAACTACAATGGTTTTCTTCTTCAACAAATGACCAATCCTGATGTGGGCTCACCACACTATGACGATTAGGGGATTTGGTTAGGAAGCGACCAGAGAATGTTTGATAATTCTGGAAATGTTCATCCAATCCACGTTGGCTGATTCGGATTATTTTCTCATGGATATTCCTGATGAAATCAGGATGTTCAGCATCAATACTAACGGAGAAACCATAGGGTGTATGGTAGTCATGTTCCAATGATTGGTGATAATCCAAGAGTTGTTGGACCTCACTATCATTGAGCAATGGTAGAACCACATAGCCATCTTTCTCAAAGGAATCCCGAGTCGAATTATGTTTGAATGAACGATTCATAACAGGCTTATTTTCCCGTTAGACGGTAGCGGATTTCCCGAATGATATTCAAGGGAGTATAGACTTTCCAAAATGGTTCGGATGAGCTACTAGATGGCGCTTCGGTTGGAGCCATTTGTACTTCTTCCTTGATTTCTTCTTGTGTTTCCTCTTTTTTTGAACCATCCATATTATAACTGAATAACTTAGCCAGTCGCTCAGTCAATTCAATATTGAATGCATTATCATTGGCCTTGATGTTTTCCATCAACCTATCCGGATCGAATTTCAAGGGGCGATATGGGTATTCTGCCACCTTTGGATAATCCTCGATTAATTTACCTTCTTCAAACAGTTTGGAAAGTGTGGCATTGTCATATTTCCTGAAGAAATTTTCATCTACTTCATATTTATGCACCTTATCCTTAGTAATGGGGTCTAAATAATAATGGACCAACTTGGCATCTCCTTGTGTGAATCCCAATCCCACTGCAATACGGGTTTGGTCAGAGGTATTCGGTGGAGACGAATGGAATGTCTTATTATTGAAGACGAATGCCTGTCCTGCCTTAAGTTCCAATAACTGGTGATATGGGAATATCTGGAACATGTAAGGATCCAATGGATTCTTTACTGCCGGACTAGGGGAGGGCCTTACATTCTTGGAAAAATTATTACTTCCTTTTATGGCTCCCAAAGCGCCATTCTCCATGACAACATCCACTAGGGGAATCCAAACAGTAGCAGAGCAATGTCTTTCCTCATCATCTACGAATGTCCAGTCCTGATGTGCGGGAACAATACCGATCGGATTGGGTTCCTTGATAACATAACTACAGATGTAAGGTTTCGGATTGACGAATTGCTCCTTGAGTTGGGGAACGGCAACAGAAAAAATCTTATCCATGACCTTTCCTACCATGTCCTTATCTTCCTTATCCATACTGATATGGAAACCATATCCCATTTCATCGGTCATACCCAAGCTGATGTAGTAATCCCTGAGTTCCTTGACTGCTTCATCATCCAGGGCAGGAATCACAACATAACCCTCCTCTTGGAATTGTCGATCCAATGCCGGGTCCTTGAATAAGGGTTCCTGCTTCACCGGTTCAGGATTATAGGACGTGAATTCATAAGTATCACCAATTCTATCATAGGGTGCCTGTTTCATACGGGCCTGGAATTCCTCGAATGTTAGGCTATTGGGATGGTATTCAAAGGAATCCACAATCTTGGTATTGCTAGGTGGTTTTTTCCAAGGATTGAAATTCATGTAGAAATCCTTATCCACTTCCATGACCTCTACCAGGTTCGGATCTTTCTTGGGGTCCATATGATAGTGGATGGATGGGAGCTCCTTGGGTATCATGATAAGTTGTATGGCCAGTCTTAGGCCATCTGTTGTATTCGGAGCTGAATAATGAACGACTCCATCATCCAAGACAACACAATGCCCTGCTGGAATTTCCATATAATCCCAATGGTCCGCCTGTACGATTTCATCCCTGATTTCATTCAGTTCCCAAGGAATCATTGGTCCTCTGATTTCTCCGAATTTCTTATGGCTACCAGGTAGGATTTGCAAGGTACCATTGGCTTTGGTACTATCTACCAAGGGACACCAAACAGAAACCGTAGTACACTTCCTTTCATCGGCAAAGGCCCAGTTCTGATGCAACGGAACTTCCCCATCTCCCTCTACCTTGCGAATGAAATTAGCAATGATGGGACGGTAATTGTCCAAGAAATCATTGGCTCTTGGAGTAAATAGGGTGGATATGTGATCAAAACATTTTTGCTTGTAATCAATATTCTTATTGATGAATGTGAAGTCATAAGTCAGGTCTTCACCTGATGTATGGTGACCCTCATCGTCAGGCGTAATATGTCCTTGATTCTCCGGTAGTAAATCAAAGTATGCCTTTTTCATTCCCTCGATTTCTTCAGGGGCAATAAAAGGAATAATGACATATCCTTTTTCCCTGAACTCAGTCTCTAGATTTTCATCTTGGAAAATTCTCCTCATAATGGGTTCTTATTTAGGAAGTGGGGTGTTAGAGTATATCTGCAATATCTTGTTCTAATCGAATAAAATATTTAGTTCCTAAAATTAGTAAAAAAACAATTGGGATGAAAGAAATGGTATAATAAATGGAGGGTATGGAATCTCCTAGCAAGGTCCATCTGAAACCTGCTATGACAGCAGCCATGGGATTGAGATACATAATCCAACTGAATCCGTCGGGAAGTAGGGTTGCGGGATAAAAAACAGGTGTGAGCCATATTCCGAAATTAATCAGATAGGGTACGATATGGTGTAAGTCCCTGTATCGGGTACTCGCTGCGGTCAATGAAATGGATACGGATAAACCAATAATGATATTCAGAATGACAAAAAAAGGAAATAGTATGACCTCCAAGGGTGGAGCTACTTTGAAGAATGCAGCAAAAATAATGAACAATATGAATGAAATGCCAAACTCGACCAAACCTACTAAAACCTTGGATAGGGGTAGGACCAGTTTGGGAAAGTATATCTTCTTGATGATATCCTGATTGACCAGCATCGATTCATTGGATGAATAAACGAGATAACTGAAAAAATACCAAGGTACCATACCTGATATGGCAAACAGGGCATATGGGAATCCCAAATCATCAATCTTGACGACCTGATTGAAAAAGAAAGTGAAGATCAGTATTCCCGTAAGGGGTTGTAGGATGGACCAGAGGATTCCGAGGAACGTTTGGGAATATTTCACTTTCAAATCCCTCTTTGCAAAAGTCAGGATAAGGGAGCGGTGCCTCCATACCCGCTTGAGGTAGGGCCACATTTGGGGTGGCTCCGAGCTTATGGTATGTTGGAATGTCTGTTTCAAGCTGATAGAATACTTCTGGCCAAAGATACAAGATGATACGTATGTATGATGACTAATCTCCTAAATCATTACATTTGATGTATGAATGAATGGTCGACCAAACAAGGTAATCCCATAGTTTCCACTTCCCGTGTATCGGATTGGTGGCAGCCGAAAGCCGGTAATATTCTGGCAATGGTATTCCTCATTATGTTGATTGGTGAGTTACCTTTCACTACGGCTTTCATTTATTTTTTTCCATCTGTCATTACAATTTTGGGCATTGGTGCTTTCGGTCATTTGGTCAATGATTGGTGTGATATCCCATCCGACCAGAAAGCCGGTAAGCGGAATCGAATGGCATCCCTTTCTATTACCAAAAGGATACTGATACTGGTCTTGTTCCTCTTTTTGGCGTTCATTCCTTGGGTTTTTCTTCCTTGGGATGAAGTCAGTGTTTACATATTGGCTGTCGAATTCCTATTGCTGATTATCTACGCCATGCCCCCAATCAGACTCAAGGGCAGGGCCATACTTGGTGTGATGGCAGACGGTATGTATGCCTATGCAGTTCCGACAGTTCTGGCCGCATATACATTCTATCTTGTAGGGGATGCGCAGGCGGATTTTATCTTGTTGGCTATTGTATTCATATGGCAGATATTAGCAGGGATTCATGGTATCATTATTCATCAGATTGAGGATTATGCCAATGATATAGCATCAGGAACAAAGACTTTTGTTACAACCAAAGGGATTTCATCAGGAGTATTCCTGTTGAAAAGGTGGGTCCGCATCCTAGAAATGCTGAGTTTCCTGATTCTGGTTGGTTATATTACATTCCATCATTCCTATTGGTATGCCACAGGCCCGATATTATATCTGATGACCCAACATCTGCCACTCATCATCCAACGGATATATAAAAGATTGGATCAGGATGACCATCCTGCTTCGATGCAATTGCTTTCAACAACCTACTTTAAGTTTCTTCCCCAATGGAATATCCTATTGTGTTGTATGTTGCTGGATTGGAGGTATGTTGTGTTATTATTATTGACCATCCTACTCATCAGGGAACCAGGTATTCTTTTCTCAAGACATTCTTGGTTGTATCGTACAATGGCTCCTTTCCTTTTGGAGTTTCCAAGAATCATGGTCAACCAACTCATCTATCAATTCAGGGTGAGGATTCAGGGGGAAAACCGTAAGGATGCATTTCGGGAACATTATAATGAGTCCGTTTTCGGTAAGAAACAAACGGAATCTTTTGGAACTCGCTTGGCGCTCGTCAATCGGAATGCAAATAAGTACACGGAGACTTTTGTTAAGAAGCACTTGGATGAATTACCATTCGATACCTATTTTTATTATGGTAAGGACGCTTATTTCCCCCAATTCAATCTGAGCGGCCATCTCCTTGGGAATTTCATTCCTTATCGTTCCTATGTATCCCGCTTTCTGGGGAAAAGAGGATTGACAGACCACTTTCTTCTGGGAAAAGCTTTCGAAAGGGATTTATTGTCCAATAAGATTGATGTCGTTCTGGCAGAGTTCGGTACGACAGGGGCCGCCATTGCACCCAATGTGCATAATGTAGGGAAACCATTGGTCGTGATTTTCCATGGTTATGATGCATTCAATGCCAAGACGGTAGAAGAAAATAAGGAACAATATCAATTCCTATTTGAAAAAGCAACACTCATCATAGGTGTATCAAAATTATTATTGAATCGGTTGACCCAAATGGGAGCACCAACATTCAAACTCAGGCATTTGCCCTGTGGAGTTGATAGGTATGCATTTCCTTACTCTGATCACAGCAACAACCCACCCACATTTCTTATGGTAGGGCGTTTGGCGAGCACCAAAAGCCCACACCTGAGTATCCTTGCTTTCAGAGAAATATTGAAAGTCATCCCCGATGCGAAATTAAGAATCATCGGAAAGGATGAGAAAGGAGAAATACAGGAGTTTTTAATGATAATGATTCGCTCATTGGGAATGGAAGAACATGTTAGTTTCCTAGGAATATTACCCCATGAGGAAGTAAAGGAAGAAATGGAGAATGCAAGGGTATTCATCCAACATTCCGTTACAACACCGATTAATGGTGATAGCGAGGGGACTCCGGTAGCCATTATGGAGGCAATGATGTCAGGTTTGCCCGTAATCGCTACAAGGCACTCCGGAATCATGGATATCATAGAACACGACGAAACAGGACTATTGGTAGACGAGCATGATATTGAAACAATGACACAACACATGATTGCCTTGGCCCAAGATGATGAAAAGGTTCGTGGAATCGGAAAAAAAGCCAGTGAGTTCCTCGGTAATTATGGCCCTGTGGTCAATCACATACAACACCTCACAGACCTGATACATGAGGCAATGAAGTTACACTCAGCCAAATAATATCTTCACTCTTTCACTCTGACCAACCGGGAAACAAGGATAATCGTTGTGAGTCCCGATAACATGGCCACGGTCCTGAAAGGGAACAGGCAAACACCATTCTCAATCATTGGATAATCTATGAAAATAGGAATCCCTAAGGTTGCGTCACCTCCACCGAATCTCAGGATAGCCGCTACGACAAATCCAGCCATTGAACCGTACTTATTGGCTTTGGGGTCGTACATGGCAGTAACCAACTGCGGAAATAGTAAACAGTACACAAAATCAGAACAAAGGAACCACAATTGGTACACACTCTGTATCTGGAGGGCCAGTATGGTAGCAGCAATTCCTATAATCCAAATCATCCGCTTCAGAATCTTAGCTAGTTTTTCAGAGGATAAATCCGGTTTTATTAGTGGTTTGTACACATTCCAGCTGGCCATGGATGAAGCGGATAAGATAGAAGAATCAACGGATGACATCACAGCTGCGGCGATGGCTCCCAGTCCAATGGTTGCCACTACCGGATTTGTTAGGTATCGCATGACATAAGGGAGGATTTCCGCTGGTTTTTCAGGCGCACCTGCCGCCCCGACTGCTGTCCAGTCACCGGTGCTGGTGAATACATCACCAATGACACCAATCATGACTGCGGGGATGGCCGCAATAATACAAATCACCCCAGCCAGTATGGATAACCACATGGCAGTTTGTTCATTCTTTGCCGAGAGTACCCTTTGGAAATATACCTGCCAAGGAATACCTCCGAGCATGAGTAATAATGCAAAGTCCCACCAATTCCAATAGTAATTGCCAAGCGCTTCCTTACTTGGAATCAGCGTAGCGGTTGCACCTTTCGACTCCTTGTAAGTTGCCCAGGCCGTATCCCATCCTCCCACAAAATCCAGTGCAAAGGGAATCACTAGGCATAAGCCTACCAAAAGGAGTATCATCTGGAATATATCTGTCAGGGCCACAGCCCATAATCCACCCAATGCCGTATAGGCAATGGCGATGACAGAAGATAGGATGATGGAAGTTTGGAAATCAATCCCTAGCACCGTTCCGAATGTGGTTCCCAGTGCAGTAAGTATGGCAGCAGTCCAGAAAATCTCACCTGCCAGAGCAGGAATGAAAAGTACCGCACCCATTCCCTTTCCATATTTCTGGGCCAAGGGATCAAGCATGGTCTTGTATTCCATTCTTCGCATTTTTCTGGCAAAGAACAATCCTCCCAAAATGAGACTAATGGCATAACCCCACGGTGCCTGTACCCAAACCAGACCGGAAGAATGGGTGTATTCGGCCGTTCCATTGATGTATCCACCACCTACCCATGTCGCACTCATGGTGAATACGGCCACGAATAAGGGAATGGATCGCCCCGCTAGCATCACATCCTCCTCACTATCATTTTTCCTGATTTGACTGGCATAGGCTCCAATGAAAAAAATCAGTCCATAGAAAAACATCATGGCAAAGAACCCAGACCAAAAGACAGGTTTGCCCATTTGGTATAAAACCAGACCTACTACTGACAACAAAATCATAAGTAAGGCCGTGGGTTTCAGTGATTGGAGTATCTTGTCCATGTTTGATGTTTTCATAAGAATGAGAGAGGTATTGGGATAATCCCAATACGTTTGTACCTTGTAAGGAAATACTAATCTAAGCATTTAAAGCCAAACCGGATGGAAAGAGAAAGTAAGTATAGGGAACCCATGTACGGATTCGATGACCATGTATTGGATGAGATATTTGATGGTAATAAGATTCCCGAACTCAAAAGAGCCACCAAATCCCAAAGATTGGCTAATTATATTCTGGACCAATTCATACTGGGATGTTTCATGTTGTTGACATTCATCATCATGGGACTTCTTATCGGATTTTTTGAGGATGTGAATGGTTCCGTTATTCTGACTACCCGACAGGATATGGTCATTGGGAGTATCTTTATGTTGGGTTTGTCTAGTTATTTCCTGTATTTCATAATTTGTGAATACTTCCTCAACGGACGCACATTCGGAAAATTGGTAACGAATACCAAGGTCGTGATGCCCAACGGGAATCCACCCGGATTTTGGCCCATAATTGGCCGTACCATACTCAGGTATTTGCCGTTTGAACCCCTGTCATTCCTTTTGGCTGGTGATGATGGTTGGCATGATAAGCTTTCGGGGACAATCGTTATCCAGAATGTCGAATAGGGAAAGGATATTGTATAGGACAAGTGCTTTGCTTTCCTTGTCAGGAATAGTGTTGATTCTGGGCTTGATATATTTTGCAGTCCCAACATTCAAGGGATTCCAAGGAGAATCGTATTCCTTTGTAAAATCATTCATATCCGAATTGGGGAATCCATATAAGAATACAAGGTGGCAGTTGTTGAATATGGGCTTGAAATGTATTGCTGTCATGTTTTTTCCATCGGTGATAATGCTATCCTACAGGACAAAATCCAAAGTCGGTTATCTTGCGGGATTCATTGGGTTTCTGGCTATGATTGCATTATTCATGGTAGGAGTCTTACCTGAGCATTTTTTGCGTAATCACACTATTGCTGCTTTCAGCTTTTTTATCCTGGGAGCCATTGCCGTAGGATTGTTCTCTTTATTGGGATATTGGAATAAGAATTTACACAAGGGACTAATTATCCCAAGTGCATTGCCATTCATACTCTTTGTCATATTTCTGGTATATCCCAAAACAGAACTTCACAATATTACCTCTGACCCGCATCATTATATAAGACCGAATATCGTAGGATTAGCCGTATTGGAATGGCTATTTTTCCTGACGATGAGTATCTGGATAGTCAGTATTTCCATCTTCCTCCTGCGTGTGAATGATAAGGTCTCGGAATAAGTGGGAGGTTGGTTTTGCTGAATTCTCATTATCTTTCCATTCATATATCCAAGGATTACCATGCAAAACGAAAAACGAACATTCACATCATTAGAAAAAGCATTGGCATGGGGCGTGCACCTGTTTACTGCATCAGGTGTCGTATTTGCCTTATTAGCAATCATTGCGATAGCCAATCACGATTTTTGGCTCTGCATGATTTGGCTGATGGTGGCATTCTTCATTGATGGTGTGGATGGGATGTTGGCAAGGAAATTCAATGTAAAGGAAGTCCTGCCTTTCATGGAGGGTAAGAATATTGACTTCGTAATAGATTTTGCCAATTACGCCATCATTCCCGCATACTTTCTCTATGAGGCATTCTGGATGGTCAATGGCGAGAAAGTATCCGTTCTACCTGATGTGGAATGGGTCAAACTTACGGCTGTTTCCGCACTGCTTTTGGTTTCTGCAATTTATTATGGCAAGGAACCCATGGTTTCAAAGGATATGTACTTCATCGGATTTCCAGTAATGTGGAATGCTGTGGCCTACTTCATGTTTTTTGTTGTCAAACCAGCTCCTTGGATTAATTTCTGGATTATTATCCTATTTGCTATCCTGCATTTTGTTCCATGGAAATACGCCTATCCCAGTCAGAACAAACGCTTTCAGGCCCTGAATTGGTTGATGGGATTGGTTTTCCTCCTAGGGAATGTCTATCTCCTTTATTTGTATCCGGAATCTCCTTTATGGGTGAGAATTGCCGCAGGAACGTTCCTCCCTTATATCCTATGGCATACATTCTGGGTGAATTTCAAAAAATAATCGAATACGAAAATAGGGTATCTGCAACTTGGGTCGTTATACCTTTGTGGTGTTAATTCAAGGATGTAAAAGGACAAGTTGCATGAAAAAATTATTGATTCTCTTTGGGTTGGTGTCCATGTTAGGAATGGAAACCAAGGCACAGAATTTTCAGAATAGTCATCTTCCGATTGTGGTTATCACAACGAATGACGAGATTCCAGACG
This sequence comes from Saprospiraceae bacterium, assembly GCA_020631355.1. Lineage (GTDB taxonomy): Bacteria > Bacteroidota > Bacteroidia > Chitinophagales > Saprospiraceae > JAHDCE01. The sequence goes on along the minus strand of JAHDHL010000002.1, from coordinate 267,585 downwards.
AACCAAAGATCCAGGGCATGATGGGAATCATAGACAATGGTCCTGGCGTGATGAATTCCATCAATGATCCATTCAATCATTATAATGGAAATATCGGAATAGAAACAAGGGGGAATTCAACCCAAGGTTATGATAAGAAAACCTACTCGATTGAATTATGGGATGATAATGGAGCCGATATATCATCTCCGCTCCTAGGAATGGGCAAGGAAGAAGATTGGATATTGCACGCTATGGTCATAGATAAGACCCAACTCAGGATTCCCTTGAGTTTTGATCTTTTTCGTTCCATGGGGCATTATGCTTCCCATTGGAGATTTGTCGAAGTCGTCCTGAATGGAGATTACAGGGGCTTGTATCTCCTCTGTGAAAAAATCAAAAGGGACGATGACCGTGTGGATATTGCCAAATTGGATTCGGATGATATCCAAGGAGATTCCCTTACAGGAGGATACATACTACGGATAGATTGGTTGGATGAGTTCGAGGGATTCCAATCACAATTCAACTCACAAGGAGGAATTCCTCAACCTTATCACTGGTATTATCCCAAGGCCAGTAAAATCAAACCGGAACAAGCCAGTTATATCGAAAATTACATGAACCTATTCGAATCTGCCCTTTACGCTCCTGATTTTCATAATAGTCAAGGAGTCCGTTATTCGGATTATATCAATATGACCAGTTTCGCTGATTTTTTACTCATCAATGAATTGACCAAGAATTCTGATGGATACAAACTGAGTTCCTATATCCACAAGGACCGGGATGATAAGGATGGTCGGCTCACCGCTGGCCCTATCTGGGATTTCGACCAAACTTATGGCCTGTCTACGGTATGCTCCAGTCATGTTACAGAGGGTTGGACATACATGCAAAACCAAGATGGATGTGAGGACTTGGAAACCATGCCGATGTGGTGGCAACGTTTGATGGAAGACCCGATATTCACACATCACCTCAAGTGCAGGTGGGAAACCATGAGACAATCGACTTTCCATCAGGATTCCTTGTATGCGTGGTTGGATGAGCATACGGCTTTCCTGCAAAATCCATTGGAACGCAATTTCCAACGGTGGGATTTCATCGGGGAATCCATTTGGATTGAACCCGAACCTATTCCCCAAACCTATGAGGCGGAGATAACCTATATGAAGAATTGGATAGCCGCCCGTCTGACATGGCTGGATGCCAATATGCCGGGTAACTGTGAGGACGATATCATTTCTTCGAATTCGGACCTCATCCAACATTCAATTGTACGAATGTATCCGAATCCTGCCAGGACAGAAATGTACTTAGAGTCAACAGAGGCAGCTGTATACACCGTTTATGATGCTATGGGAAAAGTGATGTTTCAGGGAACACTGAATCAGTCCGGAATCGAACGGATTGATTGTGGAAATTGGGCCAGTGGAATATATTTTGTGGATTTGAATATGGGACAACACAATGAGATCCTTAAATGGGTCAAACTATAAATCCGAATGATGGATTAGTGCATGGGTTGCCCGACCAATTGTATATGATTCAAAGTGTCTCCCTTTTCTAGGAAATCAGAATCCCCATCCTCTATTTTAAGGATGATATGTCCGGCCTCATCAAAATAATGGGAAGTTTGTGTAGGAATCTTGAATTTCCGTTTCATCTGAAGTCGAATGGTGGTCAGACTGTTGTGTTGTTTTTCGAACGAATGGATATAACCCATTCTGATGTCATTGGCCTTGATATACTTCCCTTTTTGTATCGTAGTGCTGAGTTGTGGGGTATTCAGGTATAGGGTGTAATATTTCCATGGAAAATAATCCCTACCGACATTCAAAAGGATAATCAGGAGTAATAATCCCAAAAACATGGATTTTCCGACCGTGGCATATGACTTTTCTTTTGACATCAATTATAATTTGGTATAAATTAGCGATACAAGGATGATGGAGTAGTATCCGGAACCCATTCAGATGCTATTTTCTTATCGAAATTATCAAAATATTCGTTTAATAGATGACTTACAAGCATATCACTCGTTATAGCCCTATCAATCCGACCTTATTCCAGAGGAACAGACAACGATTCATGAAAGCCATGAAGCCCAAGTCGGTTGCTATCTTCCATTCCAATGATTTGATGCCTAGGAATGGGGACCAGTATTTTCCTTTCAGACAAAACTCCGACCTTTTTTACCTGTCGGGATTGGATCAGCCGGAGGCCGTATTGGTTTTGTTTCCGAATTGTGTCAAGGATGGGTTTGAGGAAATTGCTTTCATCAAGAAAACGAATGAGTATATCGCCCGTTGGGAGGGACATAAGTATACCAAGGAAGAAGCCAGTAGGATTTCGGGTATCAAGAAAATATATTGGTTGGAGGATATGGAGAATGTACTCAATGAATTGATTCTCCTAGCCACGCGTATTTATGTCAATTCGAATGAGAATGACCGTTATGTTTCGGATGTGGTGAATCGGGATTTGAGGTTCACGCATGAATTGATGAAGCAATATCCGACCCATAAGTATCATCGGTCACAGCCCATCATGAAGAAACTGGCAATGATCAAGTCAGAGTATGAGGTACAACTCTTGCAAAAGGCTTGCAACATTACCAAGCATGCTTTCAATAGGGTATTGGAATTCACCAAACCGGGTGTGATGGAATATGAGGTGGAAGCCGAGATTATCCATGAATTCATCAGGAGTGGTGCAAACGGACATGGATATTCACCGATTATTGCTAGCGGTGCCAATTCCAACGTATTACACTACAACGAAAATAACATGGAATGCCAGGATGGCGATGTGCTACTCATGGATTTCGGAGCGGAATACGCTAATTATACAGCAGACCTAAGTAGGACCATACCTGTGAATGGCCGATTCACCAAACGTCAGAGAGCAGTCTATGATGCAGTTCTGAGGGTAATGAAAGAAGCCATCAAGATGTTGGTGCCGGGTAATCTGATAGAAGAATACCACAAGGAGGTAGGGAAGATGATGGAATCCGAATTGATTGCTCTGAAACTCATTACCAAACATGATGTGGAAAAACAAGATCCTGCTTACCCCGCCTACAAGAAATATTTCATGCATGGTACTTCCCACCATCTAGGGTTGGATGTACATGATTTGGCTGATCGATATGCACCCATCCAAGCAGGAATGGTGTTTACGTGTGAACCGGGAATCTACATTCCGGAAGAAGGCTTCGGTATCCGATTGGAGGATGATATCTTGGTTACGGACCATGAACCCTATAATTTAATGGCCGATATTCCGATTGAAGCAGAGGAAATCGAGGAGATTATGAGTGCGGGTGTTTTGAGCTGATATTCTTATTTATAAATCCTAAAAAAATATAACTACCATGAATCTTATTTATGATTATGATGCTGTCCGTGATTTCGGGGGGCTATCCAGTAGAATGAAGTTTTTCTGCTATTTCATATGTGGATTTAATTTACTTTCTATTGGATTTTTGATTCCTGTCTACATGAAAGATGGCGGCATCGATGATTTGATGATCATAGTATCATCAGCGGCCCTTTTCTTGTGTTTCCTAATTCCCATTCTATATGATTATCGTAAGATAGGAAAGGAAGGTGTGTTTTTTATTCATATGGATGAAAAGGAAATCCGAATGAAATTGAACCGATTTTCCAAGGAAACAATTGTTTCGTTATCGGCAATAAATATGATTCATTTTATGGAGCATGAAATTATTTTCGATTTGGATAAGGGGCCGGATGTCAGAATAAATTTGGGGAATATTCCAAATGAAAAAAAGCGGGATGAATTCATTCGAAAGCTTCAGGACTTGGGATTGAAAGAAAAGCATTACCCACTCAGGTAATATTATGACTCCAAAGACAATTCAACTATTATGAAATATATTTCTGTCTTTATTTTATTACTTTCATTTGCATATGCACAAGCGCAGGGAATCTCCGAAAAATGGGTCTTTGACGTTCCTAAGGAATCAATGGAAAAAATTTCTGATAAGATAATTTTTGATGCGGAGGGAAATTATTGTTTTGAGTTCAAAGATAAGAAGGGTGGGAGTTATTTCTTGACTCATACCGATACGGTAATTGGCTCTGGAAGAATTGGCTCCATATACGGTTCGGGAGGAGGGATTAGTTATACTAAATCCTATTCGGACCCTAAATCAAAACCGTATTATTTTAAGAATTCTAATGGAATAGATATTCATGGACCTATCGTAGGGGAAATAGAAAGTTTCCAAACAAGTAATACCAACGGGAATATTGCATTAGTGACTACTTTAGGAGATAGTGTTTATTATTACATCAATCACCGTTCTGTAGCTCGTTACCATAAAAAAGAAATGGATGAATTTTATATTTCATCCAGGGATTGGGTAGCCTTTAGTGAAAATGGGAATGTTATTTATTTTATAAGAAAGAATGATTCATACCATTTATATATTAATGATGAATTAATTGAAACATCAAAATTCAGATTCACCCAATTGGCTATTAATAATAAGGGAGAATATATTTTTGCAAGAGGAAAAAAACCTTCAGAACCCGATGGCTTGTATAGTTACATGTTCTTCGTTCATACTCCGGATACTATCTTGGGACCCGTTAGGACAGTTTGGGAATATCAATTGAATAATAATGGAGCTTATTATTATTCAGGTGATGATAATGGTCCGGAATATATTATTATAAATAACTATTTGTATAAGAATATTCACAATATTTCGAATGTCACTTTACTGGATAAGGATAATTACCTTTTTACATTCGAAGAAGACGGAATACAAAAGATCAATGTGAACGGACATGTTCATACTCCGGATTTCGAGTCGATATTTTTTCCGAATATGGATGATAAAGGTAATTTTTCATGTTACGGAATCAAGGATTATTACTTATATAAATATATCAATGGAAAACAACAAGAAGTATCTATTTCTAAGTATGGAGTAAGGGCCGTGCCTTTGTATATCAGCCCCAAAGGGGAATCCTTGCATTACTTCAGGACAGATGACTCAACTTATTTGTACAAGGATCAACAATTGGTTTTTCCTCCCATAGCCAATGGGAATCACTTCAGCGTCGAGGATGACGTATTGTATTGGGGGTATGGCTATGATGATGATGTTTCTAATGGCCATTCTTTATTTTATTTGGGATATGGCGAATCATCCTACTTGGTGTCGAATGGTGAATTTTCTCGTCCAATATCTAATGATGGAAAAAATGAACAAAAAATCGAGGGGAATAGTATGGTGGCCGGAGAAGTAAGTGACCATGGATTTTTTGTTATTCATCAAATAGCAAAAAGGAAGTATTCTATTAATATCAATAACCAAGTATATAGGGAGTTGGAGGGCGTAGATAAGATATTATATGGTAATCATTTTTTGGATGACTATCATTTTATTTTTTACGGAATTAAAAAGAATGCTATTTATCAATATAAAATAAACCTATGAAAACACTAGCGTTGATATTTATGTTGCATTTTTCCGTGCTTGTCTTGGCACAGAAAATGCCCTCGGATTATTTTGATGAGGCTGCAGAGTTATTCGAGGCGGATAAATTGGATGAAGCCCTGGATAATTATCAATATATAGTGGACCGCCATCCGAAAAATGAATTATACCCCAGGTCACTTTATAATGTAGGTTATATTTATTTCCTTAAGGAAGAATACGATTCGTCTATCATGGTATTCGAAACCATATTGGAAAGTGGATTCGATGAAGAAGAAAATTTAGGAGGTGGTCTTATGGATGACCCTTATGCGAATTTTAAACATCGGTCCTGTAAGTTGATGAGTGAGATATATTATACCAAAGGGATGTTTCAAAAATCCTTGGATTATTTTATCCTTTCAGATGTAACCTATCCCTATTTACATTTTTGTGGTAACGGATACGCTGCGAATGATGTTCGTAAGGCATTGGGATACGCTGATATTTATCAGAAATTAAATCAAACGGATATGGCGATTGAGAAGTTGTTATCCGTAGTTTTTGTGCAATTAGCTGATAATTCACAAGTGATTGAAAAACTAAGGGAATTGTTGGTAAATAAAAAAGGATTAAAAAAAGAATTGGATAATGCATTGGAAGCCATAGCAACCGAGGAAGTAAAAAGAAATGGTGGGGAATATACCCGGTATTATTTTATTTTTTTAGGAGTAAAATTGGATATGCCAGTAAGCTATGTCCGAAAAGGTAGGGAAGTGGATTTGGATGATAATATCCAAAGAGTAAGAGCATCCGAATTCTATAAGATGATTAAGAGATTAAAATAAATCCATTCATAAGATTTTTGAGTTGTAAACCTTATGAATGGATGTCATAATTATTTGTAACATTCCCAAATCCAATAATCCTTTAGTTGTATCCATTTGAATGAACTCACATGTTGTTGGAATAAGGATGCCAATTCATTTTCATTAGGGAAATTCATGATTAATTCATAATGGTTTCCTTTTGCATCACTCTTGACTTGATAAGTATTGTCATCCAAATCAATTCTTGAGATGGGGAGTCCATTTTCTTTTTTATGAAGTGTATCAATGAAAATAATAGGACCATTCTGATTGACCCTGTCCAGAAGTAACTGAATGAATTTTTTCCTACTCCTTTTCATGAGATGGGAAAAAGTGAATCCGCAGAACAAACCCGAATAAAAATTGGAGTATTCCTCGGTTATGGTTTCATTCAGTGTATTGAATAGGATGTCTGATTGGTACTTCCGATTGGAAAACTTGGTCAGATGATTTTCTTCAATTTCAATCTTTTCGAAAGAGGCGGAAGTCTGACTGATGGCACTGGTCCAATAATCAGTTTGGTAACCCATATCCAATACATTTCGGTCCCTAAATATTTCCGTCAGGTAATCACCAATGAATAATAAGTCGGGTTGTTGGTGGGGCTGAGAGTGTATCCTATCATCGTTGATGGCTTGAGTGTTGGAATGATTTTTCATGCGAGTGGTATTCGTTCAATTAATGTAGTTTCCTTTTTTAGAATTGGTACATGATATTCAGATTCAATCCTGTACCGAAAGCATGATGTTTGAGTCCGTAAAGAGGAGACGAACCATGCTGTTGGTATCGGAATTGAGGACTCAGCTGCAATGAGACATTACGGCTGACATCATAACCGACATAAGGTGATATTTGGTAGGAGAGAAAGAAGTTGCGGTATGGGGTGGGGTGGGTATTATGCCTTGAGAACTCAGCAATCATGAAATCCTGATCCACTGATTTTCCTTTTTGACCTACAAAGTAATTCAAGCCAAGACCTGCACTACTTCCTAAGCTCCACTTAGGATTCAGCCTGAAGCCTTTTCCGATTTCCAAGGGGATGGACAGATGCCTGAACTTATTATCATTCAGTACTTTTCTTTTAGCGATGGCCGGTACCCTGTTGGTAGGGTCACTGGAGCCCGGGCGCTGCATGGTAGTTGCAGATTCCGAAATATAGAAGAATTCTGTCTGGCTCTCAATGAGAGAGATTCCTGATTGTAGGAAAAATTGGTCACCATGATGCCACTGTGCCTTGAATCCCATTTGGTATCCTAGTTCAGAGTGATGTGAACCGTCGATTTCTTCTTGTAAGCCATCAATCTGTGAATGTTGGTCATACTTTAGCAAGGCCAAATCCGCACCGATATGGAAACCGAATTCCCAATGTTTTAGGGTAGGCTCCTTGGGCGTTTTGACATTTACTTGCTGTATGGATACTGGCATTGGATTATTATTCAGTGCCAGATATGGAATTTGTGTAATGCTGGGGATGTAGTTCGGCTTTTCCTTGATGGCCACTGCTGTGGTTTCTTTCTCAATGATTGGACTTTGCACGGTATTGATGGCCTGCTCCAATTCTGGATTTGATTCGTTTTGGATTAAGGCGGGTGTATCCCAATTCGCATTTTCTGAAAGGGTCTGCTCATTCCTAGTCTCATTGATGGATGTCTTGGGCTTACCCATATGTTCAGCCGAAAGGGGAGTAAAACTGGTTTGCTGACCCATTTCCACAGCGACATCCTTATTGGTAGTCGACGGGACATCAGAAACATTAGAGTTGTCAAGAGGGGTTACATTTTTTGATAAACTCGAATTTGTAATGGTAAAAGGTTTGGATTCCTTTTCGGAATCCTCATATGATGAATGTTTAGGACTGTGTTGGGTGGGTGAATCTTCTGCCTGTGCCGATGGATTCAGTCCTTCGGGCTGGATATCAGTATACCAACAATACAAGGAGCCCATTCCAAGTAATAGAATGAGCAGTGCCAAATAAGGCCACTTGCTTCTCAGTAAGGGGGGAGCTTTGCCCTCCTCCTGATCCAATTCATTGGAAATCTGTTCCCAGAGAAAATCCTCCTGGATGCCCTCGAGGGACTGTTTTCCTTTAAATCGTTCCTTTATAATGTCGAAAATGTCCATATACAGTTGATTCAAAAAATTAGAAAGAGCGATTGCCACTTACTTTGGCCCATTCACTGACCGATGTTTTTTTTTCGATCCATGCCTTGGCCCTGGATAATCTTTTTCTGGAAAGACTATCATTGATTTCCAGCATTTCAGCTATTTCCTTGTGGTCGAAACCATCAATGACATAGAGACTGAATACTTGGAAATAAGCCGTAGGCATCTGTCTGAGGAAATTCATTAGGTCCTCATCAGAATACTTTTGCAGTACATAGGGATTTACTTTTTTTTCATGTAATGGCAATACTAATTCCTGTAGGTTTTCCTTAGCATGTTTTTGATTGTGCTTCAGGCAGGCATTCACACTGATTTTGATTGCCCAATTCTTGAATGCACCCCTTTCAGGGTCGAATTGTGCAATCTTGGTGAAAATCTGGATGAAGACTTCTTGGAGGATATCGCTGATGTAGGAGTCATCATGCAAGTATCTCCTGCAAACCACATTGAGATAGGGTACCATCTTACGATACAACTGCTTCTGCGCAGCTCGGTCGCGAGCTTTGCAAAGGTTGATGGTATCGTTGGTAATAATCATATGCTCTTAGTGGTAGGTTTTTATTTTCAAATTTTGAAAGCAAGGGAACAACCTTACTTCTAAGGTTGTCCCCATATTTGCAATTCAAATATCTATCCCAAACAAAACGCCAATTTTAGTTACACTCACAATCTGGCGTTATGAAACCCATAGTTCCGTCAGGTAGTGGGCAAGGATCGCCGATGAATGCAGGGATATCCGGACAATCGAACTCGAAAGGAGGTTCTTCATCCAATACCTGACATTCGCAATTCTCGTTCACGAAACCGAACTGACCAGCGTCAGTGAAACATGGCTGACCGAAGTATGCTTCCAAATCAGGACAGTCATAAACACCGCCTTGGTCAGGAGTATGTGCACACTCACAGTTCTCATCTATACATCCTACCTGACCATCATCGGTCATACATGGGTCACCGTAGTTAGCTTGCTCGTCCTCACAGTCATAAGAACCACCCTGTCCTGGGTCCTCAAAGGACTCACACTCACAGTTTGGATTGATGAAACCGAATTGTCCATCAGCAGTGAAACAAGGGTCTCCGATGAATGCCTGTAAGTCAGGACAGTCGAATGGAATTCCTCCACCTCCACCATTATCCGGTGCATGGGCACATTCACAAACCTCATTGATACATCCGATTAGGCCGTCATCAGTAATACATGGGTCACCGATATTCGCCTCAATCTCTGGACAATCGTACATGCCACTTACATCCACGGCCTGACATTCACAATCCTCATTCACATAACCGAATTCTCCATTATCAGTGAAGCAAGGCTCACCGAAGAATGCTTGCAAATCAGGACAGTCAAAGTCAGTACCTCCGAATACGTGAGCACACTCACAATCCTCGTCAATACATCCCAATAATCCATCTTCTGTATAACATGGATCACCGATATTGGCACCGATGGTTGGACAGTCAACATCTCCACTACCATCCTCTATGGATTCACATTCACAATTAGGATTCACAAGACCGAATAGGCCCGCATCAGTGAAACAAGGATCACCTACATATGCTTGGAGGTCAGGACAATCAAAGCCTCCGGGAATGGTGTCATTTGAAGTTTCACATTCACAGACATCACTCACAACACCGATGATACCCGTTTCGCTCAAGCAAGGGTCACCGATATTGGAATACAGGTCAGGGCAATCGAAGTCTTCTGGTTGTGGAATGGGGAAACAGTTACAGTCAGGGTCAATAAATCCTACTTCTCCTGCATCAGTAGTACAACTATCTCCTACAAATGCTTGTAGGTCTGTACATTCGAAGTCAGGAAGAACTTCTGTTTCGTCTAGTTCGTCCGTACAGGAAGTGTATATGAGGCAAGTGCAACAGAAAAGGATGCACATTGTTAGCCAATTTAATTTTTTCATGATTTAGATTTTGATGAATACAATTGAATGCAGCATGATCAAGCCTTACACTACATTATATCCTTATGAAAAGGAGAATGTGACACCTAGGGGGTGTGTCATTTGCCAAGTAGTTGACAAAAATGGAGGTGGAAAGGAAAATGGTGTTTTTTTGTGGGGCGAGTGTCACATTGGATATCAGTCGGTTCAAGGATGAACTATGAAGATGTGTGGGTAAAGAAGAATCCCTTACCCGGGACGATGCCTGAGTAAGGGATTCTTTATATTATCCTTGGATGTGATTTCTAGTCAAAGACCCAAAACTTGAATGTCTCCAGAACATCAAACTCTCTTACGGATTGGAAACCATCCGCCATCACAAGGGCTTCGGCATAATCTACAATAAGTTCCCTGATTCTTTCTGTCATTCCCTCATCATGTTCCTGGTCGTATTGCTTTGCCTTTTCCACAATGAGTATGGGACTGTCTATTTCTGGTGAATTGGATTCGAAATTATCGAATTGTGTTCCGATGGAATCCAGGAAGTTCGCATTATAATTCCCGGTAGGGTAGAAGATATATTTCAGTGCCAACAAAAGGAGTTGTTTTTCTTCTTCGCTGTTCACATGGTCCGCAATGGCGAGGTTGTAGGAAATATTGGTCATATCCTTGATCACATCCGTAACGAACTTGGGATGTTTTTTGAAAGAAATGGCTTCCTTTTCCCTGATACTGTAAACCTTTCGAGTCAAAAGTGACAATTCCTTTAGTTTTTCTTTGATGGCCTTATCTTCTATGAACATGTACTTTTTTTAAATTGATGTTGATATGTAAAGATATTAAGATTTGGGATGATTATGTCTAATTTAATTCTCCCTTGTATCCAAGTTAAGTGTATTTCTGAGGAATCCGTCACAGATGGCTCCATCAAAATCCTTGCATCCATTCATGAACAATGGATTGTTGATAACAGCTTTCGCAATGGGAAAAGGTCCAGATGCAGTCTATGGAATCCGTCAGCATATGAAACAATAATCCCAAACAAAACAATCTTGTATATGAATGTTTGAAATACAGGAATCCGATAAGATAAATCAGGATTGGTAATGGACAATGTAGATAATGATAACCAATACTGCATCGTTCGGGATGGAATATCGGATTGACCAATAGATGGTCCAAGTCAACCAACATGGTTCCCAATAACACCAGCCAGCATTTCCACCAATTTTTTCTATCCCATATAATGGCGATTAGACCAACAAATCCAAGGTGCAGGAAATAGTGGGTGAATGCTTGGAGCATGGCTTACCTCGGCTTGTAATCGTAAACGGTTGTTTCCAATACGTGTTGGTAATATTCCTCATAAAGCGGGAGGACATTCTCAATGTCGAATTGTTCGGCTTGTTGCAATGCATTCGATTTGAATTCCTTGAACATCGTTTCATTTCCTAGGAGTCGTATGGCATTAGCAGCCATTTCATCCACATTACCCACATCACTCAAGAATCCGGTGACCCCCTCAATATTGACTTCCGGTAAACCACCGATGTTGGATGATATGACAGGAACCTCACAAGCCATGGCTTCCAAAGCAGCCAAACCGAAACTCTCGCTTCCTGATGGCATGAGGAATAAGTCTGCAATGGCCAATAATTCCTCGACAGCTTCTTGTTTTCCTAGGAACCTGATTTCATGACAAAGGCCTATTTCCCTACAAAGCCGTTCCACATTGGCTCGTTCGGGACCATCTCCGACGAGGAGAAGCTTACAAGGAATTTTTTCATAAATCCGTTTGAAGATATGCACCACATCCTCTACGCGTTTCACCTTTCGAAAATTGGAGGTATGTATAAGGATTTTTTCCCCATTCGGGGCAATGGCTTTTTTGAAGTGGTCCTTATTGGCTTTCCTGAACCGTTCCAAGTCAATAAAATTATAAATAACCCGAATATCCTTTTCTATATTGAATTGGTCTAGGGTATCCTTCCTAAGACTATTTGAAACCGCAGTGACACCATCCGATTTGTTAATGGCAAATTCCACAACAGGGTGGAATGCCTGGTTCTTTCCCACAAGGGTAATGTCGGTTCCGTGAAGTGTGGTGACCGTAGGAATATATCTGCCCTGGGTCAATAGGATTTTCTTGGCCAGGTAAGCTACCGTAGCATGTGGAATGGCATAATGTACATGTAGGAGGTCGAGTTTTTCATACTTGACCACATCCACCAATTTACTCGTGAGCGCAGTATCATAGGGTGGATATTGGAATAATGGATAATCTGCATCCCTTACTTCATGATAATAGACATTGTTCTGAAAGGAATTCAGGCGTACCGGTTGGCTATATGTGATGAAATGCACATCATGCCCCCGGCGAGCAAGGCCTTTTCCTAATTCAGTGGCCAATACACCACTGCCTCCATAAGTAGGATAACAGACTACACCTATTTTCATATCAGACGAATAATTTCCCGTTTTAACACATTACGATACCCGAAAGCCATTCTTTCTCAAAAAATCCTGAATGCCTATCTATTGCTCCACCAATTTCCTACCAAAAGACTCATGGTGAAAAGAATGGCCGTTATGAATCCTACAAGACTGAGTATGAGAATGGCCAAACTGTAGGGCCCCTCATAGAAAGTATATGCAAAAAGAACAATGGCAGAAGCCAGGTATATACCTGTCGTAACAATCCCAAGTACCAAACGGTTGGCTGCTCGGTTGAATTTATCTACGACTAATTCGTCTACATAGTTCTGATGCTCGAGGCGGAGTGTTCCTTTTCTCGTTTTTTCCAGTATTTCACGAAGCTCAACCGGGAAGCTGGTCATGAACTCGTAAAAGGAGGTCATATTTTGGAATATATCATCAGCAATGTTCTCCGGTGCATACATCTGCTTGAGAATCTTCAACCCATAGGGTTTGAAAAATTCATATGTCTTGAAGTCGGGATGTATGGTTCTACCGATTCCATCGAGAATGGTCAGGGCCCTCATGATTATGAAAATACCACCTGGCATCTTCATTTTATGATTTCGGATGATATCCTGCAATTTGATGGTTACTTCGGTAATATCAACCTCGGATACATTGAGTGTGGCATAATCGTCTATCAGGTCACCCAATTCTGCTTCGAAAGCCCTTTCGTCCTCTATGACAGCTTCAATGGCTAGTTTTTTGAAATTACGAGCCATCATCTTCGGGTCCTGTTTGGCCATTCCAATCAGGATACTGGCAAAGGCGAATCTGTCATGTTTGGATAGTTTGCCGACCATACCGAAGTCAATCAGACATAGAGTACCATCTTCCTTGATGATGATATTGCCAGGATGGGGGTCCGCATGGAAATAACCATGTTCGAAGATTTGGGAAAGATAGATATCAATTCCCTTTTCTGCGAGTTTCGGGGTATCGACACCCCATTTCTGAAGTTTCTCAACATCGGTAATCTTGGCTCCACGAATGAATTCCTGCACCAAGACCTTACTGGTCGTTAGTTCCCTGTATACCTTGGGGACATAAAAATCTTGATTCTTTTTGTAATAGGAACGGAATTGTTCCATGAATCGGGCTTCCGTATTGTAGTCCAATTCCTTCATCAAACTCCGCTCAAAGGCATCAATGATATCTCTGGCCCCATATACGCCCTGGCTTTCTAGTTGTTGTTGTCCCCAGCGCACCAGTATCTTGAGGATATCCAAATCGGTCTGGACTTTCTTCCTTACACCTGGCCTTTGGACTTTCACCACTACATTGGAACCATCCTTCAGTCTGGCACGATGTACTTGCCCAATAGAAGCGGAACCCAAGGGCTTCTTGTAGAATTCATCAAAGATATTCTCAATATCATTGCCCAATTCATGTTCGATGATATGCTCCACGACCTCGTATTCCAAAGTGCTGACTTCACTTTGTAATTTCTGTAATTCCTCGATCAGTGCATCAGGTAATAAATCAGGACGATTGCTCAAGGCTTGCGCCAATTTGATGTAGGTAGGCCCCAAATCCTCAGCCGCCATGCGAATCAGCTCCCAACGGTTGTATTTCTTTGCTTCCTTTTCCTTTTTCCAGCTCAACCTTCGCTTGTCCGGAATCAGGGAACTCAAAGGAGTGGCATTCACAAACTCCTCAAAGCCATACTTACTCAGTATGGCTGCTATTTCCCTTACCCGACCGATATTTCGAAAGGTCTGATCTATTATCATAAAATATGTTCTTCCTTGATGCTTGGATTCTAATACAAAAGTAAGTGTTTATTGGTTTAGGAGCGTATTAGGATTTGGTTTTGATGAAAAATAGGTGAATTTGAAATGGAAAGTATAATGTGTGTATGAAAAGATACCAACAATTATATTCGATATCCCTTATCTTTGCGCCCCTTACTAACCCGAATCCAATCCATTATGCATCCTTACATCTACGGTATCGATTTCGGTACGACCAATTCTGCCCTTTCTATCATTGATACAAGGACCAATAAGATTCTGAAAACCTTTAATGAGGGGTCTTTGATATATTTTCCGAAACCGGTAAGACGGAGCATGTCATTGAGTTATCATGTAGGTTTGGATGCGAGGGAAGAATATGTTGGTAGCCAGATGAAAGGTCGGTTCATGAAGTCGGTCAAACGTATTTTACCAAGGAGTGGATTCAAGGAAACTAGAATCCATGGCAAGCGATATTATGCTGAGGATTTGGTCTGTATTATCATCCTCCATTTAAAGAAAAAAGCGGATGCTTTCCTTGGAGTGGAAATAGATAGGGCCGTATTGGGTAGGCCCGTGGTGTTTGATGAACATCCGGATAAGGATGCTCTTGCTGAGAAACGGTTGTTGCAGGCTGCCACCCAAGCAGGATTTAGTGAGGTGTATTTCCAAATGGAACCGATTGCGGCTGCATTCACATATGAAAGAACCATCGAGAAAGAGGAAGTAGTATTGGTGGCCGATTTGGGTGGTGGTACCTCTGATTTTACCTTGATGCGCCTGAGTCCCGATAGGATTGACCAAAGAGATAGAAAAAGCGATATTATCGGGCAGGGAGGTATCTATATTGGTGGTGATAATTTTGACTCGTCCATCATGTGGGAGAGAGGAACGCCACATTTTGGCCGGGGATTGACTTACAGGGATTTTAGTAATGTCTTGGAAATACCAAGAAGCTTTTTCACGAATATTACTTCTTGGGAGAAGATGAATTTCTTTGATAGTATCAGGATGCAGACTAATCTGAAGAAGTTCCTTTACCTGACCCATAATCACCCCAAGTTCCAGAACTTGGTCACCTTGGTGAATGAAAATCTTGGTTATTCCATTTTTCAGGAAATTGAAAGAACGAAAATCGAATTGGGACAATCAGAGCAGGTCGTCTTTGCATTCAAGAGCCACGGCATTGATTTGGAAGAATGCATTTCACGGAATGAATTCTCCACGGAAATCATAGGCGCAGATGTGGAAAAGATAAGGTCTTATTTGTTATCTTTTTTGGATGAGTTGAATATTGGAGTAGGTGAAGTGGATACCGTATTCATGACAGGTGGGACTTCATTGGTGGTTCCCATTCAGAATTTCATGAGGGAATTATTCGGAACGAAAGCCATTAAATCAGGAGATAATTTCAATTCTGTTTCCAATGGCATGGCATACAGTCATGTGTTATTCTATTAGAATCATTTGACCCATCCCACTTGTTTTCTCCATTCGAGATACTGTTGTTGTCGTTCTTGATAATTTGTTGGTGGAGTTTCCTGCTCCAATTCTGCCCTTTGGCGAATAATCCGTAGTTGTGCTTCCAGTGTATTCAGTCCGATGGATTGTCTTCTTTGGTTGACTTTTTCTAAATCATCGTATGGTTGGGGATTCAACATACCATATTCGTCCCAATCGAACTGTGTTCCATAAAATTGTAATCTGCCCTCAAATACAGCTATTCTATCTGTAAGATAAGCGAGATGAATCGGACTATCCTTACCCTTTTGGACAGCTTCCTGTAAGTACTTGGCGCACTTTCTCATGAATTTGGGTAAACTGATGGCATGCTGTATCACGAGCCATGCAGCTTCATTGGCTTCCTTGCCAACCTTATCCATTGTTGGATACCCGATTTGTTCCATGATGGCATCCAATTCACGGGCATTCCGAATGTGTAGGGCTTCCATTTCTTGATGATATCCCTTTGATAATATCCCTTGGTTGATCAGCTCTTTCCTTAGGTTCAGATCCCTCTTTTTCAGTTCAATAATTTGATGGGCAAAAGGTGTTGGTTTCATTTTTATGTTGAAATGATACGAAAGAATAAATTGATAAGGATTTCCAAGGTTTATCCTTGTGGATACGTTCTTAAATTGCTAATCTTAAACGACAAATAATCCTGAACTATGGACTTATAATTCTAAACACTATCTTTACACCGAATGAATTGCGAAAATGGGTCTATTTGATAGTTGGTTTGGAAGGACGGCAGAAAAGAGCGAGAAACCGGATATCAAATTCGGTCGTTACAGCGACTCCTACAAATCCGAAAAACAGTACGAAGCCTGGCAAAATTCCTTGGATAAGTTTGATGATGGCAATCACTTCAGCGCTTACGAGGACTTCTTCTTCTATTTGGGTGACCCCAAGGAGGAAAACGTCGTATACCAGAGGTTAGGTGATACCCATTTCTCATTCGAACTCTATCAAGGTTCCAAGAAAATCAAGGGGTATTCGGATGGTCGGAAATTCCGTGCCGAAGCAAAAGTTGCTCGTTCTGATGGTAGTCATGTGGGGTTCATGAGAAGATTATTGGAAAAGAATTTCACACTCAAATACAGTCGGTTTGCATTGGATGAGAATGAGGATGTTTCCATTGTCTTTGACACTTATCTTTTGGATGGTTCTCCCCAAAAATTGTATTACGCACTGAATGAATTGGCAACCAATGCCGATAAGATGGATGATTTGCTAGTGAGTGAATTCGAAATGTTACATCCCATTGCCAATGAGCACATCAGGGAAATTTCAGGTGCTGAAAAGGAAGCCAAGTACGAATTCATTAAGGCAAGCCTGAAAAAGGCATTGGAGAATATTGATTATGGCAAACTCGATCAGAATCTCTATCCACAGGCCATAGGTTACATCCTTTTGGATACCATCTATAAGATAGACTACCTAGTGAAGCCGGAGGGTTATATGATGGAAGCATTCGAACGCATCAATAGGGATTATTTCGCACAGGATGAGCGTTCAATTGTGGAAAAGAATAGGGAATTCCGTAAGGAATTGGAGAAGATAGATGAACGGACAAAGGAAGAATGCTTCAGTGAGATGTATGGAACCCTGAGTACATTCGGTGTTACACAGGTAGTGGACCATGAACGATTGGCGGGATTCATCGATGAGGTCATCAAGGAGCATGATTGGTACGTCAAGAACAAACACTACGAAATTGCACTGGCAATGACAGGTTATATCGTAGGATACAGTCTCTTTTATTGGGCCGTTCCCCGGCCACATCGGGAATTGTTGCACTTGTATTATGAAATCATCGAATCGGATTTCTTCGATGCCGTAGGATATGATGTGGATTATTATCAGAATGATAAGTTCAATAAGTCTGCCATCAAAAAGGAAATCAACGAAATCATTAAGTCCAATAAGAATCAGTTCGAGTCACTCTGGTGTGATCCGAGTATGTTGGATTTTTCCAATAAATATGAATTTGCCCGTTCATTCCTGATGATGATTCACGAAATGTATGTGGATCCGAAAGTAATGTGATTGGGGAGAGTTGCCGTCAAGGAACAAATCATATTGAAACGTAATATTTGATTCATCTTGAAAGATATCATTGAGAAATATAAGGCCATTGTCGTTCAGATAGGAACACCCTACAGTGTAGGGACAGGGTTCTACTTGAAAGATGAGGATCTAATTATCACGAATGAACACGTCATCCGTGATAATAGGGAGGTAACCCTGGATGGGAAACACTTCGACCGTTGTACATCCAAGGTGCTGTTCTCCGACCCTCTGTATGATTTGGCATTCCTTGAACCGAATGAGGCACTGAGGGGACAGGAAGTAACAGTGAGTTTATCGAATGGTGAAATCAAACAAGGTGAGGTTGTCGTAGCGGTAGGACACCCATTCGGATATGATTACTCGGCTACGCAAGGTATTATCTCCAATACCCGTCACGTTGAGCATAATATCGGCTACATACAACATGATGCGGCACTGAATCCCGGAAATAGTGGCGGCCCGCTCATCAATGAAAAGGGAGCCGTTATCGGCATCAATAATTTTATTGTCAAGGATGGCCAGAGCGTAGGTTTCTCCTTACCTGTCGAACACTTGAAGAATTCAATAGAGGAGTTTCGGAAAGTAGCGGATGTAACCTCTGCAAGATGTATGACCTGTTCGAATATCGTACATGAATCCAATGTCGATAACGGATACTGCTCACATTGTGGTTCCAAGGTCATACTTCCCTCATCATTGGGAGACTACGAACCCTCTGGGATATCCCAGACGATAGAGAGTTTCATTACCATTTTGGGACATGATGTGAAACTATGCAGAATGGGCCCGGCTCACTGGATTATCAAGGAGGGCTCCGCAAGAATCAAGTTATACTACAACGCGAAAACAGGAATGATATTCGGAGATGCCTATTTGTGTTATCTACCCAAGCAGGATATTTCCCCGATTTATCATTATCTACTGAAAGAGAACAATGATCTGGAGGGCTTGTGTTTTTCTGTTCCTGAAAACAGTAAGGATATCGTACTGTCCCTTTTTATCTATGACCGTTATCTGAATGAACAAACGGGTCGGGAACTGTTTTTCAATCTATTCAAGATGGCGGATCACTATGATAATGTACTGATTGAAGAATTCGGTGCCGTTCCCAAGGAGGATTGGGTGGATGAATAATAGACCTCCTTATTCCATGTATTTTACATACAATGGGACTAATTCCTAAATCTGGTTTAGGCTCACGGGCAAAATGTTACCTTTGTATTCTAAGAGCGTGTTCAGATTTAACACTTTGGGCTAGTTTTGCCCCTTTTGTACCTGCTTTTCGTTCCGAAAATGATCATTACGCATAGGCGTAACTCACATTTTCAAGCCTCAATTAGATACAAAATAGACTAAAATTATCTTCAAAAGCTAAATCTGAACACGCTCTAAATATTATTGAAACAATTTCATTGTGAATTGATTCCAATAGTAGAGGTATTCCATTTTCAGAAAACATCATTTAAAAAATTAGACAAACATGAAAAAGATAACAGGATTCGTGGCCTTGGCCATGGTATTGCTTTTTGTGAGCAGTTGTAAGGATAAAAAAGAAGTCATCAGTGGAGAAATTACCGCTGTAACAATCCTATCATTCCCTGAAACGGATGCGGATGGAGACCAATGGGATTTTGACCTGATTGGTTCCGAAAATCCTGATTTGGAAGTACAGTTCAACAGGGGAGCATCCATCTCCAATGACCCCATCGGGTCAAGTGAAAGGTATGATGATGTCACCAACGCGGACGGACCATTCACCTTTGATGAGTTTGATGCGCCTTGGCTTTTGGATGTGCTAACGGATGATTATACCGTAGCTATCTATGATTATGATGTGATTGGTAGCGACCAAATGGCAACTTTCACATTCAATGCAAATGATTACACAGATGATGCACCCTCCAGCGTAACCATCAGTAACGGATCAAGTAGTATTTCCATTAACATTATGTGGACTTTCGCTGAATAATAGGAATGAAGAACAACAACCCGGAATCTGCTTCCAGTGCGGTAGAAAGAAAACTAAAGGAAATTGCTGCCCTTTTTGAGGAACAGGATTGTGATTATTATATGGACGGAGCCTTATCCGAACTGGCCAAATTGGCTGAAATGCAGCCGGATAATGCAGATATCTATTATTGGAAAGGGAAGTGCCATGATGGCCTGGGACAAGAAGAAGAAAGCAAGAATGCTTGGGATAAGGCCATTATTGTGGATGACCGTCACCTCCTTTCCTATTTGGCTCTGGCCGATTATTATCAGGATAAGGATGCAGATAAGAGTTTTGACCTTTGTTCCAAGGTAGTGGATATGGATGCCTCTTGTATCCATGCATGGAGTAGTATGATTTCTAGGATGAAATATACCCGCCAACCAGAACAGGCGGAACAATTGGTAACCGAATTATTAGAGAGGAATCCCACTAATCCTGATGCATGGATGGCTGCGGGACAAGCAGCCATCAAACATTATGCATTCGAGAAAGAAGGGGATGACCAATTGGTTCTGGAACGATTCAATAAGGCCATCAGCTTGAATCCGGATGATAGGAATTACTATTACCAACGGTACTTTGTCCATACGAGGATGGGAGAACATCAGAAAGCCTTGGAGGATTTGGAGTACCAGAAAAAACTACAATCCAACATCATTCTGGATGACCACTATGTGGATACCTATAAGTCCCTTGGGGAATATGAAAAGGCTGTGGCCTTGGTGACCCAATTGATAAAGAAAGGATACGACCCCCATTATCAATATTATAATCGAGCAATGATTCATAAGGATACGGGTGATTATGCATCTGCTTTGAAAGATATCAATATGGCCTTGAAGCGTTGTCCGAAGTATGATGAGGAATGGAAACAGAATTTTTATGCCGAAAGGGCTGATATTCATTTTAGGAATGGTAAGTTGGGATTGGCACTACAATCCATAGACAAGGCCATTTCAAAGGAGAAAGCATCCATGAGCCAACCCGGGTTCGTGTTGCAAAAAGCTGAATTCCTCTACGATTCTGATATGGTCAAGGCCAAGGAATTGGCCCAGGAAGTCAAGGATGCCTATGAGGAACACCCTTTGATGTTGGAACATTTCAATGAAAGATTGGATAGGATTCTAAAGGAATGATTCCGATGATATAAAGAAGTAACTTAGGAATGATTGACCACTGAGTTTGAAACAACTTCCAAAAGAAAAGCGGCTAGATGTTTACATCTAGCCGCTTTTCTTTTGCTTGGAATAAGAATCTTATTCTTGTCCGAATTGTTGTACCCAACAGTTTGGTAAATTACCTACCTGTCCGATTTTATAACAAGCAACATGGGTCCAGTTAGGGTTCATCAAGGATCTTCTGTGTCCTCTGCTTGAAATTCCATCATCTATCAATAACATGATGACAGCATCCCTTACATTATCGATACCACCTACAAGGTTCTCATTGCCGTCTTCGAAACTGGTGCATGTTCTTTTTACTCTGTCCCAAGGCCATGAGCCATCACTTCCTTGATGGTTGGTCCTACCCATTCTGAGGATATCCTGACCATGGTTCCTAGCTGCATCATAAACGCATTGGGATGGTTTAAGGACACTCAATGACTTCGTACTTCTCAATTCGGTAATCAGTTCATTGATGGCATCTTCAGGAACAGGATATCCGGGCTGGGCACGCTTGGCCGCACGGTATGCTTCCACATATTGGATATAGCCTGAAGGATTAGCTCTCATGAGATTAATCTCCCTGACCATTGCATTCTCATCAGATTTCATGAAAGAAGCACTGGAGGATAGTCTGGGACCGGAGTTGAAGTTGCCGGATGAGGCATATTGATGTCCCGTCTTAGGCGTAAAGGTATCAGAAGAATGGTGCTGGTTGAATGATGACTTACTTTTTTGGGCAAAATTCTGAACCCAGGTATTGGGCATATTACCAACTTGTCCAATCTTGTAGAATCCCGCGTGTGTCCAATGTGGATTCAAAAGAGTCTTTCTGTGTCCTCTGCTTGAAATTCCATTATCAATCAAAAGTAGGATAATGGATTCCCTCACCAATGCAGGCCCACCTACAAGATTTTCATTCCCGTCTTGGAATTCCGGACAGTACTGCTTGACCCTGTCCCAAGGTTGGGAACCATTGCTTCCGGTATGGCTGGCTTGTCCCATTCTCATAATATCCTGACCATGATTCCTAGCTGCATTATACACGCATTCCGCAGGTTGTAGTTGGGATAGGGCAGGACTGTTTCTTAACTCTGTAATGAGTTCATCCACAGTCGCATCAGGGACAGGATAACCTTGTCTTTTTTGGTCTTTTCTGTACTGTTCTACATACTTGATGTATGCAGCAGGATTACTTCGAAGCATATTCACCTCTTGCAACATGGAATATTCCACTTGCTTCATATATGGTGCAGCAGGAGCGAATCCGCCACCTTTGGTTGTCAGTTTCTCATCACTTCTAGAGTGTAGGTTCTTGTTGGGTGAATGTTGTATCTTAGGTCGGACTGGTATGGTGTTCGGACTAGGGACCCTTGGTTGGTGGTCCGTCGAAGAACGATGATGAGCCGGAGGTGTCTTAGCTGTATGGATATCCTCATTGAGGACTTCGCAGGAACAATCCGTGGTAATCAGAACCGATCCCGGAGTTAATTTCGTATTATCATTCAGGGCATTAAGACTTCTGAATTTCTTTTCTGTGAATCCATAGAGATCAGCAAGACCCTCAACGGTTTCCCCTGGTCTGACAATGTGTTTCTTTCCTTGTTTCTTGTAATTGTATCCATTACTTTCAGTACCGGACTTATCAAAGAATTCATCATTCGTATCGTTGTATTCCTTGGGTACGATTTCGGCTTGTGTAACTACCGTCTTCACTTCAATCGGAGCTGCGACAAGTAGTTTCTTGCATAAAGGTAATACGTCGTCCACCTCCATGTCATTCCATTTACAGATGTCTCCCATGGAAACGCCATAAGCTAATGAAATTCGATAAAGGTTTTCTTGGTCTTGTACAATGTGGATTCCCGGAGTAGTGCTAGGAGGGCATTGAGCGAATGTCAGGTTATAGCTGCCCACTACTAGGAGAGCTAGTAATAAAAAGTTCCTCATTTTATTCAGTTTGTTACTTGATTCTACTCGAAATTACGAATAGAACAATGAAAATACAAATGCTTGGTTATAGACCTATCTGAAAGTGAATGGATTAGATAGGGTTGCTTAAACGTTATTCTTGGGTAGTTTTATTATCCGGATGGGGTGATTTGTTTCAAAACGAGTGGGTAGTATATGCAGGACTCCGAATATATGATATACGGAGTCCTGTTATACATGGAAGATGTATTATTGATACATTTCGAATATGATTTTAGAATTTGATACCCGCCAATGCCTTATTGGCAGCACGCTTCCTATCACTATCAGTAAGGAGTATCTTTCTCAATCTCATTGAGGTGGGTGTGATTTCCACATATTCATCCTCTTGGATATATTCCAATGCTTGTTCCAAGGAGAATTTGATGGCAGGTGTAATCTTGATGCCGTCATCCTTTCCTGCAGAACGCATGTTGTTCAATTGTTTACCCTTGACAACATTGACTACGATATCATTGTCCCTAGAGTTCTCACCTACAACCTGTCCCTCATATACAGCCTCTCCCGGATCAATGAAAAACTTACCTCTATCCTGTAGTTTGCCAATGGCATTCGGTGTTGAGGTACCATTAGATGCAGAAATCAATACACCATTCAAACGCTTAGGAATATCACCTTTCATAGGTTGGAATGAATCAAACTGGTGATTGATGATAGCTTGACCGGCAGTAGCAGTCAACATTCTGTTTCTCAGTCCGATGATTCCCCTAGATGGGATTAGGAACTCCAAATGCTGAAGGTCACCCTTGGGTTCCATGACGTTGAGCTCACCTTTTCTTAGGGTAACCAATTCGATACATTTTCCTGCATATTCCTCAGGTACGTCGATACTCATGAATTCCACAGGTTCGTGTTTCACTCCATCAATTTCTTTGATGATAACCCTAGGTTGCCCTACCTGAAGTTCGAATCCCTCCCGTCTCATGGTTTCTATCAATACACTCAAGTGCAGGATACCTCTACCATAAACGAGAATGGCATCAGGGGATTCTGTATCTTCCAGACGGAGTGCTAGGTTTTTCTCGGTTTCCTTCTCCAATCTTTCCCTTACTTGTCTTGAATTCACATATTTCCCCTCCTTGCCGAAGAAAGGAGAATTATTAATGGTGAATAACATGTTCATGGTTGGTTCTCCAATCGCAATGTTGGGTAATCCTTCAGGATTTTCAAAATCAGCTACAGTCTCACCGATTTGGAAGTTTTCGAGTCCTACAACAGCAGCAATATCTCCCGAACGAACTTCTTTCACTTTCTTTCTACCCAAGCCTTCGAAAACGAATAGCTCCTTGATTCGGGTTTTGGCCACTGAACCATCATGCTTGACCAAGGATACCGGAGAATTCTCCCTAAGTGTACCTCTGTTGACACGACCAATGGCAATCCTACCGGTGAAATTGGAATAATCCAAGGAAGTGATTTGCATCTGTGGAGTTCCCTCCTTGATTGGAGTAGGAGGAATTTCCTCAAGGATAGCATCCAATAGAGGGGTAATATCCTCTGTCGGGTTTTGCCAATCCTCACTCATCCAGCCATGCTTGGAACTACCATACAAGGTTCTGAAATCCAATTGCTCATCATTGGCTTCCAAATTGAAGAATAGTTCGAATACCGCTTCGTGTACCTCGTCCGGACGACAATTATCCTTGTCTACCTTGTTCACTACGACCATTGGTTTCAAACCCAATTCTAACATCTTGGATGTAACAAAACGGGTTTGGGGCATAGGACCCTCAAATGCATCTACCAAAAGTAGACAACCATCAGCCATTTTGAGGACACGCTCCACCTCACCACCAAAATCGGCGTGACCCGGAGTATCTATGATATTAATCTTGGTGCCCTTGTACGTGACCGCTACGTTCTTGGAAGTAATCGTGATACCTCTTTCCCTTTCTAGGTCATTGTTGTCAAGGATTAATTCTCCCTTTTCCTCATTGTCCCTGAAAATATTGGTTTGGTGGAGAATTTTATCTACCAAGGTGGTCTTACCGTGGTCAACGTGTGCAATAATGGCGATATTTCTTATTTCCTGCATGGATACTGGATTTTGAGCCGCAAAGGTACGCTTTATTTAGTTTATAAACTACTGTTTTTCAAAGATTAAGGTAGTTTGTAATGTGTATGTCAGGTGCGTTATTTAATTTGGGTTTACACATGGTTGGTTGCAACAAGTTGGGAAGAATGGAGCTACTGCCACCAAATATTCTTGGTCTGGTCTGTTAAGCTGAAAAGACATCCGGATTAATTGGGATTAAAGTTGTAGTTTGTATCTGTAACTAAATCAAAATTAGATATGGAATATGTATGGCTGGCCCTACTGGGCTTAACTGCGGGATCATTGGCCAAGTTCATCCTACCGGGTAGGGATCGCTTCGGGTTAATCATGACCATCATCATTGGTATAGGTGGTTCGTACTTGGGAGCTTATGTCTCACAGTACATTCCCCAATTGGGAAACCCTGAATTTGGAAGTATGTCCTGGCAGGGAGTGGTATCCGCCATTATAGGTTCAGTAATCTTACTGCTTGTAGCAAGGATATTATTCGGAGGCAAGAAATAAAAAACTAGGACAATCTTTGATTGTCCTAGTTCATATGCAATAGAGTATCAACTATAACCAATAGTTGAACCCCAATATGAAGACCCGATGCTAAGCGTTGCTTAGTCTAGGTGGTATTTCTTATTGATATACTCCGCCTTAAGAACTTCAGCTCTTCTTTTTACGGAAGGCTTAGTGAAATACTTTCTGTTACGAAGTTGTCTCATCAACTTAACACTCTGGTGCTTTCTCTTATAACGCTTCAGTGCTCTGTCGATTGATTCTGATTCTTTTACGTCGATGATTAGCATGTAGTAAAATGATTTTTTGAAAATAATACAATCCCGTTTTACAAACGGATGGCAAAAATACAATTTTCTCTGATTATTTGCCAAATGTTTTTGTCGCGAATTGAATTTTTCTTTTTTCAGGGTGGGTTGTATCTTCATCATTCAAAAAAATGGAACTCGACAAAATGAAGAAAGCGCTCATAATCAGTATGATATCCTTGGTTTTGATTTTACCGACTCTCCATGCCCAGGATTGCGATGGTCAAAGATATTTGGAACCAATTTTTGGGGATGTGGAAGTTGAATACGGTATCAGCTATGGAGAAGCACCCCAACCGAACTTTCTGAACCCGAATGCGACTCAGGAATTGACCCTTGATTTCTACGAACCAGAGGGAGATACACTATCTGCCCGCCCTCTGATTATATGGGCTTTTGGCGGGTCTTTTGTATTTGGTTCTTCTTTGTCTCCTGATTTGGTCGATTTGAGTACTCGTTTTTCTGAACTAGGATATGTGAATGCATCCATCAATTATAGGCTCAGCACGGATTTGATTTGGGATAATGAGACATTGAATGCCTATAGTGCGGTGAAGAAAGCCATGCAGGACATGAAAGCTTCAGTTCGTTTTTTTTATAAGGATGCCCAGGGGGATAATGAATTCAGGGTGGATACCACGAGGATTTACGTCGGAGGTGTTTCGGCAGGAGCCATTGCAGCTGTGCATCTGGCCTATCTGGATGATTTGAGTGAGGTACCCGATATCATTCTTGATGATATATTGAATGAGGGGGGATTAGAGGGACAAAGTGGAAACCCCGGATATAGTTCTGATGTACAAGCTGTCATTAATCTATCCGGAGGTATATTGGATACGGCTTGGATACAGCCATTTGACGAACCCATAGTCAGTCTACATGGTAACGAGGATGGAACGGTACCCTACGGTGATGAGATGATTACTACACTGGGTGTGAACCTGCCATTCAACGGAAGTGCTACGATTGCGGAAAGAATGGATGAATTACAAATCAATCATTCCTTTTATACTTTTTGGGGCGAGGGACATACTCCTTTTGTATTCGATGGGGATTATATGGATACGACATTCTGGCAAGTCCGGGATTTTCTTTACGATGTCAATTGTACTGCTTCTTCCTACGCGGGAACACTAGAGAATGGGTTGTCGGGAAAGCTCTTTCCTAATCCATCCTTAGGACTCAGCGAAATCCAATACCCGATTACCTTACCCAATGATGTTTTGTTGTTGGGATATGATATCAGTGGCAGGGAAGTCTCCATTGATTATGAAATAATGGGGTCCAGTATCATCTTGGATGGTAATGGTTTGGCACAGGGAGTGTATTTCCTAGAACTAAGGAATGAACAAGGGATAAGATATTGGCAAGGAAAATGGATGCTACGCTGATTTTTCAGGACTGGATAGGTTAAAGAGTATCATGGATTGGATGAACATTAGGAAACTGTACGGAGTAGATGAAATGGTAAGGACCGATGGCCATACTGAAGATGCCATTCGTACACTTGAGGAGCGAGTTGGGAATCCATTGCCTTTGGTATTACGGAAGTATTATCTCGATTTGGGACTTCATCCCTCCATTAATTATGTACATAATAGATTATTGGGTCTGGATAAGATTCAATATACCGATGACGATTACTTTGTTTTCTATGAGGAGAACCAGGGGGTAGTGGAATGGGGTGTCAAGAAAGCAGATATGGCATTGGAAAATCCGCCGGTATGGGGGAATTACGGAGCAGGTCATGGAGCGGATTGGTATATGGAATCAAGGAGTATGGATGATTTCCTTTTGCTTATGGCCATATACAATGGTGTTATGGGCGGATTGTCATTCACGGCCAATAGTTTTCGGACAGTTGATGGGGATACCATCCGATTCATTCAGGACAATTGGAAAGGAATAACAGATATCAGTACGGATGTCCAAAAAGTATATACCAATGACTATCTGGAAGTATTGAGTCTGAGTTTTGATGGAGATGGTAAGGGTACAGGAATATTCATTGGAACAAATAATTCTGACCGTTTTGAACATCTCTTGGAAATATTGGATGTAGAATGGTCCTACATATCTTCGGAGGATGAATGAACCGGAAAAATGTTCGGAAGTATGTATTGACACCCTCGACTAATTCCCTTAGTTTTGTTGTCCACTCAGGCACCAGAAGTTTTGGGTCAACACTATCAATATTGGGGGAGTTTCACGATTGGGTAGGGCGGGCCTCAGGCCGTTGACTTGTCCGGCTTCCTACTTCGGTAGGACAAGGGGATTACTGAACCATGATGGCAACCTCATTCATGTCTTTTTCGGGTCCAAAAACACCCTGCTGTCTGAGTGTATTTTTCCTACCGTCGATGAATCCAATCGAATAATTCATCCAATACGAATGTTTGTTTTGATGTATCACAATTATTGGCAACATTAATCATGGCCAATGCGACCTCATATCCCATAATGGGCCTGTATTTCTTAATGAAAGGAATACCTGAAAGTGGTTGTAGAATAGCGTAGCTGATTTTCTCACCGAGTCGGTTCTTTTCCCTTTCGCCAGCGAGGAGGGAGGGTTGGAAAATATAGGTTCTTTGAAAGGATAATTGATTGACTGCTTCATCCAATGCACCTTTCATGCCCAGATAGAAGTTAGGGGATTTGGAACTGGCTCCGGCAGAAGAAACCAGTAAGTAGGTTCCGATTCCATTTTCTGATGCGGCCTTTGCTACCTGATATTGATAATGGTAATCAATCTCATATTGCCGTTCCTTACTCCCTGCTGTTTTGATGGTGGTGCCAAGGGCTGAGTACAGTTCATCTCCTTGTACCAAATGTTTCCAATCGTTGATAGAATCAAAATCCACGATATGTTCATCGAGTCGGTTGGAATCGATTCCTAGGCTTCTCCTTTGGAATACCCTTACGGTATCATACCGGTCATCATCCAATAGTAAATGGACAATCTGTTTACCGACTAAGCCTGTCGATCCAATGATATTGGCTACTTTTCCCATTCCAGAATAATTGAGCCCTTAAGGTATGAAATTAATGCTTCGGTAGGCTAAAATAGAATGTAGTACCCTCATCTTTGGCGGATTCCAACCAAATTTCACCATGATGTTGGTCAATGATTTTCTTACTAATGGAAAGTCCTATGCCGGTACCCTCGTAGTTATCATTCTTATGCAACCTCTTAAACATCTTGAATATCTTGGAATGATATTCGGCATCAATTCCAATTCCATTATCAGAGACGTTGAAGATGTGGAAGTCACCCTTGTCCGTACAATTGATTTCGATGACCAAATCAGTATCTTTCTTTCTGAATTTGATGGCATTCGAAATCAGATTCTGGAACAATTGCTTGATTTTGGTCCTATCGCATTTGACGGATTCCGGTAGCAGCCGCGTTCTGATATCCGCCCCACTTTCTTGGACAGAAAAACTAATGATTGTCATGACCTCATCAAGGATATCATTCATGTTTTCCGTAGGAAGTTCCTCATAGTCAATCTTCACAGTAGAATACTTGAGCAAGGCATTCACCAGGTTACCCATATTCATCCCGGATTCCCTGATGAAATTCAGTAACTCCTTTTCCTCCTCATCGATCTTACCCTTGATTTTCCTTTCGAGAAGTTGGGTGAAGCTCACAATCGAACGGATGGGTTCCTTGAGGTCATGCGCTACGATGTAGGCATACTCCTCTAGTTCCTTGTTCTGGGTAATGATATTCTTGGTTCGCTCCTCTACCTTTTTTTCCAGGGTCTTATTGATGATTTCAAGTTCCTTCTTCTGTTTGAGTTCCAGCTTTTGGAGTTCCAATTCCTTTTGTTGCAAATCATATTGGATTTGTAATGTTTTTACGGAATCGTTCTTCTCCTTTTCGATATGCCTTTCCTTGAAAGTCATTAATTTTTCAAGATAGAAAAGTGCTTTTTCGTATTGGTGTGTGACCTTATAATAATTGGTATGCGCATGCCAGGTTGTTTGGTTGAGCATAAGGTCGTTGTTGTTCTTTACGATTTCCCGGGCTTTTCCCAGTTTTTCCTCAAACCATCCATGTCCGATGAGCAAGTTGACAGGATATTCGTAGAGATCTTTCTTGAACATGACATTCGAAATTCCCCAAAGGGCATGACAGATGGAATTTTTTGAAGCAATGGATTCCCCGATGATCAAAGCTTCGTAATGGCAATCCAGGGCTTCCGGTATATTGAGTACCTCATCATCCATGTAGGCATTACCTAGGTTATTGTAGATAATGGCATGGGTATGATTGTTGACTGAAGTGGATAACTCAAGGTATTTCAGTGCTTCCTTGAGTCGGGTAATACTCTTTTTAGGATTCTTATCCATCAAATCAATACTTGCTGCATTGATTTGATTGGTGGCAACCATACGGCTCAGATTATTCTTCTTGGAAATGTCCAAGGAACGATCCAACCATTTAGTGGATTCCAATGTGTTTTTTAACCACAGATGAATGATGCCGATGTAAGAACATGCCTTGGCCTCAATAGTGGGTAAATCCAATTTCATCGCCATATCAATACTATTCATCAATGTGGTAATGGCATCGGTGAAATTGGATTCCTTGAGATAAGCTACTCCCAAATATGATTGGGCTTCAGTTAGGAGCTCAAGGTGTTGTTCTTTGGAAAAGAATTCAATACTTTCATTGAGATAGACCTTTGCATCCTCTATTTTGTAGGCATAGGTAAGCAAAAAGCCCTTGAACATCATGAACTGGTTCAGGTAATAAGGATGTATATCATCTATTTCCCATCCCTTTTCCAAAATTTGTAAGGCAGTATTGACATCATCGGACTGCATATAACCCTTGGCTTGGGTAATCAGGAAGTGAGCCTTGAAATCCTTGGATTGTTCCATGAGAGGATGCTTGCTGATTTCTTCCAGCAATTCCAGCGCTTTCTTTGGGTCCTGGATGAGAAGCGGTTCCACATCCTTAAAATGTGGTAGTATGTCCGTGCTCAAAGTCAAGTTGTATACAGTTTATATAGCCTACGCAAAAGCGTAGGATGTGTTTGGATTTTACAGGATAAATACAAAATTATTGCCACAAATATCCATACAAGCAAAGCTTTCGTATCTTGTCCTGCATAGTTATGGAAAAACTAATCGGATCAAGATATTCAATATTGGGAATGATGGCCTTGTGCATTCTGGCATTCTTCCCTGTATTTTCCAATGGGTTCGTCAATTTTGATGATCCATTCCTCATATTGGAGAATACCATCGTGACGAGTGGTCATTGGGATACCATAGGTTCCGTCTTTTCATTCCAGTTTGGAAGTTCGGATTACAAACCATTGGTATTCATAATATACAAAACGATACATGAATGGTTCGGATTGTCCCCTTTTGCTTTTCATGCAATCAGTCTACTCTTTCATTTGGTAGCTGCTGTTTATGCATTCTCCATATTGAGGAATTTATTGTCAAAAAGTAATTTGGAATTTAAGACCCAGTGGTCTTTCCTTGGAGCCTTGTTTTGGGCAGTCCATCCATTGAAAGTGGAATCGATTGCTTGGGCATCAGAATTGGAGGATACGATGTTCGGTTGTTTCTATCTGGGAGCCGTATATGTTTTCCTACGAATTCTGGATAGCAAAATCAGCCCTGTACTCGGTTGGGGCTTGGTAGTCTTATTGTTCTTGTGTTCATTCCTTTCCAAGGCCTTGGCGGTTACATTACCCTTGGTTTTGGTTTGGGTATTTCTTTTTAAAAAAGAGGAATGGTCAGGATGGAGAAACCGATTTTTTATCGGAATACCCGTTTTGGCACTTTTGGCTGCCTTGGTATTCTATGCCATTACTCCGGACAAATACGCCACCTTGACCGCAGATTTATCAGGATTGAATGAAATAGTGAGTCCCGTCTTTCCTATATCCAATTTAGGCGCAACCCTTACGGCAATCTGGGTCATGCTATTGAAAATAGTCGCCTATGCAAGCCATATCGTAGTGCCATTCAAACAGTCAATCATCTTTCCGTATGATTCTTATTTGGATGAACATTCCATCCTTTTATTGTTATCCCCACTATTAGTTCTGATTACATTTATCTGGGGCATTTGGAAAGGGAATGAACAAACTACAATCTACTTGGGGTTGGGACTTTATCTACTGATGTTGTCACCTATATTACTGATTCCGGTAACAGGTACGAATTTCATGTCGGATAGATATACCTACCTGCCACTTTTCGGTATGGTCGTAATGGTGTTGGGTGTGGTGGAGATGGTAACCCCAAGGGTAAGGGAGAAGTATGCCTTGTATCTTACAGGTATTTTAATTCTGATATTCGTAGGCCTATCCCACCTAAGGACTTATACCTGGAAGAATTCTGAGACCCTGTTCACGCAATTGATTCAGGAATATCCCAATGAGGAAATAGGTTATAATAACTTAGGTCTGTATTACTACAATCAGGGGGATGAAGAAAAAGCGAATGACTATTATGCCAAGGCATTGAAGCTGAATCCCAATCTGAAAGAAGCCCTAATGAATAGTGCAGTGTATGCTTTCAAGAATGATGACTTGGATAAGGCATTGAAAAACTTGAATCAATTCATTGTACAATACCCTGAGGACCAACGGGGATATGGTGCAAGAGGAGGTGTTCTCGCCAAGCTGGGCAAGGAAACTGAAGCCATAGCTGACTTGGAAAAGGCAGTAAGTATGGGCTTGTTTAGTTTGGATGCCTATCGGAACTTGGGCAAGATTTATATTAACCAAGGGGAATTCCAAAAGGCAGCGGATAGTTATCAGAAGTACCTCAATTTTTATCCACGGGACCCTGAAAT
Source organism: Saprospiraceae bacterium (assembly GCA_020631355.1). Classification (GTDB taxonomy): domain Bacteria; phylum Bacteroidota; class Bacteroidia; order Chitinophagales; family Saprospiraceae; genus JAHDCE01. Next base: position 234,586 of record JAHDHL010000002.1, on the reverse strand, counting down.
GAATTACCTGAAAGGAGTCATCGAAGAACGATTAGGGAATTATCAGGAAAGTACCAATTATATTTCCATTGCAATAGAAGAACATCCTGAGAATGGGAGATATTATGTTAGTAGAGCCAAGGCATATTTCCTATTAGGACAAAAGGAGAATGCAAGATCGGATGTAAGTAAGGCCCAATCCTTGGGGGTGGGAGTCAGCCAGCAGTTCTTGGATTTATTATCCGAATAGATAGAGTGAAAAATGAGGGGAGGCATATCATCACATCATTCAGGGAAGTAATATCCTATCGTTCCCTGATTGTATCCATGGTAAGGCGGGAACTCAAGATCAGATATGCCCAAACAGCATTAGGGATGTTTTGGGCTGTCTTGAAACCCTTGGTCTATCTCGGGATTTATAGTTTCTTTTTTAGTGTCATCATGCCCATTTCCTCTTTGAATGCACCTTATGCACTAGTGGCTTTATGTGGATTAATGGCCTGGGCTTATTTCATGGATATCCTCAACTCGGCAGGGCAATCCATCATTCATGAAGCACAGATTATCAAGAAAAATTATTTTCCCAAGATAGTTCTGCCAGTTTATAAGAGTTTGTTGGGCTTGGTAGAATTCATGATATCATTGCTCATATTTTTTATCATCCAAATCATTCTGGGACATCCGTTTCAATGGACGGTCATTTTCATTCCCATTATTCTGATATTGAATTTTTGTATGGGATTCGGCCTCGCACTATGGACGAGTCAGTTGAGTATCAGGGTTCGTGATTTTTCCCATTTCATTACGACCATCATCAACTTTGGATTTTGGTTGACTCCCGTATTTTATACGCCTGAGGTCATTCCTGAAAGATATCGTTTCTGGATTTACTTCAACCCTATGGCGGGCATCATAGAAGCTTATCGTTGGGTCATGTTGGGAACCGAAACACCATCCGTCTTATTTCTGATAGGAATTGCTATCGGATGTATCATCATGATTGCAGGATGGCAACGTTTTGCACAAGTGGAAAAAGATTTTGTGGATTATATTTAGGATATGAAGGAATTGCTCATCAAGGCGGAAAATTTATCTAAACGGTATCTACTGAACCAAAAGAGCATGTCCATCAATGAATTCATCCGATCCATTTTTGTATCTCAAAAAAGAAATGAATCCGATGCACTTTGGGCATTGCATGATGTTTCCTTCGAATTGCGTAAGGGAGAATCCTTAGGCGTAATAGGTCAGAATGGTGCAGGGAAAAGCACTTTGCTCCAGCTCCTTGCAGGCGTGACAGCACCCACTTCAGGTCACTTGACCATCAACGGTACCGTAGCTTCATTATTGGATATAGGCTCAGGTTTTCATCCGGAATTGACAGGGAGGGAGAATATCCATTACAATGCTAAGATATTAGGTGTTAATGAAAATGAAGTAACCGAAAGATTTGATGAGATTGTAGCTTTCAGTGGCATTGGACAGAAATTCATCGATACGCCCGTAAAGTATTATTCATCCGGTATGTTTCTTCGTTTGGCGTTCGCCCAAGCAACTCATCTGGATCGGGATATCATGCTTTTTGATGAGGTGCTAGCTGTTGGGGATAAGGAATTTAGACAAAAATGCAAGGATAGGGTCATCGCATTGAATCAACAAGGAAAAAGCTTTGTCGTAGTGAGTCATTCATTGGGCGAACTCAGCGAATGGATAGATACCGTATTGCTGTTGGAGAATGGAAAGGTTAAGGGGAAAGGTCCTCTGCTTGAAGTCATGAAAATGGAAAACAGTACCAATGAACGAACACAGAAGGTATCTACGCCCCATCCATTGGAGCATGAGGTATTCGAGAATCATTTCATTGATATTCATCAGTTGACCATTACCAATCCCTTGGAGCAGACTGCTACATTGTATCGGGATAAGCCCGTGTTGTTGGAATTGGAATATGAGGAATTGGGTCATATAAATGAGGATGTTGCCATTTCTTTAGTCGTGATAGACCCTTTCGATACCCGTCTTTTTGCCATCAATACCTTGCATTGGAATGATTCCGTCCGAAAGGGAAAGAAAAAGATAACATGGGAAATTCCTGCGAATACTTTCTATCCCACCCAGTATCGCATCATGCTGAATGTATGGGTGAGTGAGGAAATGAAATATAAGGATACAAGCTTCGCAACGCTTGATATCCAAGGCCACGAACCACCCATCAATGGTACCGAATACTATATCCCGCTTAAGATTGCCTCTGATTTTAACTTGGAATACCTGAATGAATAGAAGCATCCCAAAAATATTGATGCCAATCTAATATTTGTATCTTGTTATCAAATAGGAGAAAAGAATCATGCAGGTAAAACAGGTACTTAGGAATGATAGGCTGGACCAGCAGTTGAGAGATAGGGGGTATGCCATCTTTGACTTTCTGGCAGCAGAGGAGGTGGATCATGTCCAGAAGGAATTTGACCGACTCCATGACTTTGAAATTCCCAATACAGAGCTTTTTGGTAGCCATAGAAGACACGACCCTGTTTATCAAATGGCAGTAAAACAACTTTTATTGGAGACCATACAACCCAAGTTGGAAACCTTTCTGAATGGATGTAGAATCATCGAACCTGTATTCAACGTAAAGATGCCAGGAGTAGGTGTATTTGATTTTCATCAGGATTGGAGCCTGGTGGATATCGTTGAGGATAGCTGCTATACCGTCTGGATTCCGATGTTGGATGTCAATCGCCACAATGGTACTATTTCCGTACTTGAGGGAAGTCATCTGTATCGAAGGAGTTTCAGGAGTTGTATGGTGCCACCCATTTATGATTATCAGGATGAGGAATTGAGGAATTTGATTGAGGAGAACCGTACCATTTTTGATATGAAAAAAGGACAGGCCATTATTTTTGATGGGAATATCATTCACTCTACCGAAGCCAACCGATCCGATGATATGCGTTGTGCCATGATTTTCGGAGTGGCTAGGAAGACATCCCCGTTGCTTTTTCATTATCTGGATAAGGAAAACAATAGGGTAGAGGAATACGAAATCGATTCTGAATTCTTCTATGTATACGATTACCAGTCCCGACCCAGCCAACATGCCAGATTCAGACAATCCTATCCTTACGACCAAAAACCAGTCAATGCTGATGAAATGAAGTCATTGGTAAGGGAATATACATCCGCCTAATCATATTTCATGGAATCGAGGATATTAAGGAAAGACGAATACGAGGAACGGTTCCTCAGGGATGGTTATACCAAGATGGAATTCCTGAATACCGAAGAACGCAATGCGCTACTTCAGTTATATGATAATCTGAAAAATGATTTACCATTCCATAATGGAATACACATCTCAGTGGAAATGTGCGGAAGTAGCCAAGGAAACAGGATTAGGCAGTCCATAAGTGAAATCATAACTACGGCACTGGATCGTTGTTTCATTGATTACAAGGTTTTTCTAGGAAGTTTCATCATCAAGAAAGGAGCAGAGGAACGAAGTGAGATTGGTATTCATCAGGATTGGATCTTCGTGGATGAACAAAAAGGATATCATTCCGCCACCCTCTGGATGGCATTGGATGATGTTCCGGTAAAGCGGGGAGGTATCGGATTCATTCCGGGAAGTCATAAGGATTTTAACCCCATAAGATTCACGCCCATGCAGGTGTATCAAAGTCCTTTCGAACCCATCAAGGAGGATTTGGTGCCGCTGCTTAGGATGGAAGCGCTCAAAGCTGGCGAAGCCATATTATGGGACCACAGGGTCTTGCATGGCTCTGTTCCCAATTCGTGTGATGAGAATCGATTGGTTGCATCCATAGCCATTACACATGAAGCCGCACCGATGCAAATGATGTATCAGTTGCCAAATGATAATGAACGAATAGGTATCTTTCCTATTGATGTGCAATTCATGAATGCGTATAATTCACATAGGATTTATGAGGATTATACTAAAGGAGAAATGTTAGGGGGGATAAGACCCAGGAAGTTACTAAGAAAGCCCGGTATGCTGACACCAGAGGAATTGCAGGAATTATTGAATGCATATCAGAATAAGGAACTCCGAGGGTTGCTTTAGAAATATCGATTCAGATAAGGTACTTTCCTAGCAAAATAGGCTACGACTATGGAGAAGGCTACGCGGTATAAAGTAACAATAGCTTCGGCTATCCAAATATTAATTCCTAATTCCACCAAATATTCCATGATTTCCAAACAATAGGGTGCGAACCAGTGTACGCAGAAAATAGGTAGTGCGTAATCGGATAATGTCCTGATGAATGAGGGTGGTTTTTTGGGAATTAATAAAGCGGAACAAATAATAATTAATGCACCAAATGATATGGAAAACCTAGCAAACATCGGTATAACCATAAATAAATAATCAAGGTCGGTGTATGTTATTCTTAAAATCCAGTCCAATAGTGAACCCAGTAACCATATTATGCCGAATCCTATAATCCACTTAGTATTTATTTTATTTTTTACCCATAATTGATAGATGATGGGAGTAATGAAAATAAGAGGAAGGAAACTCAATGGGATAAGGTAATTATCCTTGGAATGGAAATAAGGTATGGTTAATACAAATAGGATGGCAATGATGAATAGGGCCCACTGTGTGCTCCGTTTTTTGAAAAAAGAAAAATGGGATTGTAATATTAGATATCCCCAGAATAAAATAACCAATGATATCAAGGAAAATAAAAACCAGAATTCAGAATAGGCACCAGAAACAATCCATTGTAAGGTAAGATTGAAATCGGAAAATAAATAATTGAGACGATCTCTTTTAGTGAAGAATAATAAAATATTCTGCATCGTAAACCAGAATAAAAAAAGCTGCACTAAATAATTCAGCCTTTTTTGGAAAATCCCTTTTTGTTCCCTAAAATGGTATATCAAAAAAAGGGACATCATGAAAAAAGACGGGATGGAATGAAAGAAAAAATTAAAGAATACAATCTGGATGGTACTAGGGAAATAATCGGGTCCGAATGTAGGTTGGTGTAGGAAATCCTGCATCCGGATACCAAAAAATGCCGTATGGAAATGGGTAGCTACCACTGCCAAGATTGCCCGCACATAATCAAAACCCCAGATTCTTTCTTTCTTACTCATTCAGACCATTAATTCAACATATCATCAAACGTCCAGGAGATATAATACATCCCTCCGACTTTGGGTCCGCCATATACCGTATTATAACCTTGGTTCAGTAAGTTGGCAGCACCTAATTTAATATTGGATTTTAATGAGGGAACAGAATAGGTGAATGCAAGATCCACCACGGAAAATGAATCAATATTCCCCTGGCCGAATGGGGATTGCCATATATAATCATCAGACCATCGATACTTCAGATTGAATCCCAAACCGGTTCCTGCGATGTCCGTTTGGCTAATGGAAGCATTCAGCCTGTGTTTGGGCGTATTGAAGCTCGGTAAGAAGCCGGGTGTATTGGCCACAGCATCATCCGCATCGAAATGACTGAACTCATAACCCAATCCCAGTTTAAGGTTCAGGGGCAGACTATAATCCAGCTTCATTCCGATACCTTGGGAGGTAACTATATCATCCGTAATGTTGGTATAAATGGCATATATACGACCCACATCCGGACTGGCTGTGTTGATACGAACAGCAAAATTACTGTAACGGGTATGGTAATAATTGATATCAATGAATAGTTTCTCCTTGATGATTCCCTTGTATCCCACTTCTATGGTTGAATTTTTCTCTTGTTCCATGTAAGGAAGATTAGCCAGGGTCAATACGCTTGGGTCACCCGAATCCAAGAATTCCAAATAGGAGGGGAGCGTGTATAAGTTCGCATGGAGTGTCTTACCATCGATCAGACTTCCGTCCGTAGTGATAGCGGAATAATTATCCAGATTATTTTCCACACCACCCAAAATAATGACCGGCCCCACATCCACTGCGAAATAAGATTCCTGAGAACCTGGATTCCTGAAGCCACTTTGATAGGAACTCCTGAAGTAATGCTGTTTTTTCTTATCCAATGCGACTACGGCCGAAACCCTCGGAGTCAGTGTAGCCTTGAAATTCTGATTCTTATCCAATCTCAAGGACGCCCTTAGCTTGAGCCTCTCTTTCCACAACGATTTGGCACCTTGCACATACATACCATATTCCCACATGGGAATGGATTGGTTGAAACCCAATGGGCCATCATTGAACAAACTGCCGCCTGAGAAAAACTCATATCTCCTGAAGCTTCCTCCCACCTGCAAATCCAAGTAACGTTCCAAGGGGCTGATATTGTAATTCCCATCCATATGGAATAATTGGGATTGTTCGAAAAATTGGGCTCCCCCATTGGGGAAATCAGGATTGTTGAGTGTCTCATTTCTGAATTGATTGAATAATTCACTTCCGATTTCCACTAAATCCCGGTCAGCATAATTCCTTGCTGCATCATGGTCACTGGCCGCAATTCCATTCACAAGTCCTTGGAAAGCCATACCGTAGTCGTCAGCCCAATCCTCATTTGACTTCCGCCTAGTCTCTATATAGGCTCCAGCGGATTGGGTAGAGTATATTTCATCTGCATTTTCCAAGGAATAATAGGTCTTGAATTGAAAATCTTTCCCCTTTAGATCCAACCTATGGAACTGTTGTCTGAAGTTGACCAAAGGGTATACTGCCGTATGCCTCAGGATACCATCCGATATAACCATTCTATAATCATAGGATGCTTCCAGTTGGTCATTGAACCTATAAGCAATCTGTGCATTTCCCTTATAAGTTTGGACATTGTAATCTACCAAGTCCTTTTCCTTGATTCCTGTCCGATTGATGGGGCTCAATTCTCCGCTACCATCCAAATCCACTTGGGCTTGCACATGGTCGCCATAGACATTCACTGCATCAAAATTCGGATGATTGGATGGCAAAGCCAATAAGACATCCTGATTCGCAATATCCCTTGTATCGATATGATAGGAATAATCATTGGCAGTCCAATCCGTAGCCTGGATGGTTCCCAAACTGAGTCTGAATGCCAATTTATCATTGAATGAATGGGCATACCTGAATCCCATATCCAAAAAAGGATTCGTTGATTCACCTTTCTGGGTCGTTATACCAGTCTTGGCATAGGCGCTGAGTCCTTGGTAATAAAAGGGAGACTTGGTTTGTATGGTCAGTAAACCATTGAATGCATTAGCACCGTACAAGGCGGAATTGGCACCCGGAATCAGCTCCATCGAAAGGATTTCAATTTCGGAGGGTCCCGAATTACCACCCAATGGATAGTTCAATCCGGGTGAACTGGCATCCATCCCATCAATCAATTGGACGAAGCGCCAATTTTGCATATCTGCGAATCCTCTCGTATTCACAGAAGTGAATGAGAATGAACCCGTATTGGCTTGTACGCCCTTGATATGGCTCAATGCACCATAGGGATCGGCTGCCGGAGAGGACCGTAGTTCCCTGATGTCTAGTTTTTCCACAGAAACAGGTGCTTCCATTAACTTTTCCTCTACTTTGGAAACGGAAACGATGACCTCATTCAATTGCTTGGGTGCTGATTTCATTTGAATATTTCCTAAGTCGAAGTTGTCATCCACAGTAAGGTTCAATGTTTCATAACCAGTGTAGGAAATAGACAAGTCAAAGGGAGCATCCAAATTCGTTCTCAATTCAAAATATCCGTTCTCATCAGAAACGGTTCCGATGATGGTATTCACGATACTCACATTCGCCCCAATCAGGGATTCGCCATCTTCCGAAGATAGTGTTCCTGTAATGGTTTGTTGTCCGAATGAGAATGAGAGGGGTAAGAAAGAAAAGATTATTATAAGTCTCGATAACAGCGCTGATTTCATATCTCGCAATTTTACTAATGCATATTTTGGAAGGGGAAGTCAAAAGACACTCATCGGAATGAAAGTGTTACATCTGAATAGACTATGGGAATAAAGGTAATATTCTTTCATCCAATTTGAATAGGGTTTAATGCAAAATAATGTCAGGGTACGATAGAATCATTCTGGTCTGAGTCGGGTATTTTGTTACTTTTATATCAAGAACTGCTTTTAATTCTTCATTTTGGATGACGGGTTGGATTTGTCAGTCATTTCTGAATCAATTCTCTACAAAAGGTACAGGTATTTATGTTGAATTTAGCTACGATACTTCGGGAATCAGCAAGGAGATATCCGGACAAGAAAGCATTGGTCTGGAATGATGTTAGTCTGACTTTCAAAGAACTGGATGAGGTTTCTGACACCTTTGCCCATTATATGGTTCGTCAGTTGGGTCTGGGGAGGGGTGATAAGATAGCCCTGACAAGTTTGAATAATCCACAGTTTGTCATGTCTTACTATGGAATTCTGAAAATGGGAGGAGTGGCTGTTGCACTCAGTGCCTTATTGAATCCACAGGAGATTGCGGCCTTATTGGAAGATTCCGGTGCCAAGGCTTATTGTTGTTATGAGGGCGAGGGAGATATGCCCATTTTTCAAGGAGGAGAGAAAGGATTCACTTCAACAGATACTTGTAAACATTTGGTATGCTTGGATAGGAATTGGAATGAGGATAAGGGTGAATCCCTACATTTGTCTCACATACTATCCCAAAAACATATTCCTTTCCCATTGGCTGATACTGCTGCACAAGACACAGCACTAATCATGTATACATCGGGTACCACAGGCCAGCCCAAAGGAACCGAAATGACCCATTTTAATTTGTTGATTAATGCCACCGTAGGTGTTAGGGAATTGAGATATACGGAATCAGATAAGAATATCATTGCACTGCCTATTTCCCATATCTTTTCGCATACCATGCAATTAAATGCGAGCATTCTCAATGGGAATACTTCCATTCTGCTTTCAAAATTCAGCCCGCAAGCATTTTTGGACTGGGTGAAAAAAGAACAACCTACTATCTTTTGTGGAGTACCCACAATGTATTGGGCGTTGAATAATATTCCATGTGATTCCAAAACGATAGAACAAGTCAGGCAATCCATGAGATTGTGTGTGTCTGGAGGCGCACCATTGTCCGCTGTCCTACAACAACAATTTGAAAATAAATTCGGAGTCCAGATTTCTGAAATCTTCGGAATGACAGAAAGCTCCGGTTGTGTCTGCTTCAATTATTATCCTGAGTCCAATAAGTCAGGAACCATCGGCCCTGCAGTATGGGGGATGGAAGTCAATATCTTCGATGAGAATGACCAGCCGGTACCTGTCGGGGAAAAGGGGGAATTGGTCTTTCGTGGACATTCTGTAATGAAAGGCTATCTTAACCAACCCGAAGCTACTTCCAGGGCATTAAGAAACGGATGGATGCATTCGGGCGATGTGGCTTATATGGATGCGAATGGATATGTATATATCATTGATAGGATTAAGGAAATGATTATCCGTGGAGGATGGAAAATATATCCGAGGGAAGTAGAGGAAGTATTGATGCAGCATCCTGCTGTGAATATGGTGGCCGTGGTTGGCGTAGCGGATGAGAAATATGGAGAGGAAATCAAGGCGCTTATCATCCGGGAAACCGAAACTGATTGTACTGAGGAAGATATCATATCCTATGCCAGGGAACACATGGCTAAGTACAAGTATCCGAGATTGATTGAATTTGTGAATGAATTACCTCTGAGCAAAACAGGTAAGGTATTGAAAAAATTACTGAAGTGATATGAGCGCTTTTCCTACTTCAGACTTGGACTTGACCTCGACTGCATTCCTTTCGGATCCTTATCCGGCCTATCGGGCCTTGCAACAAATCGGACCGATACATTACTTGGAAAAACACCAACAATACTTTGTTGTTTCCTATGCCGCGTGCAAGGAGGTACTGGCTAATACGGAGGATTTTCATTCTTCCATTAATGCTTCTTTCGATCCGGTTTTATTAGGTGGTGATGGAAAGGTCCATCTCAGTCGGAGGAAAGCCCTAGAGGGGATCGGACGACCTTTCAATAAGATTCGTATAGATGAATGGGAAAGTCGGATTCGGAAAATTTGCCATGATTTATTGGGAGTCATAGATGAACGTACGCATTTCGATTTCCTTGCTGATTATGCAGCACCCTTGCCGTCCTTGGTCATACTGGACGTGTTGGGAGTGTACGAACATCTGGGTAGCATGCTTAGGAATTGGACCGATGTGGCCGTTTCCAATTCATCGATTCACAATATGGAATATTCCGTTTTGCATTGGGATAGGTTGAAACCGATTCTGGCACAGTTTATCGAGGATTGTTATCAGGAACCCAGGGATGGAGCCATTAGTGAACTGATACACCATCCAAAGGAAGAATATGTATTCAATAAGGAAGAACTCATTCAATTGACCAAGATATTATTGGTTGGCGGAAATGAGACCACTCCGAATCTCATGGGTAATTTCCTTTACGATATCCAATGCAATGAGGCATTAGGAGAGCAAATGAAAACACATCCCACTCTGATGATGACAGCACTTCGGGAATGTATGCGTCGGGTATCTCCCACACAAATTGTACATCGGGTTGCAGCAAGGGATACCCCTGTGGAAGGTTATGTCATACCTAAGGGAAGTAACCTTGCAGTTTGTTTGGGGGCAGCACATAGGGATGAGGCTGTTTTTGAACAACCGAGCCATTTTGATATGGAAAGGGATTTGAAAAAAATCATTCCATTCGGTTGGGGGCCCCACCATTGTATAGGGAGTCGTTTGGCACTTCTGGAAGCCCGTATAGGTATGGAAATATTCCTAGAAAAGTACCCTGATATTCATCTTGAACAAAACTCCCTTGAGTTCAGGCCCTCTAGCCATGTCCGTGGATTCAGGCAGATGGACATCCGTTTGGGGAATACGGTAACACCCCGATTTTCCAAGGAGAAATCCTTGGAAAATATCATTTTATTCCTACATCGTTCCCAAATGGATGATGGGGAATTTCGTTCCTTGGAAAAATATCCGGAGGGTTTTCCATTTCATGAAAATGGTTGGATGTATACCTCCGCGTCACCATTTATTCAGGGTAATATTCTTTTTTCATTATTGGATGTTAAGCATCCTTTGGTTGATGAGATAATGCAAAAGGGTATTATGTTTCTGAAAGCACAATTGGATAATCCTTATGATTTATGGCGGTATTGGCAACACGATTCCCCGAATCTGAATGTTCCATTGGATGTGGATGATACAGCCATTGCATCCTTTGTTTTGGAAAAGAATGGAGTGAGATTGAAAAATAAGGATATACTGCATCTTAATTTGAATGATGAGCATAGGATATTGACATGGGTTATTCCGAATAAGAAAACATGGTGGAAATTCAGATTGAATCAATTTCTGAAAAAGGATTGGGAGAAAGTGAGCGCAAAGGTATTCGAATTAAATATGTTGGAGCATAATGATACCGAACCTGCTGTGGCGGCCAATGTTTTGATGTATTTGGGTGAACAAAAGAAGACGGACAAAATCATCAAACAATTCATACAGGATATTGAGAAAAGAAAAGAAATGACTCTCTTTTTTTATGACGATATTTTGGTTGTGTATTATCATATCGTCAGGGCCGCTGAGAATGGGGTTCCGTCATTTAGAAAATTATATGATATCATTAATACGGATGTCCTGGGAATCATTTCTGATACCTCATTGAATATCATGAAAAAGAGCATGGTACTTTATATCATGAAGCATGTTTCTAAAAATGATGGAATCATCAGAAAGATAGAATTGGAATTGTTAGCGGAAATTAACGATGCTGAATTCCAATGGAAAGCCTATCCTTATTTTTGTAGTAAGAGCCGAATTTTTTGTGGAGGGTCACCCGGATTAACGGCTGCATTTGCATTACATGCATTATCCTAATTTATATTCGGAATCGACCATCCATTCCCATTGTTTTCTGAGTCCGGTTTCGAGATGCGTACTAGGAGCATAACCCAAATCCTTTCGGGCCTTGGAAATATTTCCTAGGGTATGCAGACTTTCCTCCTTGAGAATGGGTACATATCGAATAGTTGTGGTGTTTCCTACAACCCTGAATATCTTATCGAGGATACTGTTGATGGTAATGCTCCTCCCTGAGGCAATATTATAAATACCTTGCAAGGTCTCAGATTCCAATGCTTGCCAATTGGCCTGTGCCACATCCTCGATGTAAGTAAAATCCCTCGTTTGGTTACCATCCCCATAGATGGATATGGTTTCTCCCTTACGGGTCTTGTCCATAAATAAATGAATGCCCATGTCTGGTCTTTGCCCTGGCCCGTAAACAGAGAAGTAACGCAAGGTCATAATGGGAAGGTCATGTTCCTGTCTGTAAATATTGCTGATTCTTTCCATACAGAGTTTACTGATTCCATACACAGCTTTTGGATCGAGATTGGAATGTTCGGAATATGGGAGCTCGCCCTTGTCATCATAGATGGAAGAAGTGGAAGCCAGAATGATTTTCCTAAAAGCTTGTCCCTTGGCATAGTCAAGGATACGAATGGATGCCGTGATATTATTATCAATATACTCCTGGGTACGTTGGGAAGAAAAGCGGACTCCCGGACTCGCCGCCAAATGAATGATATAATCTAGTTTGACGGGTAATTGCTCGAATTGGAATGAGAGGATGTTTTCTTGATAGAAATGAAAGTTGGGATGTTGGCTGAGATCCTTGATGTTATGCTGCTTGATGGCTACATCATAATAGGGAAGCAGGGCATCAATACCATAGATGACATACCCCTTTTCCAAAAGGAGTCGTGCTGTATGCGAACCAATAAAACCCGCTACACCCGTAATTAAGCAAGTTCTGTCCAAGCCAGTTCTGTTTTACCAACCAAAATACTAATTTACACTTTCAGACTAAGAAAGCATATTTTGGAGCGAAATAGCCTGTTATCCTTTTTTCGGTTTTCAGTTTGGTGGCATCATTTATTGTCACCATTGTTACCTGTATTCTATCTTATGCTAATGCTTTCTACCCAGTGGGGAACTGTTGCCTACCATCTGTTACTTTTCCTGTGTTCCTTTGTTTTTACAGCCTCGTTCGGCTATGCTTTGAATGATTGTTTTGATAGGGGAATGGATAAGAAAGCCGGTAAACCAAACAGTCTATCAGGCTGGAATACACTAGGAATCACATTTTTGTTATTGGTGTTGTTCCTAATGGGAATAATGCCTTGGTATGGCTTGGGCATAAGGGGTTGGCCCTTTCACTTATGGCTTGTTTTGGTGTTGTGTCTATTATTATATTCCTTGCCTTTTTTTAGATGGAAAGAGAAATCATTTCTTGGGGTAATATTGGATGTCGGATATGGACATGTACTTCCTTTGTCCATTTGTATCCTTTTGTTTTTTCCATTGATGAAGCCCGAATTATTACATCACGAATGGTTGTTGTTTTTCGTGATATGTTTATACCTTTTTAAGGGGGGGAGAAATATCATCCTGCATCAGATAGATGATCGGAAAACAGATATGGAAAATGAATCGAATACTTTTGTATTGAATGTCGGGCCTAGGAATATGTTGCCAATCTTGAATTATTATTTAATTCCGATTGAATTGGTACTCATGATTGGCCTACATTTGATATTAGCCAAAACCCTTTGGTTTGTTCCCTTATTCCTGTTTCTTTTTTTATCCATGACCATTCTGAAGTTCAGTGCATGGAAATTATTCACAACACCCAAGCGACAATGGAAATTCAAATTCTGGTATTTTCTGAATGATTATTATGAATTTTATGCACCACTTTTTTTTATTTTAATATTAGTGATGATAAAAACCGAATGGTACTATTTTTTATTGATTCACATTGTCCTATTTCCTAGGATATTTCCGAAGCTCAAAGAGGATATTCAAGTCATCATTAAAAACATCAGGGATGTGTGGGATAGTCGGACAACTTGATAGGAAAAATGCTATAAATAGGGATGTCTTCGATGCTATGCGGGACACCTTAACGCATCGTGGACCGGATGGTTTCGGTACTTGGATGAGTGGAAATGCACAAGTAGCATTAGGCCACCGACGATTGTCTTTCTTGGATTTATCCGAAAAGGGAAAACAACCCATGTGTGATGCGGAACAACGTTATCATATCACATTCAATGGTGAAATATATAATTATCTTGAATTAAGAAAAATCCTCGAATCAGAGGGGATGCAATTCCGGACCCGTACAGATACGGAAGTCATATTGTTGGGATACAAATATTGGGGTAAGGAATTGATACAACGACTCAAAGGTATGTTTGCCTTTGGGATATGGGATGCTGAAAAAAGGAAATTATTATTGGTGCGGGACCGTTTTGGAATCAAGCCGCTATATTTTTTGCATAATGCTGAACAATTCATTTTTGCATCAGAAATAAAAGCTATAAAAAAATGTAGGACTGCTCATTTGAATGTTGATTTTTCTTCCGTTTGTGATTATTTCACATATCGGTTTATTCCCTCTCCCAAAAGCATTTGGAAAGAAGTGGGGAAGTTGCCGCCTGCCCATTATTTGGAATTTGATTTTGATACATTCAGTATGTCGATGGAATCCTATTGGCAGTTGAAACCGGATAACAAAAGGATAAGTCACCAAGAAGCTGTCGAAGAAGTCCACTCATTATTGAGTCGTTCGGTAAAGAATCATCTCAGGAGCGACGTACCTGTCGGAGCATTCCTGAGTGGTGGTTATGATAGCTCTGCATTGGCTTACTTCATGGCACAATCAGGACGTCCACCTGAGACATTCACCATCGGTTTTCAGCATTGGGAAAAGAGTGAGGACCAATATGCACAAATTGTAGCGGACGAGTTAGGCTTGGAATTACACAAGACCATTGTGGGTAATGAACAACTTTCCCTACTTCCCCGGCTCATGTATCATTATGATGAACCGATAGCGGATATCTCAATCATTCCAACTTATATGGTGAGCCGATTGGCTAGCGGAAAAGTCAAGACGGTTTTTTCAGGAGAGGGTGCAGATGAAATATTCGTAGGCTATGAATGGCAAAAGGAAGTAGCACGTCAGAAACAATGGAGTAAGGATGAATTATTGAATCATTATGGACATTCCATGTCAATGGGGCAATACGGCTATTCGGAATTGAAGCAGGCATTGCATCCTGATTATCATGAATTCATTCCCGAAAGGGAAAATGATTTTTATGCTTCTTCCTATCCTGGTTTTGCCACTCCTCTGCGGAATTGCCAATATATGGATATACGGTCATTTATGGGTGAATTGGTACTGACCAAGGTTGACAGGGCAAGTATGGCGCATTCCCTGGAGGTTCGGGTTCCTTTCTTGGATTATGAACTCGTGGAGTTTATGTTTTCCTTGGATAAATCTGTATTTTACCATCCTAAGGTAACCAAATGGTTGCTGCATGAACAAATCAAAGATACATTCCCCAAAAGCATTCTGAATCGTAGGAAACAAGGCTTTGTCGGCCCTGACCGTTACTACATGAATTTCAATTGGTATGTGGAAACACTTTCCAATGGAAGATTACTGAAAGATGGTATCCTACAGAAGAATGCATTGGTGAGAATGGTGGCTAAAAATGACCACTGGCGGCTTTGGAAATGGGCCGTATTGGAACATTGGTGGCAACAATGGGTGTGAAATGAATGGGTTGACAAAAGAAAAGTTGGCATACTACAACGAAAGGCGTCCCTTGGGCCCTCAGCCTAAACTATGCTTCGCTCCATTCAAGAATATGTACATTGGTCATGGTGGTAATGTAGTGGCTTGTTGTTTTAATCGGACCTATATCCTGGGGACTTATCCAGAAATGAGCCTGAGTGAGATATGGCAAGGAAAGAAAGCCCAGCGATTAAGGAATGCAATATCCTCCAATAATCTGAATTTGGGTTGTAGGGGTTGTGGCCAACAAATCCTTGCTGGGAACATAGATGGCACAAAGGCCAAGCAATATGACGAACTCCCACTGAATGATAATGGCTATCCATCCGTGATAGAATTCGAGTTGAGTAACCTATGTAATCTGGAATGTGAGATGTGTAGTGGGGATTTTTCATCGCTTATTCGGAAGAATAGGGAGAATAGGCCGCCCTTGCAAATTCCCTATGATGATGCCTTTGTCTCCCAATTGGATGAATTCCTGCCCCATTTGACCGAAGTCAAGTTTTATGGAGGAGAACCTTTCCTGATTGAAATTTACTATCAGATTTGGGAAAGGATAATCGAAGTGAATCCTCGTATTCGGGTATCCATTCAGACGAATGGCACCATCTTGAATAATCGGGTGAGAAATATACTTTCCAAGATTGATTTCCATATCAATATATCCATGGATTCCTTGGAATCCGAGAATTATGGCCGTATCAGGAAGAATGCGAATTTGAAAAGGGTAGTGGAAAATACATTATGGTTTAGGGAATATACTCGGAATAGGAATACATTCTTTGGGATTTCTGCCTGTGCAATGGTTTCAAACTGGAAAGAACTACCCAAATTTATTCGTTTTTGTAATGGCTTGGACGCGCCTATATATTTTCATAATCTGGTATATCCATCCCATATGTCCATTTTTTCAATGCCAAAGGAAACGTTGGAAGAAGTCGTGGATTATTTGGAGTCATTTTCATTCAAAAGGATTCGGCCTATTCATGAAAAAAATAGCAACCACTATCGTGACTTCATTCTTCAGATAAGGGCAAAATTGAATCAACTTGAGTTGCCTAGGTCTGGGCCCATGATTCAGGATTTCTCGGATTTGTTATCCTTCATGGGGGTTAAGTTAATGGAAGATCGTTCTAAATCTGATAAGGAAAAAGAGCATACATTAGAAGTCCTCAATGAAAAGATGAAATGGATGGAAAAAGAAATCAATGATTCGATTGTGATAAGGAAACGCTTGGAACAGATTGATTTTACTTCTGATATTTTGTACGATAATATATTGATGTACATGCTTGAAAAACCCAAGGAGGAATTGAAGCAATTATTCTTACTGGAATCATAGGGATGAAAGGAAAATTCATATTCGTCGTGTGTGGTGGTGCCGAACACATTCGTACCCTCAATTATGCTTTGGGATTCCTAAGACGATTTTCCCAAAGGGAGATTCTGGTGTTGACCGATACCTCAAGGAACGAATGTGATATTGAACATGATGATATCATAGACATCAAGACTCCATTACAATACAACCATCATCAGGCATCCATTTATCTCAAAACGGGTATTCACCAATTCGTGGAATTGGGAGAAGAACCACACTGCTATCTGGATACGGATATATTGGCCTTGGATGAGGGCTGTGATGGAGTATTCAGGCAGTACCAAAGTCCGATTACATTCTGTACCGACCATTGTAGGATGAGACAATTCAGTCCTACGGCAGTATTGGATTTCGAAACGAATGCAAGGAACCTATGGTTACGGAAACAGCTGGATGAAACGCTGTCCCATTTTGCATCCCAAAAGGATGGAAAACAATATGATCACCCTCGTTTGGAGGCTTGGGAAAAAGCGAATGCGGAATGGGAAGCCTACTATACAGGTGATAAATTGAGAATGGAAAACAAACTCAACGAATCCATTCAGGAATTCGAATCCCGTAGGAGTAGGTTTCTGGAACAAATGAGGCATCATGACTATACACACATGCTCCGGGATAGATTAGATGTACTGGAGCGGCGGAAAAATCATTGGTCATCATTGATTCTGAAAGGCGGATTGTTGAGGATTCCCCGTAAGGGAATGCGCTTTCTGACGAAGCAAAACATTAAATCACAATTCAGGAAAGCAGAAAGATATTTCAAGCGAAAGGGACTCGCCATTGATTCCTATCCTGACTTTGTCTCATTTATGAAAGGGGAGGGTTTTGTTTGGAATGGATTACAACAATCCTGGTCGGATCTGAATGGACAACGGTTATTCGATCCCGAATTTGAGTTCAAGCTGTTTTGGGAGAAAAGGGGCTTCGTATATAGTGAGGAATACAAGTACTGGCTGGATACCGCAACCCAGGAGATTGTCAAGGATGCAGGCTATGTGATTCGTAACACACAAAAAGAAACCGGATTGGTCTGGGATTCCAGGATGGCGGCCTGGAAAGATGCGGATGGTTTGGTTCTGAAGGCCCATATGAGTGATGGTTTACAAAAGGCAATAAAGGATGATTTGGGTGTGGATGTTAAGGAACCGAATTTCCAACATTGGAATGGTGGTGTTTTCCTGTTCAACCAGGACTCCGTGCCTTTTCTCGACCAGTGGCACCAATGGACATTGGCTGCATTCGATTTGCCCAATTGGCTGACTCGTGACCAAGGAACCCTGATAGCTACCGTATGGAAATTGGGCTTGGAAAAGCATAAGACATTGCCACTATCCTATAATTTTCTAGC
Organism: Saprospiraceae bacterium; assembly: GCA_020631355.1. GTDB lineage: Bacteria > Bacteroidota > Bacteroidia > Chitinophagales > Saprospiraceae > JAHDCE01. The sequence continues at coordinate 216,241 of JAHDHL010000002.1, read as the reverse complement.
GGACTATTACCATCCGACCATGCGCTACAAAGGTGACCTTACATTCAGACTGGATAACGCCGGGGAGGATATCCGTCCTCATTTGATTCATATCTACCACCATTTTGGGGATAAGGAATGGAAACTTTGGCAAGACGTGGAAAAACACTTAGGTTTGGAGTGGAAAGAGATGGAGGCACCCCCTGCTCCATCAGAAAAATGAAGACTTGCGAAATCATCTGTCCAACGATAACAAGATTGTCCATGGTTTGTGGATTGGGGAGGAGTTGAGCCCTTTGGAACTCCTAACGATTCGCTCGTTCGTTCGTCAGGGACACGAATTCCATTTGTGGTTATATGATGAACTCAAAACAGCACTTCCTAAGGAAACCATTGTTCATGATGCTTCTGAAATCATTCCGTCCAAGGATGTATTTTCTTATGTGAATAGCAATGAATGGGGACATGGAAAAGGAAGCTATGCCGGATTCTCGGATATTTTCAGGTATAAGTTACTGTATGAGTATGGTGGATGGTGGGTGGATATGGATGTGACCTGCCTACAGCCACTGGCATTTGATACACCTTATTTTTTTCGTTCCCATGATGTGTTGAATATGGTTGGGAATGTAATGAAATGTCCCAAGGGAAGTGCCTTGATGAAAGATTGCTATGATGAGGCAAAAAGAAAAATATCCAAGGAGAATACTGCTTGGCTCATGCCCATCGAAATACTGAATCAACAAATCAAGGAACACGGTTTATCCGATTTTATTTATCACCGAACAAGTAACCTCGACAGATGGGAGGTGATCGAAAAATTACTAAGATTTAATTCCATAAAAAAGGAATGGTATTTTATTCATTGGCTGAATGAGGAATGGCGGAGTAGGAAAGTTCCGAAGCATTCCTGTATCGAACATTCGGCACTGGCTTACCTCTATAAGCAACACCATGATGACCTATCCATTGAATTCATTCAGATTCCATATATTATTTTGGTATTACAAACATTTTGGAAAGATGTGGTATGCCTCTGGTGGAATAAATTCTTGAATTGGCTAAGGCAACCTGGGATTCCTGTTTTTGTAAAAAGATGGATGGGGAAATGAAAAAAAAGTGGATTGTATTTTGGGTGATTTTTATCATAATGAATATCGGGCTCATGCTGAAGCATTATCCAAGTCTGATTATTCCCGTGGCATTCTTGTCTATTTTTTATATTCTAATTGAATGTGGTGAACAACTAAGAGGTAAGAATTATCCTAATATTAAATTATCTCTTTATTCCTTTTTTATTATTTTATGTATAATCGAAATTGTTTTTTGGAGTATCGGGTTCTTATCCACATATGCGGAGAAAAATGAGAATCAGTATCTTTCTAATTGGGTGAATCGTGGGAATATTACATGGTATCATACATGGACACCTAATGTTACAGTAGACATCAAAAGAAAGGAATTCAATTTTGTCAAAAAAACGAATTCGATTGGAATCATAGGAGATGAATTTCCGTTGGAAAAGGATAGCAACGAGTTTCGGATTATCTTTTTGGGTGATTCCTTTACCGAGGGGGTAGGGGTTCCTTTTGAAGCATCTTTTCCTCAGGTGTTGCAGCAGAAACTCTCTGCCATGGATTCGCTCCCGCCTATACGAATACTAGGCGCAGGCGTGAGTGGTAGCGATATTGTGGCTTGTTTTCCTTTGTTGCGGGACCAACTCATGCAATACCAACCCGACTTGGTGATATCCATCATGAATTCAACGGATTATATTCAGGATATACCCATTAAGGGCGGACTTTCCCGATTCCAGCCCGATTCTACGGTACAGTATAATGCACCGCCATTTTTCGAACCCTTATATGCATCGAGTAGGATGTTCAGAATTGTAATTCGTGCAATGGGGTATAATGAGAATTTATTGAGAATGAATGGGGCGGAAAATGAAAATCGAATCATTCGGGATTCTGCAAAAGAAATAAGGGATGTTGTGGATGAATATATTCGGTTATTATCACCGAAAAAAATTGAATATGCCATATTTACCCATCCTTTGGGGATAGAGTTTGAAATAGATAGGAAGCATGTCATGGATATTTTATTTGAGGAAATAAATTCTGATCACAAAATTGAAATCATAGATTTAAAGGAAGTATTAATTGAAGAAAAATTAATCTTACCCACTAATTATGAAACATATTTCTGGCCGATTGATAAACACCATAATCAGGCAGGATATGAAAAACTAGCCGAAGCAATTAGGATAACATTACTGCAAAAAGAATTTATACCCCAACATGATTCCAAGTTAAAAAGAAGGTAGTTCCCACTTTTGGAAACTACCTATTTCAAACCTTAAACCAAGTAAGTTAAACTAACTTTTTTATATCAGTGTACAAACTGTTCTTCTTCGGTACTGCCTGCCATCGCAGTGGTGGACGAGTTTCCCTGTTGGACTACATTCTGTACAAAATCAAAATATTGTGTACCTACGAATGTCTGATGTTTTACTGCAGTGAATCCATCTTTTTGTAACGCGAATTCCCTTTCCTGTAATTCGGAATACCCGGCCATTCCTCTTTCCTTGTAGGCTTTTGAAATTTCGAACATGGACGTGTTCAATGCATGGAATCCGGCTAGGGTAATGAATTGGAATTTGAATCCCATCTTCGCCAATTCCTCGCGGAATGTGAGCATTTCCTTACGACTCAGTTTAGCAGCCCAATTGAATGATGGCGAACAATTATATGCCAACATTTTTCCGGGGTATTTTGCATGTATCGCCTCGGCAAACTGACGGGCCTCCTCCAGACTAGGGTGGGAAGTTTCCATCCAGAGCAAATCGCAGTATGGAGCATAGGAAAGCCCCCTGTCGATGGCTTGATCCACACCATTTCTTACCCTGTAGAATCCCTCAGAGGTGCGTTCGCCGGTCACGAACACTCGATCTCTCTCATCCACGTCCGAAGTCAGCAAATCAGCTGCATCCGCATCCGTTCTGGCAATGATGACCGTAGGGACACCCATCACATCCGCTGCCAGACGTGCTGCTACCAATTTGTTGATGGCTTCTTGTGTCGGTACAAGTACCTTTCCTCCTAGGTGGCCACATTTCTTAGCGGAGGATAACTGGTCTTCCCAATGTACACCTGAAGCTCCTGCCTCAATCATTCCTTTCATGAGTTCATAGGCATTCAGATTGCCTCCGAATCCCGCTTCTGCATCCGCTACTATCGGCACCAGATAATCAAGGCTGCCTTCGCCTGATACGGATTGGATTTGGTCCCTCCTAAGTAGGGCGTTATTAATACGCTTTACCACAGATGGGACAGAATTGGCTGGGTAGAGTGATTGGTCAGGATACATATGGCCTGCAAGATTGGCATCAGCTGCTACCTGCCACCCACTCAGATAAATGGCCTCCAAACCCGCTTGGACTTCCTGTATGGCCTGATTGCCCGTCAATGCTCCAAGACCCGCTACAAAGTCTTGGGTCTTTAGCTTATGCCAAAGTTTTTGGGCTCCTTGTTTGGCTAATGTGTATTCGATGTCAATCGTACCCCTTAGTCTGAAAACATCAGCTGCAGTGTATGGACGCTCCACACCTTCCCACCTCGGATTGTTCTTCCATTCTTGTTCTAGTCGCTGGATTCTGATTTCCTTGCTCATTCTTGTTATCTTTATAATTCGTTAATTAATATTGTGAGTCCTGATAGTAGTTGCCGCTACTGTTGGGACTTTTTGGATTAGTAAATAATTAGATGATAAGATTGTGAGACTTATCAACATTTTAACATCTCATACGCCGGCAGTGTCAAAAACTCAATGAATTCCTCTTGTCTTACCAGTCGGTCAAACAAACTTTTGGCTTCTTGGAACCGCCCCTTTTCGAATGATTGCTCACCTACTAATTCCTTGATTTTATCCATTTCCTCATCCAATAGTTGTTCGTACAATGAAAGCGTGACAGAAGCGCCATTGTCCATCTTTGCTTTTCTCTTTAACCATTGCCAGACCTGACTTCTCGATATTTCCGCAGTGGCTGCATCTTCCATGAGGTTATAAATAGCTGCGGCCCCATTCCCTCGCAACCAACTTTCTATGTAGAGGATGCCCACATTGATGTTTTTTCTGAGGCCCTGTTCCGTAATTTGTCCCAAAGGAACCTCCACCAAGTCCTTGGCTGATACGCGGACATCTGTTCTTTTGTTATGGATTTGATTATCTCCGGGCATGGCCTCGTCGAATATATCCATTGCCACTTGTACCAATCCGGGGTGGGCAACCCAAGTCCCGTCATGGCCATTATTGACTTCCAGTAACTTGTCGGCTACGATTTTCTTGATGGCCTTATCATTGGCTTCTGGGTTATGCTTCACAGGAATGAAAGCTGACATGCCGCCCATGGCGTGTACTCCTCTTTTATGACAAGTCTGTACCACAAGTTGGGAATATGCTTTCATGAAAGGGGAAGACATTGTAACCTGGCCTCTATCCGGGACAAGGAATTCAGGGAGGTTCCTGAATTTTTTGATGTAGGAAAAGATATAATCCCATCTTCCGCAGTTCAGTCCTGCCGAATGGTCTTTCAGTTCATAAAGGATTTCATGGAGTTCGAAAGATGCCATAATGGTTTCGACCAGTACGGTAGCCTTGATGGTTCTTTGTGGAATGCCTAGGTAGTCTTGGGCAAAGACGAATACATCATTCCAAAGTCTGGCTTCTAGGTGGCTTTCCAGTTTTGGCAGATAGAAATATGGGCCACTTCCTTTAGCAATCAATGCCTTGGCATTGTGAAAAAAGAATAATCCGAAATCGACCAGACCACCAAGCATTGGTTCACCATCGACGGTAAGGTGTTTTTCTAGTAGGTGCCATCCTCTAGGGCGTACCATCAGTGTAGCCGTCTTTTCGTTCAGTTGGTAGAATTTGCCCTTTGTTTTATTTTCGAAAGTGATATTGCCCCTGATGGCATCCCTAAGGTTGATTTGTCCTTGGATGGCATTGTTCCAACTGGGAGTATTGCTATCCTCGAAATCTGCCATGAATACCTTGGCTCCTGAATTCAATGCATTGATAATCATTTTCCGATCTACAGGACCAGTGATTTCGACTCGCCTATCCAACAAGTCAGCCGGTAGAGGTGCCACTTTCCACTCACTTTGCCTGATATGGGCCGTTTCCTCTAGGAAATTGGGAAGTATGCCCTTATTGATGGTTTCTTGGCGTTGTACCCGGTTGTCAAGAAGTAACTTTCGCCTGCCAGCGAATGCAATGTGTAGCGCTCTGAGGAAAGTTAGGGCCTCGGTAGTAAGGATATGTTTGAATCCCTCTTGGATAGGGGCATTGATTTCTAGCCCCTCCACGGTGTGGATGGTTGTATTGGTCATAATGATAATTTGATTTAGACTGGTTTTTTGGGGCCTTTATTAGTCTAACGTAAATGCAAGATACGATGTTTCCTCTAAAAGCGAAATTTTCGCTAAAAAAATATTTTACGCTTTTTTGCTACATTTGATGTGAGATAATACAAGGATTGGGATTTCATATCATTTTGGACTTCCTGCAAATAATTAGCATATCATACATGATAACGGATAATGACATCATCAAGATGATTTTCGGATTCAAGGTGAAATATCATCGCCAACAATTGGGACTGACTTATCAGCAACTCGCAAAAAAGGCCGGAATGTCCTTGTCCTATATCCATGAGGTAGAAAAAGGGAAGAAGTATCCCAAGCCGGCTAAGATTCGTGCATTGGCACAAGCCATGGACTTGGAATATGATGAGATGGTTTCCACCAAGTCAGATAAGAAACTCCAACCCATTATTGATTTGTTGACATCGGAATTCGTACAGATTTTCCCTTTGGATATGTTCGGGATAGATACATTCAAATTGTTCGAATTATTTTCGAATACGCCTGATAAGGTTACGGCATTCATTAGTACGCTTTTCAATGTAGCGAGAAAGTACCAAATGAAAAGCGATAGTTTTTATAAGACGGCATTGCGTTCTTATCAGGATTTACATGACAATTATTTTCCAACATTAGAAGATGAAGTCAGGATTTTTAAGGGAACGCATCAGATTGAAATCAAAAGAAAATATCGTCAGGAAGATTTGAATAAAATCCTTGAGGATGTTTTTGGGATTCAAGTGGATTACAATCAAATTCATCAATATGAAAACCTGAGGGGTATACGTTCTTATTTTTCAAGGAAAGAAAATAAATTATTTATACAACCCCATTTGAAAGAGTCCCAAATTAATTTTCTGTTGGCTCGTGAAATAGGTTTCCAGTTTTTAGAGTTGGAAGAAAGACCCTATGTAACCCGAATATTAGAAGTGGAAAGTTTCGAGAAATTATTGAATAATTTCAAGGCGTCTTATTTTTCTGCAGCCTTTTTAATGGATGGTGATTTAATTACATCGGATATTAAATCATTTGCACAATTGCCACAATGGGATGGGAGTAAGTTCCTTGGATTTTTGGATGAATATTGTGTTACTCCGGAAATGTTGCTTCAGCGTTTGACGAATATCCTGCCGGGTAGATTCGGGTTGAATGATTTATTCTTCTTAAGATTGGTGGGTCAGAATAACTTAAAGGAATTCGGAATAACCAAGGAAATCCATTTGTCCCGTTTGCATAATCCGTATGCCAATGAAAACAATGAGCATTATTGTAGGAAATGGGTATCGTTGAATATCATTAAGAAATTACGGACAGGAAAAAGTCTGGGAGAGAAAAATTCAATTGTGGCAGATGTTCAGATTTCTGATTACTGGGAAAGTCCAAACGAATATTTGTGCCTTTCCTTTGCCAAGGGTGATGATGGAGGGAAGTTCGACGGAGTTAGTGTTACACTAGGATTGCATGTGAATGAAGCCCTTAGGAAAACCTTGCGTTTTTTGAGTGACCCCGATTTGCCAAAAAGGAAAGTCAATACAACTTGTGAGCGTTGTTCCATGCCCGATTGTGCATTCAGGGCTGCACCTCCGATAGTTGAGGAGAAGAAATTGCGAATAGCAGGAATTAAGACAGATCTGAATTTACTTTAATAAATATCCGCTATCCTTTATAAAGGATAGCGGATATTTATTAAAAAACTATTCATAGGATAATAAAGTACACTTTATTGAATAATTACTTTTTCTGTGAATAGTATAGATTCATCCGTTTTCAGAATTAAGAAGTATGTTCCTTTTGCCAAGTTGGATTCAAGGAAACTATTATCACTGATCATTGTGGATGATGCATAGTTCTTGGAAATAATTATTTGACCAAGTACGTCTGTAATAATAAGTTGGTGTTCCGAATTAGGATCCAAATTGTTAGCACTGAAAGTGAATGTCCCCTGACTGGGATTGGGTGCAACACTGAAATCTGAACGAGTGGATATTTTTTCTTCCGAAAGTTCAGGTTCCTTGATATCCACAGTCGTAGTTGCCTCCTTTTTATCAGGTATAATATATTTATGGTTTTTGTAATATCCCTTTTGAATCAATTCCTTGGTACCATCATCCGATTGTGCAATCCTGTGGTATCCATAGTCATCGCATTCAAATTGTGAAACGATATTTGCAGTAAAGATATCATCATTTAATTCAGGAGTCACTTCGAATCCCGGTTCCAGGGTAATCCAGTCATTGGCCTTGTAATGAATCTGTTTGGGATTACCCGCTGTTGCTGGGATACTACTCGAGGGAAAAATTTTATTATCGGCTGTCAGGGTACTAATTCCGATAATATTCCTTTCGTCCAAAGTGGATGGATCTGAATTGATAAAGGAATATAACGAATTGGAATAATGCCTGTCCTCTATATCCTCATAGTTAGGTAAGGCATGGTTACTGGTCAGATAATAAAGGTTGTGTACCAACATATAATCCAGTCCGTTAAAATATCCCTCATTAAGAGGATCCCCATTCAATTGTTTCTCCCAAGTTTTGATGAATTTGGAAGTCGAGTGCCATCCGGGATGATGTTCGTACGGATAGACATGATACAATGGGTTAGGAATCGTTACATGTATCTGGGTATTAATCTCATCAAAAACTGAAGTATTGACTTGGTCGCATAATTCATAGGCTTTCGTAAGTATCTCCTGTTCCTGTTGTGCGGTCAGTTCTATACCGGGTTGGTACAAGTGATTCTTGATTTGCTCGATTTCATATGCTCCTTGGCTATACAAATCCAATTCCCAACACTTGAATGAGAAATGCAATTCTGTATCCTGATTATGGACGAGTAACTTCGGTCCATGGCAAGGTGCGGAATCGAACAAATTCTCATAAGCCGTATCACTATTAAGAAACCAGATGGAACTAGAATTACCACCCGAGTACAACAGCTGGTTGAGTGCTATATAGAATGGATTCCAACCATCTGATCCTCCAAGAATGATGATGGTGGATTCGGTATCATTGCCCCAGCCATTCGATAAAGCTCCAAGAGTCGCAGCCATATGCCTATTGTCCACATTAATGGAAAGTATCTGAGATGGAATCCCTGTACCCAGTCCAGAATTGGGATTGATGGAATTCCAGAATATGGACAGATTATCTGCATTGTAGGAGAAAGCTCCGAACTTCTTTTCCAGAACCTTGGAATATCCATGTGCAAAGAATGTCATATCCCAGCCCCTCAGCACAGCACTCTGTACTGGTGTTTTGATGGCCGTCCAATCCTGTGAACAGTGTTGTGCGATATCCATGGTCAGGGTCATGGCCTGTGCTCTGAAATCATTCGTAATTGGATTTCCAGCTAGGTCTTGAAGACTTAATGTGCCCGAATCCATAAGGACATGGACGAGCGTCAATCCCAATAATAGATGGTAGACCTGATCCTGACTCATTTCCTTGTTCCGTCCGTTCGTATCAGAGTAATCCGAACTTCCTACCTTATATACTGGAGGCATATCGAATAATTCCAGTTTCTTGGCCTGATTGAAATGATTTTCAAGTAAGGGCTGTCCTACCAAATCGCGACTATTTTGCCATACGAATCCGCCTGTTGGACTGTATCCTGGAGGTAAGATAAGGTTGCTGAGTGTGGGATTGCCTGTTTCATCAGAATCTAATACCTTATAGACATCATCCCTGATGAAATAACCATTGTTAGAACAGGGAAAATAGTAAGGATCCGTACAATCCCCTAGGAAATCCAGTCTGCTCAAGGCACCGAGTGCATAAAACAATTCCGTCTTGGTTTTTTCCGCTGCGGCCAGTTGTCCGTTATCTGTGAGGAGTCGGTATTCGGTAGCGAGTACTCCAAGGTAATGACCTAAATCGAATGTAGTATCGCCCCATTTCATCAGGGCATTAGGGAGTTGGTCATCATTAATTACAAAATTATTCCCGAATGCCTGCCAACTTCTGGATGCAGCGGGTAGGCTTTCTCCGGAATTAGGACCTATTTTCATGAACATGTTCTTGAGTCTGTGTCGGTAGTACCAATACATTTCCAAGTTTTTATCCTTGAGTGGTGGTCCTTGGGAAAAAACGGGTAACGAATAAACTGAAATAATGAATAATATAATTGATATAGTCTTTTTCATAATAAGAAAGAATTATTAGTAAGAGAAAAAATAGAATATTGAAACCCTTGATACTACTTGGCATCTAATTGGTTTCTCAATTCCTCATTTTCTTCTTCCAGTTTTTTCATTCTTTCATCCAATTGAAGAATATAGAGACTTAATTCTTCAATCTTTTCCATTTGTAGGCGCGTCATTTCCATTAATTCCACACCGCCTCCATCAATTAATTCTTGTGATGACGGGATATTGGGTAAGTGCTTGTGGGTGGTAATGAATTTCCTGAATTGTTGTAAAGGCATGAGTTCATAATCATTGTCGAATACATAATCCGCCCAGTTATTAGGGTCGTCATGTAGGGCTACCTTGATTTTTTCAGTCAGGATACCATCCTTGACATATAATTTATAATTCCCTGGGGTTTCGAGTGTGCCGAGGTTTGAACCGATTTTGATTTTTCCGTCAGCTCCGATGCTCATTCGGGTTTCTTCCGTACTCCAGTTTCCTGTGGTGAACAGGATATTATCACTGCTTCTGGAACCGATAATCAGATTTCCTGTAGCGCTACCTCCTGTAATCAGCGCTACATCTCCAGCCTTGGCCTCATTGGAGTAGAAACCGTCCGTACTGATAGCGGTAAGAAAAATACTGGAACCAAGGGTTTGGTCGCTGATTCTAATGGCAGGACTATTATCATTGCTGATGTCCAGTCTGACTTGTGGGTCAGCTACGCCGATACCTACATGTCCCCAACGGTTGATTTTACCTGTGTTGGTAGTGGATCCGCCCCACTGGGCTTCCATTTTAATGGAGGGGAGCATGAGCATTAAAATGGCGATAGTTGTTAGTAAAATAAAAGAAAATTGTTTCATGGTAATATATTTTTAAAAATGAAATAAAAGACAAAAGTAGGACTGTTCTGCATCAGTCTTTTGGGTAGAAGCAGTTCAGTAATTCCAATTCCTGAAATAGATTAGGATACTTACCTGTAAGAAATAGTTATGCTATTTTTAATCATACATTTTAGGATGTATAACTAAGAATGATACTATTCTTTTTTGGAAAGAATCTTTTGGAAAATAGCCTTATGGAAAGTAAGTAAATAGGGTTGTTTGAAGAAGTTGTTTTTTTGGTGTTAATAAATAAATCAGTTGTTAATACAAATATACATGTATTTATGCTTTGATTCAAGTGCCGAGGGGATGGATTTAATTTTAAATCCATCCCCTCGGTCAAACAACTTCATTATTTAATTTGGATTACCCTTATCTGATAATCTCGAATTTTCTCAGATAATTCTTATTTCCTAATTGAATGTTCATCCAATAAATACCGCTTGGGAAATGCCTGTAATTAAATTCTATGGAGACTTCACCTTTCGGTAAATCCCTATTCAATGTCTTGACGATTTGTCCCAGACTATTGGAAATTTGTATTTCTACACTTTCTCCATTCATGAGTGTCATTGGAATTCTGAAATCGGTATTTCGAATCGGATTGGGTGTGATTTCTCCTATGGAATGGATTTCCTGTTCCAGATATATTTGTGCGATATTGGAATATTCAAAAGTGCCATCCAAATCAATTATTCTTAATCTATAATAATTATTTCCAAAGGATGTCTCCTCATCCCATGCTTCGTATTGGCTGGCAGTATTATTGGCATGTACGAAACCGATTTTTTCCCAACTTGCCGCATTGCGACTTTTTTCGATTTCAAACATCAGGACATTTTCTTCCCATGCTGTTTCCCAATTCAGTCTTGTACGCTTGCCCACTAATTCTCCATCGAATGAAATTAATTCCACAGGTAATAATCCCATTGGCTCGTGCAGGATGAATTCAGAGAAATGACTGATTTCGAATTCTATATAATGACCATTGCATGAATGACTGGAATATGTGAATGATGGTTGTTCGGCATTGGAGTCGTTCATTGTATTATTGCTATGGTCGCAATCCAGATTATTACCAAAATAATGACTCAGGATCAATTGTGAACCAGTATAGTTGGATAAGCCATAATCGCCATTAGCAGAACCATTCATTCTAGCCAATTCTTCTTCTGTAAAGTAAAGCCTTACGGAAATCGGCTCCGGGAATGCGACACCACTGGCATAGTTGGAAGAAGACAAATGGAAATGTCTGGGCAATAACTTAACCGCTCCACCTGATGGGAAATCCATGGTATTGATATCCGAACTTCTCATCATTTCCACGGTGACATTTTGTAGATTGGCAGTGCCGGGATCCTTAAAGGAAGCAAGGACGTGTCCATTCTCATCCGTGATGTCAGTCCATGTGTTGGTTGTAGGGATATTAGCGGAATGGGATTCACAAACATCCTTTTCTGTACCTGCAATGGGTGGCATCATACAATCCACCACCTCAAAGTCAATTACGATTTCTTCGCAACTCGGCCCTTGTACGGAGGGGAGGGTATAAATATTGGTTGTCATGGTGTAATTCCCAACCGGTAAAGCTGTTGGAGTATTGTCTCCATTGTATCGGTATGGGCTGCCATTTTCAGTATCTCCATCCGCTAAATCTCCGGAAAGATAGAAATATACACTACCGACTGCTCCTGTTACGAATGCTTCTATGTTGTAATTAGCGGGCAGGTCCTGAATATTATAAACATCCCCATCACGCATGGTCTTGTATAGTGCAGCGCTATTATCCAAATCCACCAAACCGATACTGGTAATGTCGATATCGCTTACGAATACTTCGATACTGTCTTCTGTCGTACCACAAAGCGGAATGTCATTGGTGACAGAAAGATAGTACATGGTCGTGGTGAGTGGTTGTGGAATATCAATATGATCCTGATTGGTTCCATCACTCCAATTATAATAATATGGTGCACTGTTACCAGTAATGATGGGAGTAATTGTCTCTACTGTATTGGATGATATGGAAGTACAAAATATCAATTCGTCTTCCATCTCCACACGAGGACAACTGATTACTGTAAAGGAATAATTCACGGAACTACAACTTTCCCCAGTTCCATTATTTCCCTCGTAGGCTGTAGCTTCAACGGTATAATTACCAATGGGTAGATTCAATGGGATACCATCACCATTCAGATGGTGAGGAACAACATTGGATGTACTACCATCATTGACTTCTCCTGTCATGTCGAAAATCACACTACCCTCTATATCTATGTCAGAATCAACAGCAATCGTATAGGATAATGGTAAATCATCAGCAACATATACTTCTCCTCCCTCGATGGTGTCGTATGCCATGCCCGAAACCAAATCAAGGATGATTAGACGGTCAATGACTCCACTATTATGTACTTCGAAGTTTCTGAAATCCACAACAGAACAACCATTGGCATCCGTTACCGTAACTTTATATTGGGTATCTTCCGTAGGTGCGGCTGTAATGGTTGGTGTGGTTTCGCCCGTGCTCCAAATGTAGTCGAACGGAGCCACTCCATCTGATGTGGCATCAAGGATTGTGGATCCACCCAAGCAGAATGAAGTATCCTGTCCCAATTCTATGTTACAATCGGATACAACGGTGAATGTCAGGCTGGTATTCATACAACTGATTCCTATCCAATCATCCTGACTATATGGGGTAAGGTTCATGGTATAGGTTCCAGGTACCAGCTGGACATTACCTCCCGAATTGGGCATCCAGAAATCATATCGGGATGAATTGTCTTCCCTGTTATAAACAATGGGGCCATTCAAATCCAAGGACATACTCTCAAATGTACCCTCCGTAATGGTTCTAAGACGATACAATTCGGGTAAGTCGGAGAAGTTGATGACATCCCCATCATATATGGTGTCCAGATAAGACCAAGGACTGGTTTGGAGGATAATCAATGCGGTCTCCACAAACATATCACTGATGTTGACATTAATGGTGTCGATATCTATACAGCCCTCACTATCCGTTACTGAAACATAAAAACTGGAATCAGTATCAGTAGTGATGTTTACGAAATCACTCATATCGCCTGTGCTCCATTCAAAAGTGTATGGAGGTGTACCTCCTATACCACTTGCAGCCAGTGTAACGAAATCGTTTTCACAAATAATGATATCTCCTCCTGTGTATGCTTCCAAATCACAGCCTACCTCACAGATATCACCGATATTGTTATTATTCAAATCCTCTTGTCCAGGATTGGCTACGAATGGACAATTGTCGGTATCGTCCCCAATTCCGTCATTATCAAAGTCCCCAAGGCAGTTGTTAATATGCCAGCTGGTAATGACTACAGGTATGGCACTGGTGCCGTCATTGGGAATGTGATTGTTGAAATGGATGAAATCATTGATGAAAGCAAAGTCTGCCTCTTGGGGGAAGTCGGTAACATTGAATGTGATGTCTACGATGTCTGTCCAATTATTGTCCAGCGTAGGGCAACTATTGGCTCCCATTCCCTCCTTCAGTACAAAGTTCATGTTGAATGCACTACCATAATGACTATGTTTGGGAATGCCCCAGGCAGCAGCCCCCGCATTACAGTTGTCGCTGCCATCAAAATTCAGACTATTGAATGAATCATAGCTCATCGTTTCATCATCAAAGGTGAAATAGATGGAGAATGATCCGAGGTCCAAGGTCGTGGCGTCATTGGAGCGTACCTGGAAAGTGAGATGGAAAAGATTGTCAGAACAATCGATTCCTCCAACGCCTTGTAATTCCAATCCCTGAGCTTGGGTATTAACCAAGGAGGAAAAGAAGAATATGATGAATAAAGTATATGATAAAAATCTCATGGATTCCGTCTTTCTTATGAATGTTTGTATTTGGTCTTATTGTTGGATGATTGGGTCACCGGATTGGGTTTGGTTCTTTTTCCACAGGTTGTAATCCTGATTGTTTACCACACCATTACCGTCACCATCAATATTGATGTACTGATTGATTTCGGCGTTATTGGCTTCCCATGCATTGTAATCATCAATATTATTCAAACCATTGGCAGTATAATCACCTGCGTACATGGCATATACACCACCAAGATTCTTGAGTTGGTTCGTACCGTATGCCGACGCAACTCCCGTAGTGAAATCGAAGACTGAATCATCGGTGGATGAAATCGGATTACTACTCACGACAGCAATGTGATTCCTATGGTAAACCGTTAGGTAGTAAGCACCGGCATTCACATTCTTGAATATGATTCCAACGTCACCGTTAAGGTCCATTAGATTTCCATCGGTATTGACGAATGCTGCCTGCCTGGTTACAACGTTATTGATATCGCCTCCTTCTCGAAGTTCCAGAAGTACCCAATCCACGGCATTCCATTTCACATTTTCTACGGATTCCGTACCTGTGTAATTGAATGGGGCAGTGTTGTAAGGTTGGTTGAGCGGTATGAGTCCTTTATCATTCAGGCTTCTTCTCATGTTGCCTTCAATGGTGTCATAGAATCCCTCTAAGTATACCTTAGCCTTGAGCCTGATTTGGGCCACATATGTATCCACATAGCAGGATGGGTCCACAATCATGTTGGTTGCCAACAATCCCGGTATGATAGGATAGGCATCGAATTGGGTGGATTGTGCCACTCCATCACTCGCACCCAACCAGTTTTGTATCAATGTTCTGAAGACTTGGCGATAATCGAACTGCATTTGTGTTTCGTGAGGTTTTCCACCTGAAGAAATATCACTAAGGTCGAGATTGGCTCCACTGATACCCGGTTCTACCGCCGAACCGAACATGAACATGGGGCCTAGGGTTCCGTGGTCTGTTCCTAAACTACCATTCTCTATAACCTGCCTTCCGAATTCGGAGAAACTAGCCGATACGACCCTTTGTTCCAGTCCCATATTATTGAGATCCTCATGGAATGCCTTTACGGAACTGAAAAGATTGGATAATAATTCTGCATGCTCACCAGTGTGTGGTGAGCCTGATTCCACTTGGAGTGCATGGGTATCGAATCCACCAAGGTGTACCATGAATACCTTGGTCTTACTACCACCGGCAATCATTCTGGCCACAGTACGCAATTGATCCGAAAGGTCAGTGGATGGATATACGGTTCCGGAATTAGTACCTGCATTGAATACTTCCGTAATTCTTTGGGCATATACGTTGGTACTGTTCTCCACATTCATGATATAGGAGATATGTTGGTCGTATTCTGAATTACCAAGCACAGCGTGGCCTGGTGTTCCGATACCTTGTATTTGGTCGTATAATCCTCCGGGTTCTTGTTGCGAAAGGTTAGCAGCAACGTAGAATCCGTCATGATTGTGATAACTCAGGGAAGGTTTCCTATCTCCGAGTTGTATCCCCAATGGATCTTGGAATTCCAAGATTGGATTTCCATATAGTCCGGGGAATGTAGTTCCTAGGAAACGGCCAATCCAACCATTGGTGAAATTATTATTCGCAGGTGTACCATCTCCACCGGACAACCAAAGGTCTGTGGATTTGAAATGGGAACCATTGATATCCGGATAGCCCACACTTTGTATGATTCGGGCAGTACCTGCATCGTACATATTCTTGAAAGCGGTCATGGCCGGATGCAAATGAATCTGGTCCGTAACAGGTAGTGTGTTGTCCAAGGCCATCAGGGCATTGGAACCAGTCATTGAAAGCCCGATACCCGGTCGATGGGACATATATGTACCATACTGGTCAGTGGGTATAAGGGTATTGACACCGTCATTACCTCCTTTCAGGAAAATAATGACCAGTACCCTGTCAGATACATCGGGACAATTGAGTAAGGGGAGCATGTCCTCCGTAGCGAATGTTTTGAATGGTAACTGGCTCAGAAGAAATGAGCCTGCTCCGACAGTAAGTGAATTTTTGAAAAAATCTCGCCTTTTCATGCATCATGTATTTGGACGAATAGAATTCGTAGCGTTTGAATAGTTATTACATCATTTGGTATTCCTGGGAATAGAGTAGGGCCTTGAAAAGGCTCTCCAAAGGAATCCGGACAGCAGCATCATCCCCTGTGTTCTGATATTCTACCCAGTCCAATGTCCAATCGAAGGAAGGGGCACCCTCAAGGAATACCTCATTGAGGAAGTAATTGTATCGTTCGGCACTCACGGGATGTGCAAAAAGATAATCGGTCAGTTCCGTCACGATGGTTTCCGCAATGAATGCATTGGAAATGATACCTCCATTTTCAAGGAAATCGACAAGGTCTATCTGAACACCTATTGCTAGGTCTCCACCCTTGAGGATTCGGTTACCTGTAATGAACATTTCAGGAATCTTGTAGCGGGCTACCATTGAACTGGCATTGATCCAGTTCCTATCATAACCCGGTTCCTGATAATAAGCGGGATACCCGGCTACTGCATCAGGGGATAATACACTCAGACTGGCCTGATTGAATATCGTGTCAATGACGGATTGGAAATACCATTCGTTGTAATGTTCCTTGGTATCTGTATACACATCAGGAATTCCGATTTGGAAGAATGTCATGGTTGGGAATAGGAGTTCAATGGGATTCTTGATGATTCCCCCAATGATGTGGTCACCTACCGTACTATCATCCTCGTCATAAAAATGTTGGCTTTTCAATAATTGCTTCAGGGTGATTTCTAGGCTATAGTTATTGTTCCTCATGGTATTGGCCAAAGGAGTAATAATCTGACTTTCAACAGTACTGCTGATACTGGCCCTGACGAAGTAACGATACAATCTTCTACAGATGGCCTTGGCCGTCTCTGTTTGGTTGAATATCATATCCACGAAGTCGTTCAGTTCCCTGTCCATGTCAGAGGTGTTGACTGCTCCGGGGATGGTGATATTGCCAAATGCCGAACTGAATACCTTATCGTCGGGATTGTGCTTGTTATAATCCGGGAAGCCTGCTTGGAGTCCCGTATCCAAATCAATGTAGGCATTGTCAGGAGGTGTGGGTCTGTCCGAGTCATTCCAACCGGATAATAATCTGGATGCAATGACAATATCATCCTCGGTGTAATTGGTATAGTTGCCCTCGCCGATTTGTGGGCCTTTTCCAATTGTGAATAATTCAAGGAACTCCCTTGCAAAATTCTCATTGGGATTACTTACCGTATTGCTGTCTCCATCGAGGTATCTGAGCATGGCATTATCCAACACCATTTTCCTTGCAAGCGTCTTGTAACTACCATAGGCATAGAATCGCAATAGTGCCAGGTAGTCAAAGGCTCTGTTTGCTCCCTCGGTATTGAGGTCGACTACAAAGTATTGGTGTAGGAAAAAAGTGATTTTTGACTTAATGGATAGATCACTGAACGCCTCATTCAACCACCAACTGATAACTGTACTCTCTTGTGCAGAGGAGCCGAGTTGGGATGCAATACCTGAATTAATAAAGGGTTGGCCTGTTATGTAATCCAATGGTTCGTCCATCGTGAGTGGGTGGTCGATGAAAAGTGCATCTACTGCCTGGTCTACGGTCATACCCGCAAATGCGTCCAGGCGTGCTTTGGTGATGTTGTAGGTGGATCTTCTTAATAAGTGTTTGGCACGGGACATTCCCATTGTACCAGTAAGTGGTAATAAAGAAGCCATTGTATCGTTTTAAACTGATTTTTATATCAATACGACAATAAGAACCCACCTTGTTACGAGATGTGATTCTGATTGCCTTTCATTAAATTAAATTGACATTTTTAATGCCAATGATATTCTCAAGTAAGTTTAGGATGATCCTAGGGGAGGGTGCTTTGTATTAGTATCCTAAATATCTGAAAAAAATATTTCTAACATATTAAATTACATATAAATATCTACCCAATAATATGCAAAAGGTTAAGTTTATAACACATCAATTTTTTTGCCAAATACTTGGGCATCAGTATTGTATGTGAGTTATGTATAATTTGAAATTATTATGTGAAGCAAATTAGGGTGGTATATCATGGTAAATGATAGTACCCGTCATTTAGGATTTTGTAGTTAGTAAGTGCTTTTTGTTGTTGGAATTGTAGGTAGATGGGTTGTAGGCTATGCCAGAAAGACAAGTGTTCGGGATATTGGGCTATCATTTTTTTATGCAGGTGTTGTTTCATCCGATAAGGAAAGATGTGTACGGGAATTTGTTGCTGTCCAAGGCGATGTGCTTGTTGGGATAATGTGTATAACACATTGATTTTCTTGTCGGTCAGGGGGATGCATCCAATGGTCATACATCCGCCATGAATGTAAATGTCACTTCCGGGTTTTTGTGGATGACTGAATTTAAGGTCGGATTTGTTGGGGTAATTGATACCCAATGATAAATGGAATTGGCTGACTGGATTGAAAATGGCGATATGATAAATCCCCTCAGGAATCTGGCGGTCACCCTCCATTCGCTTTGGACCGAGTTTGCCACTATTGGCGCAGAAAGGATAGGAATAGAGGAGTTGGTATTTGTTGTCTAATTTATTTTTCACCCAGACTTCCAGTTCTTGCTCATGTTTGAAAGCTTGTATGTATATCTCAAGTTGCTCCCATGATATGTCCTTTGTTTCTAGGTCGGAATTGATTTGGGGTAGGGTCAGCATACGGGCTGCATTATCCCTGGAGGTCTCCGGAGGAATCTTGATGTTATCGTGCTCCTCGTTATGATGACAGGAGATGAGCCATGTCATCATAAAGAGGAAGAAGAAATATTGCTTTTTACCGGACATTATTCATTTTTCCTTAAAGGATGCCTATTCTTCCCTTAAGGTTGTATTCAGTTGTTCCGCAAAATGCTTAACGAACATATCTGCTGCTTCACTGGGTGTGATTTGGGTGTTGTCAAGTCTGAGGAAATGTGCTATGGGTTGCTGATGGCCGTTTGTATTCATACTGTATTTTTTATCCATTTCCCTGACGTTCTGGTCAGACCATTCCAAATCTCTCTTGGTAGGTTTATGTTCCAATCTGTTAGGTGTTCGGTTTCTTTTGAGCCTTGTATCGATGTCGCTATACAATTCTAGGAACATGGCCGGCTTTCCTTCCGCATTGAATATTTCCTTGATCTTATATGCGAAGTCAGTATCCTTTTCGTCTTCGAAATCCCAACAGAAAGTAAAGATGATTCCCTTATGGTGTTTAGCTTTGGCAGCTTCTTTGAAGATTGTTAGCCTGATTTGATTCACACTATTCCAAAAGGCGTCCGTACCAAAAGGAAATATAGGTAGGACCATATCTATACTCATATGGTTATGGAATAACTTATATCCTGTTTTCTCTGCGATGGCTTGGCCTACGGTCATTTTTCCGACAGCAGGCGGCCCGACAATAGTAATTATACCCATAATCAATCATTAGAAATATTGACTTAATAAGAGCGAGGCTAAACCATGATTGGTTTAGCCTCGCTTTGGGGTTTCAACTGGATTCCGTTAGGATTAGTTCCTTGATGTAGGGGATGGTCTTGGTTTATATATCTGTTTTGGTGATTTTCTTGTGTACTTCATTGACTTGCATCAGCGCAGCTGAACCGTACCAAGGATGTAGTTCCATCGTAAGTCTACCTGCTTGGATAGCGGGGTCTGTCTGTGTCAATTCCTCTGCTTCCTGA
This sequence comes from Saprospiraceae bacterium, assembly GCA_020631355.1. Lineage (GTDB taxonomy): Bacteria > Bacteroidota > Bacteroidia > Chitinophagales > Saprospiraceae > JAHDCE01. The sequence continues at coordinate 196,206 of JAHDHL010000002.1, read as the reverse complement.
ATGGTTTTGACATCGAAAACATAGATGCCTCTGACTTCCCCATCATCCATGAAAGGGCCAGCTAATACCAATTTCCCATCTTCAGCCAATTTATTGATATTATCAAGATGAGCCCTTTGTAATTTTTCTGCTTCTTCAGGCGATTGGTCCCTGTTAGGGCCTGCCTTGAGGAATGCCATGACATATTGGTGCATGCCATAATCATCAGCTTGTAGTTGTTCTGCCAATGCCTTGTCATAACCATTTTCCGGTGGTTTCGGAATGGATGCTTCTTGTTCTCCCGGTAAAATGGTAGGTTCACTATTGCAGGATAAGAGACTTAGGAACCCGATTAGGATTAGGTTATTCAGTAGTATTCTCATTCTTTTCTTCTTTGTCTGTTTCAGATTTAGGCTGTTCTTCTATGGGGTCAACGGGCATAAGTGGTGGACGAGGTCTCTTTTTTCCGAAAATGATGAATAATATCACGAAAAGGAGTACTAGGAATATGGGCAAGCCAATAACAAGCACACCCAATATCCACATCCATTTGATGGCCTTGACAAAACCAAAGGCTATAAGTAATGCGCCTGAAAAAACCGAAGCTCCATAGATGAGGAATCCCTTGTTTTTTTTCAACCAATTCCTTGCTTGTTTCCTTGGTCTTTCCTTTTTGACTTTCTGTCCCGATGTTGTTTCGTCCTTTTCAGCATTTGTTTGGTGAACATGATTAGGTGTAGCTATGGTTGCGTAGACTACATGTGGGTTCAATCCCAAGAAAAACATGAATACAATTCCAATCCACTTTCCCATATACTTATCGTTTGCTACCGAATGTTGTTCTGAAAATATCCACAAGTAAGAGTATGATACCAACAATGGCAATCATATAACCGTATTGTAGGAAGTCCATGACAGCCAAGTCTTCAGGGTGTATACCTTCTGCCGTATAAAGAAAGTATAATTTGATACCCCAATATACTCCGAATGAAATCGCTAGGATCTGTCCGATGATTCTGACCGCCCAATTCCGCATCAGTTCTCCGATAAGTGCTATCAAGGCGCCCAGTGGTATGATGTATACGGTGTAATATGAAAGGTCGGAAAAGGATTCTAGGTCGAAATGGGTGAATAGGGAATACATGTCAAGACCACTGACCGTGGATAATTCCTCGGCTTGTTTGAAACCTTCCACATTGACCCAGGGTAGAAAGAAAGCAGCCATCATCGCTAAGGATGCTATGATATTCAAGACATCAATACTGGACTGGTCCTTTTGGTTCCCCTTGATGTAACTCCTTGGGGTGTCGACATAGCTTTCCTGTTGGATATCCTGTTGTATGGGTTGCTGGGCCACAGGTGCGGTTTCCTCTGGCTGTCCATACATTTCGAAATAATCATTCAGTCCCTTGCCCGGATTGTCACGGAGAAAATCTTGTAAAGATGGTTTCTTGCTCATTGTAACCTTTAGGATGGTTTGTGCCTCTAATATACTAAAGATGTCATGACTTCGGAGGCTATATGCCTACTAGGCGCATCAATCTATCCATTCATAATAACGAGCCCCCAAATCCGTGCCATCCGTTCCTATTCTTTTTAGCATGAAAGTCCGACTGGGTTGTTGGTAGCTACCCTGATGATATCCGGTGTGCAAATTCTTGTAATGGTCGTAATCGACCTTATCCCTTTGGTCGAGTCTGTTCCTGATTCCGAAATTTCCGGCGACTGATTTCCAGCCCTCCTGAAGTGTCCCCTCGAAAACCTTGGATTTGGAACCACTACCATAGGCGAAGAAGCCCAATTTCTTACCATTCAGGTCGGAATTCTCGTTGGCATCGGATTCCAGGCTACTCATCAATGAGAGGAATACGGAACCTGCATACATATTGCCGATATCACTTGAAGCCCATTCTCCTTTGGCTACCTTTTGTTGGATGAATGCCTTGTATTCAGCTGTTTTGCTCACTGCTCTGATAATACCCCTGCTGGCTTTTTGGTAGGATGCATCATCCTCAAAATCCGCTCTCTTTGGGATTTCGATACCATTTTCCGTAAGGAATGAATCCCATTTGCCCTGTCTTTCGAGTTCTTCGATGAAGATACTGGAGAATATGCGTCGTCCATGATAGGCGTAGGGTAAATGAAAAATCAACCGTTCCCAACTCTGGGTAATGGCATCCGTATCCTGATAGATGCCCTTTGAAATGGTTTTTTTCCTAAAATGGTTGAAAGCTTCTGTTATTCGGTCCTGATAACATTGGTTGGAGTATTGTCCATCGAATATGGGGGTTGACTTATGGAATGTAAGTGTAGCTTCATTATAATCTATGTTTCCCTTGGATTCCAATGAAGCATTTGTCCTTTCTTCAATGGCATGGATATCAGTATCCTTGAGGTCGGCCCATTCCATCACTTCTGCAATCAGGTCCTTTTTGGTCACATGCCTCAATGGTTTGAAAAAGTCATGGACACCCATGCAGGCTACTCCCCAGTTGTCCTCGAACGTAATCAATCTGGGATTGGCCTTGACCAGCATAGCAATGGCTCCCGCACCCTGTGTGTATTCTCCTGAAGATGCCAGTTCGTACTTGGCATTATCGGAACTGACGACAATGCCCATTCTCTCATCATCCGCCCTGACCCAATCAATGGTATTGTTTAGTGCGTCCACTCCGCCTATACAGGCAAAGGTCATGTCTATCACATCACAATGTAGGAAGCATTCCTCTCCGTATTCTTCCTTGAAATAACTCCTGAGCATTTCCAAGGTGTAGGTGGCAGTGGGCTTGGCGCCGTCAAGGGCACTTTCCGTTCCCATGTATATCCTTCCGATTTGTTGAGGTTGGATATTGTTCTTCTTCATCAGTTCCAAAATGGCATTGGCCGCCATTGTAGCAGCATCCTCATGCGCATCAAGAATGGACATCTTAGAAAGTCCCAAACCTTTGTTCAGTTTGGAATATTCAATGTTTCGTGCAACAGCAAGGTCCTCGATATCAAAATAAATCTTTGGGACATAAAGCGACATGTCATCAATACCTACTTTCATGGAAATGGTTTTCAACGCTTAAGAAATCAATTTCTTAATTTGGTAATGGTAGGTAGGGTAGGTTTCCACAATGTGGTTGGGGCGCAATGTACAACATATAATGTCTTCATACAATACCTATCACGAACGAATTCCCTCGTCCGAAAAGGATTCTGCACCGGGCATATTTAGAATGCATGTAACTGGAATAATGTTCATTCGTCGAAAAATGTAAGGGATTGAAACCAAAAACAATTATATATTTGTTGTAAGTAAAGATTTTGTCATTCAATAAATCCTTACTATATACTATTAACCAAAATATTCTATTATGAGTAGATTCCAAAAATCGAGTAATCCAATGATGAAGCAGTTCGACAATGCTTCATATCAATTCGATGATTCTGTGCTGGATGCACCGGTATCATCCACTTCATCTGACGTCATGACCCTTTCGGGTACTTTGAATAAATCCATATTGTTGATGATGATCCTTGTCGGGTCTGCATTGACTGCTGCATTCTTGTTTCCATCATCCATGGTGATGTATGGAGGTATGATAGGTGCTTTCATCGTCGCATTAATCGTGAGTTTCAAGCCTACAATGGCTCCTACCTTGGCACCTGTTTATGCAGTGTTGAAAGGAGCATTCCTTGGTTTGGTTTCCCTTCAGTTTGCGGTAGCCATAGCTCCGGGTATCATTTTCAAGGCCGTGGGTCTGACCATCACGACCCTGATTGTAATGCTATTGATATATAGGTCCGGATTGATTCCCGTAACGAAAAAGTTCAGAATGGCTGTGGTATCAGCTACAATTGGTATCATGTTCATGTATATCGTTGCATTTGTAATGAGCATGTTCTTTGGCGTGGATCCTATCTATCTGCATGATGGCGGCTGGATATCCATTGGTTTGTCCTTGTTCATCATCGGTGTGGCTGCATTGAATTTCCTTTTGGATTTCGATATGATTGAAAGAGGTGTTCAGAGCCGTGCTCCCAAGTATATGGAGTGGTATGGAGGATTTGCCTTGTTGGTGACATTGGCTTGGTTGTACTTCGAATTCTTGAGGTTGTTGGCTATGTTGGCTTCTTCGGATTAATTCCTTTCCAACCAATTGATATATACAAAAGAGGCTTCATGGATTTCCATGAAGCCTCTTTTCATTTGTATGTGCAGAATTTATTCCTGCTACTTCTTGAAAGTATCCGCAACGATCCAATCCTTGGTGCCGTGGGAGTAGGAGTAGAATCCTTCTCCTGATTTGCGACCCAATTTTCCTGCGGTAACCATATTGACCAATAGTGGACAAGGCGCATATTTCGGGTTTCCGAATCCGTCGTGGAGTACATGCATGATGGAAAGGCAAACGTCCAATCCGATGAAGTCAGCCAATTGAAGTGGTCCCATAGGGTGGGCCATTCCCAGCTTCATTACGGTGTCAATCTCCTCGACTCCTGCAACTCCCTCGAATAGCGTAATGATGGCCTCGTTAATCATAGGCATCAGGATTCTATTGGCAACAAATCCCGGGTAATCATTAACCTCGACAGGAACTTTCTTAAGGTTCCTACTCATGTCCATGATTTTTTCTGTTGTCTCGTCTGAGGTAGCATAACCACGGATGACTTCAACCAGTTTCATAACAGGAACCGGATTCATGAAGTGCATACCGATTACCTTGTCAGGCCTACCTGTAACGGCAGCAATCTTGGTAATTGAAATAGACGAGGTGTTGGTGGCTAGAATGCAGCCTTCAGGAGCTAATTCATCCATCTGCTTGAAAATCTTGAGTTTCAAATCCACATTTTCGGTAGCTGCTTCAACGATGAGATGAGAGTCGCCAGCGGCCTTGGCCAAATCGGTATGGGTCGTGATATTGTCCAATGTAGCCTGTTGTTGTTCTGCTGTGATTTTTTCCTTGCTTACCATTCTTCCAAGATTTTTGGTAATGGTAGCTACGGCCTTATCCAAGGCATTTTGGGAAATATCGACAAGGTTGACCTGATGTCCGAACATGGCGAAGACGTGGGCAATTCCGTTCCCCATTGTTCCTGCTCCGATGACAGTGATTTTATCCATATAGTTAGAGATTTTAAATGATTCGGCAAAGATAATGAAAAATATAGCTTTGATTTCAATGGTGTTTTATAGTGTGTTGCTGTATTTATTTTGTTTAATTTGTAATGTAATTAATTGTTAATCAGTATTTAGTAGTTTTTATATGGATATTTGTGTGTGTATTTTTTTAGCATTATGTCATTTTTTTATCTTTAAATGAAAGAGATATTAGTATTGTTAATAGCCAAATTATTTATCAGCATCCACAGAAATATTTAAGTTATGAGTAGAGAGCTAATCACATCATTCCTCAAAGAAATACCCTTATTTGCCTTATTGACAGACGCCGAATTCGAAAGATTGTTGAAAGGTGCTGAATTCCATAAGAAGTCCAAGTATGACTTTGTATACATGCCGGATGAATCTGCCAACAAGGTATTTTTCCTAAAGAAAGGTTGTATCAAGATCGGAACTCACTCAGGTGATGGTAAGGAAGTCATCAAGTCCGTATTGTACCCAAATGCAATGTTCGGAGAATTGTGTCTTGTAGGTGAATCCAAGAGGATTGACTTCGCACAGTGTATGAATTCTGATGTCCAGTATTGTGCTGTTGATGCAAACCTAATCCGTGCAATGGTACAACAGAACTTGCAGATGAGTCTTAAGTTGTATGAAATGATAGGTAATCGGCTGATCAGTGCTGAAAGGAGGTTGGAATCGTTGGTGCTTAAGGATGCAAGGGCCAGAATCATAGATTTTATCAAGGAGAATGTGAAGCGCTATGGACAACGTGTAGGATACGAAATGCTCATCAGGCATTCACTTACCCAACAGGATATTGCTAATATCACAGGTACTTCCCGTCAGACAGTGACTTCGGTATTGAATGATTTGAAGAAGTCCAACCTGATTTACTTCAACAGAAGAAGTATACTTGTAAGGGATATGGCGAAGTTGGCTTAATAAGAATTTTATCTAGCGAATCAGTTTTAATATTAGCCAGTAAGTTATTGGCACAAAAGTAAAGGGGCTTCACAATCGTGAAGCCCCTTTTTCATAATATGGTATGTTCCTACATGTTTTTCCTTAAGACGTATTATTATTGTTGGGTCACTTTTATCTATGGATTAGAACGTAACCACTGAAGATACTTTGTTCAGGATCATTCAATTCAATCATATAGAAATAGTTGCCATCAGGTAGATGCTTGCCATTCCAAGTGCCATCCCAGCCATTCTCGTTGCTGTAACCCATGCCCTCTCCGTTGTCATAGACCAAGTTGCCCCAAGAGTTGAATACCTTGACGGAGCAGTTCGGGAATGCCTCGATACCTCCGATTCTGAATCGGTCATTGATCCCGTCATCATTCGGAGAGAAGCCGTTATAGACCCTTACCTCATCGCAAATCACAATAACCTCAACAAGTGCAGTGTCACAGCCCTCGCTATTACAAATTATATATTCGAAAATATCCCTGCCACAAAAATCCTCATTGGGTTCATAACTGATTTCATTGGTCATCGTAACGAATACTCCACCATTACTTGGTTCCGTAAGTATGGAAACCGATGAGACGAATTCTATGGTATCATTATCCACTACAGGAATCATCACCGTAGTATTCTGAGCGGTTGAATCTGAGTCGTCTACTGCAATGGGAGCAGCAATTACAGGATTGATGACTGAAATATAGAAAGTGGTGCTATCGCATCCGCCCATGTTATCGCAAATGACAATGCAAGCCGTATCTGTTCCTATGGTAAGGCCCTCGTAGGTTACACAGAGAGAACCATCCTCGAATTCGAAACTGACATTTTCTCCGCCATCCTGAGGGCAGGCGTTGGAAATCGTGAATTCATTACCCATCAAATCTTCGGCACTGAGACATTCTGTTTGTGTTTCGCCAACAATGATGGTATTGATGACCACTTCGCCTGCCGGCGGAATGACCACATTAATTGTAATGAAAGTAGTATCACAAATACCCAAATCATCACAGATGACAAAACAAGCTGTTTCGCTTCCTAGGCCGGCACCGTTGTAGGTGATGCATGCCGTTTCGTTTTCAGGGAAGAAATCCGCTATTCCCTGGGGTTGTCCCTCGGTGCATATGGATAGGTCTTCATAGCTACCCAGCAAATCCGATTGGTCCAAACAAACCGTTCCGGATAATCCAAGATATATGGTTTCTTCTATATAGGCATTAGGCGTACAGGCAACAGTGACATTGGATGTATCCGTACAACCCGCACTTTCATTGGTTACGATTACCTCGTGTATCCCCTCCGGGAAATTGAGAATGGTACCCAATGCATATTGGCCATAATTCAATCCCAAAGTAGCGAATGTTCCCGGAAGTTGAAGTTGTTCGATGACCATGTCGCTGTATGAATTATCCAAATTGCCCCCAAGAATATTGGGGTTGATAGGGTCTTGTTCCCAGTTACCCGTAGGGTCCCAAAGATTCATGGAATCAACGAGTGCACCAATGTTTTGGAATTCTCCCGAATAGGTTTGGTCATTGATGGACCAGGATTGTAAATTATATGGGCCTGCTTCACCGACTCCTAATAATGTGAAGTAACTATAAACGATTATCGAATCGAATTCGCAACCCAAATATAGGTCGTCATAGGGTGCTCCGTTGACAGTGACCGTCAGTGTGTTGGCGAGTACTTCTTCCAAGGCCATAGGGAAACAAACTCCGATGGTGGAATTGCAATCCTCAATCTGAAGAATGATTTCATCTTCCAGAACAGGACAGATATCCTGAGCCTTAGAGGTGTTAAGGGCCAATGATATGAACCCTATTATCGTTAATATGATTATGCTATATTTCCTCATTTCGAAAAAATAAATTTTTGAATCTGGGTTGGTTTAGCGTCTATTCTTAGTGTCTGTCTGGATGAGTTTCTTGTAGAATAGTTCTTGTTTGTATTGTAAGTTGCTGTTTTTTAGAAAGATATGGTTGATAGAAAGTCATATCTTTATCAGATACTACAATAAGTGTGCAATACTTTTCAAAACGGGCCATTTATTCAAAAAAAATCTAATATTTATAAGGAATGCGACCAAAGAATTATTTTTCGGTCATGAAAATGAAGAAAACGGTGAGTGTATTTGAAGGTGTCTTGTTGAAAAGTGTATTGTCCTGGTGCATTTTGTTGGGAACGTGGAGCCTGAATGCCCAATCTGATACCCTTTCCGTGGGGGATGGGGTGGTAGCGGTGGACAGTATTCCTGAGTGGAAAGGAAAGGTGATGTCTACTCGTTGGATGCTTTTGGATATGGGATTCAATTCTTTCCAGACGGCTAATCCCAATGTGGATTTTACACCTTTGGGTGTGAATTCGGGCAAATCCCTACAGTTCAATCTGCATGTATTCAGGCAAAAGACAAGTTTGTATAAGAACAAGTTGAATCTGGAATATGCATTCGGTTTGGATTTCAATAGGTATGAATGGAGTCAGCCTTATGTATTGGAACCTTATAGTCAGGTGGTGTCACCTGGTTTGGTGGATACCGTTACATATAAGAGGAATAGCCTGCATACTGCATCCTTGCTTGTTCCTTTTTTGGTTCAGTTTGAATCTAATCCCGGGAAATTGTCACGTTCTTTCAGGGTTGGTGCAGGAGCCTATGGTGGAATCATACTTGGGGTCAAGAATAAGTTGAGGGATGAGAATGGTAGGAAGCAGACGATTAAGGGGAATTATAACATGCCTGAAATCAAGTATGGGATAGTAGGGGAGGTTGGTTTTAGTTATTTGACATTATATTATAAATTTGAACTGAGTCCTTTCTTTGTGGATGCACAGGATAATGGTTTCAAAATGTATGCTACAACCATAGGTATACGATTGATACCATTCATACAATAATGAGAAAAGGCTTTCAACCATTCGGTTGAAAGCCTTTTTCGAAAGATTCGGAGATTGATTACATCAATCCAAGAATCTTTGCATATTTCAACATCTCACCTTGGTTGGAAACCTTGATTTTTCCCATCATGAATGCCATCATAGGATTTTGACGTCCCTCAACTACATCCATAAGGTCTGATCCTTTGGCCTTAACTACACAGTTGGCTTCGCCGTCAAGACCTTCGGTTACGGTTGCTGCACCGTCTGCAATCTTCAAAGTATATTGTCCTCCGTCATCGCCACCAAGATCGAATTGGAAGTTGGTATTGTGTCCTGCAATTGCTTCTGGAGATACCTTTGATGGTAGCGCCATTAAAAATTCCTTCGCTGTCATTATTGCGTTGATTTATATTTAATTAGTGAAATTTCGCTGACAAATATACATTATTAACTACGAAGTTGTTTAAAATGATTCGATGATTTAGCTGTAAGTTGTTGGTTAGCGATAACATAAGCTGAATTTTATTATTAATAGCTTTGTATGTAAGGGGGTGTCGTATGCCAAATGTGCTTTCAGCGGCTTTCCTAAGAGAAAACCGTTGACCCTTTTACAGGCCAACGGTTTATAGGGTGTAAAAATATAGACGGTATTATTCCTTGATGATTTTATCCATCTTCATGGTTTCTCCATCATCCAGGATTACGGTATAAATGCCTTTTGGTAGATGATTGACATTCAGTTCGTGGATGTTGATACCCTCGGCTGAACTCAATTCTTCCATCATCACTACACGGCCCAACATATCCGTAACAGTGAGTGTCAGTTGTGCTTCCTGGGAAGCAACATATTTGATGTTGGCAATCTCTACAGCTGGATTCGGATAAATCGTAGAGATATCGAACTTGCTGTCTTCCCTTAGGATATGAATCACATCAGTATATTCGAAAGTGCCATCATAATCAACTTGTTTCAGTCTGTAATAACCGCTAGTGATAGGTTGGTCGTCAATGAATTCGTAGTTCACAGGTCTTGCGATAGTACCGTGGCCGATTACCTCACCAATCGTTTCAAATGCTTCCGTTGGATCAGCTGAACGTTGGATTTCAAAGTAACTGTTATTGGTTTCGGAAAGGGTTCTCCATTCTAGGACATTGACTTCCTCCCTTGCTTTTCCAGTGAATTCATCCATTTCTACTGGAAGTACCTCCAAACTTTCGAATATCCAACGGCATTGGGCACCTGCGTCCCCATCAACGACTACATAGTACCTGTCGTTTGGCATGTTGTTAGGAAGTGTTACTTCCACAATACCGGATGGACCTACGCTACAACCTACGGGAACCATTGCGCCTAGACCATTGCTGGCATTGGCCGAAGCTGCACAGCTGGCTCCGTTTTCTTTCCAGATACCCATTTGCATTTGTCCTCCACCTGAACTGTTACAGTCTATGCTGTTTACAGTGATAGTGATGGGTTGTACAGTTTGTGGTGTAACATCAAAGTAGTACCAAACCATATTCTCATTGGAGAACCAATTGGTATTACAGTTGTCGATGTTGTCTGGATTTCCGTCGCCATTGACATCCCTGCCATCTGTATGTGCCTGTCCTGTCCATGAACTATCATCTGGCTCATTGACATCTGAGGCACCATAATTACAACCAAGACCTGAGATAGGCTGGGCAGTTACACAGTTGTCTTCCATCAAGGTTTCTTGGAACGCAAGGGTTACATTGGCCGATTGGTCTTCTTCCTCGGTCAATCTTACATAATACTCCTGACCAGGTGTAAGGTTGTCGAAGATGAAAGGACCGTTATTCACATCATTGAAAGCTCCTTGTGAGATGTCGATACAATTATTGGTAGCCGGATTATTCATTCCTGAATTACCGTCTACTGTCTCACTGTTGGCTACTGATATATTCGAGCAACTTGGATTGGCTTCATAGAAATTCGCTGTAAGATTCGCTTGGGTAAATGAGCTGTAATCATTCCAGTCATCCACGAACATGGTGAAACTACCGCTTGTTGGTGCAACAACCTTGAAGAATACATCATCCGAACCATCGAAAGAACAAGAAGCTGCACCCACTCCTGAACTAGGACTTGAGTTACTCACTTCGTAAACGAAGAAGTCAACGGTACTAGCACATCCGTCTTGGATATCTTGTGTAGCTGCTCCGCATGGGTTGTCAGAACAAATATTAGTAGGCGTTCCAGTGACGATGATTTGAAGATTGATGGTCCAGGTAACGGTACCTCCACATCCGCCTCTACTCTTGGAACGGGATACATTGTATGTTCCTGCATTCGTGTTTACGGGCCAAAGGTAGGTTTCTTCGACTCTAAGGTCACTTCCTATGGCATCGTCTTCGAAACCTGCCCAATCAATTTCCAGATTAATGGGAGGACAGACTCCGTTATAAGTTCTTTGGAAAGTAAGATTATTATCGAATCCGCTACTCACCGTAATACTAGGGCCGTTACTGGTAAGTTCGTGGTCGAAGTCCTCGTTATAATCTCTGAGGTCACTTACGTCGATGTCCCATTGAGGGTCACTATCCCCGTTGGGCCAACTGTCTTCATCGCAGAATCCCGTAACCTGTACGGAAACGACATTCACATCAATAGTTAATTGGGCAAAAGAAGCTGTGCAGATACACAGCAGTATCATTGTCAAAGTATGTTTCATTATTCTTCTAGCTTTTATTGGTTATTTGGATAGGTTCATGGATTCCTTAATCTCATCGATGCGATAAGCATTGTCATTCTCCCATTTCGTTACGATTTCCCAGTGGCGTTTGATGTCCAATTCGATTTGGTTTGGGTCATTGGAGGAGACATACTTCGGGTAGTCGTAGGTTCCTAGGATTTCCAATTGGACTTCAGTGAGGGTCTTGAAAAAATTCTTCCTCTTGACGAATACATAATCAGGAGTATCCATGTACTCATAGACAGTGAAATGCTCCTCGATTTGTTCGTGACTTTCAATAGATGGTTTTGGTGTGTCTTGTGCAGTAGAGAGGTTATAGGCACAAAGCATCACGCACGCGATTAGGGCAGAGCGCATAAGGGTGCTCATTCTCATAGTATTAGTTTTAGTTGTGAATAAAATCGGTAAGTAAATATAGTTATTATATCATGTCACATAAAATAAAAATATCGAAAACCTATTTTTTTAACATATTGTCGGTGAATGATATTTATACTCTATTGATGCCCTTGTAAGTCAGTATTTTATGAAAATTCTGATTTTGAAACTAATTGTCGATTTTTATTTTGATGCATGGGGGATATTTAGAATATGAGAATGTGGTAGATTATTTTTAGGAAGCGGTTTTTATTTTTGTCACATATCAGCTATTGCGTTTTTCCCAATATCGCATCAGTCCTGCTACACTCATTGATGAGGGATTAGCGGCTTCATATTGTCCTAGATGAATAGGGTCTGTAACTCCATTTTCAATTAATTCTGCCTGTACCATTTCTTGGAATGGCATGATGATGTTCTGTTGTGGGGTATCGTTTTTGAAATGTGGATGTATCCAATTGGCCCAACTATCCAACCGATTGGATAGGTCTTCTAGGTGGGATGCGACTGAATCGACCTTGCCATAGTGCGTCAGGTACATTTCATCCAAATCCAATTGTAGGATTTTCGAGATGGAAGCTTTCCAATCCTCAACATTGATGTCGGGAGGAGGGCAGGGAGGGACAACGGGGCCACCATTGATTTTTACTCCTCCTACATCACCTGAAAAAAGTGTCTTGCCCAATTTCCATGCAATATGGTGAACCGCATGTCCGGGTGTGTACCATGCTTCGAATTGTGTATCGCCTACTGTGATGGTTTCTTCATCTTCCATCGAACGTAATTGTTCGGATGGGATGGCTTCCATTCTTCCCCATAATGTATCCATCATGCTACCATATATTCTGGTCGCGGAATCCATGAGTTTGCTAGGGTCATTCATGTGCTTGTATCCCTTGGGATGTACATAAATGGTAGCGCCCTGTTTAGCGAACCACCATGCTGCTCCCGCATGGTCCAAATGGATATGACTCAGGAAGACATGCTGGATATCCTCGGGCTGGTATCCGTGTTTTTGTATTCCGTCTTTCAATTGCCCGATTGTTGAATAGGGGCCTGTTTCGACCAAACAAGGGCCAGCAGATGTCTCAATAAGAAATGCTGCTATGACTTCCTTTTGTTGAAGGAATTCCAGATCTATGACTTTGATGTGGTTCATGTCTAGTTTTTATTGGAAATATGGAATATTCGTCAGATTGTGGATGTAGGTGGGAATCATGTCGGGTTTTATGGCAATCGTACCAACAATACCAAACAATGCACCGAAGATATGTGCAAGATGGTTGATTCCTCCTGATGTTCCCTTATTCTGATGGGCTCTTGATTCATAAATCAGATAAAGAACCCCGGCTATGATAGATGGGATAGGAATAATGCCGAAAAGGTATATGTTTTTCCATGGTAGGAATAACATGTAGGCAAAAAGTATGGCAGATACCGCACCTGATGCACCTGCGGAACTCATATATGGATTGTCCTTGTGTTTGTTGAAAAAGGGAATATCGGAAACAATGATGGCAATGATATAGAATACCAGGAAAACAAAAGGCCCTAGCGCAGATCCGAAATAATCCGCACTAGTGAATTGTTTTTCCAAAAAACTTCCGAATTGGAAGAAGACAAACATATTGATACCTAAATGTATCCAATCCCTATGGACTAACCCGGATGTAATCCATCGGTAATATTCTTTTCCACGCTCTACGGAGTAGGGGTGATGAACGAGTCTGTTCTTGAGTTGCGGGTTATTAAAGCATAAGTATGAAACAACTACTGTAATAACTACGATGATGAGAGTAATGGTAATAGTAAAGGGCATGTTCTCTTTTTTATGTAAAGGTAAAAGATTACTATTATGCTACCTTATTCATGATGATAAGGTTCATTATTGAGGATTGTAAATGCTCTGTAAAGTTGCTCTATGAAAAATAATCTGACCATCTGATGGGAGAAAGTCATTTTTGATAGGGATATTTTGGCATCAGCACGTTCATAGATTTCTTCAGAAAAGCCATAAGCTCCACCCACAAGGAAGACTACTTTTTTACCCTCCATCATGAGTTTGTCCTCGAGGTAACTGGAGAACCCCATTGATGTATAGGATTTTCCCTTATCATCCAAAAGGATGAGCTTGGATGAGGCATCCAATTTCTTAAGGATGGCCTCTCCCTCCTTGGTTTTGATTTGATGATGCTTGAGGCTTTTTGCATTCTTGATATCAGGAATAATGGTCATGTTGAAAGAACAATACCGCTTCAGCCGTTTCTCATATATGCCAATTCCTGTTTTGAGATAATCAAAGGCTGTTTTGCCAACGACCCAGAATTCTATTTTCATGCGGCCAATTTAAATAAAAAAAGCATTCCTGTCCCCACAGGAATGCTTGTAGTGCGCAATATTAATTAAATGTCTGTTCCGAAATCAGTTATCGATAAGGATGATTTCTTCTCCCAGGAAATCCTCTATCTTAGAGATGATATCCCTTGTCGGAGTAATGCGGTCCTCCTCGATTTTAGTCAGCACCTCCTCACTCAAACCAGCCACAAAGGATAGGGTCGAGAGGGATATATCATGTCTGATGCGTGCTTCATGTAATTGTTGCCCGACTGATGGCAGTTCAGGCAATTCGCCCTTGATGGTGAATTCGTCATCCCCTGCAGTCAGAAGCTTCACGGCTTCCTCATATGTATGGGATTTTTGATTACTATCGTCCTGTGCATGTATGGCAAAAGACAAGAGAATGAATGTAAGGGTGAATAGTGCGTTTGTATTCATTGCTTTGAAACATTTTACATATATAAAAAATCATCAAATGTTGTGCCGTTTATGCATTTCGTGACAGATGAATATGTTAATGTCCAAATAAAACAATTGCGGCACAGCCGCAATTGTTCAGATAGCAAGGTTGGGTTAGATGTGTATGAGAAATTCTGATTTGCATAAATATTATTAGGATGGCATCTGTTTAGAATCCGTTTAGATATTACCATCCAGAATGATTTCAACTCCTAGTGTTTCTTCGATTTCTACAATAATGTCTCTCGTAGGAACGGCAAAGCCTTTTTCGATGGTCTTGATGTGCTCATTCGTTAATCCGACGGCATTGGCCAATTCCTGTTGACTGACTCCTGTACTTTCCCTCGCAGACCGAATCTGGTCTCCTATCCCGTTGGGTTTGACAGGAAGTGATTCGTTGGTATTACAACTGGAAAGGATAAAAAGGCATAAAAACAAGTAGATAATGTGGTTACGCATAGTGATGCTAATTTTAAGATGAAAAAATGATTATCCGGTCATTGCCTTCCAGAAGGCAATGATAAAGGTGTAGAATGTTGTTCCCGACTTGTCTTGTTCTTATTTGTCGTATTGATATAACTTATACCGTTCTATGACTCCGATGAGTTTCTTATCATATTTCTTATCCGTGGCATAGCCTGCGTCCTTTAATCCTTTGGCCCATTTTTTATAATCCTTACCCATTTTCTTCAGGCCGGAATATCTTCCCTTTTGTAGGAATTGGGAATGGTTTCTGTAGGATGCCCAGACAGATTCATATTTTCTGAAAAAATCCTTGTGGTGGTCGTCAAGGTGATTCGTACAATGTCCCTTGCCACATTTCTTACTGAAGCATTTCACTCCGAAATGGTTGTTGTTCTCGCGGGCCAATCTGCTGTTGCCGGCCCTGCTTTCTATCAGGGCCTGTCCTAATGTGATACTGGCAGGAATACCGTATTTCTTCATTTCGGATTTGGCTAGGTCCTTATATTTGGCAATGTATTCCTGTGCGGTAATTTCCTTGATGTCGGATGCGGAAACCGGAGCATATTCATTGATTGGCATGGCATATCCCTCACCATTATTACTGGTTTCTAGTGCATCATTCTGCTTGGAGTGAGCTGCTAGAGGGTTGGTAAGATTAAAACTAAAGGAAATGTCCTTGGTTTGGATCAGGAAAAAACCGAGAATGATGACACCAATCCTAAATACTGGAATGTTGCGCTGCTCCAGTTTTCTGAATGGCTTGAGGAATGTTCTGTATAACTTGGCCCTAAGGGCAACGAATGGTCGCATGAGTATGGTGAAAAGCTGCCTTAACAACTCCGCCAATTCGGGATTATACTGGTGCGTGAACTGATATCCCTTATCCATTCCTTTGGACATAATAGGAAAGGATTTTTTCATATCTCCTTGTAACTTCTTTGGCTCCATTGAAATGTTTTGTATATTTAGCGAAGAAAAAGAAACGAATTTGTTTCTATTCTGTATTTGAAGTATGATTACAATACAAATATAGAAACATTTTGTGTTAAAAACAAGTTATTTAAAACAAACTTTTTGTTTTTTTATGGCAGACTTCAGTGACAACATTGTAAATCAGCGCTTTCGGGAATTATATGATGCCCTTGAGAGCAGTAAGGCTATCAAGGGGAAATCCGATTTGGCCAACAAATTAGACACTTACAACCACGTTATCAACAGTATCCTAAAAGGTAAACGTAATATCACCGTAGAACAGTTGAGTAAACTCTTTGATATTTATAACGTTAATGCCAATTTTCTATTTGGATTGAGTGAGGAAAAATTCAGGGAGGGTGGAATTGCTTCTGGTGATATGGATGCTATTCCTACGAGTTCCATGACATTCGGTGGCCGTTCGAATATCACCTTGGTCAGTGATAAGGTTAAGGCAGGATATGCCATCGGCCATCAGGATCCCAGCTATTTGGATGACTTACCAAAGTTTTCCATCCCAAGTATTTCTGGCAGTAACCTGATTGCTTTTGAAATCGATGGTGATAGTATGATGCCTACCATCACACAAGGTGACTTGGTCGTATGTGAACCCTTGGAAAGGGATTCGCCGATATATGATAATCATGTTTATGTTGTAGTGACGGATGTCCTTGTAGCCAAGCGAGTCCAACAAATTAGGTCAGGAAGCGAAGTAAAGGAACTAAGACTGATTTCTGATAACAAAATCTACCAACCATATAGTGTTGGTGCAGATGAGGTAACCCAATTGTTGAAAGTGAGATGCAGGGTGACTTCCTATGCCATCAGCTAATGAAATCCTTTTTTGATACGAAGCCCGTCCTAAGCTATGCTTAGGACGGGCTTCGTATGGGTATAATATTCAATGCAACCAGTATTAGACGTCAAAGGGATTTCTTCAGATTCCCATTTGGCGCCAATATCCAATTCTGATGCATATCCAATGTCATATTGAACCAATCATAGCGCAACCTATTCTTTAGCTCCGTTCCTTTGATCCAGTTATATTCTGTAGAATTATATTCCTTACTGAGTATCCCGAGCATATCCCTGATGCTGATATCTCCCTCATAGCATGCATCCGTAATGTTTTCATAAGCATCACTGATGAATAACAACTCAGAACCATTCAGATTCTGAATCAGCGTTTTTGTAAATCGTTCTAGTTGAGTCCAGTTATCGCTTGTATGTTGGAATTGACTTTTCAAAGATTCATGAAACCATTCTTTCAGTAATAATGGTTTCCAATATTTTATCAGAAGATTGGTATTGAATAGAATGGTTTTGCTAAGGATTATAATTTCAGAACAAGGCGTGTAATTCGATATGATCTTTACCATTTTCCCTTGCTCAAAATTGTATTCTGAATGATTGTATGAACAGTAGAACTTAGCCTCGGATTCAATCAGACTCTTTGGAGTGGAATTCAGTGTTTTGTATGTCCCATCCTCAACCTTGATTCCTGACCATTCTTCAAACTGTCCAATGACATGCTTTGCACTTATAAAATCAATTTGATGATTTCCGATGATATGGAGTCCGTTTGCCAATGGTTCCTTTTTGATTTTTTACCCTAGAATTATCCAAATGGACTATTCCTCCCCGAAAAGTTGTTGGGCAGCCCGGTCTTCCTTGACGTATAGCTCTGCTTGTTCCATGGTCATGACTTCCCTGATAATCTTGGAGACAAACTTAATGGTGTATCTCCCTTGGTTTTTCATTCTCGTGGGGCCATCCATTCCTTGGAGTTCATTCTGGAATTCATTCGCGATGGTTACGACCTGTGATTCCTGCTCTGCGCTGAGTGTCATATATTTGGAAAAATATTCAACGGCCTTATCTCCTTGTAATATGCGGATGTAACCCTCTATTTCCGGATTGTCATTTTGTTCCATCTCTACATTCGAACAAGCTGTTAATAAGAAAACCAACAATAAGAATAGGTAGTGTTTCATTATGATTCGTTCATGTGACCCACACAATGTACTAAATCCTGTCGACATCCGATGAGGCACATTTGACAATTGATTGCCTAATGTTTTGTTAATCAATATTGGCATTTGAAGGAAAAATCGCGGAAATTGCGTTACACATTTAGGAAACTTGTTTTTCTATCTAATGAATAATTGTATGAAAAGAATTTTGACCATCCTCCTGCTAGGATTGTTCTTCTTGCCTCAGGCAGAAGCAGCTTACATGCTGATTCCCATGAATGAAAGCCAGAAAAATCACCTGAAAGCCTATGGTGTGGCATACTGGGTTTTGGAAAAGGAAGTAGAATCCTGGTGGCTTTTGAATTATGAGGGCGGTTCGTTCGCTTTCCAACACACTCCGGTATTCGAGAAGCTTTGTAAGAAAAGGGATGTAAGTTTCAAGATTTTGCCTGATGCCCAATTCAATAAGATATTGGGAGATATCGGTGAGGCCGAGGTAAATCAGGAAGCAATGAAGTTGGAGAAAGCACCAAAGATTGCCGTATATACTCCTACGGAGAATGCAAGGGGAGAGAAGCTACAACCTTGGGACGATGCTGTTACGATGGTGTTGACCTATGCGGAAATTCCATATGAAACCATATATGACCCGGAGGTAGTGGGTGACCAATTATCACAATATGATTGGTTGCACTTGCACCACGAGGATTTTACCGGGCAATACGGACGATTCTACAAAAATTTCCATACCCATGCCTGGTATAGGGAAAACCAAAGAAAGATGGAAACGATGGCCACGAGTCTGGGTTACAAGAAAGTATCCCAGTTGAAGTTGGGTGTGGTCAAGAAAATCGAGGAATATGTAGCTGGTGGAGGATTTATGTTTGCCATGTGTTCGGCAACGGATACCTATGACATTGCACTGGCTGCCGAGGGTGTCGATATCTGTGCGCATATGTATGATGGTGATCCGGCTGACCCGAATGCCCAATCCAAATTGGATTATTCCAAAACATTTGCATTCAAGGATTTCGAATTAATGAAAGATCCCTTGATTTACGAATATTCCACGATTGACCACAGTCAGAATAGGAAGGTACAACCAGAAATGGATTATTTTACATTGTTTGATTTCTCCGCGAAGTGGGATCCGGTTCCTACCATGCTGACCCAGAATCATACAAAAACCGTAAAGGGATTCATGGGGCAAACCACGGCATTCAGAAAGAAACACATCAAATCGGATGTACTCATTCTGGGTGAGAATAAACCGGCTAGTGAGGCCAGGTATATACATGGTACGGTAGGTAAGGGGTTTTTTACCTTTTATGGCGGACACGATCCGGAGGATTATAGGCATTATGTGAATGACCCCGAAACAGATTTGAATCTGCATCCGAATTCACCCGGATACCGACTCATTCTGAATAACGTCCTTTTTCCCGCTGCAAAGAAAAAGAAACGGAAAACCTGATTCTTTTCCATGAATGGTATAAACGAAACATCCCGAATTTCCTATTAAGGAAATTCGGGATGTTTCGTTTAGAACGGATGAATAAGGATTCAATTCTCTTGGATATCCAAAACTCCTAAATCTTAAAATTTTTAACATTTGCATACAAATTCTTTTTTAGGGCGTTATCCATTTGAAAACAATCACAGGATAGGATGTCCATTAATTCCAAGAAATAGTATTCCTCCCTGCTTGATATAACTTTAAAACCTAACGAAATTCAAGATGGTAACTCCTAAAAGATCCGCATGTGTGGTGCTTTCCACTACAATGCTATTCCTATCCTTTTTATCATTTTCGCAATCCGTAGTTATTAACGAAATCATGTCTGATAATGAAAGTGTCATTGCTGATGAAGATGGAAGTTTTAGTGATTGGATTGAATTGTATAACACCTCTGATGTTCCTGTTTCCCTTGAAAACCTTTATCTCTCAGATGATGAGAATGCCCCATTGAAATGGGAAATTCCTAATTTGACTTTGCCGCCCCATGGTTTTTTATTGGTATTCGCCTCAGGAAAAAATAAGGACCAAGGAGAATTACACACCAATTTCAAGATTTCATCATCAGGCGAAATCGTCATCCTTTCCGATGATGTCGGAAATTGGATAGATCACATCCCTGCCGTACCATTGGTAGCCAACCAATCTTTCGGTAAGATTCCGGATGGGATGGGGTATCCAGTCACCTTGAATAGGAATAGCCCTTTGGGGTCCAACAATTTTAATAATGCATTGGAATTTAGCCATGAGACCGGTTTTTATACTGCCCCATTTTCCCAAGTGATTACTGCTACTTTCGATGACCCGGTTCACTATACAACGGATGGAAGTGAACCCAAAGGCAGCTCTGAAATCTGGACGGGCGACCAGTCTTTCGGATATACCTATTCCAAACCCAATCTGATTTCTGAAATTCCATCAGCCCCATCCATGGATTTGACCAATCACCTATTTTGGGTACCTCCGAATGATGAAGTGGAAAAAGCACACGTTCTCAGATACGCCACTTTCAGGAATGGTATCCGAACAAGTCCCATTTATTCCCATACTTATTGGGTAGATAGTTTGATAAATACCAAGTTCTCTATGCCTCTGGTTTCATTGGTTACGACTTCGAAGAATTTCTTTGATGATGAATCAGGAATATATGTGCCGGGCCAGGCCTTTGATATGACATCGCCCCATCATACGGGCAATTATCAGAACAGGGGAGCAGAATGGGAAAGACCCATTCATATATCATACCTGACTACCGAGGGGGAATTGGTAATGGAACAAGACGCAGGTGTCCGTATCAATGGTGGATACTCAAGGATGGCTCCACAGAAATCACTCCGCTTGTATGCAAGGGAAGAATATGGTGATAAGTACTTCGATTATAATGTATTTCCGGGTAGGGAATTGGATTCGTACAAGAGACTCATTTTAAGAAGCCCAATGGGAGCTAAGTTCAATACCCTGATCAATGATGTACTGGCCCATGAGTTGGTACGGGATATGGATTTGGATTTTATGGATTACCAGCCTGCCGTGGTATTTCTCAATGGAGAATATTGGGGAATACACACCATTAGGGAAAGAGTGGATGAATACTACATCGCAGCACATCATGACTTGGATCCAGAGGATGTTATCATTGTCAATACTTGGGAGAATGAGGACTATCTGGCATTGATTTCCTATGTATCGGAGAATGACCTATCTATGGATGCGCACTATCAATGGGTGGCAGACCGAATGGATATCAGTAATTACATTGATTATCAGATTGCGGAAATATTTCTGAATAATTATGATTGGCCATTGAATAACCAGAAAATATGGAAACCTGCCAACGGCGGGAAATGGCGATGGATTTTCTTCGATATCGACCAAGGGTTTGGAGATGCCCGTTATAATATGATGGAGCATAGTACATTGAATGACGAATCTGTAGGTTGGCCCAATCCACCTTCTTCTACATTGTTGTTCAGGCGTTTACTGGAGAATGAGGGATTTAGGACCGCTTTTTTGGATCGGTTCGCAGAAATGCTGGCGGGGGATTTTTCTGTTGAGAAAACATTTGCCAAACTGGATGATGTAATTGCCTTGTATGAGGATGAAATGGAACGTTATATCGAAAGATGGGATTATACAGAGAGTTTAGAGGAATGGGAGGAAAAAGTGGATTTCTTTATCAGATTATATCTGGAGAATAGGCCATGTATTATGGATACACACATCAGGGATTACTTTGAACAGGAGTATTATGGATTCAGTTGTGGGGAAGACAATGAAAATCCGAATAATTGGTTCGTAGCCCCCAATCCCAATCCGGGCAACTTCTATCTCTACAACAATACGACGGAGGATGCCTTGGTTGATTATGCATTGTATTCCATGGATGGGAGGTTGTATGGAAGTGACACGAATGTTCCTATTATTGCTGAGGGACAAAAGGATATAAGATTGGAGAAATTAACCAGTGGAACCTATTTCCTGCATGTACAATCCAATGGAATGAATGAAATTCATAAGATTGTCATTATTAATAATGGCTATTAGCATCTATATCTTTGAATCTTATACATGGGTTGGTATACCTGGCGGTCTTGGGTAGGCATTGATTCCGATAGTTGGAATGAGCCAAAATCAGTTCATTATATGTAACTTGCCAAAGTGCTTCAAGAGATTAGGAATACCATACAAAAACTTTTTGGTAGAGGAATGGATGCCTCTACCAAAAAGTTTGCATTCAAGGGGTCTATGGGGAATGCTTGGGTTCAATTGGTTTCCATCATTCTTGTGTTTGGTACCCAGATTCTCATTGCAAGGGTAGGAGGGGAGGAAGCCTATGGTACCTATTCCCAAATCTTTAATTGGGTAGCAGTATTATTCATATTGGCATCATTCGGATCGGATGTGCTGCTGGTCAAGCAAATTCCCATTTACGAGGCAAAGGGACTCAAATCCATGGTTCGGAGTACCTATCTCTGGACGAATCTGATGGTGTTGTTATCCAGTTCTACTGTGGTATTGGTCTTTGCAATTCTTGTCAATTACGGAAATATTCCGGGTTTATCCAATAATGCCTGCTACTTCAATATCTCCTTGCCCGGTATTATGCTCGGAGCTTTCATGGTAGCCCAACAAGCCTATATGAGAGGTATCAAGAAGGTAGTTTTGGGACAAACTGCCGAAAAATTGGCCAAACCCATAGGTTTGATTTTGGCCATCCTGTTTTTCTGGTACATGGGCAAGGAATCGGATATCAGTAGCTATGTTTGGGCCAATGTATTCGCATTCGGATTGGCACTGGCATATGCCTCATATTTGGTATTCCGAAATCGGGACAGGATGCAATCCGATACTTCGTCAGGAATGGATTGGAAAGAATGGACGAGCCGGTCATTTCACTTTACCATTGCAGGGTTGTTATTCATGCTCAGTATAAGATTGGATGTTCTTGCAGTAGGTAGCCTGATGGGTAATACAGAGGCAGGATATTATAATGTGGCCCTCAAATATGCGGATATAGCAGTGTTCCCCTACATTATTATCAGTCATAGCATCGCACCATTATATTCCAAATTCCATAGTCAGGGCAATCATGATGCCCTACAATCCCTATTCACCAATGCGACAAGAGCCGTATTCGCCATGACACTTCTGATTTTCCTTGGTTTTGTCATTTTTGGCAAATGGATACTAGGATGGTTCGGTGCAGGGTATGTTGATAGTTATATTCCCCTACTCATACTTGGATTGGGTAAGTTGATTGCCTCATTTGTGGGGCCATTGGGTGTTTTGATGATGATGACAGGCATGGAAAAACACAATAATCTTGCACTTTTGATACAGATAGGAATCCTGACCATCGGACTCTGGTTACTCATCCCTATTTATGGTATTACAGGAGCAGCAATTTCAACTTGCATGGGATTGGTTACTTTCCAGATATTATTGGCCATTTTCATCAAGAGGAAAATGAATATCAATGCAACCATTCTGGGATAATAAAGGGGAGGGGGGAATCAATTCAGCATGTTCCGGAATAAAAGTATCGGGTGTTTATAGCGCGTTTAAGTCAAGCATGTCCGAAAATATAAACCATCATGGATATGCGCTTGAACACATCCATTGAAACAAATTACATGATTAAAAGGGGAAAATTAAAGGGGAAGTGAGTTAGGTTATAAATACCTTTCCAACAGTTGTAAATATACCCATTTATTAACGAAAGAGTGAATTGTGACAAGCCACGGCACCCAATTATTTTTATATAGGAATGATGACTGATGTTTATTGTCAGTATAATGAGGTGGTTACTCATCATATGGGAATCCACCACATTTGTTAAAGTTTTATCAAAATGATTTTAGGACTTCCCTGATACTACAATTACGAGTTCTCCCTTTACCGTTCCCTTGGAAAAATATTTTGCGAGTGCCTCCAATGAATCCGTTTTGATTTCCTCATGCATCTTGGTGAGTTCCCTTCCCACACATGCTATTCTGTCATTTCCACAATGTTCACCCAATTGCTGTAATGCCTTGACCAATCTATATGGGGATTCGTACAAGACAAAGGTACAGGGTAATTCAGCCAAGAATTTCAAGCGGGTTTGCCTTCCTTTCTTGTGAGGGAGAAATCCCTCGAAATAGAATTTGTCACAAGGAATACCGGAAGCAGTCAGGGCGGGTACGAATGCTGTTGCACCGGGTAGGGGAGTAATGGGGATTCCCTCAGAAACACATGCCCTAACCAAAAGAAAACCAGGGTCTGAGATACCGGGACTGCCGGCATCCGTTATCAATGCCATTTCGGCACCACCGGATAATTGTTGTATCAAATCATCCAGCACCTTGTGTTCATTGTGGGCATGATACGAACGCAATGGGGTATCTATCCCAAGATGATTGAGTAACTTCTTCGAAGTACGGGTGTCCTCTGCGAGAATCAGTTGGACAGTCTGCAGTACCTTGATGGACCGCAGGGTGATGTCATCGAGATTGCCGATGGGAGTTGGTACGAGATACAACATCGGCTAAGCTATGTTTAGGCTGGGGAAAGGGTGTAGGAATAGGATTCCATTACCACATTACAAAGCAATTTCTTACAAGCAGTTTCCAATTTTTCCTTGGCAGCTGCCTCATCATTGGCTTCGATGAGTAGTTCGATATGCTTTCCGATTCGAACATTCTCAATACCTGTGATACCGATGTTGCCCATGTTCTTACCTACTGTCTTTCCTTGTGGGTCCAACAATTCCTTTAGGGGCATGATATTGATGTCTGCTTTGAATTTCATCTTGAAAATGGCTTTAAATAGAATTCAAATATGAATGAGTGCGCAAAATTAAGATAAGAACTTGTAAAACCACACCTTTTGGTCAGAAAGATGCCAATCCCTTTTCTTTAAGAAGTAGAAAGTGCCGCTTTCCTGTGCGTGAATATGAGGGATAGCACCACATATAGTATCACTGCCAAGGAAAAACCAAGATATTGGAAAACGAATAAACCTGATATTCCTACTATCAGGAAGCTGTACCTGAGTTCGTTCCCTTTCCATTTTGCGTTCTTGATTTTGAAACTGAACATCCTGATATCACTAACCATCAGGATACTAAGAATCAATATGGATGTATAAAGGAATCCGGGATTGAGTATCAATTGGGATACACCCATGAAATCCTGTTGGAATGCCATCATGATACCTACCACATATACCGTGGCTGCAGGAGTGGCCAAACCTCTGAATTCCTCTGTTTGTCTGGTATCTATATTGAATTTCCCCAATCGGTAGGCTGCAAAGCCTGTCAATAGGAAACCGGGCAAGGCCAGCCAAGGGAAGTATTCATTCCATCCTTGGTCACCATACCAGGATTTGGCTAATAGGCTGAATAGTATGGCACCCGGAGCTACACCGAAACTAACCATATCAGCCAAGGAATCCAATTGCTTTCCTATTTCAGAAGAAACACCCAGGGCCCGGGCCACGATTCCATCCATCAGGTCTGCTATTCCCGCAACGACAAAAACGACAAATGCCAGATTGTACCATTCATTGGAAACACAAACAATGGCAATACATCCGCAAAGCAGGTTAGTAATGGTAATGATGTTGGGTATGAGGGATTTCTTCATGTTATACCAAACGGTATTTGAATTATGGCATCACAGGTGAATATGACCTGAAAATGTATGCCTAAAAAACATATCGGTTATAAGGCATTTACCTTACATTGGTTACAAAGGTAGGGATTTATTGATTTGTGAGTAATGTCAGGGGCTTGAAACATAGGAAGAATCCAAATATAGCCACTTCTTGCTCTTTTTCGAACTCGATGTTCTTCCATCCTCCGCTGTTTTTCTTGCAATCATCAACCTTGAGGTCAGTAATAGCATTCTCCCATGCCACACAATGGGTGCTTCCACGATTTCAAAACCATTTTGGCGCAATAATCGGGCAATATTCCAACTCAAAGTTCTGGGGCCTTTCCCTTTTCTGAACCAAGCCAACGGAACTTCAGCCCACATGATGGGCCATATGACAATACCACCATCCTTTAGGGTTCGGGCAGCTTCGATGATATAATTGATTTGGCCTTGTTGGCTCATGAATCGTGTGGCACCTACTTGGAAAATGACATCCACACTCCGATCATTCACATCAGGAACCAATTCGTTGAAATCCTCAATGGCAATTTCAATATCCTCCATTTTTTCCTTGAGTACCAATAACTGGGATTCACTCAAATCCGAAGCACGAATCCGGGTCAGTCCCCTTTGGTAAAGGTGTTCGGTAATGATGCCACTCCCTGCAGCCCTTTCCCATATCCGGGGCTGTTGGGCTGGAAAATATTCCAATATCTTATTTCCGATATAGGTAGCCAGCCGATTCCTGTGGAAGAACTGCTTGGCCATCTCATCATAGAGCCGGCTCTTATCCTCGGAGGAATAGGTAGTACCGAATGTATCTTGGTAGGCCCATTGGATAAAATCCAACCAACCCAACCGCTTTGGTTGATTTTTCATTGATGGATGTTAACAAGATGGTTGAAGTTACACAAATTTCATTATCATGTAATCATACGATAGTCTGTCGGATATTATTTGCCTGTAAAACAAAGAGGCTGCCCGCACATTGCGGACAGCCTCAAATAACTAACCTTTAAATCCCTATTCTTAGTTTGTGTTTACCTTGGTTGGGATCCTCCTCCAATCATTTTTTTGCTTGGAAGATCGTTCAGTTTTGAATAAGCAGAAGCTCCTTTCTCAGTTTCTTCCTCAAAAATCTCCTTGTAGGACTCAGGAACATAATCCGATACATCCTCACTTCCGAAGTTCTGATTGTACATATCTTTCTTCGTATCGTTGGAGGTGGTCGTATGGGAAACCATAGCGAAAGCCGAAGCCTTAGGATTTTCAGGAGCAGTGAAGCTATCGGTTGTCGTGGTATTCATTCCGGCGGGTGTGTAATCCGCTATGGACTCACTACCGAATGATTCCTGCTCTGAGATACTAATGGTTTCCTCCTTGACGGGATTGGATGGCTGCGCAATGGAAGCCAAATTGTTCAATGCATCCACTTTGGAAACATAGGAAGTACTGTTGTTCATGACCTGTTGGTCATACTTGTATAATTGGTATTTTTCTATCAACTTAATCAGGTTCTCAGCATAATCCTGGGCTGTGGCATATCCCGCTTCCTGCAAACCATTGGCCCATCCGATATAATCGTCCTTGGCCAAGTCGAATAGTTTGCCATATCGGCCCATATTACTCTTGAGGAATTGGGTATGCATCAGGAAAGACTCCTTGGGGTCTTCGAATGCCATGAATTCAGAGTGGATTAGTTCACCCTCTGCATTGTAGTCATCATCCTTTAGCATGTAGGTGGAGGAGGTACAGTCCTTATTGGATCTGCATTTGATACCGAAGTAATTATTGGCATTGACAGCTAATTCAGACTTTCCGAATCCGGATTCCAAAGCCGCTTGGCCTAACTTGATACTTGCAGGAATGTCATTCCTTTTCATTTCATTCTGGGCAATCTCAGCAAAGCGAGTAAAGAAAACAGTAGCATCGCTTTGAGGTGCCCCCCATGCCAGTAATGGCATCATCATCAACACTAGGTTAGTTATGGTTCTCATAGTAGCTTGTGATTTTAAAGAATCAACAATAATGAGCTACTGAAACGAAATATAATAGTTAAAGGGAGGGGGTGTGAACAGACATTATATTTCTAGTCAGATCGCTGGTAAATCAACCAGGGTTAAAATTAGTGCGGGTATAAAGTATGTCGTGTAAAAGTTTAATTCACTTTGGCTATTCAATCATGTTTGTGAATTAAATATGTTTTAAATATAGATACGAATGAAAGCCATTGTCAAATTTTATGGCATTTAATTTAACTAGATGCCTGATTTTAAGTGACAGAGAAGTGTTACAGTTGAAATTAATTATTAATATGATAATTCATATCAATTGTGTTAAATATTTTATCATAAAGTGCTTATAATCATTAATTTAAATAATTATATTGATAATATTAAAAATACTTTATTTATGATAAAATATCGTTATCTGATGCCATAAAATGGCAATTTGACCTATCTTATTAAAATTAGGAATAATATTAGTCAAAAAATCACGTATAATATTTGTGACATTTTCGAAGCAAGAAATAAAATGGTGGAGTAGGAAATTAAGAAGGAAAGTGAAAGCGTTTTTTGTGGTATATTAGTTATTGCTAATATGTTCGGGAGCGTAAGAATCAAAAAACCAAAAATATGAATTACACGACGTTGAAGTTGGGTGAGAACCACATTTCACTAATATCACAATCCATGCCAAATGACTCCAAATGGCAGTCAGTTAGGAATTATCAAGAGAAAAAATCGGGAATCATACTCCAAACTTCGGGATTCATCTATATCGTTTTCAAGGATTGGGTGACATCGGAAGCCATACAGGAAATATTATCACCTTACCATTTGGAATTGGACGAAACCTTGGATGCACATGCTTTCATATATTTCCTCAAAGAGGGGGATGTCGTTAGGCTAGCCGCCCATCTGGCCAAGGATACTAGGGTAAAGATAGCGGAGCCTGATTTTAGGCAAGCCATGACAGAATGTAGTTTCACATTGCCCCAGGATGACTTATTATCTAAACAGTGGTATTTGAAGAATGATGGTAAGGATACGATTGGAGAAGACCACTGGAAATACAAGAAAGGAGCGGATGCCAGGGTAACGGAAGCTTGGGAAATCCTACATCAGGTTACCGGGGAAATGGGGTCGGATACCATCACGATAGCAGTACTGGACAAAGGGTTCGAATTGACACATCCTGATTTTGAGGGGAAAATAGTGGCACCCAAGGACTTTTCCCCATTCGGGGAATTCGAACCTTTCAAGATTCATATCAAGGAAGGTGGGAATGAAAACAGTGCATTCACTACGGCAGACCATGGTACGGCCTGCGCAGGAATAGCATTGGCCAATTCCAATGGCGTGGGTATTGTGGGGGTGGCACCCAATGCGAAGTTCATGCCCATCGTAATCAATACTGGTGGAGGCAGGGATCTGAGGCGGATGTTCAGGCATATCATGAAGAATGGAGGGGATGTGATAAGTTGCAGTTTTGGTAATCTTGGGGTACAGATGGATTCCTTGGCTATTCGTGCAATTCGGGAATGTGCCACGGAAGGACGCAATGGAAAAGGCTGTGTCATAGTCTTTGCAACCGGAAATGACTACAATTTTCTCAAGAGTAATGAACTGGCTACCCATCCCAATGTGATAGCTGTGGGAGCCACCACAAGCGAGGATACTTTTGCTCCTTACACCAATAGAACCACGAATATGTCCGTTTGCGCACCGGGAGGCTGGGGACATTCGGGAATGATTACCACTGCCGACCCGGGACACCTGAACCGATTCGGTGATTTCCGTGCGATAGGTCATGGCCCAACGGGTAGCGAGGCTTCCCCCGGTTTTATTGACCACCATCATTTTTACAGATTCAATGCCGAGGGTACTTCATTTGCTTGCCCGATTGTGGCGGGTGTGGCAGCCTTGGTCCTTTCTGCCAATCCGAACCTTACAGCCAAGGAAGTCAAGCAAATCCTGCAGGAAACGGCTGATAGTGTGGGAGAGGCCAGCGATTATGTCCATGGACATTCCCACAAATTCGGTTATGGAAGAATCAATGCTGCGAATGCTGTGAGGCGTGCATTCAATATGCCACTGAGGTTGTATCCTCCGTCCCAATTGCCCAGTATGGATTTTGTACCTGAATTCAGTTTTGATTATGGTATGGATGTCAAGGGCGAAATCAAGATGCATGAGTCATTTGCATTGTATCGATTCGAGACACAGCCCCACCAAATAGGAAAGAAATTGTCATTAACATTAAATGTTCCCGTCGATCATGATAATAAACAACTTTTGACTATATTTATCAAACACGGAGCCGAGCCTACCCATTTGTTCGGTGGCCATGATTTCCAAGCCCAACTTACTGAGGACATGATGACACAACTGGTAGTAGATAGTCTACAACCAGGGATTTATTTTATGAAATTAATGAATTTCAGCATGGTGAATTTCAGCTTCATTAACGGAGGTGGTGAATTCACACTCAATTTGACAGTCAGCAACCACCCGCAGGATACTTTTGCGGATGTGGGTTTTGATGATAACGATATCGTGAGGGTGTAGAAAACTAATAACTATCTAAACGCACATACTATTACTCCCCCTTATAGTATTGAGCCGGGCTTCCAGGTTACTGGAGGCTCGGTGTTTTTTTTGGCTCAGCCAAAATGAAAACGGCACCCCGCAAAGCGGGGTGCCGTTTCTGTATGAACCTTAAGCTATACTTAGGCATCGGTAGGAGGGGTATCCTCCTTGTCCTTGGTAATATCATCCACCTGTTCAGCTATGTCATCCTTGACATCCTTGGCGGTTTTCTTTACTTCTTCCATTGCATCGGATGCCTTATTGGTCAGGTCATCTACGATTTCCTTTCCCTTTTCGGCATAAGGTTCCATTTTTTCGGATACTTCTTCCAAGGTTTCGGAAATATTTTCCTTGATATCACCCAATGTTTCCATTGCCTTACTCAAGAAACCTTTCCCCTCTTTTTCTTCCTCGATTTTATCCTCTACAACTTGCTTGGCTTCCTCCACTTTTTCCTCCACCTTGTCCTTGATTTGTTCGGCTACGTCCTTGGCCTTGTCGAAGAATCCTTTCTCTTTTGCATCATCATGATCTGATGTGTCATCCTCGCTTGAGAATGCCTCCTTAGCTTCCTCGACTTTTTCCTCTACCTTATCTTTGATTTGTTCGGCTACGTCCTTGGCCTTATCAAAGAATCCTTTTTCCTCATTGCTATCCTCATTATTGGATGAGAATGCTTCTTTTACTTCCTCTACTTTCTCCTCGGCTTTGGATGTCAGGTCGTCCACTACTTCTTTTCCCTTTTCTGTAAAGGGTTCCATTTTTTCAGAAACTTCCTCGGAAATGACAACAGCAGCGGCCTTAGCGGAAATAATGGTGTCCTCCATTTTTTCCTCAATCATATCCCTCACTTCCTCTACGGTGTCCATCACCTTATCTACAAGGTCTTTCTTCTTTTTCTTGGAAGAATTGATTTCTTCAGCTGCTGCGGCTAATTTTTCCTTGGTAGCATCATCCATATTCTCCTTGGTAGCCTTGGCTTCTTCTTGGATCTTTGCTTTTGCTGCGGCTTCCTTTTCCCTACGAATCTTATCCAGACGCTCCTTTTCCTGCTGTTTGGCCATTTTCTTATCCAACTGCGTTTTGGTAGCATACATCTCCTTTAGCTTATCTTCCTTGAATTTAAGCCTTTGGTTTATCATCTTAATCTTGGCCTCGCGGATTTGGGCTTCTAATTGACCATCCGTTCTTTGTATCCTTCTGTTTTCGAATTCTAGGTCTTTGAGGTCCCTGTCTCTGGAAAACTCAGTTCGTTTGATGGCTTTAAGCAAACCTTCGTATCTGTTATTCATACGGGTTGTGGCAGAGTTCTCATTGCTTGCCTTTTTGCCATATCTTTTATCCTTTACAGCCTTGAATGAACCATCCAATCTATTCCAAACTTTTTCCCTGAATTCCTTAGTGAACTTCGTATTGTGGAATTTACGCTGTAATTCCTTTAGGTCTTCGAATACACCCGATAACTTAAGTCCTTCCTCTATTCGTTTTTCAATCTCATCCAGTTTGACTGTGAACCAATCAAAATTCTCCTTGGCTTTAGAACGATATTCCTCATCCAATTTCTTCCGGAGGGTCTTGAGTTGGTCGAATAGCTCATCGGTTCCTTTCCTAAGGTCATTGGCATAATTACGGGTAAGGATGCCATCCTTGATTTGATTCTGTACCTTGGCCCAGAACGATTTCAGACTTTCCCAAATGGAATTGTCAAAGGAGTCCAATTGTTCCACACGATTCCTGATGCTATCAAGTTCGGATTTGAACTGGCTGTGCATCTTGGAACTCAGTACCAATACATGCCATTCCAATTGTTTTTTCTCAATCAGGTCGGTTCTTTCTACCTTGATATGGTCGGGAAGTAAGGTTTCGGAAGCAGTCAGGTCTCGTATTTCTTCAGTGAATCCCTCTACGAAAGTCACTTCCTTACCCACTCTCCAGTGATTTCTCATCTGGTCATAAAAATCATCCAATACAATCTTATCAGGGAAAGTGTAAATCTTTACTTTGTTTTCCTCCACAAGGAGTTCTAGGGCAACTAGGATTTTTTCATCTTGGGCATTTGTGCCCCACAATACTAACTTAGAATTCATTTCAATGTCAATTTCGTACAATCAATTGATACAATAGTAATAGGTCATACAGACCTTTCAGTCAAGGGGTCATCCGGTTTTTTACTAAAGGTAGCCTTTCTCCACGAGATGCTGTGCTATTTGTACAGCATTGGTGGCCGCACCTTTCCTGAGATTATCGGATACAATCCATAAATTCAGGGAATGGTCAGCTGAATGGTCTCTCCTTATCCTACCGACGAATACCTCATCTTTGTTCTTGGCATTCATTGGCATCGGGTATTTATTATTCCTGATGTCATCCTCAACAATGACACCATCCGTTTGCTTCAATAATTCCTTAACCTCATTAATATCAAATTCGTTCTTGAATGTGATATTAACACTTTCGGAGTGTCCTCCCTGTGCAGGAATCCTTACTGCAGTTGCTGTAATCCTAATATCCTTGTCACCTAGGATTTTGTGAGTCTCATTCACGAGTTTCATTTCCTCCGTAGTGTAGTCATTATCCTCAAAGACACCACAATGAGGCAGACAGTTGTCTAGGATAGGATATGGATAAGCCATTTCGTAGCCCTCCTTGGCACCAGCCTTTTCGGATTCGTATTGCTGGACAGCCTTGGCACCGGTTCCGGTAATGGATTGGTAAGTGGAAATAACCAATCTTTCTATTCCATAACGCTCATGTAAGGGAGCCAAAGGCACTACCATTTGTATGGTGGAACAGTTGGGGTTGGCAATGATTTTATCTGTATTGTCAAGCACATGTGCATTGACTTCAGGAACAACCAGTTTTTTACTAGGATCCATTCTCCATGCAGAAGAATTATCAACGACTGTTGTCCCGACAGCGGCGAATTTTGGAGCCCATTCCTTGGATACGCCACCACCGGCTGAAAATATAGCCAAATCAGGTTGTGCATCCACAGCATCCTGCATGCTTACAACAGTATAATCCTTTCCGTTGAATGAAATGGTCTTGCCTACGGATCTTGCAGATGCTACAGGTAGAAAAGTGGAAATATTCAGGTTCCTTTCTTCCAAAACTTCTCTCATGACTTGACCTACAAGGCCGGTAGCACCAACTAAAGCGACTTTCATGTATGTATATAGTTTTAATCAGATTCAATCAATGGGAATCCATTGGTTCACTTAGCAGGGCAAAGGTATGGGATTGGGAGAATAGAGTAAAGGGTTGGGCATCTGAAAAGTATGATTTTATATAACATGATGTTCCCTTATCATACCTCATGTAGTGTTTAGGGTAGAGATATTACAATAAAGCATAAGATTTTATTATCTTCAATAATTAGT
The DNA here is from genome assembly GCA_020631355.1 of Saprospiraceae bacterium. Taxonomy (GTDB): domain Bacteria; phylum Bacteroidota; class Bacteroidia; order Chitinophagales; family Saprospiraceae; genus JAHDCE01. The sequence goes on along the minus strand of JAHDHL010000002.1, from coordinate 162,352 downwards.
TTCGAGGCACTAAAACTATAAGATAATGACCGATAAACAAACAAAACTTAGATGTTTTGCTCGAGCTCTGTGTGTAGTTTTCTTTTTGATATCCCTACCATTCTTTTCCAGAGCCCAATTAGTCGTAGATAACACCCTTACTCCTGCTCAATTGGTGGAGGTCTTTCTGGGTAATGACATTGATGCGACTAACGTTACTGTTACCTTGGCAGACAATAGGCAATTGGCCTATTTTACAAATTCCAACTCTAATCTTGGCATCACCGAGGGTATCATGATGTCCTCTGGATTCTGTGAGGATATGGCCATACCAGGATTGAATCTGGATCAGGGGTTCGGTTCAGCGGGACCGTTCGGCCCCGGGGATACCGATTTGGATGCATTGATATTCCCAAATACGACCAATGATGCAGTTGTACTGGAATTCGATTTCGTTCCACTTTCGAATACGATAACATTCAATTATACATTCGCTTCTGAAGAATATAATGAATATGCCTGTACGGATTTTAACGACGTGTTCGCATTTTTCCTTACGGGAGTAAGTACGCCTTTCCCAACAACGAATATCGCAACCATTCCAGGGTCAGTGCCACCATTACCAGTGGCCATCAATACGGTGAATAATGGAAATCCAGGAGGTTCAGGTGGTACTGTGGCCAACTGTACGGAACCTGCGGGTTCATTATCCTATTCTTCTTTGTTTGTGGATAATGCAGCAGGAGGAATAGGTGGGTCAGGTTCGTTTATCCAATTTGATGGAATGACGGTGACCTTGCAAGCTTCGGCAACCGTAGTACCCTGTGAAACCTATCATATCAAACTCGCTTTGGCTGATGCCTTTGATACGGCGCTTGACTCGGGAGTTTTTTTGGAAGCAAACAGTTTTACATCAGGTGTTTTGGATGTGGATGTATCTACGGCAAGTGTGGATCCATTGGTGGTTGAGGACTGTACAGGTGATGTTGCCGCAATCACGCTTACATTACAGCAAACCCAGGCCACTGACTACAATATCCCATTGAATATCTTCGGTACAGCCATCAATGGTACGGATTATGTTACGATTCCCTCCTCCCTGACGATTCCAGCAGGGCAAAACTCGGTCTCTTTTGATATCGAACCTATTAATGATGGTATTGCGGAGTCTGTTGAGACGGTACAGATTGAAGTACAGACGAGTATCTGTACGAATGATACGATTACGGTATTTATTACTGAGAATCCTCCCATACCTGTTCCTGATTTGAGTTGTTCCAGTGATATGAGTAGCATCACATTCTCATGGAATGCTGACCCCGGGGTTTTATCCTATGAGGTGAGTACGGATGGAGGGGCAACTTGGGGACCTCCCAACCCCGGTCCTACTTCCCATTTAGTCTCAGGCCTCAGTCAGGGAGATATGGTGACCATAGAAGTAAGACCCGTGGGTGCATGTAATGTGGGTAACATCGCAACGCTGACTTGTACGGCTGATGCCTGTACACCATCAGTTACATTGACTGCTTCCGATTCCGAAATCACATGTGACATAACCAATATTACCCTAACACCCAATCCATCAGGGATTCAAGGAAATGCAACCTATCAATGGAGTACAGGTGTCACGGATAATACAGGGACAGGTACCATATCCATGATGGGTGATTATACGGTTACCTTGACAGATGATGGTAATGGTTGTACAGCTACTGCTACCATCAATATTGGAGAGGACCTTTTGGGCCCTACTGCAACACTGGCATCTTCAGCTCCGGAATTCAATTGTAACCAACCGAATGGAATTGTATTGACAACATCTCCTACTGTGCAAGGAACTGCTGCCTATGAATGGAATCTTCCATTCTTGGGTACGAATGCCACGGCATCCATTCCATCAGCAGGGGATTATACCGTAACAGTTACAGATACGGATAATGGATGTACGACTACTGCCACAATCAATGTGGGAGAAGACTTTGCTGATCCTGTATTGGTATTTGAAGCATCCGACCCTGAATTCAATTGTGGTGTGGATGAAATGAGTCTGATTGCCGGAGTGACTGGTCAGGGTACAATTAGTTATAATTGGAGTTCGGGTGTATTTCCAAATGTAGGACAGGATACAGGCCTTGTTCTGATAGAAGGAACTTATTCGGTAACGGTAACGGATGATGACAATGGGTGTACAGCATCCGAATCCATTACATTAACATCGGATTACCAACAACCCTCCGTTACATTAAGCTCCTCTGACCCTGAATTCAATTGTTCCATAGCAAGCATGACCCTGACAGCGTCACCTAATACCCAAGGGTTGACTTCATATGCATGGAGTGATGGCGCAGTAGGTTTGAATGATAATGTGACCATTACCCAGTCGGGTGATTATACCGTCACAATTACAGATGAGGATAACGGTTGTACGGCCACTGCTTCGATTAATGTACCTGAGGGACAGAATCCTTTCAGTGTTTCCTTGGTCGCATCTGATGCTGAGTTTTCTTGTGATACACCAGGGCCGATAAGTATTACTGCATTCCATGCCCTAGGTCAGAATGCGACCTATCAGTGGAGTGCTGGTGTAACGGGGACAGGTCAGGTGACAACCATAGCTGCAACAGGTGATTATACGGTTACGGTTACGGATGCTTCTAATGGATGTACAGCAACAGGGACCGTATTTGTGGATGAGGATATTCTAGCACCTAGTGTGACTTTGAGTCAGGACGAACCAGAATTCAATTGTAATGTGAGTAGCATCATATTGACACCAACTCCTACAGTACAAGGTACGGCAAGTTATCAATGGAGTACTGGTGTTACGGATAATGGAGGCACAGGAACCATAACAGCAGCTGGTGATTATACGGTTACCGTTACGGATAGTGATAATGGTTGTACTGCTACAACTACCATTAATATCACAGAAGACATTTTGGAACCTACTGTAGTATTGACTCCAGACGAACCTGAATTCAATTGTAATGTATCAACAATTACACTAACACCGACTCCCACAGTCCAAGGCACCGCTACCTACCAATGGAGTGCGGGCGTTACGGATAATGGTGGAACCGGTACGATAGCTTCTGCAGGTGATTACACGGTTACGATTACAGATAGTGATAACGGTTGTACCTCCACGACTACCATAAATATAAGTGAGGATGTATTGGCCCCGAGTGTGAGCCTGAGTTCTGATGAGCCAGAATTCAATTGTAATGTGAGTAGCATCGTATTGACACCGACTCCAACGGTCCAAGGCACTGCTACTTACCAATGGAGTACAGGCGTTACGGATAATGGTGGCACCGGTACGATAGCTTCAGCAGGTGATTACACGGTTACGATTACGGATAGTGATAACGGTTGTACCTCCACAGCTACGATTAACATTGGAGAAGATGTATTGGCCCCGAGTGTGAGCTTGAGTTCTGATGAGCCAGAATTCAATTGTAATGTGAGTAGCGTCGTATTGACACCGACTCCAACAGTCCAAGGTACTGCAACTTACCAATGGAGTGCTGGCGTTACGGATAATGGCGGCACCGGTACGATAGCTTCAGCAGGTGATTACACGGTTACGATTACGGATAGTGATAACGGTTGTACCTCCACAGCTACGATTAACATTGGAGAAGATGTATTGGCACCCAGTGTGAGTTTGAGTTCCGATGAACCAGAATTCACATGTGATGTGAACAGTATCGTATTAACACCGACTCCAACGGTCCAAGGCACTGCTACTTATCAGTGGAGTGCAGGTGTTACGGATAATGGCGGAACGGGTACGATAACCACTGCTGGTGACTATACGGTTACGATTACGGACGATGATAATGGTTGTACGGCTACCACTACAATTAATATAGGAGAAGATGTATTGGCCCCCAGTGTGAGTTTGAGTTCCGATGAACCGGAATTCACATGTGATGTGAATAGTATCGTATTAACTCCAACGCCAACAGTACAAGGTACGGCTACTTACCAATGGAGTGCTGGTATTACGGACAATGGCGGAACGGGTACGATAACCACTGCTGGTGACTATACGGTTACGATTACGGACGATGATAATGGTTGTACGGCTACCACTACAATTAATATAGGAGAAGATATATTGGCACCTAGTGTGAGTTTGAGTTCTGATGAACCAGAATTCAATTGTAATATCAATTCTATAATACTTACAGCAAATCCTACAGTTCAAGGCACTGCGACTTACCAATGGAGTACAGGTGTTACGGATAATGGTAGTACGGGAACCATTACAATGAGTGGTGACTATACCGTTACGATTACAGATAGTGACAATGGTTGTACTTCCACAGCAACCATAAACGTACCTGACGATCCCTTGGATCCTACGGTAAATCTAAGCTCAGACGAACCAGAATTCAATTGTACTGTGAATTCCATTACATTAACTGCAAGCCCGTTTGTTCAGGGTACCGCGACTTACCAATGGAGTACGGGTGTTATTGACAATGGAGTTTCAGGCACAATAACTACTTCGGGCGATTATACTGTTACGATTACGGATAGTGATAATGGGTGTACGGCTACAGCTACGATAAATATTACAGAGGACTTCTTGGATCCTGTGGTGACCTTGGATTCCGATGAACCGGAATTCAATTGCAATGTATCAACAATTACACTGACACCGACGCCCACAGTCCAAGGCACCGCAACTTATCAGTGGAGTGCCGGCGTTACGGATAATGGTGGAACAGGTACAATAACCACTGCAGGTGATTATACCGTTACAATCACGGATGATGATAATGGATGTAACTCTACGGCAATGATTTCCATAGGGGAGGATTTCTTGGATCCTACGGTGACTTTGAGTTCCGATGAACCAGAATTCAATTGTAATGTATCAACGATTACATTGACTCCTGCCCCTACAGTCCAAGGCACAGCTACTTACCAATGGAGTGCCGGCGTTACGGACAATGGTGGCACTGGCACGATAACCACAGCAGGTGATTATACTGTTACGATTACGGATAGTGATAACGGTTGTACTTCCACCGCTATGATAAACATTAGTGAGGATATCCTTGCTCCTAGTGTCACCTTAAGTCAAGACGAACCGGAATTCAATTGTAATGTGAATAGCATTATATTAACACCTACTCCTACAGTCCAAGGCACAGCTACTTACCAATGGAGCACGGGCGTTACGGATAATGGCGGCACTGGCACGATAACCACTGCCGGAGATTATACTGTTACGATTACAGATAGTGATAATGGTTGTACTGCAATTGCTAATATTACAATAACGGAAGATGTACTGAATCCTACTGTAAGTTTAGGTTCGGACGAACCGGAATTCAATTGTAATGTGTCCACAATTACACTCACACCGACTTCTACAGTCCAAGGCACAGCGACTTATCAATGGAGTGCGGGCGTTACAGATAATGGCGGCACAGGTACGATAACCACTGCCGGAGATTATACTGTTACAATCACGGATGATGACAATGGATGTACTTCCACAGCTACAATTAACATAACTGAGGATATACTGAATCCTACTGTAAGTTTAGGTTCGGACGAACCGGAATTCAATTGCAATGTATCAACAATTACACTGACACCGACGCCCACAGTCCAAGGCACCGCAACTTATCAGTGGAGTGCCGGCGTTACGGATAATGGTGGAACAGGTACAATAACCACTGCAGGTGATTATACCGTTACAATCACGGATGATGATAATGGATGTAACTCTACGGCAATGATTTCCATAGGGGAGGATTTCTTGGATCCTACGGTAACCTTGACTTCTGATGAGCCTGAGTTCAATTGTAATGTGTCAACAATTACACTGACACCGACTTCCACAGTCCAAGGCACAGCTACCTACCAATGGAGTACGGGTGTTACGGATAATGGTGGTACGGGTACGATAACCACAGCAGGTGATTACACAGTTACGATTACGGATAGTGATAATGGTTGTACCTCGACCACAACGATTAACATCGGTGAAAATTTCACTCCACCCACTGCCAATATCACACCCACAGGCACCCAATTGTATTGTACTGTAAATAGTATCAATCTGGATGCTTCCACTTCCACTAGCCAAGGAGCACTAACATACCAATGGAGTGCAGGAGTCGTAGGTACAGGGTCGGTTGTTTCTGTAACAGCTGCAGGGACCTATACCGTAACGATTACGGATATCAATGGTTGTACGGATGAGACATCCGTCAATATTACTGAAGTACCACCAGTAGTAGTAACGGAAGTTTCAACAGCGGACTTAACCTGTAATGGTGCCAACGATGGCGCAATATCAGTAATGGCATCGGGTGGCGACGGAACCTATTCATATGCTTGGAATGGTGCTGCAGCTGGTGCTAATGATATGGCAACCAATTTATCTCCTGATACTTATGTTGTTACGGTCACGGATGGATTGGGTTGTACGGCGACCTATTCTTATGAAGTGACGGAGCCATTGGCCATTACCCCAACATTGACCCAGACAGATATAAGTTGTACAGGGGGTAATGACGGAACAGCAACGGCCTCTGCAACCGGAGGTACGGTAGCGGGAGGTTATGGTTTCGAATGGTCAACTACACCTATTCAAACGACTGCTACTGCCACAGGATTGGTAGCAGGTACTTATACCGTAACCGTTACGGATGATAATATGTGTACGGCCACATCCCAAATTGATGTGAACGAGCCATTGGCATTGACACTCACCATATCAGGGACAGATGTAAGTTGTGCCGCAGGAATGGATGGAACGGCTTCCGTTGTCGCTACTGATGGAACTGCAGGTTACACTTATCTATGGAGTAATTCTCCTCCGGGCCAAACTGCTATGATTACAGGATTGACTGCAGGTACTTATACCGTAACTGTAACAGATGCGAATGATTGTGTGGAAACAGCTTCTATTACCATTGATGAACCAATGGCAATGACGGTGACAGCAATAGAAACCCAAATCCAATCAGATTGTGTATTTCCAGATGGAGCAGCTTCAGTATCTGCATCTAACGGAGCTGGTGGCTATACATTCGCATGGGGCACCAATGATAATCAGACAGGACCCAATGCAACAGGCCTGACGGCAGGTACCTACTTTGTTACGGCTACGGATGCCAATGGCTGTACTGCCTCAACTTCTGTTGAGATAAATTCAACGTTTACCATCACACCGGTAGAAACGATTACGGATGTGGACTGTAATGGAAGTGCCACCGGAGGTATCGAAATCGTAACCACAGGTGATGGAACCAATGAACCTTTTACATACGATTGGGGAACGTCCAATGCTAATCCATTCTTAGGATTGACTGCGGGAACTTATACGGTTGTCATTACGGATAATAATAATTGTTCCAGACAGGAAACATATTTTGTGGATGAGCCTGATGCACTTGTTATCACAGTGATTGACGTGAATGATGCCACTTGTAGTAGTTCCAGTGATGGTTCGATTGTAATTGATGTGTCAGGAGGAACAGGACTGTATACCTATACATGGGATGGTGCTGCGACAGGACAGGATGATACCGTGGATAATATTCCATTCGGAACATATAATGTGGTGGTTGAGGATGCGAATGGTTGTCAAGCCACTGAAGTCATTAATGTGGGTACTCCATCCCCAATTATTATTACCCTATTAGGGTCAACACCTGCCAATTGTACTGCATGCGATGGTACCGCAAGTATCAATGTATCCGGAGGTACGCCTCCTTATTCTTATCAATGGGCGAATGGTAATAATAGTCCTACACCTGATAACCTGTGCGGAGGTATCAATACGATTACGGTATTTGATAGTAATAATTGCTCTGCTACCTTGGATGTGAATGTGGATAATGTTACTACACTGGTTATTGACGAGATAGAAGTGGATGATACTTCATGCCCGAATAGCTGTGATGGTGAGGCAATGATCACTGCTTCAGGTGGTCTGGCCCCATTCAATTATATATGGGATGCCAATGCCGGTGGTCAGATGACGGAAGTTGCAACGGGATTATGTGAGGGGTCATATGAAGTAACCGTTACGGACCAGAATGGATGTGTGGTATCAGGTACGGCCATAGTCAATTCTCCCGAACCATTGTCCTTGGTATTGGATAGTGAGGATGTCAGATGTTTTGGCGAGGAAAATGGGACTATCATTGTGGATACTGCATTTGGTGGCACGCCTCCTTATAGTTATGCATTGGCGGATGAATTATTCATCATTGACACGATATTCCCATTACAACCCGGCGGCACACAAACCGTGTACATCCAAGATGCCAATGGCTGTTTGGATTCTGCGGATGTTTTTGTGAATCAACCGGGTGAACTGATTGTAACTGCTTATCCATTGGATACCTTGATTAATTTAGGTGAAACCGTAGAATTGACCGCTATTCCGAATCAGGATAATACAACCATTAGCTGGTCTCCATCCGATTCCTTGAGTTGTGGCGATTGTCCGAATCCTACCACAAGTACCTACAATACCGTATTGTACACTGTTACGGTTACGGATACCATCAATGGTTGTGTCGTAGTGGAAGAATTGTTGGTCCGAGTGAATAAGGATAGGAATATATTCGTACCGAATGCATTCACACCGAATGATGATGGTTTCAATGATTTCCTAACGGTTTACACCGGTCCGACCGTAGCGAATATCAGGACTTTCCAAGTCTTTGACAGATGGGGCGAATTGGTCTATAGTCTAAATGATTTCCAACCCAATTCCCAAGATTTAGGTTGGGATGGCTACTTCAATGGAAAACCGATGAATAGTGCGGTGTTCGTCTACTTCCTAGAAGCGGAATTCATTGACGGGCACATAGAGAAGTTTACAGGTGATGTTACATTAGTAAGATAGGACGACATCATATCTGAATGATAAAAAGGGTTGGATGCTAGCATCCAACCCTTTTTTGGTTTGATTCGGTTTCAGGTGCAACATTGGGATGAATGCCATGTCCTTTCTGCTATACTACTTGTTTTAAACCATTGAACTATCAAACTCATGAAAATCATTCTATCCCTGTGCATGGTCATGTGCTGTCTTGGCATATTGTCAGCACAAGAAGATGCGGAGACAAGCACTGCAAAAAAGAAGTATTTCACCCAAAAAATTACCTCCTCCTCTCCAAATATTGATGGTAAACTGGATGACGAAGCCTGGGAACAGGTAGAATGGGGTGGTGATTATATCCAAAGGGAACCCTATGATAACCAAGCACCTACCCAGAATACTGCTTTTAAGGTATTGTATGATGACAAATACCTGTACATCGGAGCCAGATGTTACGATACCGAACCAGACAAGATTGTAAGACGTATGTCTAGGCGTGATGGATTTGAGGGGGATTGGGTCGAATTCAATATAGATAGTTACTATGACAAGCGAACCGCTTTCTCCTTTACGATTTCCGCATCAGGTGTCAAGGGAGACGAATTCATATCCAATGATGGCAACAATTGGGATACGAGTTGGGATCCGATTTGGTATGTAAGGACACAGATTGATGATGAGGGATGGACTGCCGAAATCAAGATTCCATTCAGTCAACTTCGTTATGGAAATAAGGAAAATCATATTTGGGGCTTACAATCCACAAGGAGGGATTTCAGAATGGAAGAACGTTCTGTTTGGCAGCATATTCCACAGAATTCCAATACTTGGGTAAGTGATTTCGGAGAATTGCATGGATTGAAAGGTATCAAACCCCAGAAACAAATCGAGCTCCAACCCTATACGGTACTTAAGGTGGACAGTTATGAACCCGAAGTCGGAAATCCGTTTCGGGATGGTTCTGATTTTTCCATCAATGGGGGATTGGATGGAAAGGTAGGTGTGACCAGCGATTTGGTATTGGACTTTACCGTCAATCCTGATTTCGGTCAGGTAGAAGCTGACCCTGCTGCATTGCGATTGGATGGGTTCGAGGTGTTCTTCCAGGAAAGGAGGCCTTTCTTCGTAGAGAATAGGAATTTATTCAATGGTAATTTCAATGGAGGTAATCTTTTCTATTCCCGTAGGGTAGGAGGGAACCCAAAGGGCTATCCCGGACTGAATGGGAATGAATTTGCAGATGCTCCTGATAATACGACCATTTGGGGTGCTGCCAAATTCAGTGGAAAGACCAAGAATGGATTATCCATAGGTATCATGGAAACAATTACAGCCGAAGAACGGGCCAATATCCGAAATGTAGTCAATGGGGAAGAACGTAAGGAAGTCATCGAACCGCTGACCAATTACTTCGTGGGTAGACTCATGCAGGATTTTTCGGGTGGTAATACCGTCATTGGAGGTATGTTTACAGCCACGAACAGAAGATTGAATGATGGAGTGGATATGGACTGGTTGAGAAAATCGGCCTATTCAGGCATGTTTGATGTAACCCATAGGTGGAATGACCAAAAGTGGTTTGTGAATGCCCGTGCCATGTTTTCCAAGGTGAACGGTAGCGAACAATCCATACTCAATACCCAGACTTCCATTCAGCGACTTTTCCAAAGGCCTGATGCAACACATTTATCCATTGATTCCACTGCTACTTCCTTGGTCGGCCATGGAGGAACATTCCTAATCGGAAGAAATGCAGGAAACAAGAAAGTCAATTTTGAGGCTTCATTGAACTGGTTGTCACCCAGTCTGGAGTTGAACGATATCGGTTTCCTAGCCAATGCTGACCAGATTACCCACGGATTCTGGATGTATTATCGCATCGGACAACCCTTTTCGGTATTCAGGAATATGAGATTCAATTACTCACATAGGACCAATTTTGATTTTGGTGGCCATAATCGTTTCATGTATATGGGAGCCAACCACCATGCCCAATTCAAGAATTTCTGGGGCTATGGAACAGGTGTGAATTTCAATTTCAACAACAAACCGACTTCGGCTCTGAGAGGTGGGCCGACCATGTATTTCAATCCCAACTTTTCTCATTGGATGTACATCAGTTCGGACGAACGAAAGAAAGTCAGAATCTTCCTGAACGCATTCAATGTATTTGCACAGCAGAATATTTCCAGAATCACAGGTTTTGATGGTGAAATCAGGTATCGACCTACCCGAACGGTGGAGTTGAGTGCCAGTCCTTGGTTCGAATACAATAGGAGGTCATTCCAATATGTAACGAATCTCAGTACGGAGAATGGAGACCGTTATATCAATGCATCCATCAAGCAAAAAACATTCGGAACCTCTTTTAGGGTGAATTATACCATCCGTCCGAATCTGACGATTCAGTATTATGGCCAGCCATTTATTTCTAGGGGGGAATATTTCAATTTCAAACACATTTCCAATCCTATGGCGAGGAATTCCGAAGAAAGAATCGATTTGTTTGAGAATGTCGAGTATAACGAAGAAACCAATCGCTATGCCATTGATGAGAATAATGATGGAATCACAGATTATACGATTTACAATCCGAATTTCGTATTCATGCAGTTCCGTTCGAATCTGGTATTGAGATGGGAATATATTCCGGGATCGGAATTGTTTTTCGTCTGGTCCCAAAGTACGGATAGTTTTACGAGTGATTTCACCAATCCCGATGATGTTAGGCTGATGCCATATCTGATGGATAATTTATTCCCTGACCAGAAAATCAATAATACCTTTTTGATAAAGGCAACATATAGATTCTTAAAGTAACTTTTGTTTTATGAAGCGGTTCGGAATGAGGTGCTATGAATGATACAAATCGTTCAAAACCATCTTTTGGACTACTTCGGAAAGTAAGTGGATATTGTTTGGGAAGCCAAGGTCATTATGCCTTGGCTTTTTCTTTTCAACCTTATTATGAATACTTTAAAAAAGATAGGTAAAATGACTTGTAGCTGAATCATTGGATTATTTTCAAACAACTTCTTTATCATTATTGTTACTTTAGCAACTGTTTGCAGATTTAATGGATTCAGGGGGATTTCGAAGCAATACTCCCAAAATGAATACCCTGCAACAACGCACTATTTTTAAACAAGTATCCTACCTCGATGAAAGCATTCTTGCTTTTTATTTGCCTATCTATGGTTGCATTGGCCCAGCAACCTGAGCCCACTGATTCCCCGAATGTGAAGATTTGGTTATTCAATAATAGTAAGTACCACATAGAAAGTTATACCCTCAAATCTGACGGTAAGGAAACCGCATTCAGGCATCTTGCACCCGACCATGTCAGTCCCATGCAACAAGTAAACGGATTCTGGAAAGACCAATCCTATGATTTGGTGATATCCAAAAAGACCTGGTGGGGCAAAAGAACAGCATTCCACCTGACCCACATTCCCAAAAACAAACCATCCAAGGAATGGGTGGATGAGGGCAAATATCTTATTGAAGTCAGTATCCGTAAAAAGAACGGAAAATTTCAGGTCAACATGGATTACTTGGAGGAGTAGGGAGAATACGCCTATTCGTACATAAGGAATATTTATAACCCATTATCTTTTTTCGATTTTGTATCTTCCTTTATACCAAGGAACCAATACTTAGTATCCCTATCTTTTAATTCCATTGTTTTTATATGATTCATTAGGGATATTTATATTTGAAATCAGAATAGAACAAACATGAAAACATTCATCCAAAAAAACATAGGATTCATCAGTATTGCTTTGGGAGTACTGGGACTCATAGGCCAATACATCATATTGACCACTACTGGTACGGTTAAGGTGCTTTGGATCTTGTATTATGTACACCTTAGTGATTTTAATTTCTTACATTTTAATGTCGATGTATCAGGACGAACCATGAATTGGTATTATCTGGTTACGCTTTTTTATCTGACCCTAATCATTGGAGGCATACTCTATTTTAGAAAAATAAAGGAGAAGCGACTCTTATTATTTGCTTTTTCCGTACTACTACTGAGTAAGGTGTTAGGCGTAGTTTATAAGCTTACTGCTGATATTTATTCCGTAGTAGCCAACAATTTGACATCCCTTGAAACTTGGTTGAATTGGATGCTGGGTTTGGGAATATCAGTATTCCTGTGCTATCTGTCTTATCATATCATTGTCCATCTTAGTGCATCTTATTCCTTAGCCCATAAGGATTTACATGTGAATGATAGGGTAATAGAGGAACTTGTACCAGCCGGTAAGTTGAAGCGTTTCTTCCATCTCTTTTTTGATCTATTCATTTGTCTGCTCATTATACATGTCTTTGCCTTTGTATTCAGTAGAAGTGGCATTGTTAAGGGGTTGGTTCAGATGGGGTCATTTGGGACATTGATAATACTCATTGCATATCGTCTGATTTATTACCCTTTCTTCGAAACCCTATTTGGGGCTACTCCTGCCAAGTTTCTTACAGGAACCCGAGTTGTGGATGTGAATGGTGAGAAACCGGATTTCAAAAAGAGTTTGATGCGGACCCTTTACCGTTTTGTTCCTTTCGAGCCTTTTTCCTTTTTTGGAAAAAAGGGTTGGCATGACGAATGGAGTGAGACCCAGGTCGTAGAAGTACAAGAACCGGGATGGAAAGGAGTGAATTATCTAGTCTTATTCCCTTTTTTCCTCATTTTTCTTATCGGGGGCTATCAACTAAAGGAAAATCTTGGAGATTGGTATACCCAAAACAAATCCAAGCAATTCGAAACTAATCGATTGGAAACTTTTAAGACACATCTGGACCAATTGAATCAGAATGACCTGATTATTCTGGTGCCTCCGGGTGGGAATGGTTATGGTTCAGTGAAGAATTACCTGAAATTCAAGTCAAGGAATGGGGACAGATTGACCTTTTTACTCGTGACATCCGAGTATTCCCATGTCGCTAATACAAGGGAATTGTTAAGTGCTGTAATGGGTACAAACAGCCAGCAGTATTTGGAGTTCAGTAAGTCCGATTTGATATCCGCATTGTCGAAAACGAGGGATGCAGAGCCAGAAAAAAGACTCTCTATTCCCGGTGTCAACTATAATTTTTCCATCAGAGGTATCCATCGGATGAGAGAGCCGGTATTTTCCAGTGGTGGTGGTTCTGTTGGTGGCAACAATCTGAGGCTGACAATCAGGGCGAAAGGATACTCTTGTACCTTGGTTTCCATTGAGAATATCAAAGGGGGGATCAAATGGATCACTCCACTTCCCAAGCGAATGAATTTTAGCTCTCAATATGAATCAAATATAAGTATAAAGGGTGAAGGATATAGCTGGGGAACGGATTATGAAGTCCTCTTGACTTTTAAGACTGATAACGGTAAAACTCTAAAGTACAGGCTATTGGGATATAATGCCTTGAATTCGATGTATCGGGTATTAGATGAGTAATCAGAAAGAAATAGGGAGAACAACAAGGGCCTGATTTAAGATATTGTAATGCAAGCATCTTGAATCAGGCCCTTGTATGGGATTGAATATGATACTATGATGTCTTCTTCCTTTTCGAATCCAAATCATCATTCATTTCCTTTATGATTTTCATGGCGTCTTCTTTATTGAGGTCCACTCCGAATTTGATTTCCTTGGATTGGTACTTGAATGTCAGTTTATGATTAACAAAGTAATTCAGGTTCTTGTGGATACTATAATGCGACCAATTGGTTCCGATATTCCTATCATACCATTTCACGGAACTGTAGGTTATTTTTCCTATCTGATCGATTTTGTATTTCTGGGTATACTGAATACCCACTACCTGACGGGTAATCCTTAATTCTTGGTTTCCTATCTCGATGAGTTCCTCACCCATACAATTATACAATGCTATGGTAGCATGCATCAGTGTCAGGTAAGTTGCGGATATTCCAATCAAAATGGAAAATGCCATGTTTGAATGAAAATGCCAGATAAGCCAACATGTCAGAATCAGAAATGATATCGGTAGTAGGACAAGGGCGTATTTCTGCCAGCTTTTCGAAGCATTCAGTTTGATGTGGTGAGTATGGAACTCATCATCCATCAAAGCCTGATTCTTAGAGGTATGGTTTATCATGGTTCTTGGTATTATGTGAGGATTTGTAATAGAATGGAAATGCTACAAATCCAAAGAAAAAATGCCGGGAAATCAGACATTCCCGGCATTTTTTAGATAAAATTATACAGGATTCTAACCCAACTTATCAATCAGGTTCTTCTTCAGTTTTTTGAATTCCGCTTCGGAAATAATACCTGCTTCCTTGAGTTCGGAAAGCTTCTTCAGCTCATCTGCGATACTGATTTCCGTACCGGTAGGCTCCGTACTGGATTCAATGTTATCCGTTTCTTCGGATACTGGTTGGGAGAAACCACCCTCCGACTTGCCCTTGGCACGGTCACGCTCGTGGTCTTCCTTGATTTTCTGTACGACTTCCTTGTTCTTTTCGAATTTCTCAGCAAACTGACGCTTCATTCGGTCAATGTCGATGTCTAGCATAGTTCCGCCACTCTCGAAGTGTGTCTTGAACAATTCCCCGAGTGTATAGGTACTCGCTCCTGCAAGGATACCCATTGCCGCTCCACCGATATAACTACCTGCGATTGGAATTAGCTTGATGAGACTCTTGGCACCTGCACGGGCAAGGAATGTACCCAGAATGGAAGAAACAATAGCCTTGTATTTGGCATCCTCGAAATCCACATTATACACTTTGGAAAGCTGACGGACCATGTCCAGTTGTATGGCAGCCACACCTACACTATCCAATACGGGAATCGGGATGAATGCACCCGCTCCCATGGAAAAAAGTACATGGTTTCGAATGACACTATTAGAATGTTTCCCTTGTGCATCTCTCAAATCGCTCATAGGTTTTAGGATTTTCTTCGCTTTATTAATGTTTTCCAGAATTTTCATGACTATATGAATTGAATTCTCCTACAATTTAAGGGAATCCATTTCTTTCCGCCACAAAACACGATGAATCCAAGGAGGTTTTAGATGAATGGGGATGGGATATTTAAATGTTGAGATAATTGGATTTAAAGATGATAAACGCTTACATGATTTTTTGATATACAATCTAAAAACCTAGAAATCTACATCTTTCATTATCTAAACGTCTAGTTATCAAGCATCAAACAACAATCTTTCCCCTTTTTTATTCTCGAAGAATGTTCCGTTATCATAAGCCAAATGCCCACTGACGATGGTTTTTTCCACAGACCCCTTGAACGTATGCCCCACGAAAGGAGACCAACCACATTTGTAGTGTAGACTTT
The DNA here is from genome assembly GCA_020631355.1 of Saprospiraceae bacterium. Lineage (GTDB taxonomy): Bacteria > Bacteroidota > Bacteroidia > Chitinophagales > Saprospiraceae > JAHDCE01. The sequence goes on along the minus strand of JAHDHL010000002.1, from coordinate 146,194 downwards.
CCTTGGAGACCGTCCATTCCTTATCCAAATCAACCAATACAAGGTCAGCCCAATATCCCTCTCTGATATAGCCCCTTTCACGTACATGGAAACATTGTGCAGGAGCATGGCACATTTTCTCTACGATTTTTTCCAATGAAATCTTACCCTGATGATAGAATTCCAACATGACATTCAGGGAGTGTTGTACCAAAGGAACCCCGGATGGGGCTTTCCACAAATTCTGACTCTTTTCCTCCCATGTATGAGGCGCATGATCCGTAGCAATGATATCCAAACGATTATCCAAAAGTGCTGGTAGCAGGGCTTCTTGGTTCGAAGCATCCTTGATGGCCGGGTTACACTTGATTTGGGTACCCAAACTATCGTATTGCGAAGCATTGAAATAAAGGTGATGCACACATACCTCAGCAGTGATACGCTTTTCCGTCAACGGAATATCATTCCTGAACAAGTCCAGTTCCTTGGCCGTGGAAATGTGTAGGATATGCAAACGTGTATTGTGTTTCTTGGCCATTTCTACGGCCATGGAAGAAGAAATGTAACAGCCGTCCACATTACGAATGATGGGGTGCATATTGATGGGAATATCATCTCCGTATTTTTCCTTGTAAATGGCAGCGTTGTGTCTGATGGTTGCCTCGTCCTCGCAATGTGTGGCAATCAGCATCGGAACCTTGGAAAAGAGATTATCCAGTGTCTTGGTATTATCCACGAGCATGTTTCCCGTACTGGAACCCATGAAAATCTTGATACCACAGACTTTTTCATTATCCGTTTTCAGAACCTCCTCGATATTATCATTACTGGCTCCCATGAAAAAGGAGTAGTTTGCCAATGACTTTTGTGCTGCAATCTGATACTTATCCTCCAATAACTCCTGTGTCAGTGTATTCGGGACAGTATTGGGCATTTCCATGAATGAGGTCGTACCACCTGCTACAGCCGAACGGGGTTCCGTGTAGAGGTTGGACTTGTGTGTGAGACCGGGTTCCCTGAAATGTACCTGGTCATCAATGATACCCGGCATGAGGTATTTACCTGTCCCATCAATTTCAATATCAGCACCTGAGGATATGCTATCCGCAATTTTTTCTATTCGACCATTCCTGACCCAAACGTCCTTGACTTCAATCTTACCCTCGTTGATAATCTGAGCTGATTTGATGATGATACTTTTCATGGATTTAATATAAAATTGATAAGGTAATGGGTTGCGAATCCATCTCATTCAGAAACCCCTTTTCTCGATTTGGGCAAATATAATCAGAAAGCACTCAGATATGCCAACTACGGATTCGAAATTATGCCTAAAATCGGAGAGCCGTACCTATATGGAGGAATGATTGGGTGAGGGTAATTTATAGTCTAGCTTGTTGGGAAATATGTGCATATCTTTCATAATTCCCTACCTTTGTGACCATCATGAAAGAACAGCCATTCATCATTGGAATAACAGGAGGTAGTGGTTCTGGAAAGACGACCTTTATCCACCAACTGAAAACAACCTTTTCGGAGGAGGAATTGTGTGTTGTATCCCAGGATGATTATTATAAGCCAAGGGGAGAACAGCAGAGTGATGAAAAGGGAGTCAAGAATTTTGACTTACCGACATCCATATACAGGGAAGAATTATTCAGGGACCTGAAGCTGCTTCGTTCCGGAAAGACGGTTGAACGGGAAGAATATACCTTCAACAACGAAACAAAGGATGCTAAGATGCTTACTTTCCGTCCTTGCCCTATCATTATCGTAGAGGGGCTGTTCGTGTTTCATTATCAGGAGATTTTTGATTTGTTTGACTTGAGGATTTTCTTGGATGCCAAGGATAATCTCAAGGTTATCCGAAGAATAAAAAGGGATAGGGTAGAACGCAATTACCCATTGGATGATGTATTGTATAGATACGAACACCATGTGATGCCGACTTTTGAACGCTATATCCTACCGTATAAATCCTGCTCGGATATTATTGTGAATAATAATGATGATTTTGAAAAGGGACTGCTTGTCGTTTCTGGTTTTATGAATCATTATTTATCGAAAAAGAAATAATGAAAAAATTATTTTATATACTCATAATGGTATTGGTTCTTTCTTGTGGTTCTGAACCCACCAATAGCTTGTCCGTCGGGTACAAGGGCGTCCAGCTTCAGGAAAATTACGAATCCATAAATGGTAGGATTCCTGGGTTAAAGAGTGCACCGGATCACGTTTCTAAGAAAAGAGGAGAGGGATTCAAGGAATATTTCACATTAGAGGAACCATCATTTATTGTCGAAGGAGTAAGGTTTAATCCATCCTCCTTTTATGTTTTTAATGCCAATGATGAATTGGTTTCATTTTCCGTTTTTTATGTAGTGGAAGTCGAAAAGGAATCATTCGATGTGGAGGATATTATTTCGAAATTAAATAATAACCAAGTACAGGGGCTCTTGGAACTATCCAAGGCAAAAGAAATGAAAATGGATGTGACCCCTGAAATTGGTAAATCCATTACACTGGATATGGAAGGCTCACGTTATCCCGTGTTGATTTATAAATACAAGTATTTACCATAAATCATTTTCGATTATATTTTTTTATGGGTTTTCCCTCGGAATATTTTTCATAGGATCCAGGTAGTATTTTATTGTTGAAATAAAATACCTTATCGCTCTTATTCGAGAATAAATTTTCCATTATGAATATCCCAATAAAGGAATTGTCACCCTCGTTTCCAAAGAAGAAATACTGATTATGGCTCATGACAGTATCCCATAGATATTGGTCATGACCGGGAGGTTTTCCTAATTTACTGGAATAGCTGCTCCTCAAGGATAGCTTAGGCTGACCCGTTACGGGGTCATAGATTGTTGCGGAAAAGGAATGCATACTCTCATAACATGCATTGGCATCCAAATCAATGAAGACCTTGAGTATAAGGGTATCATCCTTGAAAAAATCGTAACCATAGGTCGTATAATTGAGGCAATTGCCGATATAATGGTCAAAATGCCTCCAAAGTCCTTGTTTCCTACCTTTTTCATCATGTGCATTCAGCCCTTTTCCCATAGGATAATACAATCCTTTTTCTTTTACATATTTTAAGGAATCCGTAGATTGGACCAGAGAATCCGACAGGATGATATGCAGGTTTGTCGTGTCCATATGTTCGATATGGATTTGTCGGAATAAGGTGTCGATTCGATGAATGGTATCAGAAGAAATACTGAGGACAATCGGGATGTCGTATTGCCCGGGATAAACCTGTTGGATTATTTTTCCGGAACGAATGCTGCAAGGAATGTCACCTACTGTAGCGACACCTCCAATCCGATTATTGGAAATATTCGGATTTTCAAAAGCAGTAGTGATTTGAATCCAAGCACCCTGGGCTTGGGCCAAATGAGTGGATGAAATCAGGAATAAAAGAATCAGTATGTAATTCGATTTTCCGAATATTCCGAAATGACTTTTTCCAAACCCCATATCCAATTTAGATTTGTGATGGATGAAATAGGAAATGATTTTCCTGTTCCCTCAAAAACTTTTCTTTCCGTAAGGATATTAAATTCTTCTTGAGATAAAATACCCTCGAAAAAGTGAAATTCGAATTTCGGATTTTGTCCTATTTCAAATTTTTGTATGAATCGGATGGATAATACCGGAATCAAATCCTTTATATCTATTTCTTCTTCCAATTCTCTTAATAGCCCCTCCAAAGGACTTTCACCCACTTCGATTTTACCACCAAAAAATGAGAGTCCATTCCTGTATTTTTCCACAGGATAATGTTCGTCCTTGATTTGTACGAAACACGAATCCCTATTTTCATTGATAATGATAATCCCAACTCCTAGATGCATGAACATGGATTTTGGTTGCTTGATGATGTCTGCCCTAAAATAACAAAAGCCCTCACTGTTCAGTTCGGGCCTTGTTGTCCAAGTTCTTTATTTCCTGGGATACATTCCTATTTTTCGAATTTCGATTTCGCTTCGGCAGCCATCATCAGGAATTCTTCCGCATTGACAGTTTTACTATACTTGACCAGTACTTCCCCATCAGGATTCACGAATACGATAGTAGGTAGGGTTTCCACTTCATACACCAAGGAAAGGAGGGAGCCGTTGGATTGGTCAATATCTACTTCGTAATTGATGAAATGCTCATTCATATAATCCGCCACTTCTGAATTGTTCAGCGTATTCTTAGTCATCATCCTACAAGGGGCACACCATTTTGCATGGAATTTGATGAAAATGGGTTTGCCCTGTTCCTTGGCTTCCTCTTGGATAGTCTGGAAAGAAGCTGATTTCATGAATTGGATAAGGAGCCCTTTGTCATCATTAGCCAAGGTGTTGTTGTACTAAGGAGGAAATAAGGATGATAATGGATATGGTAATGAAGTTTTTCATGATAAGTGAATTGTGAAAAGTACTTGATAAGTTGGTTGATTAATGTTTTGTGAGGGCAAAATTAGCTGCGAAACCAGCTTACTCCAGGGGGATTTGTACGAATGGGGAAGTTTGGGTTGTGAAAGGATAGGATTTTATTGTGAATGGTTTTGGACCCTCTCACAACCCTTTTGGTGATATAGGCATCTATCCATATAGAGTACTCACTATCAGATATTAACAAATACAGGGGATTTCCTTTCCTCTTTAAACTTATTCTACCATGAACAGAAGAATAATAGGATTCCTATTGCTCATAGGTGTCTTTTTGGCTTCGTGCCAGCAGAAAACAACGGAATACGAACCAGTTTCCAGAATGAAATCCCACCCCAATGAAAAACCTACTGCTATGCCCAAGGATGGTGAAGTTGCGGAAGCACCTCAGAAATTACTTCCTCCCCCTCCGCCGCCACCACCTGCTCTCGAGGAGTCAGTAGAGGAGGAGATAGATATCGCCTTTGATGATATTGGTTTAGGTGTGGATAAGGATGTTGACTTCTCCCAAGAGGATTACAGTAAAATAGTGGAAAATGCATTCATGAATCCCAAGGATGAACCCTTGTCCACCTTTTCCATTGATGTGGATAATGCATCCTACAGTAATGTCAGACGGATGCTGAATTATGGCACCATGCCCAATCCCAATGCCGTAAGGATAGAGGAGATGGTCAATTACTTTACTTACGACTATCCCCAACCCCAAGGCGAACATCCCTTTTCCATCAATACGGAAGTCAATGAGTGTCCCTGGAATGCCGACCACCAATTACTTCATGTAGGCTTACAAGGCTACAAAGTGGATTTCGAACAGGCTCCTGCCAATAATTTGGTTTTCCTTTTGGACGTATCAGGCTCTATGAATAGTCCAGGAAAACTTCCATTGGTTAAGGAGTCTATGGAAATGATACTGGAGGAATTGAGGGAGGAGGACCGTGTGGCCATCGTGGTATATGCGGGTGCTGCAGGATTGGTATTGCCATCCACATCAGCATCAGATAAGGGACGAATCATGGCAGCCATAGACGAACTGAGCGCCGGAGGTTCCACCGCCGGAGGAGCTGGTATCCAATTGGCTTATAAGGTAGCCAAGGAGAATTTCAAGAAGAATGGGAACAATCGTGTCATCTTGTGTACGGATGGTGACTTCAATGTAGGTGTATCCAGCGAATCTGGATTGGAGGAATTGATTGAGGATAAGCGCAAGGAGGGGGTATTCCTGACCGTACTCGGTTTCGGTACGGGAAATTATCAGGATGCCAAGATGGAAACCCTATCCAACAAGGGGAATGGAAATTATGGTTACATAGACAATCTGAATGAGGCCAAGAAAATGCTGGTGAATGAAATGGGTGGAACATTCCTCACCATTGCCAAGGATGTCAAGGTACAGATTGAGTTCAACCCTGAATATGTGGAGTCGTATAGATTGGTTGGTTATGAGAACCGAATGCTGAACCATCAGGATTTTGACGATGATACCAAGGATGCAGGAGAATTGGGGGCTGGCCACTCCGTCACCGCTTTGTATGAGATTGTACCCAAGGGGATGATGGAATCCAAAGGGAGGAACCTCAGATACCAAGAGCGATTGAGTAAATCGGTGGGTGATGAATTGGCCTATGTGAAATTCAGATACAAGAAACCGGACGGACAAACCAGTATCCTATTGGAGCAAACCATCGAGAATGCCAATACACCAATCGAAAAGGCTTCGGAAAACTTCAGATTCTCTGCTGCTGTCGCCGCCTGGGGGTTATTATTGAGGAATTCAGAATTCAAGGGGAATGCGAATTATGAAACCGTTCATGGTTTGGCGAGGAATGCAATGGGTGATGATGCATTCGGATATCGTAGGGAATTCTTGGATTTGGTGAAGTTGTCAAGTGAGCTGGCAGATGATGTAATAGAAGCGAGTAAATGATAACTCAGTTTTAAATTTTTTGCATGATGCTGAAAAAGATATGTTAAACAAGTCAGTTCCTGAGTTGTAAACTGAAAGGATATGTCATTAATGACATATCCTTTTCTTATATTTACTTTTTTGTTTTAGGCATACCCAATCCAATACCCACATACTATTTACTTTTACAATCTGACGTAATTTTAGTAACTACAATATTTAGTTTGTATTCTTCTATTTGAAAACATTATTATCTATTATGAAAAGCAAATCTACTCTACACAAAATCGGACTAACTCTACTCATGGTCCTCTCTTTTCAATTGTACACTTCAGCACAGAGTGTTACAAAGACATTCAATGCTTCAGGCACAATCTCCGTAGACGGTGTTGGGGATTATGGTACAGCAGTTAATACGTTCACATTCAATACTTCTGATTTTACCTCAGGATGTATGGTTACTGATGTCAATGTATCTGTTACATTCGCTAAGACAGATGGAACTTGTGCGAGCCCAGGGACAGGGAATTCATTTCATGCCGAGACCTCATTCAGGTTGGATGGGCCAGATGGCACCCAGGTGATACTGGCACAGCCGAGTACTTGGACAGGTTCAGCTACGATGACTTTACAAACTGTTGGGTTTGATCAATCAGCAGGAACTGTAGCTGGTGGAGCAACTCCAACATCTGGTACTTTCCGTCCGAATGGAGGAGATTTGAATACTTTCAATGGTATTTCCGGACTTGGGGATTGGACTTTCAGAGCTGGGGATAGTAGTGGTGGTGATGAACTATGTATCACATCAGTTGCGATAACAGTAATTACGGCAACAGATAATATGAATCCTACAGCATCATGTACACCTTATACCGTACTACTAGACAATACAGGCAATGCGACCATTACGGCAGCCAATGTGGACGGGGGCTCATCTGATTTATGCGGTATAGCATCCATGTCCGTATCCCCGAATACATTCGATTGTACGGATGTCGGTCCAAACAACGTCACACTTACATTAACGGATACTTATGGCAATGTGAGCAGTTGTATGACTACCGTAACTGTTGAGGGAGCAAGTGCTTCCAATACCATTGCGACTAGCACTGCCTGTAGTTCCCCATGTGTTTTAGCTGACGGTGATGAGGGGACATTCATAAGTAATGGAGGTGGTTATATCGGAACGATAACCGATGCATCAGGTTCAGGTGCTTTGGGTTCTACGACCATTTGTGTGGATGTGAGTGGTTCTGCACAGGGCTGCGCGAATACCTATCACTTAGGAAGGAAATGGACGGTTACCGTTGGAGGAACCAATGGGCCTGCTACCGTAAAACTATATCTGACCTCAGCTGAGTTGAATTCATTGGCTACTTCATCAGGTTATACGGATGCAGCTGATTTGATGATGAATGGTAACTTAGGTGTCACTACATCAGATCTTTCGACTTGTCCTGAAAATGGTAACAATAACTGGTATCCAAGTCCTACCATCATGGCGAATGACCCTGCTGCGGGCATTTACTCCTTGGAAGTGGCTGTTTCAGGATTCTCTACTATTTTCTTACACCCTGCCACGGCTAATGGCCCGCTTCCTGTGGAATTGTTGTCCTTTACAGGAAGAAAGAGTGGAGATGTACACATTTTGGATTGGTCTACTGCTACGGAAGAAAACAGTGCTTACTTCGAAGTGGAAAGAAGTGTGAATGGAGAGGATTTCGAATATATCGGTCGTTTGAATGCAGCAGGTTTCTCTGTTGAGGAACAATCATATAGCTTCGTGGATAATCGTCCTGAATCCGGAGTCAACTACTATAGGTTGAGAATGGTGGATTTGGACGGAACATTCGAATACAGTGGCATCGTGGCCATCAAGGATGAAATCAGCCTGACGGATGTCAAGGTGATGCCGAACCCATTCTCCAATGTTATCAACATTGAGTTGAATACAGTCGTATCCGGAGAAACTAAATTGGAATTGATGGATATGTCAGGTCGTTTGGTGAAATCCGAAACATTCCTAGTAGAGGAGGGATATACATTGAAGACAATAGATTCCAATCAGCTTGAAAATGGAATTTATATCGCTCGTGTATTCTCACCTGATGGAGGCACGAAAGTATTCAAGCTGTTCAAGCAGTAATCTTATCTCTGTATGAATGAATAAGCCCCGACTTCCTGCATTGCAGGAAGTCGGGGCTTTCTTCTTTACAAGGAATTCTATCATATCAGTCTTCCGATGCTTTCGAATCGTTCGAAAACCTTGGCGGTATGGGGCGCATCCTGATCCAGTTCTTCAGTCAGGTCCTGTCCTGCCCAATGCTCATAATGTTTTCCATCTTTCCATAAGCGGCTATCGCCCACATCATATATGATGCCTTGGTACGCCACCCAAATGGCATCCATATCCTGCCCGTTCCTCAGTGCCAATTGCGATCTTTTGTATGTTGGTAATTCCATGATATACTTTTTTCGCAAAAGTAAAAAAGCCATTAGGTATTGACCTAATGGCTTTGGAAAAACAACATGTTACGAATCACTATTAAAATCTATAAGCCTCTTGATAATATTAAGATACTGGATATGATGGGCGGATATTCATTTAGTAGTTGATAGACAATTAAGTATCGATGAAAGATTCTTTGGTAGCGTTAAGCAGACTCCACCCTGTTTATATTGTCACAAAATTTAATATTTCGTCATTTATTGCCTCCTTTTTCACAAAGTTTGGTTCGATTCATGCACTATTCCACACATAAAACCCAAAGATGAATGATACGGTACAATCATTCCCCTTTGATTCTCCGCTTCAAAGTTGGATAAACATGAGAATTATAATTGTATTGATTTCAATCCTATTTCCCCTTGGGCTCTTGGCTCAGGATGATGTCATGAAAGGATTCTCCATTCTGGATGAAGGCCGTTATGATGAGGCCTACACGTACTTCACGGCCCTCGAAAAGGAAAACCCTGACAATGTTTCCATACAGATAGGATATGGCCGCGCAATGGGGTTGAGTGGTCTGGCCGAGGAAGCGAATCTTTACTTCAAGCAAAAATTGGAAACGGATTCCAATAATGTCGAGCTCCAATTGAATTATGCAGAATCCATGCTCTGGGCGAAGAAGACCTTGGAGGCGAAGTCCTATTATGAGGAATTGATAGTCCGGCACCCTCAGAACTTCGTTCCCTACATCGGATTGGGGAATGCACATTCCATTCTACGGCAGTATGATGAAGCCATGATTCAGTATAAGAAAGCCAAGGAATTGAATCCTGATTTGGCTTACATTGATGTACAGATGAATTATGCGGATATCGGTAAGGCTTACCTGTTCCTGGAAAACGGGAAATTCAATAGTACCGTGGCTGTATTTGAAAGGATGTTGGAAAAGGATTCCACATCAGCAGATGCTCACTTGGGATTGGCCAATGTAGCTTTTGCCCTGACGGATTTTAAGGAGGTAGACCACCGATTGGATATCATTTCGATGGATAGTACCAAAAAAGCAATGACAAGTACCTTGGACACAAGATTGGATAGGGAATTATCCACACAGGTAACGACCACATACAAATTCCTTTTTGATAACAATGATAATGTCCAGAATTCCCTTAATGTGGGTGTGCGTATGCCAGTAAGTTTCAGGGCAGCCATATTATTGGATTATACGCGTTTTGATGCGAAGAACGAATTCATTCCTGAAAGGGCCACCATTCGTTATTTGAAAGGAGGTATCAACTTCAGGACAAGAAGATTCGATTTCATGGCAATGGCCGGACCCAGCTACGGCAAGTGGGAAACAGAAAAGGGAAAGGATGCCTTTGTGTTGGATAGTCACCTGAAATACAAGGCAGAAGGAAATCACGAATTCAAACTCTTTGCCAATAAGAAAGTATATGATTATACCACAACCTTGGTCAACAAGGAAATCACCTATACTGATATTGGATTGGAATATAGTGGGAAACCCATAGGTAATATAGGGGTCTTCGGACAGTATATCCATACAATGTATTCGGATACCAATAATAGGAACTTGGCTTTGTTGTCGCTATATACCTTGCTGAAGCAAAAGCCGGTACTCAAGACAGGTATCAACCTCCATTATATTACTTTCGAACAGGAAGTACCATTGGATTATTACAGCCCCTCCAAACTTTTCATTGCAGAGGCATTCTTCGAATGGAATAGTATGGCTGATGATAGCAAGGACTTCGGTGCCCGTATAGAACTGGTACCCGGCCTCATTAAGGAGAATAATACACAGTTCCGAACTTCATACAGGGGAACAGCAGAAATGGCTTACAGACCCAATACTTTCATTTGGTTTCATGCCCGTGTCACGACTGGTAGTTATGCTGCCATAGAAAGTGAGGGGTACAATTATTGGTCCATCGAAGCAGGCTTCAAATGCTTTTTTAAGTCAAAGATTAAGAATCGGGCATCAAAAATGCCTGCTGAATTCCAATGATATGGAATTCTATCCCATTATTTCCTAAGAAATACCACAAGAACGGTACGGCAGAATAAAATTTGGTTAGCAGTGCCTCCTGTTAGGTTTTTTATCTGTAAGGCTATTCTGTCGATAGATGTTTTTGTTTGTGTATGCATTCTCGAAATATCTACATTTCGCTGATATGTAGATACTTAGATGAAACCAAATTTTTTATTGTCCTTCGTTCAAATTTTTGTAAAATTCACTTCATTTAAAGGTAAGAATAGACTACTTTTGCAGCAAAATTCAGTAGGTAACTCAAAATTATCCTAATTAATGAGGAAAGCCACGATCTGCATATTTAGTTTCATCTTCTTGTCACTTGGAATACTAGTGGCACAAGATGGCCATTCTGACAATAATCATTCTCACGGTACCGAAGCGTCGCATGAACATCACGATGGTGATGGCCATGACCACAAGGAAGACCATAGTCATGATGCCCATGATGGGAAACATGACCATGGTGCTGAAAGCCATAACCATGATGACCACGATCACGGTCACGATCATCATGGAGATGCTCACGGAGATAACCATGGTGACCACGGACACCATCACCATTGTGAGTGTGGTAGTGCTCATCATGAGTACAACGCTGGTGAGGTAGCATTCCACCATATCATGGATGCTAACCAATTCCATCTTTTCGGGGATTATTATGTACCACTACCTTGTATGTTGAAATCAGATGATGGTTTCAAATTCATGCTATCTAGCTCATTCGGTAATTCGGGCCATGGAAATGGTGCTTATGCCGTTGATAGGTATGTGATGGTTCACGGTACGGTAATGAGAATAACAGACCCTAATTTTCCAATGGGAAAGGTTGAGGTAGGATGTTATGGTCATGAAGAAAAAGAGAAAGATGGTAAGGTACTTCCTCATTATACAGTGGAGTATAAAGGAAAATGCTTGGAACTACATGAAAAATCTACTTTGGATGGAGGCGTCCTAGGAGGAGGAATCACATCTTTCTATGATTTTTCAATCACCAAGAACGTATTTTCTATGCTTTTGGCATTTGTAATCATGTTCTTCATGTTTACAAGGGCAGCTAAGGGGTATGTTACAAGAAAAGGAATGGCACCTAAGGGAATCCAATCCCTATTGGAGGTTGTCATCACATTCATCAGGGATGAGGTAGCAGTTCCATTCTTGGGACATAAGGCAGATAAGTTCTTGCCTTATTTGTTATCTGTCTTCTTCTTTATTCTAGGTTTGAATCTATTGGGTCAAATCCCATTCTTCCCAGGTAGTGGTAACGTTACGGGTAGTTTGAGTGTGACGGCAGTATTGGCCATCTTCACATTCATTCTTACTACCATCAACGGTAACAAGCACTATTGGGAGCATATCGTTTGGATGCCAGGTGTTCCGGCTTGGGTTAAGATTATCTTGACTCCAGTGGAAATCATGGGTATGTTCATCAAGCCATTGACATTGATGCTGCGTTTGTTTGCCAACATCACGGCAGGTCACATCGTATTGATCATCTTCGTTAGTTTGATTTTCATCTTTGGTGGAGCTCCTACTGCTACTGAAGCAGGTACGACAGGAGGTTCTATCCTGGGTACAGTTATGGCCGTGCCATTGACGATGTTCATGATGGCAATCGAGCTATTGGTGGCATTCATCCAAGCATTCGTGTTCTGTATTCTATCTGCAGCTTATTTTAGTGCGGCAGTAGAGGAGGCACACCACTAATATTGAATAACAAGCATTTTTATACCATATAAATATATATATCATGACTGGTACATTAGCAGCAATTGGAGCAGGACTAGCAGTATTGGGTGCAGGCATCGGAATCGGTAACATCGGTGGTAAAGCGATGGAAGCGATTGCACGTCAACCTGAGGCGGCTGGAGACATCCGTTCCAACATGATCTTGATGGCAGCTCTTATCGAGGGTGCGGCTTTGATCGCTATCATCCTTGCTTTCTTTATCAAGTAAGAAAGGCCATCACAAAAAAACAGGGTGGCGGTATAACGGTTGGTTATATGGCCGCCCTCTTTCAAAGACATCATTTTAGTTCGATATATAATTCATATTAGAAATGATTTTAGCAAAATTTTATCCCTTTATCCCCGAGCCGGGTTTGATGATATGGACTATCCTTATCTTTTCTTTGTTCTGGTTATTGATGTCCCGTTTCGCATTCAAGCCGATTGCCAAGGCTTTGAGAGAAAGGGAAGATGATATCCAAAATGCATTGGATGAGGCTACTAAGGCTCGTCAGGAAATGGCAAACTTGAAGTCTGAGCACCAAAAGTTGTTGGATGAGGCTAAGGAAGAACGTTCCAATATTCTTCTGGAAGCTAAGGAAGCAGCTGAAGCTTACCGTAAGGAGCAGAAAGCTAAGGCGGACGAGGAATTCCGTATCAAGGTGGATAGTGCCTTGGAGGAAATCGAAAACCGTAAGATGGAAGCAATGGTGACCATCAAGAACGACGCAGGTACCATGGCCTTGGATATTGCCGAAAAGATTCTTCGTAAGGAATTGAAAGGCAATGCGGAGCAGGAAGCTTTCGTGAAAGGCTTAGTGGATGATATTAAGTTGAATTAAGATTAAGATATCGAGATGATCAGATATCGGGATGATGAGATATTATATCTCAAGATCTCATAATCTTTGAATCTTAAAATCTAACAACATGAGTGTACAAAGAATCGCTTCCAGATATGCCAAATCATTGATTGACCTTGCTATCGAAAAAGATAGTTTGGATACGGTTTTGGCAGACTTTGACCTTTTTGACCAAGTGGCTAGCAATAAGGATTTTTCCTTGATGTTGAATAGTCCCATCATTAAGTCAGATAAGAAGCAATCCATATTTAAGGCTGTATTCGGCGATAAGTTGAGTAAACTGACATCCTTGTTCTTCGATTTGATTCTGAAGAAAGGGAGGGAAGCTTATTTGCCTGCCATTGCAAAGGAATTCCGTTTGCAGTACAAGACCTTGAAGCATATTTCTTCCGTCAAGTTGACTACGGCCACTCCTTTGTCAGAAGACGGATTAGAAGCATTGCGCAAAAGTATCCTAGCTTCTGAAGCTACGGATGAGAATGTTGAGTTGGAAGTGGCAGTGGATGAAAGCCTCATTGGAGGATTCGTTATCGAATTCGATAACAAACGTTACGATTCAAGCGTAGCTCACAAATTGGCTCTTTTGAAGAAAGAGTTCGAGCAGAATCAATATGTAAAAGAATTTTAATCCTAGTCTCTGTTACTACCCATCCATTCGAAATTCTGGAAATTCGGATGATGGCAACTTAGGCTACATTTAGATAATTATTAAATACTCGGAAAATGGTTGATGTAAAACCTGATGAAATAAGTGCGATCCTGAAGCAGCAGTTATCCGGTTTCAATACAGCTACTGAATTGGAAGAAGTAGGAACTGTATTGCAGGTAGGTGACGGTATTGCACGTGTTTATGGTTTGAATAATGCCAAGGCAGGTGAGCTTGTTGAGTTTGCCAATGGTGTTCAGGCTATCGTTTTGAACCTTGAGGAAGATAACGTTGGTGTGGTACTTATGGGACCATCAGACGGAATCAAGGAAGGTTCAACTGTAAGCCGTACTGGTCGTATCGCTTCTATCAAGGTAGGAGAGGGTATGGTTGGTCGTGTTGTGAATACACTAGGACAACCTATTGATGGTAAGGGTCCTATCACTGGTGATACTTATGATATGCCAATCGAGCGTAAGGCTCCTGGTGTAATCTACAGAGAACCTGTGGCTGAGCCATTACAGACAGGTATCAAGGCGATTGATTCCATGATTCCTATCGGAAGGGGTCAGCGTGAGTTGATTATTGGTGACCGTCAGACTGGTAAGACAGCGATTGCTATCGATACCATCATCAACCAAAAGGAATTCTACGAAAAGGGAGAGCCTGTATTCTGTATCTATGTGGCTTCTGGTCAGAAAGCATCTACAGTTGCAAACGTAGCTCGTACCTTGGAAGCTAACGGAGCAATGGATTACACTGTAATCGTTTCCGCTTCTGCTTCTGATCCTGCACCACTTCAGTTCTATGCGCCATTCGCAGGAGCTGCAATCGGTGAGTTTTTCCGTGATACAGGTCGTCCTGCATTGATCGTATACGATGACTTGTCCAAGCAAGCGGTTGCATACCGTGAGGTATCTTTGTTGTTGAGACGTCCTCCGGGTCGTGAGGCATATCCTGGTGATGTATTCTACCTTCACTCCCGTTTATTGGAGCGTGCTGCCAAGGTTATCAACAATGATGCTATTGCCAATGATATGAATGACTTGCCTGCTTCCTTGAAGGATGCTGGTTTGGTGAAAGGTGGTGGTTCATTGACTGCTCTTCCAATCATCGAAACACAAGCGGGTGACGTTTCTGCATATATCCCAACCAACGTAATCTCCATTACGGATGGTCAGATTTTCTTGGAATCCAACTTGTTCAACTCAGGTGTTCGTCCAGCGATTAACGTAGGTATCTCCGTATCTCGTGTAGGTGGATCCGCACAGATCAAGTCCATGAAGAAAGTATCTGGTACATTGAAACTGGATCAGGCTCAGTATCGTGAGTTGGAGGCATTCTCCAAATTCGGTTCTGACTTGGATGCAGCCACTAAGCTAGTATTGGATAAGGGTGCCAGAAACGTGGAAATCCTGAAGCAAGGTCAGTATTCACCACTAAGGGTAGAGGAGCAAATCGCTATCATCTATTGTGGTACCAATAATCTTCTTAGAAGTATCCCTACCGGTAAGGTTAAGGAGTTCGAAGAATTGTTCCTATTGAAAATGAAGCAATTACAGCCTGAGGTTATGGCTAACTTCGCTTCTGGTAAGTGGAACAAGGAAGATCAGAAAATCACTGCTGAAGTAGCTGCTGATGTAGCTAAGCAGTTTTCTTAAGAATAATAATTTGAAATGGATAATGAACGATGGGGAATCCCATCATTCATTATTCATTGTTCATTCTTAATTATTAAGCATGGCTAATTTAAAAGAAGTAAGGGAACGTATCGAATCTGTAAAGTCTACACAACAGATTACCAAGGCGATGAAAATGGTTTCTGCTGCAAAATTGCGTAGAGCCCAGCAAGCCATCACTCAAATGCGTCCTTATTCTGATAAGTTAAACGATATGTTGAGGAATATCCTTTCCAATTTGGATGGGGATGTGAATTCATCATTCGGAGTAGAACGTGAGGTAAAGAAAGCATTGGTCGTAGTGGTAACTTCCAGCCGTGGCCTTTGTGGTGCTTTCAATAACAACGTTATCAAATCCGCTGTGGCCAACATGAAAGAAAAGTATGCTGGCGTTGATGTGGATATCATGTGCATCGGTAAGAAGTGTAATGATTATTTCAAGAAAGGTGATTACGCTGGCCAACTTATCAGTGATCATGTGGAATTATTCGATGATTTGAGTTTTGATAATGTTTCTCAGGTATCCCAATCCATCATGGATGCTTTCTCAGAAGGTAAATATGATAGTGTTTCTGTGTCTTATGGCCGTTTCCAGAATGCCATTCTACAGGAGCCTGTCACAACCCAATACTTGCCAGTAGAGAAAATTGAATCAGAGGGTGAAAGTAGTGCTAAGGCCGACTATATCTTTGAACCGAGCAAGGATCAATTGTTGGAATACCTTATCCCAAGTATCCTGAAGATTACATTCCAGAAATATTTGTTGGATACGCATGCATCCGAACACGGTGCTCGTATGACAGCCATGGATAATGCAACAGAGAATGCCGAGGAGCTATTGAAAGATTTGAAGATTTCTTACAACAAAGCTCGTCAGGAAGCGATTACAAAGGAACTTTCGGAAATCGTTGGTGGTGCAGCTGCCATGGAATCCGGTTCCTAATCACGATATCAATAGTCCTAGGACTAACCTATACAGCAAAAGCGGCCTTGAGCCGCTTTTGTTGTTTTATGACTATATGATGTGATTATTCATGGATGAATCCAAAATCTTAAAATTTCCTTAAATTTAAATAGGGTTGAAAAGTAGGACGTTGTTTTTATGATACTTAAATACCTCTTGGCCTATATCGAATATGGCAGATTGAGGTGTTCTTTTAATAATTCGTCCCATAATCTTTTACAACAATGTCAATTCTAAATTTCAACCTAGCTGTTACAGCTACACTTCTATTATTTACCTCTATCCTTTCAGCCCAAAGTGAATCCCTACCATCCGAATATGATTCGGGATGGCGTATTGGAGCGGATATGAATGCCAACTATCCGCTAGTGGAATCTTTTGATTGGAGATTTCCGGTAGATGAGTATGAAACATGGGTAATTCAGGATTCTGGTACCAGAATGATACAACTGGGACTTCATGCTACCCATGTGGGTGAAAGGGGCTGGTTCAGTGAGTATTCATTGGTTTCACTAGGATTCGGAAAGGATGAGGATGTCATCATCAGTGAGATTCCTGCACAGGGTATCATGTACCCGAGCTCAGGAAATGAAAAATATGATGTGGAAATCAGACTCAGATATGAGTACGGTAAACTTTTTCCGGTTACTTCAAATGGTAAGGTAATGCTTGGTTTTAGTATCGCCTTTGATCCATTTTTTGATTATTTCAAAATGATACCACTTACTTCATTGGATTCGGGCCTCAAGGCATATCAAATAGGAGTGGATATGAATGTGAATCCTAGAGTAGATATAAGATTGGCAAAGAAACTCCACATGAGTATCCAATTTCCATTGTCTATTAATCGTCATACGTTCGAAAGGGCTGAGTTGAATTATAGGTGGCCGGATAGTACCGTACAGAAATCATGGGAAAGTACTTTCGGCATTACTCGCTTACAAGCCAGTATGGGAATCAGTTACAGGATAACGGATTGAACCGGTTAAATCTTATCTACCTGCTCCAATAGCCATTCCCGTGCAATCAGTATTTTTGTCTGAATGATTTCATCCCTGACATCCTCTTTTCCTTGTTGGTCATAGGGTTGGAGTCTCATGATTTTTCTAATAATGGTTATGGTGTTCAGGTAATTTTCCTTATGATATCCTAAATCCTTTTGGCGGGAAATGTAGGTTTTGAAATTCTCGATCAGACTTTCCAAAGCATCCCATTCTCCCAATTCAAAATACATTTTGATAAGCATGTTCTTGGCCCCCAGGTTATGTAGGACATCATCATATTTGGTTTGTAATAGGAGAGGCATGGCCTTTTGATAATCCTGTTTTTCCACATAGTACTTGGATAGATTGAAATTATACGTATCCTCCCTGACCTTTGGGTTAAGGGAGGATTTATACTTGTGAATGAATGGTTCCACCCAATCGAATTCATTCAGTCGTAATCCCAATAGGATAATATTATTGTAGGTCCAGCGGGAAAGTTGGTTGTTCTCAATCAGGGCATTCTTCTCCAATCCGTACCTGTAAGTATCAAAGGCTTCCCGGATAAAACCCTTATCTCCCTTGTTCAACCTCCGGATACAATAATTGGCCGTAAGGATGATGATATCCCTTTTTTCTTGGGGAGGGAATGCATCAATATGTATTTTCAATAAGGATTTAAGCTGGAAATAATGACTTTCCTCCTCGAATTGGGTCAAGGCTCGGAATGCAAAGTAGTAAAGGCTAATGGCAGGATACTCCAAATATTTTTCTTCCTGTTCGATCCGGTCCAGAACAGCTTGTAGAAGTCCGGCATCGTATTCTTTCTTCTTCATCGCCTGATGGGAGAGCAGGGTACAGGCACTCTTTAACTTGTCTGCCATGAAAGCAATATCCTGCATGTCAGATAATTCCTGAAGATTGAATTCTATATTCCGTCCATGTTCCCTCTTGTGATAGAATTCCTCCTTGAGGAAATCGTATTTGAGGGATAGATGCCGAGCATTCTTCAGCGGATGCTTATGGATTTGGTTGTCCGCAATTTTCAATTGCTTATTGAATAATTTATCCACTTTCAATTGCCTATATAATTTCAATAACTCCAGTTGGGAGGATGGAATATCATCTGAAGTGGATTTCCAAATCAGGTAGGATTCCATACGTTGTAATAGGAATGAATGTGCATGATGTAGCTTTTTTATTTGATAGGGCTCATTAGGATAAAGATGTTCGAATAGTTTTTCCATCTTCCATCCCTTGGACTTATTTTTGACCATGAAACGGAATAATTTCACTACAATTTCCCTCCTGTTAAAAATGGGGGAATTGATGAATTTGGATACTTTTCTGAGTTCTTCGTCCTCTAGGGTGTAGAATAATTCATATAACCTATGGCTTTTCATCGTCTAGTAGTAAATTATTTTTGTGATTTTATTTATTGTAAATATATGATAAATAGGTAGTTAATGTTGTTTTGTTTAAATTTTTTGTGATAATTAATAGAATCTGTACTTTGGGTAAGGTCCAAGAAGTCCCATCTTTGGATTGTTGAATGTTTAAATCACATACACTAGTTCCCACATCTGCCAGATTCGTCTTGAATGAATCTATTATGTAGATGACATGCAGAGTATTACCTTAAAATTTTGATTAAAAACAACTAGCAAGTGTATTAATTATTAATGCAATCAGACCTAAGCATGAGATTGATAAGCACACTTATTCTTTTATTTTTTCTTTTTAGTAGTGGATCTGCGCAGGATGTGGAACTTAATACCCAATC
This sequence comes from Saprospiraceae bacterium, assembly GCA_020631355.1. Classification (GTDB taxonomy): domain Bacteria; phylum Bacteroidota; class Bacteroidia; order Chitinophagales; family Saprospiraceae; genus JAHDCE01. The sequence goes on along the minus strand of JAHDHL010000002.1, from coordinate 126,707 downwards.
CGAGGTGAATGCCTTTAACCCCGCCACTACTACGATACTGGGCGACCTCGTAATCAATAGTGGTTTGGATGACCCCATTAATGATATCAGTCCCCTCTCTGGTATCATAACAATCAACGGTGATTTCGTTCTCGATAGTATGGCAGCTTTCACGGCTCTGGATATGCCGATGCTATCGACCATTGGAGGTAGTTTTATTATTCAGAATGATAATGCGATTGTTCAGGGGCAATTATCGAACTTGGACAGCATTGGGGGAAATCTGGTTATTAGTAATCAAGGAAACCTACCTAATTATTTATTCTCAAGTGTTATTTCCATAGGAGGAAGCCTGGAGATAAGCAATAGTGTATGGTCTTACATAGACGGTTTTAGTAGTCTTAACTCCATAGGTGAATCATTGATTATAATGGGAATGGACAATTTGACCAACATCATGGCAAATGCATTCCCCAACCTAACGACTATTCCAGAAAATTTAATTATTGGTGACATAATCAATCCAGGAGGAACACCAGTTGCCGAACCGAATCTAATGTTATTCGATATTTCAGGATTTCAGAATATCACAGAGATACAAGGAAGTATTAGTATCAGATTTAATGATAGCCTAAGTACGCTTTATGGTCTGCACCAATTACAGTCCATAGGGGATGAGATTAGTATAGCAGCGAATCCCGAGTTGTCCTCATTGGATGCATTCCAATTATTAACGGTCATTCCGGGTAATCTAAGGATTTTGAATTCGGGAAACCTGACTGATATTTCCAGTCTTTCGGGATTGGTTTCGATAGGGAATAATCTGGAATTTTCTAGTATGGGTATCACGGATTTGGATGTTTTCTCCAATCTAACCAGTATATATGGCAGCCTCAGTCTGATTTCCATTGGTTCCTTAACGGATGTCTCCGGTTTGTCCCAATTGGATACGATAGGGAATGAATTCGGTATATATGATTTGGGGGTTTCCAGCTTGGATATGCTCGATGGAATCGAATATATTCCAGGTAATGTATTCTTCCGTTTTTGTGATAATATGCTTCATCTGGATGATTTTGAGCACATCCTATCCATTGGAGGGAATTTGTATTTGGACAATAATCCCAACCTTGTAGACTGCTGCGGAATCCAACATTTATTATCCGACCCCAACGGATTGTTAGGTACTCCCTTTATCAACTTTAATGCTAATGAATGTAGCTCAGAAGCCATTATTGAAGCTTTTTGTAGCCAAGACTCAAAAACTGTCAGAGGACAAGTGTACTTTGATTATGATTCCGACTGTCAGCTGGATGGTCAATCCTTACCCGTTGCAGCCCAAACCCTGGTTGAATTCATCAGTTCTGAAAATATCTATTCTGTCATAACGGATGCTTCTGGGGCCTATGAGATTTTCGTGGATACAGGATTGTATCAGATTAATGTATATCCTGAGTCGTTCTATGCAGAGACATGTGGCTCCATTGATATCGATTTGACAGCTATAGGAAATGCGGACATAATAGAGGACATTATTCTTGATGTCAATACATTGTGCCCGCAGCTGGAAGTCGATGTTGCTACTTGGGCACTTCGGGAATGTGTATCCAATGACTACTATATTGAATATTGTAATCAGGGGACCATTGAGGCGAATGATGCTTATATCGAACTGACATTGGATGCTGATTTATTCATTGAGAATTCTGAAGTCCCATTCTCAGGACCAGATACGAATCATGTTTATACTTTTTATCTGGGTACGGTACCTGTGGGTGATTGTGGTGATTTCAAAGTGGATATACAATTGCCTTGTGATGGTTTTGCAGGTGAATATTATGGTCGTACCTATTGTGTCGATGCACACATTTATCCGGATGATTTTTGTGGAACTCCTGACCCTAACTGGGACGGATCCAGTACGCTGGTAAGTAGTGAATGCGTTGGTGATTCGATTCGGTTTAGGATACAGAATGTCGGAGTAGGGAATATGCTAAACCCCAGAACTTATTATGTGATTGAAGACCAAGTGATATTCCTACAGGATGACTACCAATTACCATCTGGTGGAGAATTCAATTTTGCCATCGAGGCTACAGGTAATTTATATAGACTGGAAGCCGCACAGGCTATCGGTCATCCCGGAGGTAGTAGCCCGAGTACGACAGTGGAGGCCTGTGGGCCCTCGGATGCATTCAGCTTGGGACTTTACAACCAATTCGGACAGGATGATAATGATGGTTTCGTTTCGATAGAATGCAGGGAAGTGACAGGTTCCTATGACCCCAACGATAAGCAAGCCTTTCCTACGGGTTATGGCCCTGAACATTATATAGAAAGGGGACAGGATATCGAATATCTCATTCGGTTCCAGAATACCGGAACCGATACGGCTTTCAAGGTAGTAATCAAGGATGTTATTCAAGCGGATTTGGATTTGTTATCCATAAATCCTGGAGTGAGTAGCCATCCTTATGTATTCGAAGTGGAGAACGATACTGTAGCGTTCATCTTTAATGATATTTATTTGGTGGATAGTACTACGAACGAACCTGCTTCTCATGGATTTGTGAAATTTAAGATTTCCCAACAACCTGATTTGCCTCTAGGAACAGTCATAGAAAATACTGCTGGAATTTACTTTGATTTCAATCCACCCATTTTTACCAATACGACTTTCCATACGATAGGGGAGAAATTCGTGGAAGTGAATCTCATAGACGATATAGCCGAACAGTACCAAATCCAATCCGTCAGGGCTTTTCCCAATCCGTTTTCGGAATCCATACACTTCGAATTGAAAGGATTGAATCAGACAGTGGAGTTGCGTGTATTCGATTTATTGGGGCATGAATTATCCAAACAATATTTTCATTCGTCTACATTCAGTTTTCATAGGGGAAATCTGAATGAGGGGATGTACATCTATGAAATCAGCATAGAAGGAAAGCCATTGGCTATCGGTAAAATGATGATTCGATAGATAAGTTTTAATCTACCCCGCAACTATAAGTATCTTATCACACCTGCGGGAACAAGTGTGTAGCCGTTTCATCATTTTGATGGGGCGGCTTTCTTGTTGGAACGTATTTGTAACCGGAAGATTCGGATGCACTGAATCAGGGAAGAAACAGGATAAGAACATCTCCATTCATGGGATGAAAGCAGTGAATCAAAGGTTCATTACATGAAAATTCATTATCCAATAGGAAATAACCCAAACTTCAACTATATTACTTCCAATCACACCTGCGGGAACAAGTGTGTAATCGCCCAATCCTAAATGATTGGGCGATTTTTTGTTATGCTTACTAACAAAAGAATTGACTTCAGTCAGACCATAAGGATTGAAACCATATAATGGATTTTTAATTCATCTAGTATTTGGTTATTTTGGATTAAATACCAGAATCTGTTGGTTATGAAGAAGATACCATTAATCATTTTAATTCCGATACTCTTACTCATTCAATCTTGTCAGGACGTTGGGAATGACGGCTTTGTACCATCATTGGAACTAGATGAATATGTACTCATGAAAGTGGATGGGAACGAGCGAATCTATACTTCGGATAATTACATTGAGGTTGTACATCAGATATCGGATGATGAGTCCAGATTACATATTTCACTTTGGCCTGAAGAAGGAACCTACACACATTTTATATTGGAATTGAAAGAACCCGCGCTAGGGATATTCCAAGCCGAACAGCTAAGTTTCAATTATTTGGATTATCCTTTGGTTCCTGATGCCTATCCTACATTGGCGATGGATTGCACGGAATGGGGATGTAATGGGAGTATGCAAGTCACTATCCACGAATATGGCCAAACGGGAGAAAAACTCATTGGTGAAATATCCGGTGAACTCGAAAATGGCCTTTTAGAGGGTGGTATGCAATCCTTTAATGGAGAATTCGTTGTGTATATTGATGATTAACAAGCCTATACATCTACCCCCTTATTGCGTTTCTGTGCTTCAGTTATCAAGAAGTCTGTTAGATTATCCAGAACATTCCACATATGATTCATATCTGATGTAGGGAATACAGCCAGTTCCAATGCAGCCATCATTTCATTCGCTTTTTGAGGATAATGTTTAATGAAACGTTCATAACAAGGATATAGATCCCGAGTGAAGCATTGTTCTTTTTCCATAATCAATTCAAACCCAATCCTGACGGTACGTTTCATAATCCAGCAACAAATTTCCTTGTATTCCTCCTCATTATTTTCTTCCTCATCCAACCATTTTCTTACTTGGTCAATACCATCTTGAATATGATTGGAATGGGCATAGGCCCAAGTACCTAATCCGAATTCGGGGAGTTCCGGCCTGACATCCTCTCCATGGATGCAAATGCACTGTGTCTTGAGTAGGAATTGGAGCCTCTCGGATGATTCCAGTTGTTCCATGGTTTCAAAATGAACTTCCACTCCATTCAGGAACGGATGTTTCTGTTTCATTTCAATCCAGAAAAATTCTTTTTCATAGAGTTCCTTTTTCGGGATTGTAACATGTGAGATAGCTATTGTATCCAAATCGGAAATATATGGGATTGCCATTCCCTTGGCCACACTTCCCCTAAGATAAATACTATGTGTACGTTCCCCGAAATACTTATGATAGAATGCAAGGGTATCATCAATGACAGCCTGATATTCTGGTTGGATGAGTTGGAGAGATAGGTTGTTGATGACATATCCTTCCTCGGATAAGGGTTGTACACTCCCTGTTTTTTTGATTCGCTGTTCCATGAGTATTTAATTTTTTAGTTGATGGGGCATTCTATTGAATTTTAATATTCACACCCAATTGAATCATGAGCATATCCGTAGGCGAACGTCGTTCTTCGTAGGCTTCTACAGTATTGTCTATAATGGTATAATCATCCATTCGGGCCAGATAGGTAGCAGCTCCGCCTTTTCTGTATGCGACCCTTAGATTTACATAAACCTTGGGCTCATCCGGATATTCGGATTCGTATACTGAAATCTTGCATCCTACAGCTGCACCATAAGCGCGGGTCCAGTCCCCCTGTTCTCTATAGGTCTCATCGAAATTATCCAAATCCGGATCATCCTCGTAATCACTATCGCCCTCTATGGAAGACCAGGTGACCAATCGGTTGAATCCGATAAAAAGGTCCGCATAAGGTCGGACGGGAAAGTCAAGGTCGGGTTCACCCCGAATTAGGATATCTCCCGTAATACTATAACTGGTGGTTTTCAAATCATGCAACTCATCAAAGTACCCATTCCAGAAATAAGCATCTGCATTGACTTGGCTATGCCAATGGAAACCGAAATCGAACCCTCCACTTAAAGGGAATCCATCTTTTCCCAGCAATGCATTCAAACCCAGACCAAATCCGCTTTCCATACTCCCTTTGGATTGGTTGATGGGTAGCCCCATTGAAAAATGCAGACTGGATTCCACAAAATATGCGTTGAGTTTTTCAGACTCATCTGTTTCATAAACCTGTTCTTCTTCCTGTGCAAAGACAAGCACGGGAAATAAGAGGACTAGCATGAGTATTGTTCTTTCCATAGTTGATTCGATTAGATGAAATCGCTTAGCTAATATCCAAAGGCACCGAATAATGCCTTACCTCAGGAACAAGAAATTGACGATATGTAGGATTGGTAATGAAAATAAAATGATCATTATCCAAGTTCGTTCTTTTGTCCAAGGCTGTCAATACTTGACGGGACCAATCCATGACAAAAGCACTACTTTGTTCATTCAGATTCAAATCATATGGAGCAATGATGTCCTCCAATTCCAAAAGACCATGTTTCCCTGAAAGGATGTATATTTCGTCCGCATTCTGGTCGTGAGCCTCCTGCATGAATTGATTGAATAGTTGGCCCTGATATAAATCCTTGGCTGCACAGGAGGAATCCGCCTTTTCCTTGACACAAGTTACGAGGGCAATGCGTTTCCGGGCTTGGGAATAAATGATTTCCACATCCTGTAAATGATGCTTGATGAGGTATCCCATCATATTGAACCAGAGTTTCCCCTCCTCGATGACCCAGGCATCAGAACTGATGATGATATCATCACCTTCCGCTAATTCCTTATCGGGATTATTCACCAATTCGAATGTCCAATTGAATCGTTCTCGTACTGCTATTTCCCTAAGGAATGTTTTCAACCGACCACTATTTGAAATGGGAGCATCCAAGTACCAAGTCGCTTCACTCACGCCCAATTCATTCAGTATCTTTCCGATAAGAATAATGGCTTCTTCCGTCTGCTTGACCCGTTTGTAGCCACCATGCACGGAAGTTACGTCCCTGTAAGCTCCATCCATCCCCTTGAAAAGGAAAGCACCCGAAATCGCACTTTCAAGGATAATCAAAAGATTGAATCCATCAATGCAGACTTTTTTTCCTCTTAGTTCATGGGCTCGGACCTCCTTGTCTTTCCTCATTTTGACAGCAGTATCGGATGCTGACATTCCAAGTAGGGCTTTTTGCTGACGAGCATTCAACCGATATCGATTTCCTACGATTTGCAAACTAGATTTAGGGCCATAGCCCCTACTGAGTAGATATGACATATCCCTGATGGCCTCATAGTACACCAGTTGGGATTTGGGATTGAATAATTGATGATCGTTGGGAGCTTGTCCTCGATTCCTCATGCTTGTTTTTTATTCTTCAATGCTTTCACCTCCGCTACAAGTTCCAATAATAGCTTATGATTTTCTTCGGAATACCTAGAGGCATCCATTGAAATTTTGGTAGCACCCTTTGCTTCTTCCGAAATATTCAATACTTTCTGCTTGATTTTTTTCATTTCCTTCTCCAAATCCTTACGATGATGATGCACCAAATTGTGGGTCACCTTGAGCAAGGTGTCCAATTGGGTAGTAACGGATTGAAAACGATTGGAGAACGTGTTGTTTTCCTGTTGTAGGAACAACTCAAGGAGTAGGGTAGGGTCTAATGTCCTATTTTGTCCATCGTCCCTGATTTTATAGGTTCCCCCTGATGTACAGTACGGTTTGTTCTTACCTGATGGAATTTCCACCCTATAAAATGGAATGTCCCCATCATTTTCCACATAGATTTCCACATCTATGGGTGGAATACAGCTATTAGCCCGATTCAGGATAGTCATCTTGGCTTCGTCATCAATCTTACAACCGACAATCTTTCCGTATTGGCGACCCCTTTCATCTGTTGCCTCATCAATCCCCAACATCAGGGTTCCTCCTGTTTCAGAATTGGCAAATGCGACCAAATCATCGGATTTGAAACTACTGACACTCCTTTTGAAATCCATATCACTTCCCTCCTCCTTCTGAAGCAAGTGTTGGGCCCTTTCGGATAAACCCTCGAAAATTTGGTTGTAACTCATATCATTCAATATACACGATTCTCAAGGGATATTCTAGGGCAGAAGAACAAAGTGGTCACTCGAATTATGAAATAATTAAATTTTTGAAAGCAAGTTTATGATAATCATAACGTCCTGAAACCGAACATATCAGTTATATTTGCCCTCGTAAAGTAGAGCATCCAACAAGCTATACCCAATCTTTTTATTCATTTCAAAAACTTGGACTAATGAAGAACATTTTTACCTTATTTGCTTTCACAATAGGTTTGTTTTGTACTGTTGAAGCACAGAATACTTCCACTGTTATAGTATTTGCTGAAGACGGACATCCTTTCCATCTTATCCTTAATGGTGTACAACAAAATGCAGAGCCTGAAACGAATATCAGGGTGGAAGGATTGACTCAACCATACTATTCTACTAAAATCCTTTTTAAGGAAGCGACCATTGAACCATTGGAAAAGAAACATATGATGGTGATGGATGCCGATGGTACCAATGCAGAGGTAACCTACGTCATCAAGCAGGATAAGAAAGGAAGATTCAAGTTGAAGTTCTACTCTGCAATTCCCATTGCAAGTGCTCCTCCTGCACCTGCAGAAACAACTACTGTGGAATACACAACCACTCCTAGAATAGAAACCAGTACTTCCATTTCCGTTACGGAAACAACCACGACGACTTCCACTTCCAAGGGGGATGTGGATAGGGATGAAATCAGTATTGATGTGAATATGGGTGGAATTGATGTGGATATGGATGTCAATGTGGATATGGATGGTAACATGGATACAGATGTTAGGATTGATGATGATATCTCATCTTCGACTACTGTGACCACTACCACTACCACCACTACTACAACGACTGGTATGGATGTAGACATGGATGTCGATATGGACATGGATATGGGTATTGATACCGAACCAGTGGTCGATGACGGTCAATGCTATTATGCAATGTCCGGATACGATTTCGGTAATGTGAAAAAGTCTGTGTCAAGCAAGGTACACGAAGAAGATAAGTTGACAGTATCCAAGCAGGTTTCCGATGCGAACTGCCTTTCATCCGAGCAGGTGAGGGATATCATGAAGATTTTTGTTCATGAAAGCACTCGTTTGGAATTTGCACAATATGCATACAATAGAGTAACAGATAAGAAGAATTATTACATGGTGAATGATGCATTCCAGTTCGATTCATCTATTGATGACTTGAATGAGTATATCAAAAGACCCTAAGCAGTACTTAGGATGAGGCGTTTGAACGCATCATTGTCAGGGGTGTCTCCGGTATGGAGGCACCCCTGACTCATTCTACATGACAACTGTCGTTTTTTAATACTGTTTTCGTACAAAAAACAAGGATTATTATTAATCAAAAGCGATTGATGAACGTTCTACATCTAGAAATTAGAAGAACGCGATATGAAATTGAAGAACAATCTGTTCACACTATTCCTGTGCATGGTTACAGGAGTTGTCTTTTCCCAGAATAATTTTACTGTCAGTGGCTACATTAAGGATGCATCTACAGGTGAGGACCTGATAGAAGCCAATGTTTATGTTAAGGAAGAAGCTTCAAAGGGAACAACCAGTAACATCTATGGTTTTTATTCCCTGACCCTACCCGAAGGCCAATACACCTTGGTGTTCTCTTATCTGGGTTATACGGATAAGGAAGTGGAGGTGAATCTGATAGAGGACCAGAGGCTCAATGTCGAAATGGGTTTGGGTATAGAGATAGAGGAGGTCGTGGTATATGCGGATGCACCCGACCAGAATGTCCAGAGTACCAATATGGGTACGGTAGAAATGGATATCGAACAAATCAAGACATTACCTACACTACTTGGTGAGGTGGATATCTTCAAGGCCATGCAGTTACTTCCGGGTGTACAGTCCGCAGGAGAGGGAAATAGTGGTTTTTATGTCCGTGGTGGTGGCCCAGATCAGAATCTGGTATTGTTGGATGAGGCCGTTGTATATAATACGGGACACCTACTAGGGTTCTTTTCGGTTTTCAACCCTGATGTGGTAAAGAATACGACGCTTATCAAGGGAAGTATGCCCGCCAATTACGGAGGTCGGCTTTCATCCGTTGTGGATGTACAGATGAAAGAAGGAAACAATAAGGCCTATGAAGTAGAGGGTGGAGTAGGATTGATTGCATCAAGATTGGCCATTCAGGGGCCTATCGTCAAGGATAAGAGTTCATTCATCCTTTCTGGAAGAAGAACATATGCATTCGATTTGGCGCAACCACTGATTAATAATACGGATGCTGCGGGTACGAATTATTATTTCTATGACGTCAATGGAAAATTCAACTATAAATTTTCCGATAAGGATAGATTGTTCGTCAGTACATATTGGGGGGATGATGTCTTGAATTATCAGACCAATGCCAGGGACTTCCAATTGAATATCCCTTATGGTAATCTTACAACCACCGTCAGGTGGAATCACTTGTTCAATGATAAGCTATTCATGAATGTTTCCGCTATTTATAATAGCTACGATTTTGAGGTGAAATTCAGTCAGGACCAATTTGCTGCCAAGGTGGTATCAGGAATAAGGGACTGGAATGGCAAGGTGGATTTCGATTATTTCCCACACCCCAAACATGAGATGAAATTCGGTGTTAATTATACCCACCACAAACTAACACCTCAGAATTTGTCGGCTAATTCTGGGGATACTGAATTCGAATTGGCATTTGATCCCAAATTTGCCCACGAATTGGGAATCTATATCATGGATGATTGGAAAATATCCGATGACCTTACTGTTAACTTAGGTTTCAGGCTGTCATCTTTTACCCAAGTGGGGCCCTATACGTCCAAGATTGATGAAACGGAATATGGAAAAGGCGAACCCGTAAAGACTTATATTGGCCCTGAACCTCGAATTTCCGCCAAATACTCATTTCCTGATAATTCATCCATCAAGGGAGGATTTGCACAAACCAATCAGTACCTACATTTGGTGTCCAGTTCGACTTCCACACTGCCAAGCGATATCTGGGTGCCCAGTTCCGAGTTGATTCGTCCTCAGAGAGCCCAACAATATGCACTGGGATATTTCAGGAATTTCAAGGACAATATGTATGAAACATCCGTAGAGGTATATTATAAGAATCTTGAGAATCAGATTGATTTCCAGGAAAGCTACGTCAATCAACCCAGTGAGGACGTGGAAGATAATTTCGTTTTCGGAAAGGGACGTTCCTATGGTGTGGAATTCTTTGTGAATAAGAGAAAAGGGGACCTTACAGGATGGATAGGATATACCCTTTCCAGAACAGAAAGGACCTTTCCTGATATCAATAACGGGCTGACCTATCCGGCAACCTACGATAGAAGACATGATTTGTCCGTGGTAGCCAATTACAAACTCAATGATAAGTGGAATTTCGGTGCTGTATTCGTTTACGGAACAGGGAATGCATTCACACCTGTCAAGAGTTTCTACTTTATCGAGGGTAATTTTGTCCCGGAATATGGCGTTAGGAACAATGCAAGGATAGATGCTTATCACCGATTGGATTTGTCCGCAACACTTACACCCAAACCCAATAAACCCAATAAGAAGATTGACCAAAGTTGGACGTTTTCCGTTTACAATGCCTACAACAGGAAGAATGTATTCTTCATCTATTATTTGCCAGAAACGGATGTATCCACAGGTACGGCGGAAATTGGTGCATACAAGGTTTCTCTGTTTCCCGTTATTCCATCCGTCACATGGAATTTCAAATGGAAGCAAAAACCTCGTATGTAATGTTTCAGCCAATACCTGACCAAATATTTGAATAACAAATGGATACCACACATACAGAAATGAATAAGATACAATATATTTTAGCAGCACTTTTATTCCTAGGGCTTTACGCTTGCGAAACCCAATTCACACCCGATGATTCAGAATATGAACCAGAAGTAGTTGTGGAGGGATACATCGAAGCTGGGGATAGACCCACACCGCCCTATGTTATCCTTACAAGGAGCCAGCCCTATTTTTCAGAGTTGAACATCAATAATTTTGAGGAATTGTTCATTCATAATGCAGAGATGACCGTTTCGGATGGAGACCAAACCGTTTCCCTTACTGAGATATGCCTGAATGACCTAACGCCCGAACAGCAGGAAACCCTTGCTGGTTTTCTGGGTACAAGCTCGGATAGTTTGGGATTGAATTTTTGTGTATACACAGACCTTACATTCTCTATGATAGGGCAAGTGGGAAAGAGTTATGAATTGAATATCGAAACGGAGGGAGAAGTATTGGAAGCGGTAACGACCATACCTCCATTGAGTGAGATTGATTCCCTGATTTTCGACCCGATTCCTGATCCTGATAATGATACCTTGCAGGAGCTAACAGGTGCATTTTCTGACCCTGCGGGTACCGCTAATTATTATAGATATTTCACTGCGGTGAATGAGGAGGGCTTACTTCCAGGGCTCAGTTCCGTTGTGGATGATAAGATTTTTGATGGACAATCCTTCGAGTTTCCTATCCCAAAGGCACAACGTCGAACAGAGGAAATAGATCCCTTTACCTACGGTTATTTTTTAGAGGGAGATACTGTGGTGGTCAAGTGGTGTGCCATCGACCAGGCTCATTTTGATTTTTGGAATACACTGGAATTCAATGCCGCTAACCAAGGCCCTTTTGCATCCTATACCCGAATCACTTCAAACGTTGACGGGGGATTGGGTATTTGGGGTGGATATGCTGCCAAATACTATGAGGAGATTGTACCTTTCGATTAGGTTTTGTTTAGTTTTCCATCCATTAAAATAAAATGCTTGACATTGCGTTTGAGAATTAAAATGACAAGATAGATGAGATGGATAACCACCGCTTTATGCTTGGGAACATTGTTTATTCAAACAATCCATGCCGCCCAGCAAGACGTCGATTTTTATGGTGAATCCATCCGTTTGTCCTATGACGAAGCCCTATTTGCAAGATATAATGAGGACATATCGAGGGAACAAGGAATTGTGGACTTTTATAAGGATTTAGAGTCAAGACCTTATACCACATACCTGAATGCTCTCCAGAAAGCCAAATCTACTTACCAGTTGAATGATTGGCTTTATTATAGATTGTTGGAACAGTCCTTGGATGATTTGTGCCGCTCCCGTTCTGACCGGTTCCAAAGTGTGGTTTCGTGGTTTATTTTGGTACAATCCGGATATGATGCAAGGATTACATTCACTAAGTCGAGGATTTTTGTGAACGTTGCGACCAAGGAAGATTTATTTGAATCTCCCATGTTCGAGATGAGAGGTGAATTATTCGCAAATTTATCAGTCATCCTATATGAGGGGCGTTATGTGAATACTGTATATGAAGTCCAATTCATCCCCAATGATAAGGGAAAGGATTTCTCATTCATTTTGGACCAACATCCGAAGCTCGAACCCCGGTTGAGTAAGAGGAAATTCTATTTTGATTTCGAGGGTAAGGATTATGAGTTGTCCGCCCAGGTGGATGAAACCATTATTGAGGTCATGAGGGAATATCCGAGTTTCGATGAGATATATTTTGTTACGGCCCCTTTTTCCGCAACGACCAGGAAAACACTCATTCCTGCATTGGAAGATGCAATGAAAGGAATGTCTGAAAAACAAAGAATAAAGTTCCTGCTATCCTTTACCCGTAGGGGACTCCTTTATGGAAGTGATAGGAGAGGATTCGGAAAAAAGAACAAACCTTTGACTGCTGAGGAAAGCCTCTATTATGAAAAGGTGGATTGTGAGGATAAGGTAGCCGTGTTCTATAACCTGCTTAAGGAATTAACGGATTTGGAAGGGATTGTATTGGCATTACCGAACCATTTGTCCTTTGGTGTATACTTCAAGGAAGCTGAGGGAGAGACATTCAGATTCAAGGGCCGAAAGTATACAATATGTGACCCGACAGGTCCCGAGAACGATGATTCCATAGGTGTATTTCCCTTTAGGACAGAATTGAGAAAAGGAGAAGTTCTCGGAGAATTGTAACCGTTCTTCGCCATCTAACAATATAAATAGATTTGTAATCCTGTAATCTGTTGATAATCAGAAAATTGTGACTTTTAAAATTCTTGTTGCATTTCTAAGTTTCAATTGTTACTTTTGCGGCAAATCCAGCGCCTTTTTAGGGCATTGAATTTTATGTGAAATAGTTGTATAGATATCGAAACCTTTTGAGATATCCATGCGTTAAGAAAATTGAATGCACCCTAAAGAAGGATGTTTTTTATAAAGTTTAATCAAAAAGATTACATCTTTAGGTTAGTACAAACTTCAAAATAAAGATAATTATGTATTGGACGATTGAGTTAGCATCATACTTGGAAGAGGCACCTTGGCCTGCTACCCGTGATGAACTAATCGATTATGCTATGCGCTCAGGATCACCTCTGGAAGTCATAGAGAACCTCAACCAAATCGAGGAGGATGAGGAAAGATATGAAGGTATCGAGGATATCTGGCCGGATTACCCTAGGTATGATGATTTCTTCTTTAACGAGGATGAACACTAAATGAGAATCGTCTTCTAGTAATCGAAACCAAACAAGTCGGAATATTTCTAGGAATGAGGTCTTGCGTATATCGCAAGACCTCATTTAATTTGGTAATCAACGCATTGTATATATTTAAAATATGACTCCCAAAGTTTCTTTATTCATACAAAAGCTATGGGAACAATGACATTTGTTGACAACAAAAATCAAAATTCTCCGTATACTTATAACACTGATGTAAATGGCTTTCAAAGACTAAGGAAAATCCTAGTGATTTTTTGATAAGCATACTAGCTAGAAAGAGGACATTCAATGTATAGTAGTGATGAAAGTCAACAAATGAAGCTGTCTAACGGGAATCCCATCCCGTTCCAGAGTATCATTGAAGACAACGAGGCGGGTCTGTTCTATCTTGAGAATGATAGAATCGTTTATGCCAATCCGGCATTTGTTGAAGTATTGGGTTCAACCGTTACTTCTATTATCGGTACTTCCATTATTAATAAGGCTAAGGGCGAGGATAGGGAAATCCTTCGCAATGCGATTGATGAGATCAAGAAGGGGCATTCCAATCGTTTCAGTAAGGATTTGTCCCTGAATAGGAACGATGAGGAAAATGTCTACTTTTCCATTCACCTGAAAGTAGTGAATCGTAGGGACGGAATAGTGGAAATGGCGGGAGCTTCTAGGGATGCAACCAGTCGGGTAACCAAGAGTATCAAGCTAAGCATCGAAAAATCCCGCTTTGCTTCCTTGTATGAGAATGATATCGCAGGTATCTTCATTTACAATTATGAGATAGATAAGATTATAGACTGTAATCAAAAAGCCCTGGACTTTTTCGGTTATCCCAAAAAGGAACAATTCCTCTCCAAGGATAGGTTCCAATTCGTACCCCAATCATCCGAGTATTTCCCAAAGATGGATCTACACAAACTAACGGATAAACACGCTGAAAGGGTGAAGAAAGGAGAGGCATTCAATGTTCCTGGAATATTCCAGGGGTATGAGGATAGGAAATTCTTCGTGCGTGCGAATGTCATTCCCACATTCCATGAGTACGGAGAGGCATTCATTATCTTCAACGATATTACCAAGTCCATAGAGGCGGACATCAACAATAAGGCCATTGAAAAGCGTTATAAGGTAATCTTCGAGAACTCACACGAAGGGATTATCTACCTTGAAGCCAATCGCTTCGAACCCATTCTCTCCAATGAGAATGCCTTGGAACTCATGGGATTGAACGATATCAAGGAATTCGATAATATATTGCCCCATGATTTTATAGCAGACAGGGAATTACTGAATACGGATATCAAGAAAGAGGATTATTTCCCGATGAAAGTAGCCGAGGCATTCGAAAAGGGTAGAACCGAATTCGAAATGTGGGCTAGGCGGGTGAATGGGGAAATCATAAGAATCAATGTGGTGTTCATTGCTGAGAACTCAGATAAGAACCGCCCTAAGATTATTGCATTCATCCGTGATATCACACACTTGTATGAGGCACAGGATAAGCTCAATCAGAAGAATAAGGAACTGAAGAAATACATAGATTCCAACCTTGAATTGGAAAACTTCGCCTATCTCGCCTCCCACGACCTCCAGACGCCATTGCGTTCCATGATTAGTTTCACACAATTGTTGGAAAGAAGAATAGGGGAGAGTATAGATGACGAAGCACGGGAATATTTGGATTTCATCATCCAATCGGGACATAGTATGCGGAATTTGGTGAATGACCTCCTATCTTATTCTAGGGTCAATACCAATAAGATTAATCTGGAAAAAATCAATCTGAAGAAATTACTATTCCAAATCAATTCCGAAATGAGTAGTCTCATCAGGGAAAAGGATGCCTATGTCAATATAGAAATGGTTCCTGATTCGATTGTGGCTGATAGGACTAAAATCAAGCAGGTTTTTCAAAACTTAATAGGGAATGCCATCAAGTTCTCAAAGGAGGGAACTTCGCCCGAGGTATTAGTGACAGGGGAGGAAACGGATGAATGGTGGCAATTTTCCGTCAAGGATAATGGTATAGGAATTCCTGACGAATTCAAGGAGAAAATATTCTTACTTTTTAAGCGATTACACGGTGTAACGGACTATGAGGGAACTGGTATCGGCTTGGCTTTGGTCAAGAAAATCGTAGAGCAGCACGAGGGGGAAATCAAAGTGAACTCCGAACCCGGAAAAGGCTCAGAGTTCGTATTCCTAATTAGGAAACCTTTCTAAGACAAGCTATAAGGCTGCAACAAAGGCATTCAATTTCTCTTGGAATGCATCCGCCAGTTCTTCATTCGTAATACCACTCTCAGTATTGAAATTTTGTTGGAAAAAGGGAAGCGAGAAAGATACGATACTATTCGAATTCATATGCTTGAACTTATTCACCGCAATCTCCAGAACAGTAATGGCTCCCCGGCCTCCGGGCGAAGTAGCCAATAGGAACATGGGCTTATTGTACCATACATCTTTCTCTATTCTGGAAATCCAATCCATGACATTCTTGAAAGCTACCGTATAGGCTCCATTGTGTTCAGCAAAGGAAATGATAATACCATCACTGTCCTTTAATTGGGCCTTGAACTGATGTGCTAATTCGGGGATTCCGGACTCATTCTCACGGTCAATACCATATAGTGGCATTTCATAGTCATTGAGATCCAATAGGTTGATTGCTGCATCCTCGATTTTGGAAGCGGCAAATGATGCGAGTTGTTTATTGATGGAATGCTTGCTATTGCTGGCACCTAATGCAACGATTTTCTTAGACATCTTTTAGTTTGAATGTTTGTGAATAAGATTGAATAATATGTTTACAACAAATAAGCTCGGATTTGGATTAATCCATCTTGAAATAATCCAGAATGTGTTCCGTCCATTGTTCCGGGCTACCCAATTGGCAGAAATGCCCTAACCCTTCCATGATGGTCAGTTGGGCATTCTTACAAACTTCATTCTTAAGATAATGGGCCATTTCTACCCTGGCTACAGCATCCTCATTTCCCCAACAAAGATGAATGGGAAGCTGGGTCTGTCCTAGGGCTGGCAACCATCGCGTTTTTTCAAAGCGTTTTCTGTCATTCAGATACTTGATGGTCAGATAGGATTTCTTGTGGCCATCCTGTAGTGTATTCCCGGCCCAAAGGTTGTAGATGTTTTCTTCCGAAAGCCGATTATTGCCATGTGCACTTCGGATTTGTTGTTGGAATAATTGAAAACGGGTCAATTGTCCCATCCAAGGACCGAAACGGGACAACAGGATCTTTTGTGTGGTTCGCAATTGGGCCAAGTCCAAAACCATACTACCATTGGTGAATGTGATACTTTTGAAGCCCTTGGAAAACCACTGGGGCAATAATCCATGCTCATGCCTGGCCAATAATTCGGTAGCTACACTGTCTCCCATATCATGGGCCAGTAAATGGCCGCCTTGGATTCCGAAGTGTTTCCATACCGTAAGAGCCACATCAGCTTGTTCGAATAAGGAATAGGAGTAATGATGTTTGGGTTTGTCGCTCCAGCCATATCCTATCAGATCAAAGAGGATAATCCTCTGGAAATGCTTCATCAACCCATCAACTACGGCATGGTAGGAATAGGAGGATTCCGGGAAACCGTGTATGAGTAGTAAGGTATCGTCAGGTTGTGCATCCGATGAACCAAGTTCCTTGATGAACACTTGATGTTGGAAAGGACCGAATGGCATGAATGAGCCGGAAGCTTTCCATTGGGATAACTGAACGGACATGAACTTATAGTATTGGTAATGAGTCCTAAATTACTCAGAATCCTGTAGTAAATAGAAATTATTTACTGAAGTGCGGCATATATGCCTTCATATACTTGGCAATATATTTCCCAAGTACGTCAAATTCCAGATTAACCCGATGTCCTGGTTTGAGGTGTTTGAATGTCGTATGTTCGTAGGTGTAGGGTATGATGGCTACGGAAAATTGATGCATGGTAGGATCTACAACCGTCAGACTCACACCGTTCAGACAAATGGAGCCCTTATCCACCAATACTAAGTCCTCATTAGGCGGATACTCGAATGAGAAATGCCATGAGCCATCTTTTTCCTCCACGGATGTACAGGTACCAGTGAGGTCAACATGGCCTTGGACAATGTGTCCGTCCAGTCTTGCACCGGATACCATTGCTCTTTCCAGATTCACAGTATCCCCGACTTTCAGATCTGAAAGGTTGGTTTTTTCAAGGGTTTCCTGAATGGCAGTGACCACATATTCCGTATCCGTTTTGGATACAACCGTCAGGCAGGTTCCATTATGGGAAACACTCTCATCTATATTCAATTCCTTGGATAGTTCCGTTCCAATGGTAAAATGTAGATTCGTTCCTTCTTTTTCGATACCCTTGACTTTCCCTAATGACCTGATAATACCTGTAAACATGACGCAGTTGAATATAATTTGAAATAAATCCTCGAGAACCAGAATGATATTTTAATGTCCTCATTCTAATTCCCCCTAAACAAATGGATATAACCGCTCAAAGGTTCACCCGGTTGCTGTACGATACCATCCACCCGTTGTTCAAAGACCTTACAAACATAGAAGAATGTTCCCTCAGCCAAGGCATTTCCTTGTAGATTGGTACCATCCCAATTGATGTCCGGGTCATTGGTTTCAAAAACCAATCCTCCCCAACGGTCATATATCTTGATATCAATACTTTCAATGAAACGATAAGGGAAAGGTATATACAATTCATTATCACCATCACCGTTGGGGGTGAATACATTCGGTAAACTGTAATATGGGCAATTATCCACACATACGATGTTACTGAATACACTTTCATTCCCTACGGAGTCAATTGACGTTACCGCATAGCAACCCGCAACAGAAGTGAAACTGGGCTGATGAATCAGTGTTGTATCCGTTGCATTATTCAAAGTCTCTATAATCGTAAAATCACTATCGGGTGTAGGAGCATAATAAATATTATACTGGGCTACATCATCCGTTTCTGGACAGAGATTATTCGGATTATTCCAAATGAGATTATTCTCAAACAGGTCGGATGGAGTTGAAGGGTCTGCGGTATCACAGATATTACTGACTTCCAGAACAGTTGTACATGGAGGAATACTATCCAATGGCGTACCGCAATTTTCCTGTGAAAGATTGAATATGGGGTCAATGATACCCGGAATACTATATGTACCCTTAGAGCGGACATAATAGCAA
This sequence comes from Saprospiraceae bacterium, assembly GCA_020631355.1. Classification (GTDB taxonomy): domain Bacteria; phylum Bacteroidota; class Bacteroidia; order Chitinophagales; family Saprospiraceae; genus JAHDCE01. The sequence continues at coordinate 107,630 of JAHDHL010000002.1, read as the reverse complement.
TATTCCTGTCCATTCACCAATCCCTCATCAAAATATTCCTGTGTGGTACTCAGACCTATAGAATCGAAGATTCCGGTTCCCAGATCCTGCCTGAAAATATGATATTCATAATTATCCCAGGGAACATCTTCCTCCCATGTGAGGATATTCAATTCATCCGTGGATGCGATACTCAAATATACCGATGATGCCACATTAGTTGAACCCAAAGGTTCTGAAAGGTCACCATTCACATAGAATTCAATTTGATAACTATATGGATTCTGAAGGGTATTCAAACCCGTATCCACAAATATCGTATCATTGGCCTCAAAGAAATTATTAACGGTAAATGTAGCTCCGGGAACAGGAGTCAGTCCTGTTGTCGTGAAACCCTCAGCCCTAAGCACCCTATAGGTATAAGGCCCGGGATTCATCAGGGTGTCAAGATCTTCTGGTAGTGGTTTGGACCATCTGATTTCCATGGTTCCATTGGCTACATCTGTACTGAGGACACTCACATTCGTAATCAGTGGTACGTCCCGACTCAATTGGACACAGATTTCCTCAGACCTTAGGCTCTGTACTCTATTATAAGGATTGCCACCTAATGAAGTTTGGGCGAATTCAGCAACTACCCGATAGCAATAACTTTTTCCTCTTTCCACACTATTGTCTGTGTAGACATATCGGCCATTGTCTTGGTCCAATACATCAACAGCCAATAGTTCATAGCCGAATATGCCCGGATTACAGGTGTCAAGTGGTACGTTGAGACTACTATTTCTCCTCCATACGGAGAATCCCTGGAAATAATTGTCAGCAGCATTCTGGCAACCATATGGGCTTTCCCAACTCAAGTCCACTAATCCATTACCGGTTTCTGCCTGTAAGTCCTCGGGTGGAGGTCCTACGACTTTGATACGGACTGTTTTCAGTGTACTCAAACCAAATGTATCCAGTGAAGTGTCAAAATCATCCTCTGCTTTGAAAACTACCGAATAGAATTGGTCGGAAATGGCTTCACAAGGTGTTTCCCAGTAGAATACACCTACCACAGCTTGTTGGTTGAATCCGCTAGGTGCTGAGAATGTAGCGGGACTCACAGGGAATTGTAAGGGGCCGCCCAATGCCGTAAGCTCGATTTGCTGTTGTGGAATGTCAGGGTCGGTAGCCGTAACGGAAAATTGAATGACTTCTCCTGCAACAACACATATCTCATCTATGGTTTGTATTTGGGGAGGCATGTTATTGCCTTCCAGAATACGAATCTGCATATCCCTGACAATGGAACTGATAAGGACTCCCTCTCGATATTCCTTAATGAGTATGGCAATGTTGTATTCTCCGATTTGTTGGGGAGCATCCCAAAGAAAATCCCCTGTAATCTCATCTAGAAAAATCTGATTGTCCGGTCCGGGCATAATCATATCAGGGTCCACATAACCGGTGGCAATCTGTCCGTCGGCCATACTGGGAGTGATGAGTTCATAAGCCAAACTGTCGCCCTCTTGGTCGAATGCATTGGGATTATGTATGAATGGTTGTCCCACATAACCCACATCAATCGGGGGTTGTAGGAGCAAAGGTGAATTATTGTATCCTTGGAACTGCGGATTTAGGAATGTGTATTCGGTTTGGATGTAGAATGCAATCTGATCAGAGCTACCTCCATTGATATTCAATACCTGTCCGTTCCTGTTGGGGTCACGCATGGATATGGTATAGGTAGCCCTACCCGGATAGGTATGTTCTCCTACATAGGTGTTGAATTTGATATCATTATCCAAGGGTTGGCCCTGTCCTCCTCCGTTCGTACGGACAAGCCATTGTGAGGAACCATCCCCCCAAACGATTTCCAGACTATCCTTATCTGCCGGTACACTACTGGTTTTGGTGTAGGTCGTGATTGTGGCACGGATGGTAAGGTCACCGATTTGTTCAATGGTGATTTCACCTGCCCTGTTATGGGTGGCTCGTGCGTTTTGGGTAAAAACGACAGTTAGGAAAAGGGATAGGATTAGACCAATGAAAGATGTAGAGGAAATGCTCATATAATCCATTTAGGTAAAGGACAAATATACATTAAGAACGGATTAAAGAGGGATAAGAATTGGTTGGGATATTCCTTGGTAATGGAATTGGACCATTTCAGGCATACTTCTTTAATCTGTCCTAAAGTAAAAACGAAATATTGAAAAGGAAGTTGTTCCTTTCAATCAAAATAGTAGTGAAAACTACGAATGGGAAGATTTTGTGACCAAGTTAATGGAAATTATACATTCTTTCCACTTCTGTATGTTTGAATTTAGTCCTGAATTCGATTCTGTTGTCATAAAATTTGTATCCATCATATGTGGCATCAGGCCCGGGATAGGGTAGGATGCCTGAATCGGAATTAGGTATTGTATGGTTTGAATTGGTTGTTAGGATTCAAAAAAGAACACTGGATGCCTTATCTGATAATATTAATACAGGAAAAACAAAGAGGATGTTGGATATGGTACTTTGGGACTATTCTTGGATTGGAAATTGCATGACAAAAAAGGTTGTGTTGGATTTGTTTTTAAAGAACAATTCATTGCTTTGAAACGTATCAAACATTAATTACATTTTTCCCTTACTTTTGCAGTCGTATGCAGTTTTTATACCCTACATTTTTATTAGCTCTTGCAGCTATCCTTATACCTATCATTATCCACCTGTTTCATTTCAGGAGATTCAAGAAGGTATATTTTACCAATGTCAGATTCCTTAAGGAGGTCAAGGAAGAAACATCGACTAGGAACAGATTGAAGCACTTGCTGATATTGTTCTCAAGAATCATGGCCATAGCAGGTCTGGTGTTTGCCTTTGCACAGCCATTCATTCCGCAAGGAGATGAGGTCAAGACAGGAGATAAGGCCGTAAGTGTCTTTGTTGACAATTCTTACAGTATGAGTTCCCTGAGTTCGGATGTGCCACTTCTGGAAAAAGCCAAGCAACGGGCAAGGGAAATCGTAGAAGCATTCAGTGTAGAGGATCGATTCCAGATTCTTACTCATGATTTTGAGGGGAGGCACCAAAGGTTGGTGAGTAAGGAAGATGCACTGGCTCTGATTGATGAAATCGAGATTACTCCTGCAGTTAGGAATATGTCCAAGGTTGTAAGTCGGGTAAAGCAGGCATTGAATAATACGAAATTGGAAAACAGAACGGCTTATGTCATTTCTGATTTCCAGAAGAATATTACGGACTTGGGAGTGGAGACGGATACGAGCATCAGTTTCAATCTGGTTCCGTTACAATCCATTCGGAAGCAAAATATCAGTTTGGATTCCGCCTGGTTTGCAGCTCCCGTCCAAATGCTGAATCAGAATAATCCACTATTGGTCAAGGTAAGGAACCTATCGGATGAGAAAGCCGAGAATGTCCGACTGGAGTTACAGCACGGTGGTCAGACCAAACCTATGGGAACGCTGACCATACCACCTCAATCAGAAATTATTGATACTGTTAACATCACGGTTCTGAAACCCGGATGGCACGAAGCGACCCTGTCGATTACCGATTATCCGATTCAGTTTGATGATAAGCTATACTTCACATTCAATGTACCTGAGGAAATTAATATCCTAGTGATTGACGAGGGAACCCCCAACCGCTATCTTAAGGCACTCTTTAGTGGAATCAGTGTATTCAACATCAAGAATGAAAGGAGTAATGGTTTGGATTATTCCCAACTTCCATCTTATAACCTGATTGTATTGGATGAATTGGCATCCGTATCTTCAGGTTTGGCATTCGAACTGAAGAATTATGTATCCAATGGTGGTAACCTGCTTGTCTTCCCTAATCCAAGGGCGAATGTCGATTCTTACAAATCATTCCTAGAGGGTTTTCCCGCTAATGAATTGATGGCTTTCGAAGAAAAGGATAGGACGGTAGGAAGAATCAATACGGAAGAATTCATCTTTGAGAATGTATATGAGAATACCCGTTCCAATTTGAGACTACCGAGCACCAAGGGTAATTTTACCCTTACGAAGTTCGGAAGTAGGGGAGAGGAGCAATTGCTTACATACAGGGATGGTGCTACTTTTTTGGGTAAGTACAGGAAAGACCAGGGCCATTTGTATTTGTGTGCAGCTCCATTGGGTGATGATTACAGTGATTTGGTACGGAATGCTGAGGTATTCGTTCCGATGTTGTATAAGATGTCTCTTTCCTCCGCGAAATCGAAGCAGGTAGCCCAGTTCATCGGAAAGGATGAGGTTTTGGAAGCTTCCAATTCCCTGACAGGAGCAGAGACGGTATACAAGATGAAAGGCAGTAGTGAGGAGTTTATTCCTGAACAGAGGAAATTGGGCGCCAAGGTCATCATTGGGGTGAATAACCAGATCAAGGAGGCAGGTTTCTATGACTTGTTTTACAACGAGGAGGACATCACTGAGAAATATGCCTACAATTTTGACCGTAGGGAGTCCGAGTTGGATTATTTCAATGAATCCGAACTCAAGGAAAAGGTAGGAGGAAGCATTCAGGTATTATCATCCAATGCTGAAACCGATTTTACACAGTATATCGGTGAAAGAAGCAGAGGAGTGGTATTATGGAAATGGTGCCTGATTATTGCATTGATATTCCTAGCTTTTGAAACGTTGTTGCTTAGATTTTGGAAGACCTAGAAATAAATCATCTACGGTAGTACAAACACTATCGACTTTAGATTCACTTCCTTATCTTTGCGGCCAGTTAGAAACCGTTTAACCATCAGACCATATCATGCAGTTGCTGATTAAGAATGCTACTATCATAGACCCATCTTCCCCTTACCATCATCAACAAAGGGACATCCTTGTTTCAAATGGTATGATAGAACGAATAGGAGAAGAAATAACGGCTCCCAATGCCACTCGGATTGATGAAAAGGATTTGCATGTCTCCATAGGATGGATGGATTTGGGGGCACAGATATGTGATCCTGGATTGGAACACAGGGAAGACCTCGAATCTGCCACAGAATCGGCAATGGCAGGCGGATATACCGCAGTGGCCTGTTTCCCGAATACCCAACCGACCATTCACAATAAGTCGCAGGTCAAGTACATCATTAAGAATACCAAGGACGGAGCAGTGGATTTCCATCCGATTGGTGCCGTAACCGAACATTGTAACGGTAAGGACATCACTGAGATGTACGATATGAAGTTTTCCGGTGCCGTAGCTTTTTCGGATGGTAAGTATCCGATTACGGATAACGGAATGATGCTTCGGGCCCTACAATATGTCAAACCTTTCGGTGGAGTGATTTTCAATCATCCCCATGATGCGGCCACAGCCCATTCCGGACAGATGCACGAGGGAATGATCAGTACCAGTTTGGGACTTAAGGGGATACCCTCCCTTTCCGAGGAATTGATGATTTACAGGGATTTGCAATTGGTGGATTACACAGAATCCCGATTACACATCCACAATGTATCCACTGCCAATGGTGTCCGCCTGATTAGGGAAGCCAAACGTAAGGGACTCCAAGTAACGGCATCCGTGGCTGTGATGAACCTGGCTTTTCAGGATGAGGCACTTTCCGAATTCGATACCAATATGAAAGTCCTCCCTCCCTTACGGGAAAAAAAGGATGCGGAAGCCTTGGTAAAGGGACTCAAGGATGGAACCATTGATTGTATAACATCCAACCATACTCCTTGGAACGAGGAGGCAAAGGACGTGGAATTCCTATATGCGGAATTTGGTGCGATAGGCCTGGGAACGACCTTTGGCTTGGCCAATAGGATACTGACTGACCAGCTTTCACTGGAAGAAATCGTGGATAAGTTGGCAGTGGCTCCCAGAAAACTATTGAATCAGGACATCCCTACTGTGAATATAGGTTCCGTAGCAAATCTGACGATTTTCCAACCGAATGAGCAATTTACCTACGCATCTGATATGATTCGTTCCAAATCCAAGAACACACCATTGTTAGGCCATGAATTGAAAGGGAAAGTAATAGGAGTTGTGAATGGTAAGTATTCATCCTTTTCCTAATTCATTTTCTTTTTGATGGATCATGAGATACTGGACGATGAACTAGCCCAACCAAGGGGTAATTCAGGGGCGTTCTATGTACAGTTGTTCACAGCGATTTTGTTTGCTACGGTTTTTTACACACCTTTTTACATTCTGGTGGTGGATGGGATTCAATACGAAAGTATTTACAAGACGACCATCGTAAAGGATAGCATATCCGTTCTGCATCAATTGTTGGGTATGTTGTTCTTTCATTTCTCCTATGCACGGAACCGAGAGGATAAGTCAAGGAAAGGAGGATTCTATTTTCTGTTATTCGTATCGGGATTCTTTTTTCTGGGCGCTTCTTTTGAATTGGCTTCCAATATACTCCTTAGGGATCAGGTGGCATATGAACAAGGATTCTCTTTCTGGTCCCAGAATTATGAACACCTCATCACGCTCTTTGTTATCTTTATCAAATTCATCATTATTATTCCCTTGGTCAAGGGATTCAGTTATTTGGAAAGATATGTTTAAGGAACAGGATAATACATTGTATGCCCAATTCGGATTCAAGGATTTCAAGGAGGCATTCTCTTTCATGACCCATGTGGCTTTTTTGGCAGAGCAACACCATCATCATCCCAATTGGTCCAATGTCTGGAATACGGTTGATATCCATCTTACGACCCACGATGCGGGTAATACGGTCACTCAAAAAGATTATGATTTGGCCAAGGATATCGAGGCCGTTTATCAAAAATACGTCGGATAATAACGGCTTAGTCCAATTGGGCCAAGTTGCCCTTTATTCCTTTCTTCCTAAGATTTTCCAAATAGCTTCTTCCTAAGTCCTCAGTAGGAAAGGGGCCTAGTAGGAGTTGGTATTTTGATTCCATATTGTCAATGAGTATGACATTAATCATGATATTCTTGAACCATTGCTTCCTTAGGGGCTCTACTTCTGCAAAGATGCTTTCCTTTTCATCGAAATCCCTGAGTCGGATGGCATAGCCTACCTTGGATGTCACCAGTGAATGCATGTTGTAGTGTTCGCCTTCTTGGAAAGGAACCCTTACGATAAAACCTTCGGTGCCTGTTTCTGCTATTCGTTTTTTGTATTCCACGGCATCATCCCTTTCCACAAAAGAGCCGATTAGAAGGACATAAATGGATTGTGTTTCCTTTTCCTTACGGATAAGAATAATATCACTCCCCCAGTTTTCCTGTAGCATTGCAGCTTTTCTGAGTGCATTATACAAATTGGCATAAATGCCAATTTGTATACCATATCCTTTCGGGAGGATGGGGTTCAACTGTACTTTGTAGAGATTCCTTGGAGGATAATCCCTTTCATTAATAACATTGAATACAGAGTGATTGTGCTCAATAATTGTTTCAGGTACACTGGTACTATCTTCAATTAGACTATCCTTTTCAGGAATGATGATACTTGGAATCATATCGGGGAGTTTGCGGGGTTCCTGGATGACCTTGACCTTAACCTTGGCATCCTTTCCTTTTATACCCAGTGCTGTTGCGGCCTCATTGGATATTTCTATGATGAATCCCTTGATGAATGGCCCACGGTCATTGATTCTGACATTCACCTTGGTTCCCTTTCGGATATTCGTCACTTGTACGATGGTCCCGAAAGGCAAACTGGGATGTGCAGCTGTCAGGGATTGGGTTTCGTACTGTTCCCCTGATTGTGTCAGCATATATTGGAAGTCATCCGAATAGATGGAAGCCAATCCGTATTGGGTTTCCCAGGCCCATAAGGAAGTGTAGGTAGCCATCAGGATGATGAGAATAAGCTGTTTCATGACTCAAGTATGTTTAATGTTATGTATAGACGTATAGGAATGATGATAGGTTCCCCAGCCCTATAATTTTAATACTTTTGTACGCAAAAAACTTTTAAAATTGAAATAATTTGCGTATATTTATAAGGTTATTTATTTTGTAAATCATAACATGAACAATGGCGGAGAACAAGACATATTTAGAACTCTGGAAAACCAACCAACTGGAACATCCACTCATCAAATCTGCTTATGTTAGGCCGGTTAGTACTTTTGTGGGCCAACCTGATTCCATGAATGATGGAGGTGCTGCACATAGCAATTTCATAGGTGGATTGGTATCGAACGAGCAATATTTATTCACATCTTCCGAAGACGAGACCATTTCCGTATGGGGTGGTGACGAATTGGATGAGGTCGTAACCCTACATCCTGAAACCTGCGTGAATTATCTGGCCCTTTCTCCCTGTGGCAGATATTTGGCAGCAGCCTGTGATGATTACACAGCCAAGTTATACGAAATCCCAAGTATGAAGTTGGTACATAATCTCAGTAATCATGATAATTATGTTTCCAAGGTTGCATTCTCCCAACAAGGGCATTTGGTTTCCATTTCAAAGGATGGGAAGGTCTGTGTATGGGATTATGAGAATGGTCGATTGATGCACGAATTGCAAGGGCATGAGGAATGGGTCTATTCATTATCCGTCCACCCTACCAAACCACTGGCTATTACAGGTGCATTGAACAGTAGCCTTAAGGTCTGGAATCTGGAATCGGGGGAATGTGTCAAGGACCTGATTAAGGGTTCGATGCTGATGTATGTGATGGGGATGACCGTAGGGGGTGGTAATAGTTCCGGCATCGGAAATGATAAGGCCACGGCTTGTTCTGCTTGGCTTCCCAATGGTAGGATTGTGACTTGTGCACATGAGGTTGTGGTTTGGGATGAGAATACTTGGGAAGTACTCTGGAAAGGTGAGCAGCAGAATAAGGAAATCAAGGCTGTATACTACGATGAATCCAGAAATATGATTGTGACGGCTTCTGCAACAGTGGACGGCTGGAATGTGGATACGGGAGAAAAGATGTTCAGTCAGGTTGGACATGATGGAAATCAGATTTATAGCTGCTATGCGAGTAATGATATCCTTTATACGGGTGATGAAAAAGGGAATATCAATGCTTGGAGTCTAAATAGTTTGCTTCAGGGAGGAAATAAAATTCAGCACAGTTGGTCCATTACGGATATTCAGGTCGATTTGGAAAGGAACCGTATCATCTCCGGAAGTTATGATAATAGTGTGATTTTCTGGGATGGAAAAGGTAAGCCCCTCAAGCAATTTTCCAATTTTTCTGACAGTACCAAACCATTGGGTGCCATTCCCGGAAAGGAACACTTGCATATCCTTACCACTTATGGGAAAGTGGTAATCTATGATATTGAAAAAATGGAGGAGGTCAAGGTTATTTCGATTGATAATAAGTTGATTGAATTTGATGGTGCATATTGGATAGATAATGAACGATTCATAGGATATACCTTATCCTATCGTCCTAGGATAATCAATGTGGAAACAGGTGCGATTACGATCTTGGAGACCTTTTGTTCGTTTACCCATCATATGGAAATGGAAGATGGATTGGTTGCATTCACATCTTATCCGACTGAACCATTGGATATCAAATATGATGATGATGAAGTGGAAGAAGGCATGCAGTTGAATTCCATCAATGTAGATGCTGAAGGAACTGCCAAAAAGTATAAGAATTTTTCTCCTCTAATGATTTTTGATACACAATCCTTGAAAATCAAAAACCATTTTTGGTTGAAGAAAAAATTGGAAAAATCAGACGGTACTTTTTATCCTAATAAATTATTGGAATATAATAATGGTAATTTAATTATAGGATATAGTGATTCCAGTATCAAAAGATGGAATGTCGAAAAACAGGAGTGTAATAATATTCTGGATTTTCCCGGAGATGATTATGGAATGGGATTTTTCAGGGTCGAAAATACTTATTTTATTTTTGATGGTAAATCAGATAAGATTTTTGAGTATCATCTTTCTGAGGATTCCTTGGAAGAATGGAGTTCAGTGGGAGCAGATAAAAGAAATTTAAAAATAGCTCCCGATAATGAACATGTATATTACAGGTCAGGAGAGAATTTGATTGTATTGAATTTGAAATCCAGAGCAATAGTATTTAATGAAACGATTACCGATTATAGACAATTGGAATTCGTGGATGATAAAATAATTATGGGAACAGAAGACGGTAAGGTTTATGTTTTCAGTAATTAGTGGTTAGTATAGAAATTAGGATATGATTTTATTATTCATGTCCTAATGGCCAGTTGTCAGGAGAATGTGGATTATTCTTCTGATAACTGGTTTTTATTATTAACGAATTTTTTATCATTAAAATACCATATGAATTTAATCCATCAGTTATCCCCGGAAAAACAAGCCCACCTTACAGCTTTCCTAGAAAACGAATTACACCCATTACTCCAGAAATTTGAAGAAGCATACGGATATAGAGGCCATTTGTCCCTAGTAAAATGGCTTGTATTCAGTAGGGTATTCAAGGAAGATTTACAATTTAATCACCAAGGAGTATTCTTTATGTTTTATACTTCAAGGGACTTCTTGGATCATTTGGATAAGTACAAACAATTACAAGGACATTGGGTTACCCAATACACCTATTCGGAATCCATAGGTTTTTTTACACCTTATTTATTTTTATGTTTGGATGGCACCGGGAATTCCTATTTCGCATCATTTACAAGGGAAGATAGTGATGTCGCATTTTATGATCATGAATGCCTGATGGGAGAATTTATCCGAATTAAAAAATTGAATGAAATATATCAATATCATTCTATTCCCGGATTTCCAGATGTATTGGATGAGATAATTAACAATTTGGATTTATCCTCCTTGGGACTTTCTCGTAATTTGAGTTCCATGAGGAAGATTTCCTATTTTTCCATTAGTAGGGCCGTAAAGGATTTGATGCATGGAATGGATGTGGAAGAATTAAGGATAGGCAAGCATGATATAAGAATTGATTTGGATGAAATATTCGCACTTATGATGAATAAGGATAGTGATTATTTTCAGTATGATAATGTAAGAGCTATCTATAATCCTTTAATTATTGTGAATTTATACCATTATTATTTATCCGGTCAAATAAATGAATTGCGACAGTTATTGGTGATGGCTAGGAATGTGAAAGGGAAATATTATCAGGTCATTATCCAATCGTTTGAATTGTTGGTAAGTGGGGATTATTCCCAATTTGGATTTACAAGAAATCAGTTGCAAGGAATCAGGAAGGATATCGAGAACTTTAATTCCGAATTATTGGAAATGGAATCCATGAAATTGGGATGATATATTTTACTTGAAATATTAAGGCGAATTCAGATTTGGAAAACTGGTTTGTAAAAACCGGTTTTCTTATCAAAAACCAAGTTTTAATATGCTCTTATGCTCTATTATTTCTCCTTGATGATTTAGGATTGAAATCCAATAAATTCCTTGAGGCCAATCGGCGGGTTGTAAGGAAATTTGATTCGATATTATCAGTAGAAGTAGAGGAGCACGTTGCAATAATTTCATTTTCATCGCTGCAAGCCGAGGGGTTATCATAAATTTTTATTTCACCACCTATATAGCCCGATGTTAATAAGGTATGGATAGCACAACAATCCGTAAGTGATGTATTTTGGCGAATGAATAATTCATCTTCAACTGAAATAATATTGTTCAAATCATCAAGGTGAGTAATTGCATCATTATCGAGAATCCACAGATTATGTCCGACAGAAGAAATATTAGATAATCCATCTAAATGATTCATCGAATTATTATTCCTGATTTTTATATCATAATTAATCGAAATGATATTGGAAAGGTTGGATAAGTCAAAGATCGGATCATCAATATCCGTCGTTTCGATGGTGAGGGAGTTGTTGATGTGCGTAAGTGCTGAATCGAAATTATCTACGTCTGTTTGTGAGTTGAGAGTGATACTCTGACTATACACAACGATTGGACAAATTATTCCCAGCAGTAGGGATAGTATTAACTGGTTGGACGAATTCATGATATTGTATGTAAGGGATTCATGATGAATATAAAATAGGATGAGATGACCAAATGATGTATGAGGTGTGGAATGTTAGTGATTTTACAACCATAAAAAATCCCGAATTTTCTAATTTGGAAAATTCGGGATTCATATCAGATATCAAAAGATGGAAATATCAACTTTTCATATCATTGATTTTCTTATCCAAATCCTTGGAAGAACTGCCTAGGTCCTTGGCTTTTTTCCAGCTCTCCAAAGCCTTGTCTTTCTTACCATTCTGATAAAGGATATCACCATAAACCTCCAATGCCTCAGGTAATCTATCCCCACCTGTTTGCATGGATTTTTCCAACCAGTTCTCTGCTTCCTTGTAATTTTTCAACAAGAAATGGATGTGACCCAGATTTGCAAGGAAAAGAGGTTGGTTCGGCTTGATTTGATTGGCCTTGAAAGCCATTTCACGTGCTTTCTGAAGACCTTGTCCACGTTTGGCCAATTGATGACTATAATTATGTAGGACAGAATATCCGTCCGGAGCCAGTTCCAAGGCACGCTCGAACATCTTATCCGAACGGTCATATTTTTTCAGATTGGCATATTCGATTCCTAGGCGATTGCATACATCATATTTCATTGCACTGTTCTTCCCTGACATCATTAGGGCCTGTTCGAACATATTGGCAGCCTCTCCATGATTCCCAAGAGAGCTATTGCCGATACCATTCATATAATAGACCTTGGCTTGGTTGGGGAAAAGGTCCATGGCTTCTTCGGAAGTATTGATCAATCCATTGAAATCATTCGTTTCCAGTTTGAGATACATGATTTGTTCCCATACGGCGAATACGCTCTTATCCAAACTCAGTGTGGTTTGATAATGTGCGAGGGCATTACGAGGCTGCCCGGCATGATATAGCATATCCGCATAAAGGGAATGCGCCTTGGCTTCCTGCGGATGTGCATCCGTCAATGCCTGACCCAATGACAATGCTGCCATCTTCAGCTCGTTGTCATTCGTTTCCCCCACCAATGTGATATAGGGAATCAACTCCTTGACCTTGATGTCTATTCCGACATCCGTCTTATTGATGATACCCTCAATGGATTTGAGAAATTCCATATGATTCCCACTATTCTTATAAGAATCGGCCAATGCCATCTTGGCTTCCGCATCCTGTGGGTTGAGTCTGAGTATCTTACTATATATCTTCTTTGCATCAGATGTATTGCCTTCCTCAGCATAGAATTCAGCTAGGATATGGAGGTAACTGACTTCCTCCGGAAATGCCTTGATCAATTTCTCGATTTCAGCTATGGCAGCCTTATTGTCTCCCATTCCATAATAAAGGGTGTACTTCTTACGGGTCAATTCCTCATTCACACCTAATTTCTTCTCTAGCTTGTCGTAGACAATGACAGCTTTTTCAGGCTTGTTGGCCTTGACATAAAAGAATGCTTGCTGGAATTGGAAATACTCATTATCAGGATAGGCCTTGGCCAATTCGCCGTATACCTCAGCAGCCTTTCCTGGTTTGTTATTGCGTTCCAAGACCTGGGCATAGAAGTCCTTGTACCAAATATTATCAGGAGCCAACTTCACGGCCTTTTCAATGGCTTTCAGAGAAAGGGCGTCTTCCTCCAGCACATCATACATTCTGGCCAGCTCATAGGCAGCAGAGTGATTCTGTGGGTCCTTTTTGAGAACCTCCCTGAATAGATAGGCGGCATCCTGATAATGCTGCAGGATTTTTTCCCTATTGGCATCAATGAAGATCTTCTGGATTTCCACATCCGCCAGAAGTGGTCTATCCTTTTGCGCTTGGAGGCTGGGGGAGGCCATAAGTATGACCAAGCAGAATGTAAGACTTGTTTTAAATAATCCGATCATATACTGAAATTTGAGTAATCCCCAAGGCTGATATTCATGGCTTTTCCCGTGAATTCTGCCTTGTTGCCCAACATGGAATCCACCAAATGGGCATCTCTCACAACGGTATCGTTTTGTATAACGCTATTCTTGATAACGGAGTTCTCTATGCATGTATTATGACCAATGGAAACATGGGGACCTATGATGGAATTCTTGATTTTGGCTCCCTTTCCAATGAAACAGGGCTGGATGATGATGGATCCGTCAGTATCTGCGGATGAATCGACCCAATCCTGATCCTTGTTGAATTCCAAAACCCTTTGATTGGCATGGACAACGGCCTTTTTATTTCCGCAATCCAACCATTCGTCGATAATGCCGGGTTTGAACTTCAATCCTTTTGATTTCATGTTTTCCAAGGCATTGGTCAATTGGTATTCTCCCTTATCCTTGATATCATTGTCCAAAAGGTATCTCAACTCCTTCTTTAGGTTGTTTCCGTCACTAAAATAATAAATTCCTACGATAGCCATATCAGAAACGAATGTTTCCGGCTTTTCCACGAAATCGGTGATGAAACCCTCATCATCCAACTGGACGACACCATAAGCGGATGGGTCGGGTACTCTTTGGGTCCAGATGATACCATCCAGATTCTTATCAAAGTTGAAATCCGCCTTGAATAGGGTATCTGCAAAAGCTACGATGACATTACCGTCGAGACTAGGTTCCGCACAAAGAATAGCATGTGCCGTACCCAGTGGTTGGTCCTGATGATAAACAGATCCCTTGGCTCCTAATCCGGCTGCAATTTCCATGAGGTCCTTTTCCACTTGTTCGCCGAAATCACCAATGATGAATGCGATTTCCTCCACTTCATCCCTAAAGGAGGCCGATAAATCCTCCACCAATCTCTGCACAATAGGCTTTCCTGCCACAGGTACCAATGGTTTGGGTACGGTCAAGGTATGTGGTCTAAGTCTGGAGCCTCTGCCGGCCATAGGAATAATAATCTTCATAAGATGGTAATGGTTATTTTGATTTTATTTTAATGATGATTCAATGCATTCCAAGGAAACAGGAGTTTCACTATTTTGTTCCGGTACTACCGAAACCTCCCGCACCTCGTTCTGTTGTTCCTAGGGTGTCCACAGGATTCCACTCCACGGTTTCATATTGTGCAATGACCATTTGGGCAATGCGTTCACCATGACAAATTTCCTGGATTTCTTGGGATAGGTTTATCATTATGACTTTGATTTCACCTCGATAGTCACTATCAATGGTTCCCGGAGTATTGATGCAAGTTAGTCCTCTTTTGAATGATAAGCCACTTCTGGGCCTGATTTGGGCCTCATACCCCACGGGTAATTCGATATGGATTCCGGTAGGAATCAATTTTCTTTCTAAAGGTGATAACTGTATGGGGGTATCAAGATTGGCTCTGATATCCATACCTGCACTACCGGAAGTCTCGTAGTGAGGCAACTCATTGGAGGAGTGATTGACGATTTTTACTTTCATACGCTTGGTGGTTATAACCCTGCCACCATCATCAAATGAATCGGGACATGGTTATCCAATGCGTAAAGATAGGCTATTTCTTACGCTATAAGTGTAAATAGAATGTGAAGAAAAGGATAAAATGAATGATTACTCGACGAGTGTAATCTTCAGCATATTCGTTCGGTATCGCTTGTGCAATGGCATACTACCTGTATTCACCACAATATCACCTTCTACAACCTCACCGGCGCGTTTCAGTATTTCGGTTACATCCTCTACGGTCTCATCCGTAGTGGTGAACTTATCATAATAAAAACACTTTACGCCCCATACCAGATTGAGGATGGAAAGCATGTGTTGTTGGTCAGAGAAGATGAATACCTTGGCCTTAGGACGATAACTCGAAACCTTGAATGCAGTATAACCCGAACTGGTCATTCCTATAATAGCCTTAGCACTGACTTCATCCGCAGTCTTGGCGGCATTGAAGCATACCACATCGGAATAGAATGTCCTCGTCTTTGTATTGGCCTTTGGACGGAATGTAGGATTGTAGAAACTCTCTGCCTCCTCAATGATTTTATTCATGGATTCCACCACCTTGACCGGGTGTTTTCCTACGGATGTCTCAGCACTGAGCATGACTGCATCCGCACCATCCAGTACGGCATTGGCCACATCCGTGATTTCCGCTCGGGTAGGGAATGGATTCGTAATCATACTATCCATCATCTGTGTAGCTACGATGACAGGTCGGGCCCTTTGGATACAGCGCTTGATGATTTCCTTTTGTAATAATGGAAGTTGCTCCATTGGCATTTCGATACCCAAATCACCACGAGCCACCATGATGCCGTTAGAGGCCTTGATAATGGATTTCAGGTTTTGGATGGCTTCCGGTTTTTCAATCTTGGAAATCACCTTGGCGGGATGGTTTCTGTCCTGTATCCTCTTGATGAGGTCCTTGACATCCTTGGCCCGTCTTACGAATGAGAGTGCAATCCAGTGGACTTTCTGTCCGAGAATGAACTCCAAGTCCCGTTCGTCCTTCGGAGTAAGGGATGGCAGTGAAATATCGGTATTTGGCAGGTTGACTCCTTTGTTGGATTTCAGGACACCACCGAACTTAACCTTCAGTTTTACAACATCCTTGTTGTTGGTCTCAACAACCTCCAGTACGATTTTACCATCATCCACAAGGACGTTTTCTCCCGGATTCACATCCTGTGCAAAACGGTCGTAGCTCATGTAGATTTTCTCCATATTACCAATGCATTCCTCATTGGTGAATGTCAGGATGTCCCCCTCTTTGATGGGAAGTCCCTCTCCCTCCATCTTTCCTACTCTTAGCTTAGGACCTTGGAGGTCACAAAGAATACCAATGTGTAGATTGTATTTCTCATTGATGTAGTTGAGCCTATTGATAACCTTGAGGTGGTCCTCATGGGAACCATGTGAGAAATTCAAGCGGAATACATTCACACCGGCTTGGACGAGTCTAAGAAGGTTGTCATATGATTCTGATGCCGGTCCAACCGTAGCAACAATTTTGGTACTCTGATGATCTACAATCTGCATAAGGTAAAAGGTATGGTTACAATTAGTGTACAAAGTACAATAATTAATTGTATAATGTTCACATATGGAATGCTAAATTTATACGAAATCAATCATTCATTCTGAACCACCTCAATTCTGAGGTAATGAATTTATATTCCTTTTTTATTTTATTGATTGATTTGGTGAATTTTCTCAATTTTTTGTCACTCCTATAAGATGTGAATGATTTATCCTTAAGGAACTGTTGGTATACTTTTTTGTCCCTGAATGCACCCAATCGCTTGGCAATGGCCAATTGATTGTGCATCTCGGAGCTGTTTTTCCTGATTGCCTCTATTCTGGCAATCTTGAAATGTATGAGCCCTTTGTATATATCATTCTTATCCGAAGTATACCTGATGGCTTTTCCATATGCCTCAATCGCATCTGGATATTGTTCCAATTCAAAATGAATATCCCCTTTTTCCTCGTAGGCATATTGGAATTGATGATTGAGTACTACGGCTTGTTCCAAAGATTTCAACGCTGCACTGCTCTTTCCCATCTTATTCTGGACAATGGCCCTATAGAATGGAATGAGAGCAAGGTCGGGTTGGAGTTTGCCTGCTATTTTGAGGTCATTGAGTGCTTGTTCATATTTCTTTAAGAATAGATGCATGGCCCCCCTGTTTCGGTAGGCAATGGCCAGGGTCGGGTCGAGTTCGATGGCTTTTGAAAAGTAATTCCTAGCCAACTCAATATCTTTCTTGATGGGGTTGTCAATGTCCTGATTATAATATTTGGCAGCCCCTGCATTATTATAGGCCATGGCAAAAGTGGAATCCAATCTGAATGCTTCCTCAAAATCGTGTATGGCACTGTCGTAGTCCCGGATTCTGCATTTGACCATTCCCCTGTCATTATGTGCCTTGGCATTATCAGGATGGAGTGATAATTCCTCATTGAAATAGGAAATGGACAAGGAGTAATCCCCCTTGGTATAGTAAATCTTGCCCAGTGCGAATGCGGCATCTGTCTGACCGGGTGCGATTTGTTGTGCTTTCTTGAAATCCTGTATTGCAAGGTCGTATTGATGGGTATAGTAGTAGCTGAAACCCCGGTGTCTGTAGACTGTCGGATTTTTACTCGAAATACGATTAAGGTACTGTGTGAATATACCGATGGCTTCCTGATGTTTGCCTGATTGATGATTGCGGATGCCATCATTAATGAGACGGTCTCCCTCAGTTTGGGCTGTAAGGTTGGGAAGCAAAAGGGCGACTAGGATGAAATGGAATAATAAATATTTCATAACTTATCTGGGTATTTGGAGTATAAATAAGGTAATAATTATTTCCTTTGGAGTAAATTTACGACCTAAGCACCCAAATTGTCGCCTAGATCTATGTATGATGTCATTCTAAGTTTCATCACTGCGTTTACCATTACATTCTTTGCTATCCCCTCCATCATAAAGGTAGCTAAGAAAAAGAATTTGGTGGACATTCCCACAGAGAGGCACTCCCATACGGAAATTACACCGTCTTTGGGGGGCATAGGTATTTTTGCAGGTGTTATCTTTTCCATAGTCATGTGGACTCCCTTTGAGGTATTTGGTGATTTACAATACATATTGGCATCATTCGTCATTATTTTTCTAATGGGTGCAAAGGATGATATCGACCCGATGTCTCCTTACAAGAAAATGATAGGTCAATTGTTCGCTGCTTTTATTCTTGTATATAAGGCGAATATCAAATTGACCAGTTTGTATGGGATATTCGGTATTACCGAATTACCGGAAGTTTTTGCCATTCTACTCAGTGTCTTTACCATATTCATCATTATCAATGCATTCAATCTGATAGACGGAATCAATGGTTTGGCCGGTTGTGTGGCGGTCCTGATTTCCTTGACTTTCGGTTTTTGGTTTTTATTGGTAGACCGCATGGATATGGCAATGGTTGCATTTTCATTGATCGGAGCTACGGTAGCATTCCTGAATTATAATTTCACTCCTGCCAAGATTTTTATGGGGGATACAGGTTCGTTGTTATTAGGATTGATATGTTCCATTCTTGCCGTAAAATTCATCGAATACAATGGTGACCCTATGTTGGCAATAGAACACCCGAATCTGATTATCCATTCGACACCGGCTGTGGCCATAGGTATCCTGATTCTTCCTCTTTTTGACACCCTAAGGGTTTTTACTACTCGTATGCTGAAAGGGAAATCCCCCTTTTATCCGGATAAGACCCACATCCATCACCTGATGCTGGATACGGGAATGAGCCACATGCAAGGAACGCTTACCTTGGTGATGGTCAATCTTCTATTTATTGTTCTGGTATACTTCCTACAAGATTTGGGGTCATTCAGCCTCATTCTATTTTTATTGGTATTGGCTTCACTATCCTCGGGATTACTATATCTCTATACCCGGAGGATTAGGATTGCTAGAGGTAAGGCAGCGAAGTCCGTATGATGGCCTTTTTCTATGTATTTCTAGGAGGAGGACTGGGTAGTATGGTCCGATATGGAATTGCTCGAATCATGAGCCAGTACCCATTGGACTTTCCTTGGGCAACACTGATGGCGAATTTCCTAGCCTGTATCATTTTGGGAGGTTTGATGGCTTATGTTGGGAAAACAGACGTGTCGGAAGAATTCAAGTGGACATTCATGGTTGGATTTTGTGGCGGATTCTCCACGTTCAGCACATTTTCAAGTGAGACGTTCAAGTTATTCGAGCAAGGTAATACGACCTTGGCTTTTGTTAATATCGTAGCTAGTGTTCTTATCTGTCTGATAGGAATTTATATTGGAATGAGAATAGTGAGGTAGTGAAGTACTCCGCAAGTACAAATTCCCTACATTTGTATTCCTATTTTGAATTCAAGACTATGACCATAGCAAAGGCATATTTTCCATCACCTTTCGGAACCATCCTTGTCAAGGCTTCTGCCTTGGGAATACAATCCGTCCAATGGCTGGATGAGGTACGTGAGCGTTCTGTCCCTACAGAATTAGAGGATTGTGTCCAACAATTGGAGGAATATTTTGAACGAAAGAGAGCATCTTTCGATTTGGAATTGGATTGGTCTGGCGCAGGGGAATTCGATAAGAAAGTATGGACTTACCTAACCACGGTTCCCTATGGGAAAACGGTATCTTATTCTGATATTGCACAGGAATTGGGTGATGTCAAAGCGGTACGGGCCGTAGGAGGTGCGAATGCTAGGAATCCCATCCCCATTATTATTCCGTGCCATAGGGTCATCGGTAAGAATGGACATCTGACTGGTTTTGCTTATGGCTTGGATATGAAAGCCAAACTCCTTGGATTGGAAAGACCTCTGGATTTTGCGGAACAAACTTCCTTATTCTAATCATAAAGTACGGAACGGATATGTCAGACAAGAAAACCAAAGGTTTGTGGGCGAGTATCCTAGGAATGAAATGTCCTAGATGTAGGCTAGGGGATTTGTTTGAGACACCCACCTTTTCATTTCAAAAGTCATTTGAGATGCCTTCCCGGTGTCCGCATTGTAGGCAGAAATATGTTTTAGAACCTGGTTTTTACTATGGAGCCATGTTCATATCATACATTCTTTCGGGTTGGTTCTGTCTTGGCTTGATTGGATTATTCATGTTGGTGTTGGGTTGGTCTGTTTGGACATCATTTGGAGTCCTACTTATCATATGTGCTATCCTGTTTGTTTGGTTCTTCAGGATATCGAGGTCACTATACATACACATTTGGGTCAAGTACAATCCCAAATATTCCAAAATAAATGAGGGGGATTCCCCAAAAGATTCTTAGGATGGTTCAGCTACTTAGGAAAATATTGGTTCCCGTATGGTGGGATGAATATGAGCCGTCATTCCTGAAATGGGATATGATAGCAGGATTCACCATCGGAGTGATGTTGATTCCCCAAGGAATGGCCTATGCAATGTTAGCTGGAATGCCGCCCATATATGGATTGTATGCCTCCGCTATTCCCACACTGATTTATGTATGGTTGGGTTCAAGCAGGCGTTTGGCGGTGGGTCCTGCAGCTATTACATGTATCATATTAGGCTCGGCTGCTGCGGGTCTTGCAGAACCCCAGACACCTGAATATATCAATATCATCGCACTGACCAGTATACTGACGGGGTTGGTCTATATTACCTTACTATTGCTTCGTTTAGCCAAGCTGGTGGACTTGTTACAAGATCCCGTCAATAAGGGGTTTGCAGCTTCGGGAGGACTAATTATCTTCTTCAACCAATTGAAGTATTTATTCGGTCTGGATATCAAACGTTCTTCCAATATCCTAGAGATATTAGAACGATTGGTAGCAGAAATCAGTAATGCCAATTGGATAACCTTTGCGATAGGTGTAGTGGGTATTATTCTGTTGTATAAGGTTCCGAAATGGAAAAAAACCTTTCCCATAGCCTTGATTGTCATCATCGCATCCGTACTTCTGGTTTGGGGCTTAGGATTGGAGCAGAGTGGTGTAGCCATTATTGGCACGGTACCACAAGGATTGCCCAATCTGGTTCAGATAGAATGGGATTGGAATCTGATATTGAAATTACTACCCAATGCCATCATGATATGTCTGGTCGGTTTTACGGTGAGTATTTCCATTGCAAAGATTGTGGCTCAGAAAAATGGCTTGAATGATGTTCGTCCCAGACGAGAACTAATGGTACTAGGATTGGCTAATATTATCAGCGGTATGTTCGGCAGTATTGTAGTGAATGGTAGTATGTCGAGAACAATGGTGAATGACCAGGTAGGAGCGAAGTCCGGTTTGTCGCTGCTTGTGAGTTCCATCCTGATTTTCCTGACTTTACTGTTCCTTACACCTGTATTCTATTATTTACCCACGGCCATTCTTGCTTCTGTCATTATCGTAGCAATATCAAGATTGATAAAGGTGCAGGATGCCATTGATTTTTATAAGAGTTCCAAGTGGGATTTTGCAACCTACTGTGTTACGTTCATTGCAGTATTGACCATCAGTATTGAAATGGGAATCATCATTGGGGTTGTATTCTATCAAATTATTAAATTTTTCAAGAATAGAAATGAGTCACCTGCGTAATCCACTCCTGTTTTTTTGTATCCTTTTGGTGGTTTCCTGCCATGAGCCAAGGGAATATACATCCAATGCGCTATATGAAACCATTTATGATGAAGAATTGGAGGGGCCGGTCAGATCCATAATGATGACTGAAGGAGATTTGGAATTCATATTTGATTGTGACCGGAACCTACAAAAAAGAATCGTGCCAAGTAAGCAAGAAATCTGGCAGTACGATATCCAGGGAGATACCATCATTAACCAAATAGCTCCACAACAAAAATTACTCTATATTCTGAATGAACAGGGCAAGGTGAGTCGTTATGTTTCCAAGGTATGGGATACATCCAAGTCAGAATGGTATGATTACTATGTGGAAGAATGGGTTAGGGATGAAGCCGGCCGACTGAAAGAAAAGAGAATCCAATCCGTCGTAGCAGATAAGAAACCTTATTTCATTTCAAAAATCATATATCGTTATGATGGAAACCGTAAGGTTGAAATCCAAAAATGGGGTAGGGATGATGGTGCAAAGGTTTCAGAAGACTTGCTCCGCACCGAGACCAGATTAAAGAACGAACAAGGAGATTGGGTTGTGATTGAGGAATTGGATGAGGATGGAATTCCGTTCTGGAAAAATAACCTCAGTTATGAATATGACGAACAAGGGAATTGGATAACTTGTTATACCAGAGAAGAAAACCATTATAAGGGTAAGACCAGTATGGATACGATTCGTCGAAGTATCACCTATCATTCCAAGGCGGATTGTCGCTAATCCCAAATGGATTGGAGGGATACATTCCAAAATCTATTACTTTTGTTCTCCCTTAGGGGACTTTAGTACCAATAGAAAATTTTGATAATGAGAATAGAGCAGATATATACAGGTTGTTTGGCACAGGGCGCTTACTTCATAGAGAGTAATGGTGAGGTCGCTATCATAGACCCACTCAGGAATCCTGAACCTTACATCAAGAAGGCAGAATCATCCAATGCTCAGATCAAATATATCTTTGAAACCCATTTCCACGCTGATTTTGTATCCGGACACTTGGACCTTTCCAAGAAAACCGGTGCTGCCATCGTATTCGGTCCGGGCGCAAAGACTGAATTTGAGAAGTATGAAGCCAAGGATGGGGAAACTTTTTCGTTAGGGAATATTACGATTAAGGTTTTACACACTCCCGGCCATACACCAGAAAGTACAACCTATTTGCTCTTGGATGAGAACGGTAAGGAAAAAGCCATCTTTACGGGAGACACCCTCTTTATAGGAGATGTGGGACGACCCGATTTGGCACAAAAGGCAACAGGCCTGACCCAAGAGGATTTGGCAGGTTGGTTATTTGATAGCCTACGTTCCAAAATCATGACCTTACCCGATGATGTCATTGTTTATCCTGCACATGGTGCCGGTTCTGCTTGTGGTAAGAATATGTCAAAGGAAACATTCGATACCCTAGGCAATCAGAAAAAGATGAATTATGCCCTAAGGGCAGATATGACTAGGGATGAATTCATTAAGGAACTTACGGACGGCTTACTTCCACCGCCAAGGTATTTCGCTCAGAATGCCATGATGAATAAAAAAGGATATGATAGCTTCTATGAAGTGATGGATAGGGGAGCAGTTGCCTTGGACGTCGATGCCTTTATAGCTAAGGCCGATTCTACAGGTGCACTCATTCTGGATGTCAGGCATCAGGTGGATTTTGTAAAGGGATTCATTCCCAATTCTATTTTTATAGGACTGAATGGAGGATTCGCTCCTTGGGTTGGAGCCTTGATTCCTGATTTGTCCACACCGATTCTATTGGTTTGTCCGGAGGGTAAGGAAGAAGAAGCTGTGACACGATTGGCAAGGGTCGGTTTCGACCATACATTGGGATACCTCAAGGGAGGTATCGAATCGTGGGTAGCCGCAGGAAAGGATATGGATACGGTCCACAGTATCGATGTCCCAACATTCCAAGGAATCTTCAATGAAAATCCTGATGTTCCTGTTTTGGATGTCAGGAAACCAGGGGAACACGACAGCCAGCACATCGTCAATGCACAAAACTTTCCCTTGGATTTCATTAATGATAACATGTCGGAAATCAATAAGGAAACAGCATACTATATCCACTGTGCAGGAGGATACCGTTCAACTATCGCAGCTTCTATCCTAAAGACCAGGGGATATCATAACCTAATAAATGTACAAGTACGTTTTAAGGATATGGTGACAGCCGGATTCCCTACGGTCGAAATGGCCTGTAGCAAAAGCTAGGATTCCCATTCCATTAGATATGAACAAAGAGAGGCGATGACATCATATGATGTCATCGCCTCTTAAGTATTATAGGCCCATCAATGGTTTATGTTTCCACACTTGCGGGCCATTGGTGGACGATAGGAGAATCGGTATCGAATTGCTGGATGAATTCAGCGATATCTTCCCTGAACCTGACCGCTGCCTCATTTCTTGGGTCGGACAAGCTATTACCGAAAGGAAGATTCACATCCATACCTCCAATAGGAATGAATGGTTTGTAGGGTGCCGAGAAAATAAAGGTGAAGAAGAATGTCATCATCCTGCCGATGGTTCCCGTAAGGGGCATATATTCCAGGAGTTCCTCCGTACTGATATTTGCATTTGGCCCTGGAATATCCGACTTGTGTAGTGTAGGAGGAAAATTACCTACAAAGGTCAATGCCGGATTGGCCGCCTTGTTCATTCTGGAACATCCATGCATGGTAATTCTATACAGATAACTGGTCAGTACCTGCTTCAATGCAGCTTTGGTATCCATGGTAGGAAGCCCTTTGATATTGCCCTCATCAGGAGAAGCACTGTCCTTAATCCAGGCTTGTAGTTGGGTGTCATTCTTAACATCATCATTTGTTTTATAACTCTGCTCAACAAAAACCTTGACGTATCTTTCGGTAGCATCCCAGATTTGTAATTGCTGCTTGATGATGGGGTACTTGTCCCAATGCTCATTTACGGTGAAGTCCTCGAAAGTAATTCCCAGATTGGCTAAGCTATGCTTAGGGTCATCATCAAAGAAGTTCCTGCCCGTAGCGAAGTTGTTGCACAATTGTAGGAATAACTTACTGGAAGCGATGGAGGTCGGAGGTGCCGTATTTTTCCAGAGTAATAATAATGCATCATCGAAAGCAATGAGATATTCAGAATGCGGGGCCAATAATTTGTAAATCGGATGGTCATTATCAAAATTATTCAACATACACATTTGCATGGCCGCAGTGACAATGTGCCAATGATACACATGACCGAGCCATATGCCGTATACCGTGGTTGATACCTTTACAGCTTGCATCGCATACAGCCATGCTCCGTCCTTGGTCTTATCCGCATGGTAGAATTGTTTACCTGTGCCATTCTGGCCACTGACTTGGATAGCAAATGGTGTCAAATCCTTGGTAGTGGCGTCCTGTCTGAGTAGCATGAGCGTACTTGGGGTGAAATGAGTGGAATTATGAAGCATCTCAGGGCCGAAATCATTGAATGTATCCCTGAAATCTATGGCATAGAGCAAATCCTTGTCTGCCAAATGTTGCATTTCATCCGTCCAGTCACTTCCTAAGTCTGCTTTGAGTCCGAGTGCTTTTTCCTTGCCTATCTTTTCTGTGATTCTAAGATTGATGGCCAGACCGTTTTCTGCTAACATTGGGAAAAATGCCTTATTGGCTGCCTCACGGTCTGTCAGGGTCTTGGAGTAAGCCGCCAGGTATTCTTCCTTGTATTCGTCGTGAAGATCGAAATAATTGGTCCACGACATGGCATATTGGTCCGGATGATCAAGACTGAGTAGGGTCAGGTCATCACTATTTTGAGAAACACTACCGAATTCTGAATCAGTCAGATGCTTTTCAGTCAACTTATGCTTGAAGATGCCGAGTGGTCCCAGATTCCGTAGACTATCCAGTAATTTTTTTCTTGCCTCCTCGTCTGGTTGTGTGCCTGTCTGTCCGAAAAGATAACTGTAACTATTGGCCTTGTGTCCTTTGATTTCATAGACATTGGTGAGGCCATTCTTGGCTTGTTCTGTAGCCTTGGCCCTCTGGGATAAGAGGACGAGTGTTTCGATTAGTTCTTCCAAATCAAATGGAATGGCTGGTACCTGGTCGAAGCCAAACAATAATTTGACAGGTAATTTTTTCGGATGGGCATGGTCTTCCTCCTTGCCAAAAAGCTTCCTGAAAAAAGAGAAGATTTTGGAGATGACTGATTTTTCATTGGTTTCCATGATTTTTAAGATTTAATATGGATTTTGCTTCATTATTCAAATGTGCAACTTCCTAGTTTACATCATTCCTTAAAATGATTTTGATAAAATTCCTTATAATATTTTATGACTGCATCAGGAGCTTCCGTATTGGGATAATGACCAATGGAGGCCAAGTTGACGGTGTCTGCATCCGGGTATAATTCCAAATACCTTTCGACTACATGCTTTCCTGAAATAGGGTCCTGATTGCCATTGATGAGTCGGATAGGAATGCGGGGCTGAATCAATGGCAAGCACCATCTGTCCCTGTATTTTTTTCTATCCAACATATATCGAATCAATTTTGGAAATACCCATTTTCCATTATTAAAGGATACCAGTTCCCAAAAGGATTGTATTTCTTCTTCACTGGCTTGGGTGTTTTTCCCGAATATTTTTTTGAAATTTCTTTTTAATGATGATTTTCCGATAAATAAAGGAAGTAATCCTCCTATGGGACTAATCATTAATTTTTGAATCAGTACCGGACGATGCATCTCTGCAAAAATTCCACCATTCAAAAAACAAATGGATTGTATGTCATGAATATTCTTTTCAATATTTCTGGCATATAATTCCTGTGCAACAGAAACACCATAATCATGTGCTATGATGTGGTATTTTTCAATACCTAGATGTTGTAGGAAATTTAGTGCAATATCCGATTGTTGATGAATTGAATAATTATTTTTTCTTGGCTTATCTGAAAATCCGAACCCAAGAAAATCAAATGTAATCAAGTGGAAATCGTCCTTTAGTTTATTCCATATCTTATACCAATCCCAGGAAGCAGTTGGGAATCCATGCAATAAAAGAATGACTGGTTTGTGATGGGTTTTATTATCCCTGAAGAAAATTTTATATTCTTCAAATAAGAAATAATCACCCAGATTTTTCCACTCCTTGGTGTTCATGATTTAGATATACTAATTCAAAAGAAAAATAAATAGTTGAAGGTAAGTAGAGCTTGTGGTAGAGTAATTAGAATGACAATCAGGTGATTGTTGAGTGTCATCTTATGTTGAGTGTCATCTTATAAGTTGAAATTAAGGTAAGGAAATATTCTTTTAAAATAAAAACCGAAATGCCAAAGAATTCTATTTTATCCATAGAAAATGATAATTATTCCTTTTTGGTTATAAAATCGTCAATAAGGTCTTTTATGAAATGTGCTTTTTCATGACTTAAGTCGTCAGTTATGATGATGTTTTTTCCGGGGTGTTGGGTGATGTTCACTTTGTAAAACGAACCGTCCTCAACCGTCCTTCCTTTACCTACGAATACCTTGAGGATATCCGTTCGTGCAATTCTGATTTTTTTGTATTCCCAAGGAATATTAATCTTACCCTTGTCCATTCCCAATTCATGTTCATTGATGAATATGGACCGCTTCCTATTGATGTGCGAGATGATTGAAAATAATAAGGAACATACCACAATGATTAGTGGAATAATAAAATAATAGATGCCTTGGAAATCGGGGTTTTTCATGTAGCTGTTAATGGATATACCAACAAAGAATATCAGCGAAAGAATGAAAATAAAAAACCAAATCGAACGATGGTCTACCCACTCGATATCTAAGCTGTCATTTGACTGGGTATAAGTAATGCCATTGAATTCTCCTTGTTTGATGATTCCCGATTCATGTTTGAAGAAAAGGGGTTGCCAAACTATATTAGATATTTTCTTGAGTATATTTTCTTGTCCATATTTCACATATAGAATGATATATTCGAATTTTGAGAATTTCCTGTCAAAATCACTTTTCGGATAACCAATATACAATACACCAGAATTAAGATAGGACTCCATGACCTCACCTGTTCTTTTGATGAAAGGTTTCAATTGGTGTATTTCGTGTTCCTTGGGATTGAATGAAGTTTTGGACTCTCCTAGATCATACTGTTGATTATCAATATTCAGAATGATGGAGTTATTATCATTTAAGATATATGCTGTTTTGTCAATGTGATTTTCAGTTCGTATGATTTTAAATAATTTTTGGAATAGGTATTGGTTGATTAGATTTCTTCTTCCTGAAAATGAACCTGTGGAAAAATTGCCGGGGAGACTCATTACATGATGTATGTCATCCATAGTGGATAATTCTTCCAATAATGAAAGGTAGGGCTTGTACTCAAAATTGCTATCATCTTTTTCTTTCAGGATAGCTTTCAGGAATTCCCTATCCTCAATATCAATATCAAGAATAGGTGCCAGTACTTCCAATTGCTTTTTTAAAGCAGACATAAGTTTTCGTTTTGTTATTGTCGTAGAAAGGGTAATAAGACTATGAACAAGGAAACAAGGAATTGTTATTTATCGGGGTATATTGTGTTTAGATTCGAATTGATTCTAAATATATTGGAATTGGGTAAGAAAAAAGATATCATCAGGTTTTTCCCTAATATTTTTTTCACAATGGGATTGTTGTTCTTAATGGTTCTGTCCATTTATGGGCAAAATCAACTCATCCATACCCTAGGTTGGTTGTCATGGAAGACCTTATCCATGTTTTTGGTCATGTTCGTAAGTGGATTAATGCTTATCAATACGGCCCTATATTCCCTTGTGGACAAAAGGATGTTACGCATCTGGATGCCACTGCGATTCAAGAAAATAGAACTTGATTTGGCAAGACTTAAGAAGTGCAGATTGAAAAAGAATTCAGAATTGAATTATCTCGCATATGAATTGGAAATGGAAGATGGCTACACAACCGTTATCTCTAATATGGATATTCTGAGATTCAAGCCATTCGGAACCCTTATCTCAGAATTGAGTGATTCATACATAAAGAATGGTCATTTACAAACCCTTTCTCCGGAGAGACAGTACGAAATCGAAATCCGGAGTAGGGAGATGCGGATGTCCCATTGGGTGGATACTCCCAAAATTGTGGATAAGAAAACGGGGCTTTGTTTATTGGATTTGCATGACTCCCTTTGGAGTGTAAGAGATATTGAATGGAAGAAGAAGGGGAAGTTGGAGCTCACACTTGCCCGATATCCGAATGGCATGGAAAACCAAACATTAGTCATGGACTTATCCCGACAACAACTATTGGAGCCCGAAAGAATGGAGTTATCCCAAGTTCCGGAATGGTTGGATAGTAAAAGCTAATGAACATCAAAAAAAGCGGCATTTCCTTAGAAATGCCGCACATCACTGACTTCGAGTTTAGACTGACTCAAATTCTTATATGCCTTATCTGAACGATGGATTAGACCAAATCATCATTTTGATACATTTGTCTGTCCTTTTCCTCTCGTTCTTTCTTCGCAACGATATTATAGTATTGGATTAGGGCGCCGCCGCCACAGATCAACATCATAGCAAATTGGGGTAGTGGCTCTATTCTCAAGAATACATTAAGGAATGTTCCCAATATCAATCCCAATCCCAAACCGACTGCCATCATTCCATATTTGAGGGCCTTGTATTTGTTATGGGGACGATCTGCCTTTCGTTTCTTTTCCTTTTTGGGCTTATCAAAAATACTGGCATCCAAGCCATTCTCAATCAAAGCCATTCTTTCCTTATGCTTGGCTGTCCTATTGATATAGGTCGTTACGATAATCATCAATGCTCCACAGATGAACATAGTGATGGGAACTAATATGCCTGCCATGATATATGTAATTTAAAATTGTTTCAAAATGATTAACAACACCTATGACGAGACTAGGATTCGAATCGGTTACAAGAAAATGAATATTTTTTTTCTTCCACAAATTTGTAACCGAATAAAAAGGGCTATCGTCCTACCTGCCATACCATAAAATGTAAGATACCATGAAGATTGAATTCCTTACCATCGCATCACTCGGTTTATTGACACTATTTTCCGCTTGCTTCCAAGCTTCCTGCCACCAAGGGGAACACCATGATGAAATGATGGATGAAACAGAACTGGAAGCAGAAGTCAACCCCGAACCTGCGAACGAAACAGAACCCAAGGGTGAAGTGGAACCTGAAGATGAGGTAGAACCACAAGGTCGATTGCAGAAGCAACTTACTCCACTGGAAGATATCTATATTATGTAGTGGGCTAATGAATGAACGGCCCACATTCCTAAGCTATACATAGAAGAAACAGAACAAGATGAAAAAGACCATCATATACTCCATTATCGGTTTGTTGGTATTGGGGCTGGGGTATAAGGTATATGCAAATATCCAAAAAAGGAAAGCTGAAAAGGCACATCAGGAATGGGTAGCTACCTTACCGAATACCGCCTCACCTAATGTTCACATCCTTACGGATACCATTCATGTTCCCTATTTGAATGAAAAAAGAACATTGGCCTTGTATCTCCCTAAAGGATACGAGTCGGATAGTATGGATTATCCTGTTATTTATTTTTTGGATGGACAATCTTTGTTTGACCAGAAAATCAATGAGGGAGCAGAATGGAAAGTGGATGAAGTACTGGATAGTCTGGGACTTTTGGGACAGCAGCAAGCCATCGTTGTCGGAATATACAATTCCGAAAGGCGCATGAAAGAATACAAGCCATTTCCATCTACACGATGGTATTCTGATTGGATTGTCAGTGGTGACCTACATGCGGACTGGATTGCCAAGACAGTAAAGCCTTGGATAGATCAACGATACAGGACCCAACCCCAGCCCGAGTCAACCATGATAGCAGGGGCTTCCCTAGGTGGGCTGATGTCATATTATATGTTGATGGAATATTCACATGTTTTCGGAAAGGCCTTTGTATTTTCTCCCTCCTATTGGGTCAATGAGGTGGTCTATACCCTGCATGAGGACAATCCGAATCTTATCCATCAGAAGATTTATTTCAATGCAGGTGAATTGGAAACCCCAACGGTGGATGGCATTAGGAAAATGGAGCAGATACTTCTTGATTTCGGTATGCCTGCCAAAAATATGAAATTGGATGTGGAAAAGGATCTGGGGCATTGGCACATGACTTGGGAAAAGGGTTTCCAAAAATCATATCCTTGGATGGTTTCGGATGATTGATGAATCATGTAATGGAACCCATTCATCAGGCAAAAAATATATTTTTCAAGAAAAATCAACAATCTTGTAACCAACCCCGCAGGATGACTCGTCTCAGAAACAAAACTGACTCACAGCTCATGGAAAACGAATGGGAATGCATACAACAGGTCTTGGAGGGCAACCGACCCGCCTTTTCGGCCTTGGTGTCCCATTACCAGAGTTATGTGTTCACGATTTGTTGGAGGATTCTGAAAAGTAAGGAAGAAGCCGAGGAAGCAGCTCAGGATGTATTCGTCAAGGTATTCAAGACACTGAAGACATTCAAGCAGGATTCCAAGTTTTCGACATGGTTATATGCCGTGGCTTACCGAACCGCCATTGACCATTCCAGAAAGAAAAGAATGAAATCGGATTCCATAGATAATGAGGATAAGTTCATCCAAATCAAGGATGATGCATCCAATCCCTTGGAAATGACAGAAGGGAAGAATCTGAAATCCGTATTGAAATCCGTAGTGGCTACCTTACCCGAAACAGAAGCGGGTATAGTTACGTTATACTATCAGGGTGAAATGTCCGTTAAGGAAATTGCCAAATCCCTGAATCTGACAGAAAGCAATGTTAAGGTCAAACTGTATAGGACCAGGGAAGTACTGAAAAACAAATTATCTCGTTATCTTAGGGCAGAAGTAAAGGATTTGCTATGAAGCAGATAGATGAAAAAACATGGTGGAGATACTTGGATGGGGAATGTAGCAAGGAAGAAAGGCTACAATTGGAATCCCTCCTTGAAGAACATCCTTCAATGGCTGAGGAATGGCTATTGAGTAAGACCCTCCATGATGAATTGTCTATCATGGAAATGGAAACACCAAGTCCATCCTTTACCGCCAATGTCATGGCAGCCCTACCTGAAAAACGAACCATTACACCCACAGAACCGCTACTTTCAGCCAAGATGAAATGGTTCTTCATCACATTGGTTACCCTCATTTTCGGTACCTTATTGTTGGCCCCCTCATTCTTAGGTGCTCCCTCTGCTGCCGAACCCGTAGTTGCATTATCTCCCATGCAGGATGCACTAGGAACAGCACTTTCTCAAGTCATGCTCTTTCTGAATGAAAATGCTCCATCATTACCTCAGTTCGAGTTTCCCCAGATACCTGCATCTGTTTGGAATCTGAGCATGGTTCTCCTGATAGGAATCGTCTCTTTGGGACTCATGGATACACTTTTGGGAAAGCGGATGTACTCCAGACGATTGGATATCTGATTCAGTTACTTTAGTCACATCCTCCCAAGACCGGAATACTGTCTCCTCTCCGGAGACTATGCAATCTGCTTTTTTCCTTACATTTGTACGATAAACATTAAATCGTCCTAACTTATGAATAAGGTAGTAGCCAATGCCCAAGAGGCTATACAAGGCATCGAGGATAATATGACCCTCATGCTGGGAGGTTTTGGCCTTTGTGGTATACCGGAAAACTGTATCGCCGCAATGGTAGAAGCCAATATCAAGGGGCTGACATGTATCTCCAACAATGCGGGGGTAGATGACTTCGGTCTCGGATTATTATTACAAAAAAGACAAATCAGGAAAATGATTTCTTCCTATGTAGGGGAGAATGACGAATTCGAAAGACAAATGTTGAGTGGTGAACTTGAGGTCGATTTGATACCTCAGGGTTCCTTGGCTGAACGTTGCCGTGCCGGAGGTGCCGGAATCCCTGCATTCTTCACTCCTGCAGGTTATGGTACCGAAGTGGGCGAGGGAAAGGAAGTACGATATTTCAACGGGAAGCCTCATATCCTAGAGCATGCACTAACGGCTGATTTTGCCATTGTCAAGGCATGGAAAGGAGATAGGTTGGGTAATTTGATATACAAGGGTACCGCAAGGAATTTCAATCCGATGATGGCAATGGCAGGTAAGATTACCATTGCGGAAGTAGAGGAATTGGTAGAACCGGGTGAATTGGATCCGAATTATATCCATACGCCGGGTGTTTTCGTACAAAGAATCTTCCAAGGAGCCAAGTACGAAAAACGCATCGAACAACGAACCGTTCGACCCAAGGAATAACGAATTATTGATAATGACTAGTGAATGATTGGGACTATCTGGATTACGATATCCGGAATGGAGTCGCTCCCAACCATTCATTCCCAATTATGAAAGAATGTTAGATAAGAAAGGCATAGCCAAAAGAATAGCCCAAGAATTACAAGACGGATGGTATGTGAATCTGGGCATCGGTATACCCACTCTGATAGCCAACTATGTACCTGATGGAGTCAGTGTGGAATTCCAATCAGAAAATGGTATCCTAGGTATGGGACCATTCCCATTCGATGGGGAAGAAGATGCGGATTTGATCAATGCAGGTAAGCAAACCATCACAGCAATGAAAGGGGCCTGCATCTTTGATTCAGCCACGAGTTTTGCCATGATACGTGGTCGTCATATCCAACTGACAGTGTTGGGGGCCATGGAGGTTTCTGATAATGGTGACATAGCCAATTGGAAGATTCCGGGTAGGATGGTGAAAGGAATGGGAGGAGCCATGGATTTGGTGGCTTCCGCAGAAAATATCATCGTAGCGATGATGCACACCAACAAAAGAGGGAAATCCAAGTTGTTAAGACAATGTACATTGCCACTCACGGGAGTGAATTGTGTCAAGAAAATCGT
Source organism: Saprospiraceae bacterium (assembly GCA_020631355.1). Taxonomy (GTDB): domain Bacteria; phylum Bacteroidota; class Bacteroidia; order Chitinophagales; family Saprospiraceae; genus JAHDCE01. The sequence continues at coordinate 73,787 of JAHDHL010000002.1, read as the reverse complement.
TACTAATCTGGCTGTTCTGGATGTAGTCGAGGGCGGATTCCGTTTATTGGAACGTGCTCCGGGTGTAAGTGTCGAAGAAATTCAGGCTGCTACGGAGGGTAGACTCATCATCGAGGGAGAAATTCCCGAAATGCAATTGGATTAGATATAAGAGCAACCCGTAGTCTATGATGACGCTGGTCCTTTGACTATGGGTTGCAGATTAGACCTGTAAATACTATGCGCATATTCATAACTATACCATTCCTTTTTTTAACCCTTTTTTCATTTTCCCAGACATATGAGGATTTACTTTCCCGTTTGGATACTTCCGATATCGAATATGTCTTTGATGTGAATGGGAATCCTGGGATAGCATTATCCAAATCCGAACCCTTACCTGATATCCTTTGTAGGAAGAAAGTGGACGGTATCAATAAGACGACTTATTTCCGTTTGCACGGTGAGAATGATATCTTTTTTCTCAAGGCCGAAAAGGATATGGATTCATTGATGTATGAAGCTGCCTTGGACAAGTATCTGACCTTGTTGGATTCGTTTCCTAATGATACCTACCTGATGACAAGAGTGGGATATGCCCACGAAAAACAAGGGGATTTGGAGACTGCAAAGGAATGGTACCAAAAATCATTGGATGGGAATACCATTGCCTTTGATACCCGTAAACGAATGGCCCGGGTGTTGGTACAGGAAAAAACAACCAGACAGCAAGCATTGGATCATATCATCAGAGCTTCTATCATGAATCGGAATGATCAGGGCATAGAGGATGTACTCCGACAGGTGGCTAAGGCCAATAAGTCCAAGTATACAGGTTGGGAATTCAAGCCCAAGACATTCATGTCCATTAACGATAAGGGGGATAAGGTGAATATTGATATCTCAAATGAATTGTGGAGGTCATACGCACTTTCACAAGCGGCATACTTATTCGAACCGGGATATAAGGAAGAACAAATGGCCCGCACCGAGGAGCTACTCACCATTACCCCATACAGGGAATCGTTGTTGATGCTGTATGAGACCATCCGTAAGAAGAAAGTCAAGGACCCAATGTTGAAAGCACTCAAGAAAACGATGAAATTGGGAATGCTGGAAGAATTCATGATGTATGAAATTTTCCTGCCCATGGATGCCTATACGCTATTTTCCTTGGATGATACCCAAAAAAGTAATATCTATAGATATGTAAAGGAAGTCAAGCTGGGTTTGAAGAAATAAAACGTTCCCCAATCTTCCTTTTCAACTACCCAAACCATCTGGCACAATCAGGAATATGTACATATTCCAATACGAAGCCTTTGATTTTATTCATATACTATAATCTTCAATTATGAAACGACTCGTTGCCTTATCGTTATTCCTGATTCCATCACTTCTCATGGCACAGCACTTGCGGTCTCCGCAGGAAGTCCTATTGATTCTGAATGAATCTGATTTGAGCTATGAAATCAATATCCTAAAACAGAAAATAGAACTCAATCCACCCGCCTCAAGGGTCGAACACGGCTTACATTATTTCAAAGACCCCGAAAGTCAGAATATCCAACTGGGCTTTTACGAATATGTGGGAGAAACCGAGAAGAATTTCGTTGACGGGCAAACACACTTCCGAGAGGATAACCCAAAGGAAGCCAGAGCATCCTACAAGAAAGTAATCAAGGATATACCTGATTGCTCGCAAGTTCTGACATACATCGGCCAGACCTATGAAATGGAGGAAGATTATGAAGAAGCTGCCAAATGGTTGGAAAAGGCCGTTAAGGCCAATAAAATGGATTATATGGCCCACTGGTTCTTGGCAGATGATTATCTGAGATCCAAGAACAAGAAAAAACTGAAGAACAAAATCATAAGCCACATTGGAAAATCCATCATATTGAATCGGAACAATCCGAACATCAAGACAGCCATTGGAAGAATCAGTGACGATTTGGGATTGGACTATGAAGAATGGCACTTTACTCCTCAGGTAGGCATCGAACAGGATTCTACATCAGGTAATGTAAGGATAGAAGCGCACTCTGATTGGATTGGTTATGCCATGAGTAATGCCGCATACTTGTACGAACCGGGATATCAGAAAGAAATGCTGGAAGGAGTCTCTGGTTATGATGCGATGTCTGCTCCGTTCAAGGAGGCATTGGTGTCATTATATGTGGCTATTGAGAATGAAAAGGTCAAGGATCCTCAATTGAAAGCATTGAAGGCTGCCATCAAGAAAGGATATCTGGATGAATTCATCATTTTTGAAATCCTAATGCCCAATGACCCTGTTTTTGCTTACCAAATCAATCCTGAAGCGAGGGAAAGTATACTGGATTATTTCATAGAAGTCAGAATGGGAGCCAAACTCAAGAAGAAGTAATTCATGGCCCTTATGAATCAGGTGAATTGGAATGGTCGGTTACTTCCGCAAGATAGTACCTTGTTCTCAGCGACGAACCGGGCATTCCAATACGGTGATTCCCTATTCGAAACCATTCGGATATTCAATGGTAGGATACCTTTTTTGCCCTTTCATTTCGAACGATTGGATGAAGGGATGGATGTCATGGGAATGTGCCCCCCGCCTAAATGGAGCTTAGGTTGGATGAGGGATGAGATTCGGAAACTCGTGTCGGAAAGCGGTAACTGGCGTATCCGTTTCACGATGTTCAGAAATGATGGAGGACGATATACACCAGTGGATTCCAATGTCCAGTTTCTAGTGGTGGCAAGCCCATTGGAAACCAGCCTTTTTTCCCTTAATAAAAAAGGATTGGAGGTTGGTGTTTCGGAGCATCAACTATTGTTTCATAGTCCTTACTCACATCTGAAAAAAGGAAGTGCCACAGCATATATTCATGCAGCCTTGGAACGGAAAAGAAACGATTGGGATGACATCATTCTAAGGAATCAGAAAGGTGAATTGGCAGAGGGGTTAAGTGCCAACTTATTCCTGATAAAAAATGGAATTTTTTATACTCCTCCCTTATCGGCAGGTTGTGTAGCAGGAACCCTCCGTAAATATATTCTATCCTCCAACCAATGGGAAGTATTGGAAAGGCCCATATTACCCGAAGACCTGATTGATTTCGAGGCCGCTTTCCTGACCAATGCCATACAGGGTGTCAGATGGGTGGCTACCATGGATGACCAACCCTTTGAGCTGCTTCCTGAGATAATGGATATGGTGCATTTTTTGAACGAAAGGATTACAACGACCAATTCTAAGTAATAGAAGCATCCATCAATGAATATTTTGGGAATCAATCCTTTTCAAAGAAGTTCAATCATTCATTGACCTATAAAAACATAACTCCTATGAATAATTATCTAATATGTTTTCTGACATTTCTATTGCCTTTCTCCCTCTTTTCACAAAGGATATATGACTTGGACTATCATCAAATTGGTAATTCCTCTTATCATATCTATGATACAGGGGAAGTGCTTGGAATAGGTGCCACCTACAGCATAAAGATAGAGGGGACAATCAGCCCTTGGCCTTTGGTTAGTTGGACAGGGCATACTTGCGGGAATGTAGAAGATGCTCCTCAAATGCCCTCTGATACGGGTCAGATGACAGGGCCGGTGGCATTCGATTTCATATATAATTTCGCACTACCCAATATTGAGTATTGTAATATGTATGGCAATGATTTGCCTCGGGAATTCTACCGACTAGCGGTTTCATTGGATAATGGAGAGAATTGGTTCAAGCCAGAAGTCAACGAGCCATATAATACAGACCATACCTATACTTTCGAAGTTGAGGGCATGGGCCAAACCCTGCAATTCAAAAGTTTGGATATGCATTCTTCGGATAATTATGGAAAATTCAGGGTGACAGTAGAACAGATGAATCAAGTGGATACTGAAGAAATCAGTGTGATTCCATTCGAACCCAGAATATTTCCGAATCCTTCTCAGTCTTATCTTATCATAGATTGGGATGGAGACGTAAAGGAGGTAAAGGCAAACATCATTAATGCGTCAGGCCAAATGATGAAAAATGGTATTGATCTGGAAAAAGGAAAACCCATTCAAGTCACCGAATTAGCAGCAGGTATTTATTTTATCCAATTCTATTCGGAGTCATC
>JAHDHL010000002.1:0-69602 GCA_020631355.1 Saprospiraceae bacterium | reverse complement strand
AAGTCACCGAATTAGCAGCAGGTATTTATTTTATCCAATTCTATTCGGAGTCATCCGGAATCATCAAGACATCCAAATTTATAAAAATCCAGCCATCGGCATAGGGGGTAGTTGGAATGGAATACATGGTTATCTAAAGAATGAGGAATAATATATAAGTCCATATCTGGTAATTATCAGATATGGACTTATGCATTCCGTTTACGAATCTTTTCACGAATTCGGCTGGTCTGTATAACGGATATAATCGGTTACTTTCCGATATGTTCCAAATAAATCATTGGCCTGTTCATCCGAAATAGATGGAGAAATGATGACTTTATCCCCATTTTTCCAATCTGCTGGCGTAGCAACCTTATAACCTGCAGTAAGCTGCAAGCTATCAATCACCCTAAGGATTTCCTCGAAATTCCTGCCCGTGGAAGGTGGATAAGTCAGGCTTAATTTGATTTTCTTGTCCGGACCAATCACAAAAACTGAACGGACAGTCGTTTTCTCCGTGATACCCGGAGCAATCATTCCGTATAATTCTGCTACGGATTTGTCCTCATCCGCAATGATGGGATAATTGACCTCCGTGTGCTGTGTTCGATTGATATCCTTAATCCATGCTTGGTGAGAATCCAAAGGGTCCACGGATATGGCAATTACCTTGGTATTCCGAGTAGTGAACTCATCCTTCAATTGTGCCAATCGTCCCAATTCTGTGGTACAGACAGGAGTGAAATCCGCTGGATGCGAGAATAGGACTGCCCAACCATTTCCGATGTATTGGTGGAAGTCAATGATGCCTTGTGATGTGTTTGCCTTGAAATTGGGAGCAGTATCCCCTAATCTGATAGCCATAATGTTATTTTTTAATGATTTGAATAACGAGCCTTTCAGGTAGGGATATCAAAAAAGCCCTCCCTACAGGAAAGGCCTTGAATTGATTATTTCTTATGAATATCTAATGACTACACACCCTTCCATTGTTGAACCGTAGTACAACAACAGCAACAAGTGCTATGGATGGATGTGCATTCAATTGTATTCATGTATGCAATCTAAATCTAATTTGTGATGATGTCAATGAATCGTATCCGATTTTATGGATGTTAGTCAGAAATTGACATTCAAAATCAAACCTTATTCTTCTTCAGCCAGCTCAATGCCAAACGGATAACATGATACTCGAGAGAACCCTCATTGGCATCATAGATTTCCTTGGCACCCGATTTGGGATTTTGTTCGATGAATTCCTCAATGGAGGATAAGTCACGACTGGGAATGTACTGCTTGATATCCACATCCTCACCCTTTTCGAATAGGGCCGCCAAATGAGAATAAATGGTCGTAGGATGCAGGCCCCTTTCCTGTGCAATCTCATCAGGGTCCATACCTTGTTGGTAATATTGGAAAGTAACCAAATGGGTCGAACCCTTGATTTTCATTCCTTGCCCCGATTGCTCAAGGACATAATCTTGTATTTCCTGTAGGAATGGTTTCCCGAAATCCTGTAATTTCTTTTGTCCCACACCCGATATGTCAAGGAAATCCTCCCTGGTACTGGGCCGGGTAGCAGCCATTTCCTCCAATGAACGATCGGAAAAAATAAGATAGGGAGGAATACCTTTCTTCTGGGCCAGTCGCTTACGGAGTTGTCGCAGTCGTTCGAACAATTGATCCCTGAGTCTTTCCTTTTGTGTTTTGGGGGCTGGGTCCTTCTTCTTGTTGTTCCGATGCTCCATGATGGAAGTCATCTTCACTAATTGTACTTTCCTCTGTTTGAACAATACCTCATGGGCACCCTCTGTCAATCTTAGGATATTATTGGCATCATAAGCAATTTCCAATAATCCCATATTAATCATCTGTTGGATGAACGTCTGCCAGTCACTAGCGGAGTACTCTCCACCTGCACCATAGGTTTTGATCAGATGGAAATTCCTTGAAACCAAATCCCTACGTTTCGATCCCCTCAAGATATCAATCAACATATTCATACCCACTTTTTCACGGGTACGATACACGGCAGAGAGGGCTTTTTGTGTTACTACCGTACCATCAAAATGTTGGGGCGGATTCTTACAGATATCACAATTGCCACAATTTCCATCAGTATTCTCAGAAAAGTAATTCAATAGAATCTTTCTTCTGCAAATAAGGGAATCCGCATACTGTTGCATCCTGTCTAGTTTGGATAATTGGATTTCCTCATTCTCGGATGCATTCTTGGTAAGGATATCCCTCAGGAGCATGACATCCGCATAGCTGTAAAATAACAGGGTGTCGGCCTTGGCACCATCACGGCCCGCCCGACCAATTTCCTGATAATATCCCTCAATATTCTTGGGTAGATTGTAATGGATGACCCAGCGAACATTGGATTTGTCAATTCCCATTCCGAATGCAATGGTGGCACAGATGACAGGGATATTATCATTGATGAAATCCTCCTGCACATCCGAGCGCATCTGATTGGAAAGCCCTGCATGATAGAATCCGGCCTTGATACCATTCCTGTTCAGTTTGGCTGCCAAATCTTCCGTACTCTTTCTGGAAAGGCAATATATGATACCCGATTGATTGCGTCGGCCCTTGACGAAGTCGATGATTTGTTCCATTCTCTTACGCCCGGGACGTACGGTCAGACTCAGATTGGGTCGGTCAAAGGAGGCAACGAACCTTTTCGGATTCCTAAGTCCGAGTTGTTCTTCGATATCCTTTCTTGTTAGTCGGTCCGCAGTTGCCGTAAGTGCAATGATTGGTGTATTCTTGAATTGCTGGCGCAATAGTTTCAGTTGGGTATACTCTGGCCTGAAATCATGTCCCCATGCAGAGATACAATGTGCTTCGTCAATGGCAATCATATTGACCTTGATATTCTTCATGAAATGTATGAAGTCGGCAGTTATGGCTTTTTCCGGAGAAACATACAACAAGTCAATCTTTTGCCGTGCCAAATCATTCTGTACGGCCATCATTTCGGTCTGGCCCATACTACTATTCATATAGGCTGCAGAGATACCATTGGATAGTAAGCCCTCGACTTGGTCTTTCATCAGGGCAATGAGGGGGGATATGACGACACAGGTTCCTGGCATGGTCACGGCCGGAATCTGAAAACACATGGATTTACCACCACCCGTCGGCATGAGTACCACGACATCGTTCTGGTCATATACCGATTGTACGATGTCCTCCTGCATAGGACGGAAAGAATCATAACCGAAGTAGGTCTTCAGTGCTTTTTTTGCGTTACTGATATTCATGTAAGACTAAAATTCAATTTGGTAGGTCCTTTATGACCCATATTCATGTATGTTCTGATGGATATCATATCCATTCGGCTTCACGCCTAATTCTTGCAGGTTCCACAAAGGTAATAACCCTGATGCATATACAAAGATTCAATCGGACATCAAATTCCATAAAATCAGGGAGATTAATAAAATGGAGCCATAGGGTTCCTGATCGAAGCAGGATTCCAATGTGAATGGGATATGGACAATAAGGCGGCATTACCAAATCAATCATTGAATTTCAAATAGCTTCTTAATGATAGAATATTGCTAACTTTGCTCCCCAATTCATACCCGCTTATATAGACGGATACTAAACAGCATTTAGGAAATGGGCGAATCTTTATTTGAGCAATACTTAGAGCAATTCACCAATACGGTGAATATCCAGTCATTCATCGTGAATATCATAGTGGCTACTTTCCTGACCATCATTGTTCAGTATTTTTATCTGCATTTTGGGAATTCCATCAGTAATAGGAAGAAGTTCGCAAGCATATTCCTGCCCTTGGCGTTGGGTACGATGCTCATTATCACCATTATTCAGTCTTCTGTGGCCCTATCCCTAGGGTTGGTAGGTGCATTATCCATCGTACGTTTCAGGGCAGCAATAAAGGACCCGGAGGAATTGACGTTCTTGTTCCTGGTCATCGGGATTGGTTTGGCTACCGGTGCGAATAAACCCATATTGGCTACCATTGCAATTATTCTGATTCTGTTCCTCTTATGGATGAGTAAATTCATTTACAAGCAAGAGGTTTTCAAGACAGAGGATAAGATGTATATCAATATCAGGACTGATAAGGTCAATGTGGAGGAAATTGCCCAGTTGCTATCTGGTATTTTACCATACGTTGAGCTCAAAAGAATGGATACCATTCCTACCGGATTGGATGTTTCATTCATTTGTAAGGCAGAAAGTATTTCCCAGTTGGAAGAAGTCAGGAAGGCAATTGTCGGCATCTCTGACCAAACTACCTTATCCATTATCGACCAGCCTAATTTGGTAGTATGATTATCAAGAAAACGAACGATAAGGGAATACCTTTCCGACAGTGGATTCCTAAGCTATTGTTAGGATTGGGACTCGTAGCTGTCTTGTTGTGTTGTTACTATTTCTTCTTCGGACAAACTTCTGATGCTTCGATTGATATTCGAAATTCTTTCGAGAAAACAAGTGGGGTAGGATACAAGGTAGGAAAGTATACTTTCTCAGGTGCAGGATTCCAATCCAAGGAGGCATACCGAACCGGTTCCCATTCCTTATTGCTTGAAAGTGATACCGTTTGGCGAAGCGCCCATGTGGAATTGGACAATCCGGGTAATAAATATGGTCGGATTGCTGTCTGGATGAAACCCAAGGAGGGAAATGCCCAAGCTTCCATTCATGTCAGGAGTTTGGAGAATGATGCTTTTTCCAGAATCTCCACCCGTATCACCGAAGAAGTTGATGGTTGGTCCTTGATGGAAATACACTTTGTAGCACCAGATGTGGAAAAAGTCCAAAAATTGTCCATTCATTTGGAATTAGAGGGAAAGGGAAAGACTTATTTCGATGATTTGAGTATTCAGATGGGTAATGACTACATGAATAAGTCTGCTGCATACCAACCTGAAAAATTGGATTTGAGAATAGATGATGAGGGCGTAAGAAAATTATCACAAAAAAGGAGGGAAGCCCTCGAAATCGGAATTTTGAGGAAAAATGATGATGATTGGGTGGATGCCCAATTGGTGGATGGAGAAAAAATAGCCAAGGCAAGTGTCAGATTGAAAGGGGATTGGACGGATCACCTCAAGGGGAATAAATGGTCTTATCGTGTAAAATTCAAGAAAGACCATACCTGGAAACGAATGCGGGTACTATCCTTGCAGTCACCCGCAGTTCGGTATTATCTGCATGAGTGGGTCCTACATCAATTGTGGGAAAAGGAGGATATCCTAACTACCCGATATGATTTTGTTCATTTGAATGTGAATGGAAAACCTGTCGGGGTATACGCGTATGAGGAACATTTCGAAAAGCAGTTATTAGAATTCAGATACAGGAGAGAGGGGCCCATCGTTCGGTTTGACGAAGATGCTGTCTGGACTGCCAGGCACCGATTCCATGAGGAATTCAGGTATGTTCCTGATGGAATGACATTCGAACAGTACCAATTCAAAAAAGCTCCGGTCACGCCATTCAAGGAAGGTAAGACCATGAAGTCACCGGTGCTGAAAAAGCAATTCGAGGAGGCCAAGACCCTCATGTTCCAATACCAACAAAGAAAAAGGAGTGCATCGGATGTCTTTGATTTGGACCAAATGGCCAAGTATTATGTCATTTGTGATATCATGGATGCTCACCATGCTACCGTTTGGCATAACCAAAGATTCTACTATAATCCCGTTACGAATAAATTGGAACCCATCGGGTATGATGGGAATGTGAGTGAGATGAAAATCCAAACCGAATTCAGGGGACAGATGTATTTCAATAATCCGGAGGAGGATGAATACATGCACGTATTCACCAATCTGGCAAGGGATACCACCTTTGTAAGGAAATACATGTATTACTTGGACCAGATGACCCGTCCCGGGTATCTGGAGGCGTTCTTTGCTGAGGTAGAGGAGGGCGCGCGAGTAAGGGAAGCCCTGCTCAAGACCGAATTCGAAGAAACGGCCTATACACCATCAGCCAATCTATTCAGAGCCAAGAAAATCCAAGGACAAATTCATCCTTTCAATGAACATTCTTGCAGGGTATTCACCCAGGCTACACAATCCAATACCAAAACCCTTAATTTGAGGAATGTCCATACGACACCTATGGTTGTCATCGGTACGGGCTCCCATCCTGATAATATGTCCAATGAATTGGAAGAACCAATTTTGATGTGGTCGGATGGTTTTGGACATAAAGTACCGGACTACTATGAGGTGACTGTACCCATTGATGCAAAATATGTTTTCTGTAAGGCAATCGGTTTGGATGACGTGGTGTATTCCAGCATTAAATCATCATCCATTCCCCAAGTCCGAACCGCTTCCCAAGGTGTTTTCTCGGATATTCAATGGGATACGACAGGCATCTATCAAAAGAAAGGAGACATTGTTCTGTTCCAGGCAGGACAGCATACCGTTGATAGGACCATCGTTATTCCGGAAGGCTTAAGGGTCGTATTCGAACAAGGGGTAAACTTGGATTTTATTAAGGGGGCTGGCTTCATTAGTCGATCTCCTGTTTCGATTATGGGCACGGAGGAAAATCCTGTTTCTATCGAGTCGTCTGATCAGACGGCCCGAGGATTCACAGTGCTTCAGGCTAATGATAAATCCGAGGTGAATCATGCAGAATTCAAGGGTTTCAATACTTGGAAAGAAGGAAATTGGAATCTGACAGGAGCAGTTACATTCTATGAATCCGATGTGGATATCAGTCACTTATTGATTACTGAAAATCCATGCGAGGATGGATTGAACATCATTCGTTCCGAGTTTGTAGTGAGGGACATGGTGGTTTCCAAAACCCTATCTGATGGCTTCGATGCGGATTTTTGTAAGGGAGAAATACATGATTCCTACTTCATTGCCACTGGGAATGACGGGATGGATTTTTCTGGTAGCGTGATTCATATTTACAATTGCCATGTACGGAATGGAGGGGATAAGGGCCTCAGTGTGGGAGAGGAATCCCATGTTACGGTTCATTCCATGGATATAGATGGGAGTGTGTTGGGAGTGGCCTCTAAGGATTTATCCCAATTGCATATCAAGAATATCAGTATGAAGAATTGCCAACAAGGTTTTTCGGCATATAGAAAGAAACCCGAATATGGAGGTGCCAGTATCTCTGTGGAACAATATCAGGCATCAGACATAGAGCGATTACATACCATTGAAAAGGGCTCGTTATTGGTGTTGGATGGGAATAGAATCACCGAATAATGCGTTACGAAAGGAAATACAGAATCAGTGCGTGTGACCATCGTTTCGTGGAGCAAGTCCTACGCAATCATCCCGCTTCATTCAGGAAAATATTTCCCGACAGGCAAATCAATAATATCTATTGGGATACCATTGGTCTGCAAACGTATCATGATAATGTAGTCGGAATTGCGAATAGGCAAAAGTTCCGTTTGAGATGGTATGGAAATGATGTAGGCGAGGTCATCGCACCCAAATTGGAAATTAAGATCAGACAAAACGAATTGGGTGACAAAAAAATCTTTGATATTCCATCATTTGACCTACACCAACCCGAAGTACACTCTGATGAAATAGAACAACTTACCCGTTCAAATACGAATTTGGTTCCCGTACTGCTCAATTCCTATCATCGTTCCTATTGGGGAACCTTTGATGGGGAATTCAGGATGACCATTGATTACAATATGAGATTCCATTCCTTATTGAATGAGGGGGCTTTCCGAGGATACCGACACAGGGATGAAGCAGTCATATTGGAGTTGAAGTATGATGAGAAGATGGAGAGCCAGTCGGATAGGATTACACAATACATCCCTTTCAGGAGAACCAAGAATTCCAAGTATGTCATCGGTGTGGAACGGACGAATGGCTGGTTGGTAGAATAAGGGTGCAAAATGCTCTATTCCCCCTGCTTTCTCCTCCATTTTACCATGAATTCCTGATACCTCCTCAATTGTTCCCCAGCATCCATTCTAGGTCCATGATTACTGATGAGGCCATTGAGGTCCATGTTTCCTACCTTTCGAATGGAAATCGGAAACAACTCAGGAAAGGAATTGAAAATGAAAGGTGGGAACCACATGGTTCTTCGCCTTGGATCAACGAAATCCCCGATGAATAAATGCTTGCTACCCTGATGCAAATATCCGATATGACCAATGGAATGGCCGGGTAGGGCCACGATTTCCATTCCTCCGAAAAATGGCAGGACATCATTTTCTTTCACATGGATATCAATATTTACAGGACGGTATCTGAAAACGAATCTGCCTAGGGCCTCCAGCCAGCCTGTAATCCTATTCCAACCCTTGTAAGGAAACGTACCATTGATATGCTGTTGTTCTTCTTGTGTACAATATATAGGAGCTTGGGTCAATGCCTTAATCTTATGAAGATGGACCGCATGGTCAAAATGACCGTGGGTGAGTAGGATGGCATCCACATCATCCCAGGACCTACCTATACTTTTCAGTGCATGGGCGATAGTGGATAAACCATTGAGGAACCCCGTATCCATCAAAACGGTATGTTCATCATCATAGAGAATGAAATTATTGACGAATATGCCATTGAGTTCGAGGTATTGCATGTGTTCGAAGAATTTCTAGTATGTGATATCAAAAATAATGATATTTCAATGTGAAGGTTAGCCCGGGAGGTTAATAATACCATTCAAATACAAGGGGATTCCCTATTTTGAACGACTTTATTCCTTTGGAAGGTGTCAATTGCCTGAAACACAGCAGATATTCCCTATCTTTGCATTCCCAAATTAAAAATCAATGGATAACCAACCCGCTTTTGAACGGTTTGGGCCATTGGTGGGTTGGGAGTTTAAGCATTTAATTTATCGCCATGAATAATATCGTAGCCATAGTAGGCCGACCCAATGTGGGTAAATCCACACTTTACAATCGTTTGATTGGAGAACGACAGGCCATCGTGGATGACTTCAGTGGAGTGACCCGTGATAGAATGTATGGTTCCTGCGAATGGAATGGTAAGACTTTCACGGTAGTGGATACCGGAGGTTTTGTCAAGAATTCTGATGATATATTCGAGGCTGCTATCCGAAACCAAGTGGAGATTGCCATAGAGGAGGCCAATCTTATCATCCTAATGGTGGATGTAACCACAGGTATTACTGACTTGGATGAACAGATGGCCCGGATGCTCCGCAAGACGGATAAGCCAGTTATCCTAGCGGTCAATAAGGTGGATAACCACGCTCGATTATTGGAAGCGAATGAATTCTGGAGCCTGGGATTCGAGGAAACCTACTTCCTTTCTTCCATCACCGGAAGTGGTTCTGGTGAGGTTTTGGATGCAGTGACGGAACGATTGGAGGATGTGGAACCCGAAGAAATCAATATCCCCAAGTTTGCCATAATCGGACAGCCCAATGTAGGGAAATCCTCCCTGGTGAATGCCCTTTTGGGAGAGGAAAGGAATGTGGTGACAGACATCGCAGGAACAACCCGTGATTCCATCCATTCACATTATAATAAATTCGGAAAGGAATTCATCCTGATAGATACCGCAGGTATCAGAAAGAAGAACAAGGTACATGAGAATCTTGAATTCTATTCCGTGATGAGAGCCATCCGTGCATTGGAGGAAGCAGATGTTTGTTTCCTGATGATTGATGCGACATTGGGGGTGGAGTCGCAGGATATGAGTATTTTCCAATTGGCTGTAAAGCGGAATAAGGGCATTGTGGTATTGGTGAACAAATGGGATTTGGTCGCTGATAAGGAATCGAATTCCGCCAGGGATTTCGAAAGGAAAATCAAGGGTAAATTGGCACCGTTCAATGATGTTCCTGTCCTGTTTATTTCCGTTATGGAAAAACAAAGGATTTTCAAGGCGATTGATTTGGGAATGGAGATATATGAGAAAAGGGACAATAAACTGAAGACTTCAGAACTGAATGATTTATTGTTGCCCATCATAGATAAGACACCACCGCCTGCCAGTAGGGGAAGATACATCAAGATAAAATATGTGACCCAAGCCAAGACCTATTATCCGGCATTCATATTTTTCTGTAATCATCCCAAACACGTCAAACCATCATATAAGCAATTCCTAGAAAATCAGATTAGGAGCCATTATGATTTCACTGGCGTTCCTATCGGTATTTTCTTTAGGGAAAAGTAGTATCATAATATGAGAATGAAAAGGCCCATTCCTAAGCTATACTTAGGAATGGGCCTTTTTTATGGAAGAAAATAGGACTACTCCAATTTCACAAGGGCCTCCTTGGCAGCCTCGTAATCTGGAGCTAGGTCCAGAGCCTGTTGCAAGTCCGCCTTGGCTTGTTCTGCATTACCCAAAAGGGAGGCTGCAAGTCCCCTGTGGTAATATGCAGGCGGATGAATGGGGTCGGTTTCTACGGCAATATTGAAAATGTCATAAGCTTTCTTAAATGCCTTTTTATCCAAGTAAATAATTCCCGTATTAATATGGGCATCGGTATATTGTTGGTCAAGAATGACGACCTGCCTAAAATAATCCAATGCCTTTTCGTCTTCCTTTTGATGGAAATAATATCGTCCCAACTCAAATACAATATCCGGATTACTAGGAACTAGGGACAAGGCTTTCTCAAGATAAGGCAATGCGGCCTTGTTCTTATCATTGGAATAGATGGTTCCCAGTTCCAGCAAGCTATCGAAGTGTTTCTCATCCAATTCCAATGCTTTTTTGAGTGTGGCGATACTTTGGGATTTTTCTCCTTTCTGCATTAGGGTTTTTCCTTTCATGTAGTACCCCTCAATGTTTTCTGGATTGGTTTCCAATAGTTGTTGGATAGTGGCTAGGGCAGGGTCATTCTGTTCAAGGATGTATTGGAATTCGGATAATTTGAGAAGGGTGGGTTCGCTTGCCGGAAAGAGATCTATGGTTTCCTGTAAGATGTCCAAGGCATCCTTTTCCTTTTCCGAATCAAAATAAACATCTGCGAGGAAATGTCTATAATACACATCGGACGAGTCATAGCTCATAGCTTTCTTCATATCTGCTATGGCCTCGTCATAGAGTCCGGAGTCGTAGAACAGAGTTGCTCTCATGTGGTATAAGTCCGGATTATCCGGTTCCGCCTTGATTTTTGAATTGACCTCGTAAATGGCTGGATTCTCGTAGATGATTTCAGGTTCTTCCTGATTATCCCCCATGCATCCCACCAAACAAAGAGTGATGCATCCCAGAAGGAATACTAAGTGTTTTTTCATGACTTGATTTATAGTTTGGGTGCCCATAATGCATTAGGCTTGTGTTTGTTCCTGTCGTCAATCCTAGTAGTTAGCCCAATACTTTCAATACAAATATAATCGTATTAACAATGCTAGAACGAAGCGGTGAAGAATTAATTTTGCATTAAGCCAATAATCCGAGGCCCCTGCAAGCTACTATTTCGATATTATCCACCAACCTGACCTAGGTAATCTCTCCACCACAACTAGAACCAGCTCCTGCGGTACAACCATAACAATGTTGGTTCAGGACAATCTTGCGTTCTTTGAGTTGATGGACGTCAAAACTAGTGATATGCTGTGACGGACATGCCACTTTCAAATCAAGCATCTGATTGAAATCACAATCATACAGATATCCATCCCAACTCACAGAAATGGTATTCCTGCACATCAGGCCCTCCACGGTTGCAGGGTTGTAGGCCTCTACAAGGGTTTGCATGTATTCCTCATATTTCTCCGATTGGATGAGATAATCAAGGAATCGACTGATAGGGAGGTTCGTGATGGCAAACAAATGATTGAATCTGATATCATACTTGCGAAGTAATTGTCTTTTGAATTCGGCTTCCAGACTGGCTTGGTCACCAGGTAGGAATGCCCCGGCCGGATTATATACCAAGTCCAGTTGCAGGGAAGTATCCGCTTGGCCGTATCCCACCTCATTCAATTTTTTCAATGCAGCAATGGAATCCTCGAATACCCCATCACCTCTTTGTCGATCCGTTCTATTCTTGTTATAATAGGGTAGGGACGAAACAATATGAACGCCATGTTCGGCAAAGAAATCAGGTAAATCATGGTATTTGGGATGAGCCATGATAATGGTTAGGTTACAACGATTGATAACCTGTTTCCCGAGCTTGGAACATTCCGCTACAAACCACCTGAAGTGTTGATTCATCTCAGGTGCACCTCCCGTAATATCCACAGATCGTATACTCGGTACTGCCGCAATGATTTCAAGGCATTTTTCCAAATGTTCCCTTGTCATCTGTTCCTCTTTCCTATCAGGGCCCGCATCCACATGGCAATGTGCACAGGACTGGTTACAGAGCTTTCCGATATTAAGTTGGAATATTTCTATTTCAGAGGGCGTCAATGTCTTGAATGATGTGGTTTCCGCCACTTTCTTACTGAAAACAGGGAACTGGGCATCCGTCAACTCTTTTCCATTGAGTACATCCAATTGGAAGAATGTACTACTCAATTCATCCCCTCGGGATTTCAAAGACTTACTTCTCTGCTTGATTGCCATACAACAAGTTTTCAATTCTTAATGGAAACACTCCGGGAATGCCTATTACCTATATAGTTTACCCGGAATTCGTTCTTTGAACGTAATAAAAACAAGTAAAAAGTGATTGTTGGAATGGTAGTGTTCATATTTGAATACTTTCCTACTACGATGTTATCCCAAATAAACCCAATTGACAGGTACAAAACAACATCAAGGGTAAAAATGATGTATGAAGTTGGTAAATTGCAGAATATTATCCCCAAATGTATTTGCCAAGACTAAATCGCCTTAGATGAAACATCTGATATGTGTATTGTTTTCCGTCCTGATTCTTAGCTCCTTTTCACAGGCCCAGCATTTGGATATACTTCCGGGTTTGACAGGGAATGAATTGTTGCAAGGTCTTAGGGATAATTATAAACCCAGCGCAGTATTATCCTATGATAATGCAAGGGATACCTTGTTCGGTGTAGTGGATAATGTGAATGATAGTCTGGAATGTATCTATTCCGGCCACAAGGTTTATTTGCCACCCTCCCAAGACCCAACTACAGCAGCATACCAGAATGGGAGTAATAATGGAATTAATACGGAACATACCTATCCGCAGAGTTTATGGTCAGGAGGTAATTCCCCAAAATCGGATATGCACCACTTGTATCCGACCCGTGCAGCGGTGAACAATGCCCGGGGAAGTGACCCTTTTGCAGATATCAACGATAATTTTGTGGATAACTGGTACTATCTGAATCAGACACTCACCTCCACACCCACTTCCAATATTGATTGGTATAGTGAGGAGGTCAATGGATTTTTTGAACCGAGGGAATCCGTTAAGGGAAATATCGCAAGATCCATGTTCTATTTCTATACCATGTACAGGAATGAGGCCAATGCTGTGAATTCACAGTTTTTCCAGAGTCAGTTGAATACACTTTGTGAATGGCATAATGAGGACCCGGCCGATTTGGAAGAAGCTATTCGGACATGGAAAATAGCAGCGTATCAAGAAGCTAAACCGAACCCGTTCGTATTGGATTGTACACTGGCGGATAGAGCGAACTATTGCAATGGTATCAGTACTTTCTGTAATATCATATCTTCCAATGATGAGATTCTGAATAAGGATGAAATTGATGTGTTTCCCAATCCTTTCAACAACCAATTGACCATCAGGATGGATGCCTCCGTTAACGAGGTGGAACAGGTGAATATCATGGATTTGGCAGGTAGGGTCATATTCAATATGACAGATTTTGTGAATTACGAAATTTCAATCCAAACCGAAGACTGGCCCAAAGGTTTGTTGATTATTCAGATACAAACAGATAAGGGAATCTATTCCAAAAAATTAATCAGAGAATAACGACCCCGGGGAATATTCACTGTCAAGAACTGGTCTAATAGATATTACCAAAGTCAGGTAAGAACGAATGTATGGCACATAGCAGTGGGTAACATGTCATGTTTGATTCAAGAATTGGATATCAATGGGATGGATGATGGATGGTGCGTCGCTTCCTTTCCAATTCTGTCTGAAAATCAGGTCTACTTCGGCTTTTGTCGCTTACTTAACAGCTAGATTGTGATTTATACATCACATATGGTTACATTTGTTTATAATAAGGAATATTTATTTCAACCTATCATCATAGTACTTAACACAAATTTCCATGAAAAGATATTTTACGCTATTTCTTTTTGTCTGTACGGCTTTCCTAGCTTATGGACAAGGCCCAACCCACCGTACATGCGGTACAATGGAGCATTTCCAAATGATGTCAGAACAATATCCTAACCTATTGCATGACAGAGCTGTTCAGGAACAACAGATTCAAGAATGGATTGATGCCCACCCTAATTATTCAAACGATGAAAGAGCAACTTACACCATTCCCATCGTATTCCATGTAGTATATGGTAACGCAAATGAGAATATTTCAGATGCATTGGTATTAGCTCAGTTGGATCAACTGAATGCTGATTTCCAAGCCATGAATTCAGATATAGGAAACGTACCGTCTGAATTTCCTGTCGGTAATGTGGACATCGAATTCTGTTTGGCTCAAGTCGATCCCAATGGGAATCCGACTACAGGTATTACAAGAACACAGACATCTGTGAGTACTTTCAATACCAATGATAATGTCAAGTTTTCATCCTCAGGAGGTATAGATGCTTGGAATACGAATGTTTACTATAATGTATGGATTTGTGATACAGGACCATCTTTATTAGGATATGCACAGTTCCCAATGACGTTTGCCAGCCAGCCAAATACAGATGGTTTGGTTATTGGATACCCCTACGTAGGTTCTTTGGATACACCTAATCCGATAAATACAGCATTCCGTTATGGCCGTACTGCAACACATGAGGTAGGGCACTGCTTGAATCTTTTTCATATTTGGGGAGATTTTGGTGGATGTAATGGCGATGACAATGTTGCCGATACACCGAATTCCCAGTCAGAATATTACAATTGTCCATCCTACCCAAGTACTAGTTGTGGCTCTGCTGACATGACCATGAACTTTATGGACTATGTGAATGACCAATGTATGAATGCTTTTACACCTGGACAGGCTCAGAGAATTACTGCAGCTATCAATACCTATCAATATTTACAGAATAAGATTGCTTCAGCTCCAACTGTATGTGGTGCCCAGCCACCGTCAGCTTCAATTAGTAGTTCATCTTCTTCAGGATGTGCTCCTCTAGCTGTTACATTCATGGATGATTCATCCAATTCACCTACATCTTGGTCTTGGTCATTCCCAGGCGGTTCTCCAGCTAGTTCGACGGCTCAGAATCCTCCGGTAGTGAATTATGCCAACCCAGGTACTTATACGGTTACATTGACAGTAACCAATGCAGAGGGTTCAGATACAGAGACGATGCAGGTGGTAGTGACGGATTGTAGCAACATCAGTTGTACACTTTATGATAATTTGAACAATGGTACCATTACCCTTATTGAAAATAATGCTACAGGACAAGCAGCAGGTGGTTATGTGGCAGGACATAACGGATATGGCGATATAGCCAAGGCTGAATATTTCACGAATATGCCAGCTGATGCACAGTTGGATGGAGTAGAGTATGACTTCGGTTATGCAGCAGGTTCAGGTACGGTAGAATTCGTAATCTGGGCAGATAATAATGGTGAGCCAGGTAACGAACTTTACACAGAAACCATTAATACATCCACAATCATCAGCGATGTGAATGGTAATACTAATACAACAGTAGGTTTCGGTGGTCTTCAGTCCATTCCATCATCATTCTTCGCAGGAATCAAATTGGATTATGACAATGGTTCCGATGTTGCTTTGAATACCAATACTGATGGAGACTCCAACCCAACAACAGCTTGGGAACAATGGGGTGACAACACTTGGTATCCTTATAATGATTACACCAATAGTAATACGACTTGGGAAATCGATGTGGCACATGCTATCTATCCGAATATTTGTACGACTAGCACAACGCCTCAGGCTCCAACTGCCAACTTCACTACGAGTGTGGTGAATCAGGGATGTGAGACTATCCAGGTACAATATACTGATAACTCAACCAACGGTCCTACTTCTTGGTCTTGGTCATTCCCAGGTGGTTCTCCATCATCCTCTACCATGCAGAACCCAGTGGTTGCTTACACGAGTGCAGGTGCATACAATGCTTCCTTGACCGCTACAAACGCAGTAGGAAGTAACTCTACTACACAGAATGGAGTAGTGAATCTTCCATCTCCAATCACTGCAAATGCCTCTGCTACTCCTACAACTGTGGATGTCTCAACTGGAGGTAATGTAAACTTCCAAGACAATACATCAGGTGCTACCTCATGGTCTTGGGACTTTGGTGATGGTGGTTCTTCCAATATGCAGAACCCATCCCATGCTTACTCAATACAAGGTACTTATACCGTGACATTGACAGTATCTGACGGATTCTGTACAGAAACGTTCACGTTGACAATCACTGTTACTGATACGACATCCATCGAGGATATCGCAGGATTGAATAGCATGAGCATCTATCCTAATCCCGTATCAGGTACATTCTACTTGGAATTGGCTTCAGATGAGGCTTTGGAATTACAAGTGGAAATTTATGATGCTGTTGGTAGAAAGGTAATGAATGGAGGTATTGTGAATGTAATGGGTAATACCATTCATACATTGGATGCTTCTAAGTTGACTACCGGAACCTACTTCGTGAGAATCACGAATGGTTCGGATACGGCAACAACTAAGTTCTTGAAATTCTAATTTTAGATAGGAATCATATTGAAAGCGCTCCTTTGGCAACAAGGGGGCGCTTTTTTTGTTATCATTACACGAAGAACATGCATCCATGAAATCCGACCAACCTGCTTTCACAAATAGATTATCCAAGGAAACAAGTCCTTATCTCCTTCAGCATGCGCATAATCCGGTGGATTGGTATCCATGGGGAGAAGAAGCATTCGAACGGGCTCGAAAAGAGGATAAGCCGATTCTGGTTAGTATCGGTTACTCTACCTGTCATTGGTGTCATGTGATGGAACGGGAAAGTTTCGAGAATGAGAAAGTGGCGGAATATATGAATGACCATTTCATTAATATCAAGGTGGATAGGGAAGAAAGACCGGATGTGGACCAGATATATATGGATGCCATACAGGCCTTGACCGGTTCCGGTGGCTGGCCTTTGAATTGTTTTCTGACACCTGAACTTAAACCTTTCTACGGGGGAACCTATTTTCCACCTGAACCCAGATATGGCCGCCCCTCTTGGTCCCAATTACTCATGGGACTCAATGATGCCTACCATTTTAAGAAACATCAGATTCAGGAACAAACAGAGAGACTGATGGATTATATCCAAAAGTCCGAACGACATTTTATAGGTGATTTGTTGGAAGATGTGGATGGTAGTCACTTATTTACCCCTTTGATGGGTAATAATATGTATCATGCTCTCCAACAAAATTTTGATGCAGAACATGGAGGTTTTGGTGCGGCACCGAAGTTTCCCAGTACGATGCCCCTGAATTTCCTAATGGAATATGCCCACCATTATAAGGATGAAAAGGCCTTGGCCCATGTAAGATTATCTCTTGAGAAGATGATAAAAGGAGGGATATATGACCAATTGGGTGGTGGTTTTGCACGATATGCAGTAGATAATGAATGGCTGGCACCTCATTTTGAAAAAATGCTGTATGATAATGCATTACTAATTTCTCTATTGTCACAAATGCAAATGAATGAGCCCTCTGATTTGTATGAAAAGGCCATCAGGGAAACAATGGAATGGGTGGAGCGTGAAATGACTCATTCTGATGGTAGTTTCTATTCGGCCCTGGATGCTGACTCAGAGGGAGAGGAGGGTAAATTCTATGTTTGGGATAAACACGAGATCAAGAGTATCCTTGGGGATGATGCCCTGATTTTTAATGCTTACTATGATGTGAGTAAGGATGGGAATTGGGAAGGAAAGAATATCCTCAGAAGAATTACGACTACTGAGCAACTAGCCATGAAGATAGGCTGGGAGGAAAAGGAATTGTCCCACCTACTATCGAAGTGGAAGACCCGCCTCTTTTTGGAAAGGGAAAAAAGAATCAGACCCGGATTGGATGATAAGGTTCTGTTGGATTGGAATGCACTGATGTGTACTGCTTGTTGCCATGCTTTTAAAGCCCTTGGCGATGAGAAGTACAAGGAAATGGCTATCCGAAATGTATCTTTCATTTATAAGGAATTGAAAAATGGGGATGGTTTCCATCATACATTCAAGGATGGGGTAGCAAAATATGAAGCATACCTCAATGGTTATGCCTACCTGATAGAAGCTTTGATAGAACTGTATCAAATCACTCTGGGAGAGTGTTACCTGCATGAAGCCCAGAGACTAACGGACTTTGCCCTTGAACATTTCAAGGACGAGGATACGGATTTGTTCTATTTCACAAGAGAGGGTCAGGATGATTTGATTGTAAGAAAAAGAGAAGTATTCGATAATGCATTGCCATCAGCAAATGCAACCATGGTTCACAATTTACAATTGCTATCCGTTATCTTCGGAGAAGAAAAGTACAGGGAATTGGCTCGTAAGGCACTGCTTTCCATGTATGAATCCCTTGAAAAATATCCCCAATCATTTTCCAAATGGTGCAGCGCCGCCCTTAATGAAGTGGTTGGGATAAGAGAGGTAGCCTTGGTCGGGGAGGAGGCAAAAGCGATGTCTACCCTCATCAATGGCAAGTATATACCCAATAAAATAGTTATGGCTTCGTTAAATAATAGCGAAGTCTTCCCTTTATTGAAAGATAGGGCTGTCGGAAGTGAGACAATGATTTATTTATGTAGTAACTTTATTTGCCAACGTCCGGTATCCACTATCCCTGAATTCATGGAACTCATATCTTGAGGTTCCGTTTAACAGAGAAAAAGGATTTTATGATTAGAAATCTACTACTATTCCTCATTATCGGTCTAATTCCTCTTATTACCATGGCACAGCAAGTGCCACAGTATTCCCTGTACCATCTCAATCCCTATGCATACAATCCCGCATATCTGGGAGCCAGTTCCCAAATCGAAGCCAATGGAGTATTCCGGAAGCAATGGACAGGCCTGGAAGGAAGCCCGACAACACAAAATTTGAATGTTGTTTTGCCCATAAGCTACCTGAGTAGCGGAATTGGAATGAATATTGAGAACGATATGATTGGAGCTTTACGGCTGACACGGCTGTCTTTGGGCTATGCCTATGGTTTGGAAATCGGTAAGGAATCCAAATTGTCATTCGGTGTCAATGGTGGTGTTTTGCAATCATCACTGGACGGAAGCCGATTACTGGCCCCGGATGGGGAGTATGGAGGCGCTGTACCCATACACAATGACAATTTGTTGCCAGAAACTAGGATAAACGCTATTTCATACAGCATTGATGCAGGAATTTATTTCAAAACCAGTACCTTAGACGCAGGGATTTCAGTAATGCATCTGACTGAATCAAAAGTAGATTACAGTTTCAATGATGTCACAGACTTTAATTTCTCCCGTCATTATGTAGGTTACTTGGCCTATAATTTTGAACTAAATGGCAAATTCAGCATCAGACCCTCGGTTTTGGCCAAAACGGATCTGATACAGAGCCAGCTTGATGTGGCAGTCAGCGCCCATTATGACCAACGTTACCTAGCAGGTCTTTCTTTCAGAGGATACAATTCCAATACGATTGATGCACTGGGTGTATTTGGTGGCTTGAAAATAGCCCGTAACTGGATGTTGGCATACCAGTATGATTTTCCGCTCTCGGATTTGAATACCGTCAACCAAGGTTCGCATGAGGTCATGTTGAAATATGAATTGAAAAAGACAATAGGCAAGGGCCGACTCCCTAAGATAATCCATAACCCTAGATTACTCTAAAAGCTTTACAGTGTAGAAAGTGAGATGAATTTTATCAAAAAAATCTCTTAGCATATACAATAGACTCAAAATTTTACGTTGTGTCTAGGTGCGTAACATAATCTGCTATGAGATTACAGGAAAAAAGCGAAATGATATTTTTTTTATTTCCTTTTAATTCATCTATATTTACGCTGCTAAACGGTCGAAACATTTTAAATCTGGATTAGGAAAACTCGGGTGACAACATGAAAAGAGTCTCGAAATTTTTATTCTTCATAGTAACAGCGGTAGTGCTTGTTGCTTCTTGTGGTCGTCAGGAAAGCGGTCAATTGATCGGAGTCCTGGATAGACCAGCGTGGAAAGGTATTAACCCATACGGAATGGTTTACGTACCATCAGGTACCTTACACATCGGTCCAAGTGACCAGGACGTCAATACTTCTTACGTCCAAAGATCTAAGTCCATCTCTATTCAGGGATTCTATATGGACGATACCGAAATCACAAACAATGAATACCGCCAATTCATCAACTGGGTAAGAGACTCAGTCGTTCGTTCTTGGCAGGATTTGACCATTGAGGATGATAATGGTAATACCTACATCGATTGGGAAGCTGATATCAATTGGGAAGATGAGACCGTTGAGGATCTCTACTACCAAGGTGACGAGAAGTTTGCCGGTAAGAAAGAAGTCGATGTAAGGAACTTATTATACGAATACGAATGGTATGATTGGCAAAGGGCAGCCCATGATATGGACTACTCTAACCGATCCAAATATATCGTCAGACCTGATCCCGTTCAGATTTATCCTGATACGTTGTGCTGGATTCGTGACTTCGCTTATTCCTACAATGAGCCAATGACACGTAACTACTTCTGGCACCCTGCATTCGATGATTATCCGGTTGTTGGTGTGAATTGGCACGTAGCCAATGCATTCTCCTACTGGAGAACCAAACTTTGGAACTCTATCGTTGCTACACAAAAAGGAGAGGTTAATACGGAAGATTTCCGTCTACCTACCGAACATGAGTGGGAATACGCTGCAAGAGGTGGTAGGGAAATGGCTCCATATCCATGGGGTGGTTACTACACCAGAAATGCAAAAGGATGTCTTTTGGCTAACTTTAAGCCCGGACGTGGTAATTATCCGGAAGATGGTGGTCTTTATACCGTAAAGGCAGATGCTTACTTCCCTAACGATTACGGCCTATATAATATGGCAGGTAATGTGAGTGAGTGGACTTCTACAGCTTTCGATGAGAACGCTTATTCTTTCATCCACGATTTGAATCCTGATTTGCGTTACGATGCTACTAGCGAAGACCCTCAGGCTCAACAAAGAAAAGTAATCCGTGGAGGTTCCTGGAAAGATATTTCCTACTTCCTTCAGACTGGTACTCGTCACTGGGAATTCCAAGATACGACGAAGTGTTATGTAGGATTCCGTTGTGCATTGACATTCCTTGGTAGATCAATCAATGACTTCTAAAAGAAAGTTGAAAAAATAAATTTTTTAGGTGTAACTATATCGCAAGCCCGCATTATTATAATGTGTTGCGGTATAGTTACATTTTTTTTGTAATAACCCGTTTTTAATTTTTACATTTATTATTCTATTAACTAACCTTTAAATATTAAGAAATGGATTTCTTTCATTCAAAAGGATTTTTATACGTTAAGAATCTATTGATTGGTATCGGTGCAGCGGTTGTACTTCTTGGTGCACTTGAAAAGATTGAGCACACTCAGTTTATCCCAGGTGTAAGTTTGATCTACTGGGGATTGATCGTTGAGGCTGGTATGTTCCTTATCCTAGGTTTGCTTCCTCCACACAAAGAATACTACTGGGAGAAGCTTTATCCAGGTTTGGATAGCATCTCTGGAGATGTAACTCCTATCGATACTTCTATGTCACTTTCAAGTGGTGGCGCAGATAACGCATTGGCACAAGTAGATGGTGAAAAGATGGACCAGAAGTTGAGCGGAATGTTGACTGAGCTTCAGAGCATGTCTAGCAGCTTGGGATCATTGAAGGCACTTCAGGAAGTTGATTTCTCCGGTACAAGTGAGCAAATCAAGAAGATGGGTGACTTCTACACCAACATCAACGAAGCAATGGCTAACATCAACGATTCTATCGAAGATACTAAGCGTTACAAGGAGCAATTGTCTGCCTTGAACGGTAACCTTGGTTCATTGAACTCCGTATACGGAAACATCTTGAACGCAATGTCAGGCATCGGTAAGTAATTCCGGCGCGTCGGACTTTTAGGATTTTATTTTTTAATCGACAAAATGAATAATTATGTCAATTCCTAAGGAACCGCGGCAGCTGATGATTACCCTGATGTACCTCGTACTCATGGCATTGTTGGCCTTGAATATTTCCGCGGAGATTATGAATGCTTTCTATGGCTTGGAGAAGTCTATGCAGACTTCCAACGCCCTTTCCATCAAGTCTGTTGATGGAACAGTGGAAGGTATCAAACCACTTTTAGACAAGAAACCCCTTTTGAAAGAACCACTAACTAACGGTATTAGCGATATTCGTTCTTTTGTTTCTGAATTCACAGATAAGATTGATAGCTATAAGGCAGGTTTGACTGCTGCTGCTTTGATCAAGAATGAAGAATTTCTTAGTGCCAATCTTGAAGAAACTA
The DNA here is from genome assembly GCA_020631355.1 of Saprospiraceae bacterium. Lineage (GTDB taxonomy): Bacteria > Bacteroidota > Bacteroidia > Chitinophagales > Saprospiraceae > JAHDCE01. Next base: position 47,050 of record JAHDHL010000002.1, on the reverse strand, counting down.
TTTCTAAATCTACTGTTGATAGCGCTTATTTCAATGGTTCATACCTTTCTCGTTATGATGATAAGGGTGAGATCACTTGTAGTAAGGATAAGGACTGGACCACATGGTTGATGGTGAAGCAAGGTAAGGGTGATGAGTTGGAAAACTTCATCGATTCTACCCGTAACCAAATGATTTCCATCTATGAAAAGACCATGAGGGCTTGTCAGAAAGAAGCTAAGATCACTGATGATGAGGTGGCTAAGAAGATTGCTAATTTCGAGAATAACTTGACTTTGGCTATCGATACTACTTGGCAGACCACTTCTGATAAGGAGACTTGGGCTGAAGCTAACTTCGATCACATGCCATATGCTGCATGTATGCCTATCTTGGAGAAATTCAAGACGGATGCAAGAGCTGCTGAAGCAATGATGGTCAATGACTTGGCTGGTCTTGTTGGAGGTCGTGAGTTGAAATTGAACAAGTTCTTCCCTGTAATGAATGCCAAGAGAGGTTACGTTATCAAGGGTGAGAAGTTCGAGGCAGAGGTAGCCATTGGTGCTTTCTCTAATGAATTCGCAAAGACTTCTACGATTACCGTTAATGGTCAAAGAATCAGTCTGAATGCTGAGGGTAAGGGTACATTCACCGAAACGGCTAACAGCCTAGGTAAGAAAACCTTGAACCTTGTGGCAAACGTTGTGAACCCACTTTCCAACGAAAGAATGTCAGGTAACTCCACATTCGAATATGAGGTGGGTGTTCGTTCAGCTACTGTTTCTCCTACCAAGATGAATGTATTCTACATTGGTGTGGATAACCCAGTTGAAGTATCTGTAGCGGGTGCTAACTCCAATAAGGTTAATGCTAGCTGTTCAGGCGCAGGTTGTAACATGTCTGGTGGCAATGGTAAATATAATGTGAAGGTATCTTCACCAGGAAAGGCCACCATCAATGTTTCTGCCGAGGGATTCTCACAAAAGTTTGAATTCCGTTCCAAGCGTATTCCTACTCCTGCTCCATCATTCAACCCGAATGAAGTACAGGCAGGTGGTAAGATGGGTAACGGATCATTCAAAGGTAGAAGAGGTATCTTTGCTGTATTGGAAAACTTCGACTTCGAAGCGAAGTGTAATATCCAAGGATTCCAGTTGACTCGTGTACCTGCAAGACAGGATGCGATGCGTGCAACCAATTCAGGACCTACTTATTCTGGAAGGGCTGCTACTTTAATCCAAGCTGCTAAGCCAGGTGATACATTCTACTTTGATAATATCAAGGCAAGATGTCCAGGTGATGCTGCTGGTCGTAAGCTAACACCAATGGTTTGGACAATTGAGTAATTAAGAACCATTGTTGGCATAATATTTTTAGTTATTTCTCCGTTCATGTTTAGTGTGTGCGGAGAAATCGCTAAATTTAAGTTGAGAAAATTATTTTAAATCGTTTGAAGATGAAGTTCAAGTTGAAAATTTCTGTTTTTACCTTTTTCTTATTCCTATTTGTTGGAATGAATGTGTCCCAAGCTCAGGACCCGACAGCTCCCGGAACAGATGTTACCGAATCAGGAGAATCTACTGATGATGAAGACAAGTACATTCCTTTGGATGGAATTGTTGAGAAGACACTAATTACAGAAAGAAGGGTACTACCTTATCAGCCACAACGTGAAGCTGATATATTCTGGGAAAAACGTGTATGGAGAGTAATCGATGTTCGTGAAAAAATGAACAAGAGATTCGTTTATCCAAGACGTTACTTCTTCGATATCATCATGGATGGTATCATGGAAGAAAGAATCAAGGCTTATTCCATTAATGATATGGATGATTTCTCTGAGGAGTTATCCAAGGATGAAGCTGCGGCACTCGTATCAGAAGTAGATACATTCGTATCTTTTGATCCTGAGACGTACGAAGAAACCATCGAGGTAGCTTACAACGACCTGAATCCTGAAGATATTAAGAGATACCGTGTGAAAGAAATCTGGTTTTTTGATGAGGAGACATCCACTCTTCAAGTCAGGATTCTAGGTATTGCTCCTCTTAAGGAAGAATATGACGACCAAGGTAACTTCTTGTACGAACTACCGATGTTCTGGATTTATTACCCGGATGTTAGAGAATTGTTCTCAAGGGAGCAAGCATTCAATGAGTCGAATGATGCAGGTCCTATGACTTGGTTCGATATCTTTGAAATGCGTTATTTCTCTAGCTACATCTACAAGGAATCCAACGTTTATGATCGTAAGATCGAGCACTATCTACAAGGTGTTGATTTATTGTTGGAATCTGAGAAGATCAGAATGAGCATTTTCAACTTCGAACATGACTTGTGGGAATTCTAATCGAATTGCTATAAAGATATAGAAACCCGGATTCTCGTATGAGAGTCCGGGTTTTATTTTTTACCTTTCCCGAAAATCCCCGAACGTTTGTCATTATTAAAAAAACTAGCAGGAGAAACCGTTATCTATGGTGTGAGTAATGTAGTTGGTAGATTGGTCAACTTCTTACTGATACCTTTCTATACCCGTGTTTTGGTGGAAACATCAGACTATGGGGTCGTCAATGTCATGTATGGCTATGTGGGATTGTTATTGGTCATTATGACTTACCGGATGGAAACGGGATTCTTTAGGTTCGGCGCCAAGAAAGAAGACCGCCAGAAAGTGTTTTCCACATCGATGCTTTCCCTCTTGGTGTCAACTCCTATTTTTGTTGCACTACTTCTTATCTTCTCTCAGGATATTGCCAATTTCATAAACTATCCCGATACGCCAAGGTATGTGGTCTGGTTTGCATTAATCATCGGTATGGATGCCCTGACGCGGGTTCCGATGGCTAAGTTGCGATTGGATAGCAGACCGATTCGTTTTCTCATTGTTCAGTTGACCAACATTTTTGTGAATGTAGGAGCTAATATTTTCTTTATTGCGATTTGTCCTTGGTTATTGGAAAATGGTCATGATTGGGTCAATGCGATATATGACCCTGAACGTTTGGTGGATTATGTCTTTATCTCCAATCTGATAGCGAGTTCGGTAATGTTCCTGATGCTGTTGCCGGAATTCCTGAAAATCAAGTTTGAATTTGATAAGGAGCTATTCAAAAATATATTCAGATATGTTCTCCCGTTGATTCCGGTAGGAATAGCAGCTATCATCAATGAAACGTTTGATAAGCCTTTGTTGGAATGGTTGCTTCCCGGTACACAGGAAGAAAATCAGGCCAAGGTCGGTATATATGCGGCGAACTATAAACTAGCTGCTTTAATGACCATTATTACACAGGGATTCAATTATGCAGCGGAACCCTTTTTCTTTAGGAATAAGGAAAGAAAGGACACCCAATTACTGTATGGCAAAGTGGGACAGTCCTTTGCTATTATAGGTTGTGTCGCTTTCTTGGGAATCATGATGTACCTTGATGTAGCACTAAAGATACTTGGTGAGAATTATACACAAGAGGGGAGTGAAATCATTCCGATTATCCTGATGGCGAATCTGTTCCTAGGTTTGTATTATAATTTTGCAATTTGGTACAAGTTATCGGATAAGACCATCATGGGACTTTATATTGCGGTGATTGGAGCAAGTATTACACTCATTGTGAATTTCAGTCTGATTCCTGTGATAGGTTATATGGCTTCTGCTTGGGCGACCTTGGCTTGCTATGTGGTAATGGCGGTCTTGGCTTATCTTTTAGGACAGAAGTATTATCCAATATCATATCCAATACCCAGAATGGCACTATACATCATAATTGCATTGGCACTTTATGGATTGAGCGTACAAATGGAAATTCAGTTGGGAGCGGATTCAGTCTGGAAATGGGTAGTGAATAGCTTGATTTTATTGACTTTCTTAGCTTTGATTTATTATATGGAAAAGGATCAGTTAATCAGGGACATATTTAAAAAGGAAATTGCATGAGTTCTAATCCGAATGAAATTCAGATACACGATAAGTCTTTTGAAATCTTCATCACCCGTGATGAAATCAGGGCTAGGGTAGTGGAAATGGGATGGGAATTATCCAAGGATTATAAGGAGAAGAACCCCATCTTCATACCTGTGATGAATGGTTCGTTTATGTTCACGGCTGATTTGGTCAGAGCCTGTAAATTCGATAGTGAATTGATGTTTGTAGGGATGAGTTCCTATATCGGTATGGAATCCACCGGAGAGGTATCCATCAACTACGGCCTGGATGGCCAGTTATTGAAAGGAAAGGATGTTATTATCGTTGAGGATATTATTGATACGGGTACTACATTGAATCATTTCATTCATACCATTGAGGATTTCGAACCGGCATCCATTGCCATCGTATCACTTTTATTGAAACCTACTGCCTTGCGATTCGATATTCCCTTGGATTATATAGGCTATAAGATACCTGAAGCTTTTGTAGTGGGATATGGTTTGGATTATGATGGTCTGGGGCGTACACTTCCAGATATCTACCAATTGACATCAGGAACAGATGAGGAATAGCTCCATATCGGATACTTTGAATTTATAAACTGGGTTCTTCTTCAGGTTTCCAATCCAGAATTAACTCCCTGTAATGGTCATACTTATTCAGGAATGCGGGAATGGAAATGGAAGATAAACTACTAGGAGCATTGGTCAGGATGCAGATGGCAATCTTATCTTCGGGATTGACTAGAATATCCCCTTTGAAGCCATTGACATAACCGCCATGATAGACCAAGGTATCCTGCTCCCTTTCTACGACCCGGTAACCCAGCCCATAATAGGCATCCTTGACATCTCGCCATCTTGAGAAATATCTTCTCTTGTTGTGTGTATTGACAATAGGAGTGAAAATCTTATCCAGGGTTTCATCAGCAATGACATCATCCCTATTTCCAAGGAGTAGTCTCAACCATTCCGCCATGTCGGAAATACTGGCATTCACACCACCGGCAGGAATAGCATTATAGTATTTTTCTGTAATCTGGGTAGGTTTCCAATATCCTCGGAGAATGTGTGGTGTAGCTCGGTTTTCGCCATTTTCCATAGCATCATAAGTCACGGATGCATCATTCATTCCCAAAGGACCGAATAATCTCTTTTCATAGATAGAATCCAGCGGCATTTCCGATACCTGCTCCTGAATCTTACCCACCAGACTATATATGGCATTCTGGTAACTGTATCGTTCACCCGGATTTCCGTTAAGGTTGACCTCTGCGAATTTAGGGATGATTTCATCCAATGTCCAACCCGATTCGATGGCACTGGTATAGGCATGATAACCTACCCCGGTAGTCTGGGAAAGTACATGTTCCAGATTTACATCCGAACCATTATTATCATTCTTAAGAGAGAATTCAGGAATGAATTCCTGTACCTTATCATCCCATGACAATAATTCGTCTTCCACATAAATACCAGTAAGAACGGAGGCAAATCCCTTGGAAAGAGAGCCAATCCTGAAAACTGTATGTGCATTGACGGAATCCCGTTCGGAGCGACTATTCTTTTTGACACCATATCCTTTTTTCAGATAAACAACATCATCCTTTATAATGACGACAGCACCACCCGGTGTCCCTGTAAAACGCATCTGATTCTGAAAATAACGCTCGAAGTCGTTCACGAAATCCTGGAAGTGAGGATTCTTCTTTTCTATCTTCAATTCCTCAATATCACTGGCTGTATTCCTGTAATACGGATTGAATAGTAACAATAACCCACAAAGGGCTATAAACCATAATTTAACCTCATCTCTCATGTATGAATAAAGGTAGGTGTTCTCTCAGTAGTTGTGAATCGACAAGTTAAGGAATGAAACTGACAATATGAAACATTCAATTTGTATATAATATAATTATGACAAAGGAATGAAAGTCTTATTGTTTCATATAATCATAAGATACAGGTGGACCAGCGAGGAATGGTTTTAAATTACCCTTTACATCAAGATGAATGGGGTCGTTCTGATATTCTTCGTAAGCCGTTTCATTCCTGAATGCCATGGCTATGGATACGTCATATTCGGATAGGGCCCTTGGGTCATCCAGATTTTTGAAAACACCGATTTCGAAATTCTTGACGCTTTTGATTTCAGATAGTCTTCGGAGTTCGGTAATGAATGAACTCCTATCTGCATCCTCCTTGAGTTGGAAGTAAACAAAATGTGCAAGGGGTGCATCCAAATCATTTTTCAATACGGCCAATTCAAGCTTGGTATTCGCCAGTTCCTCAGTGACTATCTTGACTTGGGATTGTAGATTCTTTACCTCGAGGGAATCATTGAAACTACATGCTATGCAGGATGTGCAAAGAAGAATGACTAGGAAATTTCTCATACTCAATAATAAAGAATATTATAATGATTTCCAATTGCTTACTTTATTCTATTAGAAGTAAATAGGATGGAATTTCACTTTTCCTTGTGTATTGAATTCTACAGTTGGTGCTGGAATCTTAATGACATTAATGGCGGAGAAAAGAGTCTTCAGGAATTTATTCTTCACGGGAATCTTCGTCATATCAATATCGAGCGATAAGAAGATTTGTCGATACCTTCTGAATTCCCCATCAGGTAAGACAAATTCGGCGCCTGTTTCATCATCTGTCCATCGGTTACTGAAACCACCATAAACATTCTCCGCACCATATCCTACGGCAATATTGAGCCACTTCGGGAATTTGGAATTATCATTCTTGATGAATGAACTGATATTAGCCGAACTCCAAATGGTCAGTGCATTGTAATCCTTGAGGAGCACTTCTCCGATATTGGTGCCATATAGGTCATTTCTTCTCTGTCGTAATGAAGTGGTATGTAGGCCATCTGTTGAAGTTAATACCAATTCGTCCAATGGTCTTCTCCACGAGGAAATTTTCAATACAATTCGTTGTTCCTGCCATGCTAATTCTTGTCCCAGATAAATCAGTCCACCTCCGGTATTGAATCCGATATCACCCCAAGACCATCCCCATTCTTCCGAAAAACCATCCAAAGTCTCCAGGGTTCCTTGGAAAATGGCTCCGATAGCAAAACCGACATAAGCGGATTTTTTCCTTTCCAAACCAGTCCATTGATACATTTGTGAGGATAATTGGCTTTCCATATAAGCCGTAAAAAGATGTCCCATCTTATCCATATCCTCCCATTCTCCCATATCGTTGAACGTATGGAATCGGGACCTTGGATATTGTGCATACCAAACTCGATCCAGTGCTACAACCACTCCTGTATAACCGGTAGCCAAGGTGCCATTCAGTGCCCAGAACCTCTTTTTATTGAGGGTATCTGGTTTTTGGAAAAGCTGTTGGAATTTACTGGATTCCCTTTGGTCCACTTGTGTTAGGCCAATGGTAGGAATCGCAATGGTAAGGGCAATGATGATGAGTATAATCCTCATAAAGGGTGCTTTGTTATAGTTGAATAGGTAACGATACAAAGGTAAGGATTGTAACTCCTTTGGTGGGTCTTTTATCAGACTTTACAAATCGTTGGTTTGGGGAATACTTTCCAGCCAATTCCTCAATAGATCCAATCCGTGTTCAGTAAGAATGGATTCCGGATGGAATTGTACGGCTTGGATGGGTAGGGTGTCATGTTGTAGGGACATGATTTCATTTTCCTTTGTATGTGAGGTTGCAGTCAGGGTTGTTCCATCCAGACTTTCCAATACGAGGGAATGATATCGCATGACCTTGAAATTCTGGGGTATGCCTTGGAAAAGGCCTTTCTCATTATGATTAATGTGGGATGTCTTGCCATGAATGGGAATGCGGGCCTTGACGAGTTTGGCACCGAAATATTCACCGATACCCTGGTGTCCGAGACAAATTCCCAGAATGGGTTTCTTATTATGGAAATAATCAATAATCCACATCAACAAGCCTGCATCCTTGGGTTTTTTTGGTCCGGGTGATAATACCAAACCATCAAAATCAAAGGATTTGAATTGCTCCTTGGCCCATTCGTCATTCCTGACGACGGTACAGTCCGTTCCGAGTTGAAGGAAGTAATCGTATAGATTGTATGTGAAAGAGTCGTAATTATCGACGATCAGAATCCTCATCATTGCCACTTACATCTCTGATTTCTCGTTCAGTACCCCCGAAGTCATTGATATTGATATTTTCGGTATTCTCACTCATATCATCCAAGGCTTCAGTAACATCATACCACATTTCCTTGATTTTGGGACTGAATCGAGCATATCCGGCATAAGCGTATTGGGGTACCTCCTTGATGATGGGATAGGTTTTGGATTCGGTAGCTTGTTCATTCAATACCTTGGCACCCACAAGGAAATTGACAATGATACTGTAAACGACAGTAAACAATGCACTCATGACGATTCCACCAAGAATCTGATTGATGAAATTGATGTTCACGGTCTTGAAGATATTCTCTATCTGACGACCCAATAAACGGAGTAACAGCATGGTAATGAAGAAAGTCACAGCCATACCTACGAAGGTCATGAGCGGATTCTGATAATTGGTAATATTTATCAGCAGGTCAGTAACGGTTTCATGGAAATGGGCCATGATAAGAAAACCGAATGCCACAGACAAAACGGTGAAGATCGTTTTAATGATCCCGTTGGAGTATCCGATATAGACACCATACCCCAAAACAGCCGCAAATATCAAGTCCAAAATCATACGGGTCGCATTAAGTATTCAGTGATGGAATTTCCAATCCCGTCACTTGGGAATTACTTTGTTATTACAAATATCTAAAATAAGAATCATTTTATCTTTTTATTCAGACGAATGAATCCCGAAAAGGGACAAGTATCGCATTATTTTCTTTTTTTCATTTCGTGGGCAATGCTTTTGGAACCTGCATCGTCTATTTGTTCCAATTCATTGATAATGTTGTGATAATCTGTCTCATTCCGATTCTGGGATAACTTATAGTTTGCTTCAAAATCAGTGATTTCTATTTCAAAACCCACAATTCCTTTCATGAGTCGCTGTACCATTTCGGGATTGACATCGTCCAGCGCCAAGGGTTGTTTGGAATGTTGCTCATACTTGTTCATGAGGTGATTCAGTGAACGATAGAGGGCATCCTCCTCTATGATTTTCAGTCGTCCGTAAACATGTACTGCAATATAATTCCAAGTAGAAACAGTCTCCACATTGTACCAGGATGCTGATACATATGAATGCGGCCCGGGAAAAATAGCCAGTACTTCCGAGTGGTTATTGAAGCTTTTCCATTGTGCATTGGCTTTGGATATATGACCGATGAGTACATCCTTGCCATTTTGTTGCATGAGTTCCAAGGGAATATGCGTAGCAATAGGTCGTTTGCCATCGGTAGTACATAAGATACCGAAACTATTGGCCTGAATGAAAGAACTGATTTCGTTCCAGTCCTCATTCTTATATTTGGGTGGTGTGTACATTCAGTATTGCTTTTATCCTACTACCTAACAAATCCTAGGCTTTTGGAGTTGTACGTCTTTTGAGATAAATGAATCCGAATAAGGCCAGTCCGATGGCTCCGATGCCCCACCAAATCCATTGGTTCCATCCATTGAACGATATGGAAGTTTCATCTCCCATTACTACGAATCCACTCCAATAAAAGGGATGGGCACGGAAATGGTCGGCTTGTTCCATGTAGTCCATTTTGGCTTGATGCATGGCTTTGTTCTTGGATAATCCCTGCTTGAGTGATTCATAAAAGGCTGTCATGATGGTAGCTGTGGACGCATCATTTACGGACCATAGAGATGCGACTACACTCTTGGAACCAGCTGCTACAAAACCCACAGCCATACTTTGCAGACCTTCGCCTTTTGATAACTGTCCGATTCCCATTTCGCAGGCACTCAATGTTACCATTTCGGTATTTAGTGTCAATGCTTCCAATTGGGATAAATATATTTTCTCATCTGCTGCATTTCCAAAAGCAATGTAGGATTGGGATGGATTATTTTCTAATGCCTTGCCATGTGATGCAATATGTATGATGGAATAATTCCCTGCTTCCTGAATGAAAGTCTTGAGTTGGGCATCTTTTCCTTTTAATAGTTTTCCCTTAGCCAATTGATGGATGGCGGCTGCTTCTTTTTGGTTGTATTTTAATTGACCCAAACCTGCTCTGAGTGATGCGATGGATTCATTTTTTGTTGTAATATCATCGAATTGGGGAGCGAAGATAATAGTGTTGTGATTTGTGTTTTTTTGTTGCTTCATTTTTGATAATGAAGTAACTGAAAAAGCATAGGAAATGGTTTTTTTCCTAATCAGATAATCGTGGTTTTTGAATGTACTATTCTTTTTGGGAATATTGGATATTAATGCTTCAAAGGGAATATAGGATAATACACCATGAGGGATAATTATGATTTCTTCCTGGGTCTTATCCTCAACGGGTTGGATTAATAATTGATATAAATCATATGCGGATTGAATGTATTGATTGTTTTTTTCTTCATATAATTTTTCTGATTGCTTACTTGAAAGATGATATCCTAGAATCCCATCTTTAAGTGTTTGGATTTCTTTGTTGATATTGGTTTTATGTTGAACCGAAAAGATATCAAAATCAACCTGGCTAATGTAAATGATATATAGGGTAGGTCCACTATTGAAATAATGTAGGAAACATTGGTCTTTATGTAATAAGGCTTGTGCATCCTCCAGACTGATGATTGGGTGTTCGGATGAGTGGGTTGCATATTCAGGGAAATCCGACTTCAGTTTTATATTAAATGTTTCCAATGATTTTTGTACCTCGTTCAGTTTTTCCTTAAGTAGAATGGCTTCTTGTAAGGTCTTGTCTTCCTGCTTGGAATACTGGATTTGGATGGACTCCAACTCGAAGATGAGATTACGCTGTTGTTCTAGTGTTGATATAGGAATGAGGCTGTTGGCCTTGGATTGGGAGTGCGTCATTTTTTCCAATAAAACCTGTGATTGGCTGAGCTCCATAAAATGGAATAATTCCTTTTTATCATAGGTCGCATCTTGGGTCGATAAATGATATCCCGTAGGAATGAGAATGTCAAAAATATTATTGACTTGCTGGGCTAATATTCTCTTGTCCTCAAAACCTAATGATGTTGTTCTGAAATTCTGATAGGCCTCGAGTGCTTTTTTAGCTGCTTGATAACACTGTTTTATATCTTCGGTATTCTGACTGGAATCAAATAGGGTATGGTAGGATTCTGCTCTGTCTAATAATATTTTTAAAAAATCCATTTGGGAAAAACTTTCCCTGATATCCAATTTGGGATTCTCATTTTCAATTGAAATACAATGGATGGCTTTTTGGAAATATTCATTTCCTTTTTTGATATCATTTTCAATAAAATAATTCTGTGCTATCCTGTTGTAAATCCTAGCAGTATAATCACTTTTATTACCATATTTCTTTATGGTGAAAGGTAAGGCTTTGTTGAGGAAATGTTGGCTTTTTTCAATATTGCCCAATAGTGCATGGGAGATTCCGAGTTTGGTATATGTCTGCCCGAAAAAATGGTCATCATTCTCATGAAACGGAATAGATTTTTCTAACGATTCAATTGATTTTTCATATTGATTTTTTTTGATGAAATATTCGGAAATGGAATAATAATTACTAATGACTCGTCCTCTGTAATTATCATGTTTATTATAATCGGATATATTTAATGCCAATGATTTTTGGAGGGTTGAATATGCTTCTTCCAATTCATTCTTTTCAAGAAGAATATTTCCTATGGATAAATAAGTAAATCCCTCCCTGCCTTCGCCCGGATAGATATTCTCAACATAATCAACCAGACCCAAACGTTGGTTGAGGTGGGAAACTGCTTTTTCGTATTTCCCTAGAATCTTATAAGTATCCCCAAGCGTGGTATGTATTTTGGCGATGAGTATGGAATCGAATGCACCCAATGTTTGATGGTCTTCTTCCAAGGTGGATAATACTTCGGTATATACTTTGGCTGCAGCATTATAATTACCAATATACTGATGATAGTCTCCCCAGAATTGATGTAAATAAATACTGATATTTTGATAAACACTATCAAACTGGGCGGTACGTCCAATCAGTATTTCATCATTCCTTTTTAGTTCCTTGTACAATTGTTGGGTATTGATATGGTCAAAACACAACTGGGTTTTATTATATCGCAGGAAAATAAAATCAGGAATGAGTTGTTGGTCCGCAATCCGCTTTTCGGCCAAGTCAAAATAGTAGTAGGAAGAATCGAAATCCGTTCTCCATAAATTTTGTGCCTTGGTATTACAATCGGCTACAAAAAGACTATCGGCAACGGATAGTTGGGCGTAAAGGCCCATTCCGTTGCCGATGAAGCAAACACATAAAATGATATATCTTATCATCGAATCTTATTCATAAAATCTTAGATGGACAGGTGATGGATTCCCTTTGGGATCACCTGAATCGAATTCAATTTGCATTTCCATATCCCCATTGCCACAAGCCTTGAATTCCTCCGGCATTATCCTGGAGTCATCAGCCGTAAGAGAGAATTTGCATTCTCCTCCTTTGGCATCCTTGATTCGGATATCGATTTTTTTATAGGCCTCGAAGAATGATTTCAAGGAAATCCCCTCGGTTAATAATTTTATCGGATAACAGTTTCCTTTCGGACAAGGTGGCTTAGGCGGATTAATCGGTCCTCCTCCCGGCCCCACGGGAAGGGGCTTGACCTTGAGACCTTCCCTGTACTTATTATCCAATTCCTTATAATATTTGGGGAGCTTCTTATTCACTTTCTTGGAATACTTCTTCTTGATTTTGGAATTTTCCACCTTAAGGTGTTTCATTACCACTTCCTCGAATTTAGCTTCTTTATCCTGTGCTGAAAGTCCGGTGAGGGTGAAGCAAAAAAAGAACAGGAGCAAAAACAGTGTTTTGTTCATCATCTTATATAGGTTTTAATTAAAGGTGTTAATTGTCGAGTGGAGTATATTCGTAATTTAATAAAAATAACGGTATCCACTAAGGATTATTTACCATCTTCTGTTGAAACGATGCGGAGGGTAGAGATACTCTCCTTTTCTGCATGGTTCATGGCATACCCTGTGAAAGTCCAGTCGATTTTGGCCACATCCTTACTCTCACCGCAATCCATCGGAGGTAGGGATTCTGAATCCACCACTACGATTTCTGTCTTGAATGCCTTGTTGTCCTTTCTAAGTGGCGTTTCGGCACTCGAAACAATCTGATTATTAGAATTGGGATTAGAACGGATATTCTCACACCAATAATTAACGGAGTGTCTGATATTGGAAGATAGGATACCACTATCCCCATCCTTGGAAATCATTTCAATCTTGAATTGATGTTCAGGTGAATCCACTTCCAAAAGATTATTGTTCTTTCGGAGTTTCTGGACCTTGTTGGTCGTGGTATTGGTTACGACCCATTGTATGTCCGGTTTGGTCGTATCGGAGGTGTCTACCTTACAGGTCTGACTACAACCCATAAGTATCATGGATGCGAATAGGGCTAATATGCAAGGGATGATTGCACTTTTCATTTGTTTCGTTTTTAATGCGTGTTAGAAATTATTTACATGCATTGATATCGAAAGAAACCCTAGCGTTACCGGAAAGGCCGATTTTTTTGAAAATAGAGAAAGAAATAGCTCTATAAAGGGGTATTATGATACCTGCTGCTGAATCAATATCATTCAATGTATAAGAATGAAGTATCCAAAGGAAGTATTTCACCAATGATATCATCATGGTCCATTTTTCGATGGATGATTTGGTATTGAATAGGATATTCCTTGTGATATTTGAAAGTCAGGGTTTGGAAGTGGGGTGGATTTTCCCTTTGGAAAGGGATTTCTTGTCGGATGACTGATGAATTGATTTGGTAAAGGATGATGATATCAACTTGTTGGATGGTACTACTATCTGAAAATAAGGTTTCCGGATTCAGTTCCATATCCAGTGTATACTCCTGTATGGCATTATCGTCAGATGGAGTCGTAACATCAATCAATGAAGAACAAATATCCTTTTCATTCCACTCCCCGATGGATTCGTTGCCATCCATATCATATTGAATGACCCGATAGCGAATGGGTTCATTCATTCTGATGGCATATTTGAATTGAATGAAATGGGTATGCAGATCAGGTTGGGAATATTTGAAACTGACATCTGTCCGTACGGTCTTGCCACTGATGCCTACCGCTTCGATTTCAACAGTTTTCATGAAGATGTCAGGACGGAGTTGGTCCTTGAAATCATAACACCTGAGTTCTAATGCACCATATGCAGGTGGCATTTGTTCATTGATATCAATATTCTTAATCCAGTCCGGATTCGAATCCAAATCCAGTGCAAAACTCTCACTTATGATGGGTTGGACATAGAGGGTAGTATCAGATTTGGCCACATTACTTTTGTCAATTTCCGCAGTGATTCCCTCTATGAGTTCCTCATCTCCTTGGAGTTCGAAAGTGGCGGATGAGATATCTGCCATTTCGGAATAGAAAGTATAACTGAAACTGATACCCAACTGTTTTTCCTTGATTTGTCGCTGGAGTAATTCAGCTTCACTGGCTTCTAGCATGATGGTGAAGATTCTTGACGACCAATAATTATTGGATGTCCCTTTTTCTTTGTGTGTAGTGGAACCACTACCTAGCTTTCGGTATTGGAAATCGCCTTGCTCATCCGCAACAGGAACTAATAAATGAGCTGATAATTCTTGGATGGGTAGGGGTTTGATTTTGGATGATTTGGGTAGTTTGAGTAAGTCCCTGATCTGTCGGATGGTATCCTTGTGAATGGGCTCCATTTCCATTTCTACTTGGAATTGGTTGAAGAAACGTTTTTCATCAGTATCCCGATAACAATGACTTCCGGTATAGCGGAGGGAGAGCAAGCTCATTTGGGGTTTGTTATCCTGATCGAGTCTGACATTGATTTTTCCGGGAGAATAGTAATAGGTGTGTCGCTTGGTAAGGTCCGGATAAACGAGTCTTTGGCAGGCTTGTCCAATGGGGGCGTTTACAGGCTGAGATGAACTAGCCTGTAAACTTAACACCCATATTAAAATAACGAAACTGATTTGAATGCTTACCTTATTCATTGTCTATCGGTTCTGATTCAGTATCATTATCTTCTTCCTCGTTCACGAGGTCAACTGCTGTTTCTATCAGAGATTTGTTGATGAGGAATCGCATACCTCCGGAGTCTTCCTTGGATATCCATTCCGATTCATGAAAATCCTCATCAGTAGCTACTGTGATTCGATATTCATATTGGAATGGCATTCCCTCGGCCATGTAGAATCCACCTAGTTTGAGGATGTCTTCCTGATTGTCCTCAGTTATTCTGATACTGTAAACTTCCTTACCGTCACCACCGGGGGCAGTCATGGGAGAACGGACATCAAGAATGATGAATGACGCTTCTACCTTTTCCAGAATATTGGGAGACACCATGATTTCGAGATCTTTCTTGAACTCCTCACTGACGCCTCCCACCAGCTTTAGCTTGACCGCCTCGTCACAGACACCACAGTCATCAATATCAAAGTCAATCCACAATTTTTCAATCCTGTCTCCTTGGAATTTGCGTATTATATCATCAGGCAAAGGGTCGGAGAACTGATTGGGACTGATATCTCCCAACGTTGCAGGTATGGCTTCCACTGTATATTTTCCATTATTCTTCTTTCTGAGTAGAACGATATTCTGGACTATCATAGGATAATCCGCAGGATTCTTGAATCCATTGGTAATTTCATTGGTCTGGTTGAATGCCAGGTAACTTCCGAATGTTTTCTCATTATTGGCTTGTATGTGGATATCCGCCGAGTAAACCTCGTTTTCTTGTTCGTCCCCATAAGGGAAGAAATTGATGGAACCCGATAATCCCAATCCACTAAAGAGTGAATTCACAAAATCATCCACAGCACCTGAACCCTCCATTATCCATTCGATGGTAATGGGGTCCGAAATATTATCATCCGTAAGACTGATGACGATACTTTCCTCATCAATGCCACTCACATTCTTAAGGATATCGAGATTGACATCCCTTTTCTCAATAATCATGGGCATCAGAATGGCATTCTTTCCTTTTTTAGTTCTCAACATGGATTCCGCCACTGCGATATCATCCTGTGACAAGTTAGGCGTAAGCCTCATTGTAACCTTGATTCTTTCTTCCTCTCCCTCAGCTCTGGTGAGATATTGGATATAGAAAGCATATTTGCCCTTTTCCCTATCCCAGTCCAAGGAATATTTGGCAGGTAGGTAGTAATAGAATCCGAGTGTATTATTGATGTCCTGAAAAATCTCATGATTGATATTCAATTTTTTTCCTAGACTAGAACCAAAGATTTCATTGATTTCAATACGGTCAACCTTGTTGGGGCCTTTGATAGACGTATCTATTTCTTCCTCTGCATCCGCATTCCCACTTCCTTTTTCAGGAATGATGAACATGCTACCGGGATTCTTCACCAAATCGGTACGGATGAGGTCGGGGTTGATTTTGGCATGTATATCAGTAGCTAGGGTAATGTCCTTGTAACCTCCGGGAGGAATGTAGATTTTCAGCGTTTCCTTTTTGATGAATGCGACATAGAATCCCGTATTCTTAGGAATCTTATAGGCACTCGTACTACTCATGATATAGGAACGGCTGACTCCATCACTGACGACCACAGGTTTCTTGTGATAGGCACTCACCCATTTTTGAGTTGTGAAAATTAATTCATCCTTACCGGGTTCCGAACCAAGGAATGTATTTCGATAATCACGGGTACTCTTATGATGGAATGATTTTCCTGAGGTTCCCCATTCGGAAGCTTTCAATTCACCTTTGTTGAGTATGACAACATTATAATATACATTATGCGGCATGGCTGATTTGTCCGTATTATAAACCCTCCATGTACCCTGATAATACCATGTGGCTACCGTTTTGTTATTGACCTTACTACCTGATTTGAGCAAGGGAGTAATCAGTGCATAGCCATTGGATTTGTTGGATGAGGGGTTCACCATCATTTTGGAAACATGTTTCAATGAAATATCCTGATTGTTACCAGAGGTCTTATGAACGAATGCATGCCTTGTTTTTTTAGGGTCAACAGCCAGTACATTGAATTTTTGCCCTTGGGGTATTCTGGTACTGGTTGTCATATTGTATATTGTCCATCTGCTATTGATGTATTTCACAGCGACCTCACTGGTATTCATGGTCCCCGACTTATACACAGGAGTGACGATGAGAACCATATCTGTTCTATTATTAATAGAAGAATGATTCAGTACGGTATAATTCCCTTTGATATTGGAAGCGCTGGCTTCATGTTGGAACGCAAAAGATTGCGCTATTGAATTGGAGGTCATACAAGCGATGATGCCTAGGATGACCATCAGTTTCGTGATATATTCCATTGTTGTATCATTTCGTATAATGAATGGGTGAAAGGGCCTGAATCCTAGACTATGCTTAGGATTCAGGCCGGTTCGGTATGTTTTTAGTTGACTTGCCCGAGGGTAGGGGTGACAAGGAAAATCCGCTTTCCATCCTCAGCTGCAGCTTCCATACTTCTAATCATGAAATCATTGTATGAGATGTTATATTCCGAACCAGATTGGTTGACAGCGAAGATGTTCCTAGGGCCTACATTCAGCGGGTCCTTGATTTTGAGTAGGGCTGTTCCGGTCCTTTGGTCGAAAACCATTCCGTGTACGACCAGACCGTAGTATTCATCATCATCCACAGAGATGATTCCTATCGGGCCATCCTGTAGTAATTGATAGAATGTAGCGACAGGATAACATACATTGACTTCCCTTACATCCAATGCACAAGCATAGGATACTTGGTCGATTTCCTGGGGCAGACCATCAATATTTCTGGAACGGCCACCGGTCAAACTCATTAGGTGGTCGATATCCGGACATTCGCCATAAATCCAACCATTCAGCATCGCACAGGTTGCTTTCCATGAGGGTTGGTCGGACAGTGAGGGCTCAAGATAGATTTCATTATAAGTGATGTCCTGTGCATCTGGTGGGAATAGGGCAGTGGATGTAGCCAAACTGGCCCGCTTCCCACCCGGTGCGAAATGGGACAACATTCTGGCTCGTTGGCCTGCAGTGAACATATACAAACAAGCATCGTCGGAGTAATCCATATAATTCATGAACATATCGGATGTGTATTGGGTATTCTGACTACATGATTTTGTAGGATGTGATGGACAGCCCAGATTCCTATTCCCTTGGATAGGTGTATCTGATACATGGTCATCAATAGAGCAACCACCATCACCCCATATGTGCCTCAATCCCAGATAATGTCCTACTTCATGGGTAGCGGTACGACCATCATTGTACTGGCTATTGGTTCTGTGGTTACCCGTTGTTCCGAATGCACTTGTGGTAATGGTGATACCTTGTGGTGCATTCATCTCAGGAAATGTGGCATAACCTAATAATGAAGTACCTGCCACTCCTGATGAGGACATGTTCCTGATATCACAAACCCAGATATTCATATACCGATCCGTGTCCCATGGTTCTACTCCCTGACTGGTTCGTTCTTCCCTTGGGTAGGTTCCATTCTGATAATTCCTAGCGATGAAATAGGGTTTGTTCGTCGCTTGTAAATTGTAACCATTGGTAGGATTGCCATCCGGGTCCCTTTTTGCCAATTCGAATCTGATGAAAGAACTCACAGGTAATCCCTTGAACTCATCAGGAATCTTGGAGCTGATTTCTGAGGTATTGGTCATCATGAAATCTCTATTCAATGCTTCGATTTGGGAATCAACGACTGCCTTGGATAACTTCTCGCTATTGTTCTTGTACAGGACATGAACCACGACAGGTATCGTTACGGGATTATTATGCAATTGGGGATTCACAGGATGATTCCTAATCCAGTCCTCAATCCATTCCATGAGGTTATTATACTTGGTTCTGAATTCGGAATCATTTTCGAGACTGTATTTCAATAGATTGTCCGCCTCGCATTTTTCTTCATTTCCCTCTTGGGAGAATGCTATGACATTGATGAAGCACAATGTCATGAATATGATGATTAATTTTTTCATTATGATGATAATTTGAGTGTTGATGAATGTAGGCACAAGGGTGGCTGTCCATACCATTTGGGAATGGATACACCCATGGTGCCTAGCTATAAATCAAATGATTGGTTTTGGATGGCCGGCTGGTTATGTTCCAAGCCTGGTTTCACATTGATGCCTAGAAAGTATCAATATAGATGGAGCTGTAATCGTAAGGTATACGCTCCTTGGTTTGGGGGCGTTTCCCCTTAACGAAATAAGTGATTTCATATTCATAATTATCTACTCCTCTGGGTAGGATGAGTTGTGCGCTTTGCGAAAGGATATTGTCCCTAGTCTTGATATTGACAGTGCGTTTTTCTTCCTTGTCGCCATTCTTGAAAAAGAGTTTGACCTCAATGGCTCGTATATCCTCATCTTCTGCAAAATCAGGATCCAATTCTACATATACATCCTTTTTTTCTAACGGAGGAACCATGTCTATGGCACCGAAATCACCGGTTTGCCAATCTGTTTCTATGATGTTCCCACCGGAGAATGCCCATTTGGTCTTGAATTCATAATTCAGCCATTCATCACGGTTGTTATCATCCTTCCAACCGTATTGCATCTTGAAATTATTGGCCTGATTCAGAAATACATTCTTATCCACGACGATGTTTCCGAATGTTTCCTCACCTCCCTCATGGTTCTTTTTCATGAGTACTTCCACACTTCCGATATATTGACCGAAATCCGTGGCATTCACATCAATCAGGTTCACAAGGATATCCCTTTGTTTATAAAGTGGGTCATCGAGGTTGACTTTCTTCAGGCAGGATGGGCAATCCTTTAGGATATTTCCTACATTTTGCGAGAATGGGAATGTCCTGTCTTCCTCAGAATATTTATTGAGATTGACAAAATACTTTCCGGTTCTTTTGATCCTCTTTCTCTTGAAAGAAACGGCAATGGATATTTCAGGGACGGCTACTTTCTTGGGACCTTTGTCCTTGGCATCCCTTCCTTGGCCATTGGGGTTGGGTGGACGGAAATCAATATCATTTTCCTCATAATGTGCATCTGCTCTCCTCCTACTTTCTGCTCTGGCCTCTGCCTCTGATCTGGCATTCTGTGCAGCTGCAGCTTCTATTTTTTCATTCTCGGCCTTTGCCTCATTCCTTGCATTGGTCAGCATGGTTGTAGCACGATCAAGCATACTGGTGTTGCTGCCTCCTGCCATACTCGTCAGTTGTCCCAAATCACTTGAGGATTGTCCACCTACCTTATCGAACATCAGCTCCATCAATTTATTATAGACGGATTCCTTTAGGGTATTCAGATTTTCGTCTTCTCCGATTTGAGTTACCTTGATGGTTCCATTGTTTTCCAGTTCTTCCATAGCATCATGAATCTCACCAGCAAAAACAGGAGCTGCCACTGCTGCTTCGAATGTACGGTGTGTATACATTTGGTCAAAATCCGCTTCGATGGTTACATTTTTTGGGGATTGGTATCCTGCTATTTCCATTTCCATCCTAAATGAAATATCCGGTGTGGGAGTTTGGAATGTGGCCCAAAGGATGTCAGCTCCCTCCTTATTCAACATCACTGAAATGGCTGCTTTTTGTCCCTCTAAAAGTGGAGCATTTCCGACACCGATGACTTTTGTGGTATTGCCTTCAATGGATGCGGAAACTAGCATGATTTTCCCTGCTTTATAAATGATGGGGCCTGCAATCTTAGCATTGGCATTGAACCTTTTCAATTCTTTTTCCGCTTCTTTCTTCATCTCATCCGTAACATCGAATGTCACGACAGCATGTACGATACCTCCGCCATTGTTGGAAGTGGAAATCCCCGAACTGCTAGCACTTGCCGTATCCTCATTCCTAACATACTTGATGAAAGAGAAATAAGGTGTGCCATCGTTCTGTTGTGCGATTCGGATTTTATCCGCCATGTAGTAATAATTGTTAGGGGCACTGACATCAGGGAAAAGTTGTAGTTCCCCTGCTCTGATTCCCTTATCCAATATCACTTTTTGGGCATTCAGCTGAAAGGCCAATGCAAGTAAGAGTAATACGATTGAATTTTTTATCATTTTCATTTTCACTGGTTTTTAATGATGGTTGTCTGTTCGGTTGTAAGGGGTGTGATGGGACTGCCCTTTTGGGCAGCCCTATCCTAAGGTTAATTATTGAAGATATCCTTGAACTTATCAAGAATGGCATCTTCTTCAGATACTGTGCCGTTGCTGCCAGACCTGATGGTTTCCTTACCGACCTCGATGACTTTTTCTATGAATGTTGGGTCTTCTTCCCTGAGTTCTTCGGGAATTGTAGCGTAGATGTAATCATCATTGATGCTCGTTTCCCATTCTAGTGCCATTTTTCCTTTTTCCCTGTGGGTCAATATGAGTCTATAAGCATAAGCTGTGGCATCACGGTCGGTGAATATCATTTTTTCGACAAGGGGTTGCCCCTTGGAAACCCTCATTGGGATATTGGTGAGGATTTCTTTTCCATACTTATAGTACCTCAATTCCAATGTGGCTCTGACGATACCCATACTGCTCAATTCTCCAAGGTCTGCTTCAAATTCGATTAGACGAGGTTGGATAGGTGGCGTAAGGGTTACACCACTCCAATCTCCCTTTACGAATTGAGGATTCTCAGGATAGAGTTGTCCTCCTTTCAAACTCCATTGAACCTTGTACTTGTAAGTGTCCGAATTGGTATCTTCGCCTCGGGCGTAGGTTACGGAATGTGTGGCACCCCTATCTTGGAATGTCTGTGGGTCTATGGTAATGGACTGCCTGAAATCATTTCCCTCACTACGGGTCTTTTTGACTTCTATATTCACATAATTAACTTCACTATCGAACATGGCATGAGATTCTAGATCCAATATGAAATTGATATCCCTGTGTTGGAAGAATGGTTCATCTAGGATGACACTTGCCACACAATTGGGATTGTCTTCTACTTGTTTATATGTCGAAGCGAGATTCGTTACCATTTGGAAGCTCTTTTTTACAGGAAGTTTGATGTTTTCCAATCTCAACTCCTTGTATTTGCTCTTTCTGGACTCCAATTCCGTACAGCTTTTGAAAGTGTACATGCCCTCTGCATGGTTCTTGATGGGATTCTCGACTTTTGGTCCATTCTCATCCTTGGGTAGTTGTAGGTAGTCAGGGAATTCCTGGTCTGCGAATGCATTAAGAAAATATTGGAAGAATGCAGTACGAATCACTTCCAGTCGGTCATCCGCAAGGGTTTCCTCCCATTCCAGTTTGATGACTTCCTGTTCTTCCATGAATTCATAAATCTTTCTCATGGTTTCCTCACCCACGAAGTATTCATAGGTTCCACCTGAACTTCTACTACCACCAGTATTGCCGATAACGGCATCAGCTGCACCACCTGCCAAGAGTAAATTTTGCATGGAACTGGACATGCCACAATTCTGTGAACCCATTTCCTTTTTGAGGTCCTCATACACATTCATCGCCCTTTGGAATGATTGGTCGCCATCGAGTTCCTTCCTTAGGTATTCATGAACCATAGCGTCGGATTTTTCTTCCAGGCTCTCCCAATTGTAGGTCAGTTTGCCCTTTGCCGCTTTTACGATTGTGGTATAACTATAATTCAATGCCAAGGAGACATCCGTAATGGAATTGGCTTCATCAAAGGTAGCGGCTAGGATTTGAGCGCCTTCCTTGGTTAGTTTCGTAGCAACGGCTGCTTTTCCTCCAGCCATTGGCGGAGCTTTGCCGGAAGTACTGAAATTGGTGGCGAATTCATCATCCGTCAGAACAGCAGAAACAATCTGAAAGGAATTCTCAGCTGTAGCCTCAAGGTCGATGGGTCCCTTTACATGGCTCCAATTGTTGGTTCTTTCCTTAAGTTTTTCGTCCAGTTGGGACAATTGTTGGGAAGTTAGTCCCCATTCCAAAAGGAAATGTAACAAGCCTCCCTGAATCCCTCCCTGTTCTGTATTCTCATTGGTGGTGTACTTAAGGAAAAGGAATTCAGGAGTATCTTCTCCCTCCACATCCTTGGTGGATAACCTGAGAGATTGAGGCGGAGGTAGGTAATAATAATTATTGTTGTTTAGATCCTTGAAAAGGGTAACGTTGATATCATCATCCAGGATGATTTCTATCTGGTTCTCATAAGAGATGGTTTGTGCATTCATATCGGAATATCCTAGACTGAGAATAGTACCCAGTATGATGATTCCTAATTGCATGATTGAGTTTTTCATATCAATGATTTTTTGAAATAATAATTGGATTGAAAATGTGGTATAGATTATCTTTTAGTTCTATTTGGATTATTTCGCCTTTTGGGGTTGAACATTCCATATTGACAGTCAGCCATATGTTCTTGATGGCTTCTGGTTGCTCTAATTCCTGTTGCATCCTTAGGGTTGTTTCCGCATTAAGTTTGAATGACATGGCGCTCTTGGTTCCTTCCTGATAAGCGATTCCACTTTGGCTATTGAGGCTGTTTCCCAGCATTTCACCCAATTCATTATCGGATGTGATACTGATGAGGTGGTCATCGGATATACAATTGGCAATGGACCGATTGAGGAATGCGAGGGAATCCACTTCTTTGGTTAGGAATTGATTGATGTAACTCCTTTGTTCATTGTCTAGTCCCCATACCAGAAGAAAATGCAGTATGCTTCCCTTGATTTCCCCATTGTCACCTGAATAGGAGAAAAAAGAGAATTCATGATATTCATCCCGTTCGGACAATCTGAGATGTAGGGGCAGATAGTTGTATGGAATGGCTCCGCTAGGTAGGGTTTCCCCCTTGAATAACCTGACTTCTAAGCTATCCTTAGGCGTCGGGATAAGGATAGTGAGTTCATCCTGGGCATTCGACTGGCCTACGGATATGACAAGGCAAAGGCTAATTATCGTAAGGATAATGATATTTTTCATGGTGATGATGTATGTTGGGAACTACTCCGGTAAGTCGTCTATGAAAATAAGTCCGTATTGGTCCGTTCCTTGTTTTTCCATTCTGGAACCATCCTTTTTGAACCAGGTAATGGTATAGTTGATTTCATCTTGGTCATTAGGGAGAGTGATTTCGAATGATTTCTCATCGAGGGCATCCCCTTGTCTGATTTTTACATCATGTGATTGGGTTTCTCCGAAGAAATCGTATTCGATTTTCACCTTGGTGACCTTGATGTCAGCTTGGGTCAATTCATCCAAATCACCCTCTAGTTCGATGGCTTTTCTTTTGAATGGGGTATATAGATTAATCATCGAAGATGCATCAGGTTTGTATGCTGTAGTGAACTTCGCACCACCAGTAAAGTTCCAAATGGTTTTGTATTCATAATTCATCCATTGGTCCAAATCGGTATCTCCATGATTGAGGTAAATAATAGGAATCCGACCCTCTGATTCCGAGAACTTATCCTTATTAACAAACACGTCCTTCAGGGTGATATCATCATTAGCATGTTGTTTCTTGATCCAGACTGTCACGCCCTCTATCATATCCTCGAACTCCCTTTCAAGAGAACCATCAATACCCACATAGACAGCCCTTTGTTGGAATGCGGGATCCCACATCGGGACATCCCTGAATATGAGGGAATCCTGACCATATTCCTGATAGAGATTACCAAGGTTGAACGTGAGGAAATGATTGCGTTCAGAGGGAAACCTCCCTGTGAAATCCATTGTGCCAGTCCCTTGGAAATTGATATCCTTTTGTTTGTAATGTGCACTGAGCCCGAACCCGAGTATATTACCACTCCCCAATGCCCCATCTGTTTCGAATAAACCAGTTACGGCATCCGTAATGAAATCCTCGGAGTTGGAATTATCTTCCTTGGGAACATCATCCTTAATGACAGGCTCGAACATGAGCGTAAGTAATTTGTCATAAACCACCTGAATCAATGCTTCCATCTTAGTGTTGGAGCCTCTGATATCCAATCGGATGTTATTATTCTTCCTCAGTTTTTCGAAACCTGCTTCCACTTCTGCACTGACTACATAAACATTGGCTTTTCCTCCGAATGATTGACTATTCTTCACTTCATTCCAATCTACTTCCATGCTGGCTTCAAAGTGATCGCTGATACCCTCGAATGTGAGTTCGAATGCTACGGAAATATCAGATGTGGTCATTTTTAGACTTTCCATGAGTAATTTGGATTTAATCGGGTCCATTTCAAAGGCCAAAGCAATCTTGCTCCCCTCCAATACAGGTGCTTCTCCCGAAGTCAGATAGCGATTGGTTCGGACATTATCCTCATTGACGATAGAAGAAATGACGGTATATCTGGCTTTTTTGAAAACAACGGGGCCTCTGATTTTAATGTCCTCATTTTCATAGGTTTCCCTGAGTTCTTCTTCTGCTTGTTGAATCATTCCTTTTGGGGTATCGTATTGCACCAAAAAGTGCAGGATGCCACCACCATCCGCCTGGGATAAGGCCGAGGAAGATGCTTCCGTACTTGGTTTTTCCAAAATATATCTCATGAATGAGAATTTGGGTAGGGAATCCTCCATGACCAATGCGGCATCTGCTGGGAGATATAAATATTGGGTCGTATCCGAAAGTAAAGGGAAGCACCACAATCCATTTTCAGAACGATGTCCTTGGTTGATGAGTAAATCCTGTCCCATTCCTAAATGGCACATAAGGAACAGAGCACCCAGTATGATGATGATTTTATTTTTCATTGGATTATTTTATTCTTGGTTAGGGACGATGAACAGATAGTCATCCTTTAGGACCTTAGGTGTTTCTACCGTAGTTTCGCTGGATGAGTACCAGGTAATCTGATAGGCAATGGGTTCGTCCTTGTCATGGTAAAGGGCGATCTTTTTCGTATTTTCCTCATCTGATGCCCTGAGTTTGATGGTTTTTTGGGGAGTGGGTTTCCCATTGAGAATCACAAAGAATTTGATTGTGGCTGTTGATACATTGGCATTGCTGAACAGGGAGCGTTCTGCATCAATTTCCACGATTTTCTTGAGGAAAGGTGGCTTGAGAGCTATGATGGGGTCATTGGCATTAGCCCATTCCTCCTCGGAGGGAATCCTGATGAGTTCGTCCTCTCCCTTGATATTCCAGAGTATTTGGTATTCATAGTTCAGCCATTCTTCCAAAGGTCGGTTCAACCTAGGATATTGTACTTCGAAAATATCATCACCCTTTTCCAAATCGGATTGACTAACGATGAATTCCTTATTGATATCATTGTTGGTTCCATCATTCATATTCTTCTTGAATTTGATGGCTACCGAATTGATGATGTCACTGAATGATTCCGTGAAATTCCCATCAATTTGAAAATGAATATCCCTGAATTGGAATGTAGGGTCATCAAGATTGACCACCTTGAAGTATTGGCTGTTGTCCTGATGCTCATTGTATAGCCCGCCAAGATTCCCGGAAGTAAAGAAAGGAACCTTAATGGTAGTGGATTTGCTTAGGTTGAGATAGAATGTATTGGTACGGATGTCCTTTCTGCTCTTGAGGACGATTTGGTCGTCAGATACGTATTTAGGGTTATCATGCCCACCGAATACACGGGCGAACCATCCCTTCTTTTGCCTGCCTTTCAACTGCCCTGCTTCGATGGCATCTTCTTTCTCAGGAATCTGTGCCCAACCGACTTGGGCATCGAACATGAGCTCCATGATTTTTTCGGTCACCAGTTCAAGGATGGATTCCATGTCATCATTCTTGATACCCAATCCATTTGAACGGTCGAAGACGTCGATATTCAATACTTGATTCTGGACTAATTCATCCATGACACTTCTTAGGTGTCGCTTAGAGAAATCCTTTTGTAGATTGACGACCATACTCAGGTGTTCGTACACTGTCGATACCTCTGCGGACACGACAGCGTTATATCCCCTTACCATGGCCTCGTAGCTGCCTGAAATCGTCACGGATACATCAGAAGTACTGCTTTGCATGGATTCCCATAATAGGGTGGCACCCTGTTGGTTGAGTTTGGCAGCAATGGCAGCTTTGGAGTCAGGAAGTAGGGGAGCATGTCCTGAGGTAAGGATAGATTGAGTGAATCCGCTATTCTCGTTCAGAATGGAGGATACGATTTTGAATGAGGCCATTCCGTTTTCTCCATCCTTACTCGCTTGTTGCATGGGAACTGGCCCAGCGATTCTTGCATCTGGATGGATGAGTTGGAGTTTTCTATTGGCTTCCTCCAACATGCTCGGTGGCAATGTGAATCCTACCAGGGCATGGAATAATCCACCGTTTTCCTCCTTGCTTTCACCCACATACTTGATACAGAGTACTTCGAAAGCATCACCTTTTTTAGTGAGGTGTGGATATTGGGGAAGATAATAGTAAGCCGTAGAGTCCAACATATCTTGAAGAAGCTGAACAGCTACTGTGTCATTATAATTATCTTTTACAAGAACAGTCACCCTCCCCTCGTCATATTTGACGATAGCGGAGGCAATGATTGGGGTCAACAGGATGCTAAGAACTAAAAGGATATTTTTCATTTGATCTTGGTTGATGTATGACAGTTTCATTATTGGTTTCATGGCTTGATAGCATGAAATGGAATATCGTTACCAACTCAATGATTTTTTTGGAGGGAAATATCAATTCAATGCTGGATAGGTAGGAGGTTGGCTCTTTTTGAGTATGATTTTGGTACCAAAAAATCCCGCATACTGGATGTATCCAATATGCGGGATGTGTATCATTCTCCGTAAGGAACAATTAATCCTTGGCTACCGTAACCTTGTGTGTGCTTTGGCTTTTGGAATTGGAAAGTCTCACGATGTAAGTGCCACTATAAACCGTTTGTAAGTCAAAGAATGTAATGGTACTACCCGTTTTAATAATTTTGGATTGGATGACCTTTCCTGTGAGATCAATCAGTTCTGCATTCAATTCATCCTTTACCAATCCATTACATTGCACGGCAATGAGTTCGGAAGCTGGATTGGGAAAGACGGTTACATCCACACCATCCAGACTGAGGTCTGATAATCCCGTTGTGGGTGTGTAAGTGGTCGTGACTTCGTTGATACTATTGACGGATGCATTTTGATACACACCATAGAATGTAGGCCCTACCACATAGGGATAGGCTGAATTCCAGTCCTCATCCACAGTAGCAAAGTAGGCATAGGTACCATTAGGATATTCGGGAGTGATACAGAATCTACCATTATGTTCATCAAGGAAATCCTCCTCATTGGGATGAGCCACATATTCATAATCCTCACGGAAATATCCTAAGAACATGGTTTGTGTATTCGTACCCATCGGGCCATTGATTGTGATTTGTTGGCCCACATCCGGACCATTGGGCCTAGTGGTTATATTTTTGAGTTGATAACTTGATTTTATTCTTGTAATACCGCCCGTTCCGTCTGCATTCTTGTATCCGTAGGCCCCATAGATGGGGAATCCATCATAAGCGAAACCAATCAATGGAGCATGTTGGTTAGGGTCAATGGCGTATAATCCATCAGCATCATAAAGGTTACATATATCAGAGATGACATTCAGATCCAAGTCAAATGCGGATGGGTTTTGGTGATGGTGATAATTGCCCATTGCAGGATGCCCTTTGGAACAATCGAATCCGGCCCTTTCGGCAGGAATGGCATCCCTGTTCCAATCCTGTTGAGCCATTGGTCCGCCGGGACAGGGTGGATTACCCGGACCTCCGCACAGCGAATTGGTCTGTGGGTTCCAAGCAACACCATCCCTGTAGTCAAAGAGTGATACCCCATTGATGAAGACACCGATATTCCCGGGTGTGGTAGCTTGTGGAGCCCCTGTATTCTCTTGTGGATTGAGCGTGAACCTATATATGGCATTTTGATTTTCCGCTTGGAATGGATTCCCATCTGTAAAAGGTCCTGTGGTGTATGATGGAATACCACTGGTGGTGACGTAGACGTAATTGTCGGAGTACTCCACAGTTTGGCAATTATATGGAATATTATTGTCAATGGGAGTGGAATTCCCTGCCGCATAGTAACTACCCGTTTCAGTGGTATTCTGTAGCCATGAGATAATGGCTGGGTGGTCCTGTGCCTGTATTGCCCAACAATAACCATTGAGCAAACAAAGGAGTAAAAATGTTTTTTTCATCTTGTTTGATTTAAAGTACTTGTCGATGTGTTGATTCGTAACTTCATTATGAATCAACTACAAAATCTATTCATTGGACAATATCAATCCTTATTTTCTTCCCTAGGTAATAAAATGTTTCTGGGGAAATGATGCCTTGAATCAAATACAAAATCAGGATCATTGAGTGTTAAAAGGAATGCGATGATGTCCGTTTTTTCATTCGATGTTAGTTGTAATGGTCCATTCAATACTTGCAGTTTCCTTTCTGATGATATATCGGAACTGTAATGATTGAGTACCTGCCTTAATTTTTTGAATCTCCCATCATGCATGTATGGATAGGTGTAACTAAGATTTCTGAGACTAGGAACCTTGAATTTAAGGCTATCTATGGATTGCTTCGTCATTATCCATTTTCCATAATCATTCAATGTGGTATCCACAGCTAATCCATTATCCATGAAGGAATTATTATGGAATAAGGGTTCGGTATGGCAATCATTGCAATGGGTTTTGAATAGTTCATAACCATTTGATTCCTGAATGTTGAATGTGTCCATGCCTAAACTGACCCTATCATACTTGGAATGAGCGGAGACCAGAGTGAGTTGGAATTGGGAAAGGGATTTTAGGATTCGTTCGCCTGTTATCTTGTTGTCCCCGAATGCATTCTCAAAATATTTTGGATAGATAGGACTTGCCTTTAATTTCGAGATGACGCTTGTTAGGGTTTCTCCCATTTCTATTGGAGAGTGGATGGGGGCAAGGGCCTGCACATCAAGGTGGTGTATGGCGCCATCCCACATGAATGCGGTTTGCCAACCGAGATTGAATAGTGCGGGTGCATTCCTTGTTCCGATGGAGTCATTTATGCCGTGGCTCAATGCATGATCCGTATGGGCAAAAGCATGGTAAGGAGAATGGCAGGAAGCACAGGATATGCTGCCGTCCTTGGAGAGGATGGGGTCATAGAATAAGGCCCTCCCCAACTGTATGATTTGGGAATCCAAGGGGTTTTGACTGAAATCATATTCCATGACAGGAAAATGTTCGGGTTGGATATCCCAATGAACTACATCATCATAGAGGAATGCCCAACTCAACAGTATCGTAATTCCAATGATATATCTATTCCTTTTCATTGGGAATTGAAAAGATAGTGGTGATGAAATCAGCTAATTCCATGGCTTCCGTGCTTGGACTCATGATATGATTCTGTTCATTCCAATCTATATTTTCCAGTAAGGGATCAAGATTGATATGGATATTGATTGTCTTTTTAATCTGGGTCTTGAGTCGGATTTTCCTATTGGCATTGAATGGGTATAGGAAACCTCCAATATGGAATTGAAATTCATTATTCCTACTGGGACAATCCTTGGATTGCCCCTCGAGTTTGAAGAAAATATAACCACTCTGCCAAGTCCAATACATGCCATGCATGGGGTCAAGATCCCCACCGGAAATGCCGCTATCGCTCTTAGTACTGTCGATACCTAAGTTGAAGACCATCTCATCATAGGTAATAGCTTCTGGGGTATTGAGTAGGATGGATTGTTTACCATCCTTGGAGAAATCAATGAGGTGATAACTTTCTTCCTGTTGGTAAACAGCCTTTCCATTGAGGAAAAATTCAAAACCTGATAGGTAACACCTGAACTGTTGTATGGTAGTATCTGTACCATTCCATTCGTCCATATCCGCATCTATGATGAGGGATTCACCCTGATGGATGGCATGGAAACGAACTTCGGTTTGGCCATGTAGGCCATTCGAAAGGAAAATGATGATAATAATCAGGCATATTTTTTCCATATGCTTTTTTAGACAATTGAATTATTGGCTTTATTCCCTTGGGAATATGGGTTGGGTGGTATGATTACCATTTGCAATATGGTGATATCAGAAAACCAATGAACGCAATGGTGAATTCAATTCCGATTGGAGTTCCTTTGCTTTTTTATTGTAGGAGTGATTGGGATTCTTAACGAGTTCGGATAGCGTTACCTCGAGGTTTTCTGGGTCTTTTTTCTGTAGGTAACATAAGACTCTTAACCATTCTGCCTCCTCCTGATACCGTACATCCCTTACACCGATAATGGTATTGATTTGGGTGATGGCATTGTCCCAGTCCTTAAGCTTCATATAGGAATGGCTCATATAATAGAGGGATGTATTATAATTAGGATCCAGTACGGGAATGGAATTGAAATGATTCAGTGCCGCTTGGAATTGTCCATTCTCATAGGCATCGAAACCCTGTTGGAGCGGATGGTCTCCTGAGGTATCGGATTTGATGGCCGTACTGGTGTTCTTGTCAGTGTAATGATGGGCATACAATGCATTGTCGGAATAGGGCTGGATGCCTAGGAAATAGAATGCACCGAGTAATAGAACAAGTCCGGCTGCAATGGCTGAAATCCTGAATGGATTCAGTTTCCTGACAGGAGTGGTAGACAAGGATGAGGTAGTATCTTTTTCCCAATGCTCCATCATGGAACGGACTTTCGCCTCGTCCCTTAGCATGTCGAATCCTCTGAGTAGACCCCGATAGTCCTCCACTTCCTTTCTGAGGTCGGCATCGGATTGTAATGCTTTCTCGAAGTCAGCCCTTTTTTCTTCTGAAAGGTTACCCCGGATATATGATTCTATGTCATCCCAGTTGAATTCCATTGTCTTACAATAATGCTCTCATTTTTTTCAGGCAATCGAATTTTCTTTTCCTCAACGTACCTGATTTTTCAATACCTAATAGTCTGCCTACTTCCTCATAATCCTTTTCTTCAATGAAAAGATAAGTCAGAAGTTTTCTACAAGGTTCTCCGATTCTTTCAAGGAGTGCCTTGGTCTTTTTCTTCGTCTCCTCGATTTCCAACATGCGTTCTACCTGAGGTAGGACAGCTTCGTCCGGAATCTCATCGACAAAAGATTTGTTCTTTTGATTTCTGATGTTGTTCAGTGCCTTGTATTTGCCTAAGCTAAAGAGGTAGGTTCTCAGTGATGATTTTAGTGGGAGTTCCAATGAGCCTTTCCTTATGTTGAGGTAAAGGGTCGTGAAACTATCCTGGAACAAAATCGCAGCATGATCCGCACTCATCGAAAATTTGCCCATGATGAATGATAGGAATGCTTCCTTATGGTTATCATAGAATGCTTTCATGATAACCTGATCCTCTCTCTTAAACGCTTTCAGAATTTTCTCGTCTTCTGAATACATCCCTTTATAACAGTTTGAATTTAGTCTGTTACCAAAAGTAGTTATTTTTTTATTGAAAGAATATGAATGGTACCATATGCCGACAATTACATCTGCGCTCCTATTCTCAATAAATCAGAATAAACCCCTCTGGCTGTCACTACGGGGCCTGCACCTGCTCCTTGGAGAATGATGGGTTGCTCGCCATATCCCTCGGTATAAATCTCAAAGATGGAATCCGCATTCTTGATATTTCCGAGTGGGCTGGAAGCATCAACCTTGACCAATGAAACCACTAGTTCTTTTTTGATGGCATCCAATTCACCCACATATCTCAATACCTCATTTTCCCTTAAATCTGATTTGATGGAATGGTAATGTTGGTCCAGTATGTTTTTTTGTGCGATGAAATCCTCATACGATTTGATATTCCTCAGGGATTCAGGAATGAGATTGTTGATTCTAACTGCATCAAATTCCACTTCCAGACCGATTTCCCTAGCGAGGATGATGAGTTTTCTCCCCATATCATTCCCAGATAAATCCTCTCTGGGGTCAGGTTCGGTAAATCCTTTGTCCTTGGCTTCCAATAAGATTTCGGAAAATGATTTTTGTGATACGGAATATTGGTTGAATAGGTAACTCAGTGAACCACTGAAAATACCTCTGATGCTCGTTACCTTATCCGATGATTGGTACAAGTTCTTGAGGGTATCAATAATCGGGAGTCCGGCTCCTACATTGGTTTCGTAATAAAATAATCTACCCCTGTTTTTTAATTCGTTTCTTATTTTTTGATAATGTGAATAAGATACAGAATTCGCAACCTTATTCGATGCTACGATGTCAAATCCTTTTTTTAGGATTTGTGGATAATGTAGGGATATTTCTTTAGCATTGGTATTATCCGCAATGACTACATTTTCTATTCCTGCTTTTCTTATCCTTGATAATATTTCGTCAATATGTGTGTAATTTTCTCCTTGTGATAATTGTTCTTTCCAATCTGATTTTATTCCATTATTTTGGAAAATATATTTCTTGGAATCTGCTATCCCAATAATCTTTATATTCAAGTTTCTTTCTTGTATGATATTGGTTTTCGTATTTAGTATTTGGTGAATGAGTTCCGAACCTACATTCCCTTTTCCGAATGCGAAAAGATGCAGTTTTTTTATAGCGCCAAAGACTTCATTGTGGACGACCCTGACCGCTTTTTTTAATCGCTTATTATCCACGACCAAGGAAATATGTTCCCCACTGATACTATTGCTGATGAGATGCATCCAAACCTTGTTTTTCCTCAAACCCTTAATGGCTTTTTCCAAGGAATAATTATGTCGGCCCACGATGGCAATAATGGCGATGTCCTTATTGATACTAATATTGGAGATTTGTTCAGCCTTGATTTCTTCCTCAAATATTTGATTGAGAATCAATTCTGTTTGATGTGCGTCTTTCTTATCTATCACGAATCCGATGCCTCGTTCAGAGGAAGCTTGTGAGATTAGTCTCACACTGATATTTCGTTCGCTTAGGATACTGAAAATTCGTCCATCTATCCCGACTTTTCCCTGTAAACCATTGCCTTCAAGGCTGACCAATGCCACGTCTTCCAAGACACTGATGGCCTTAATGCCCTTGGTATTGCCTTGTTTGTTGATGAGTGTTCCGGGAGCATCAGGTTGCAGACTGCTTTTGATTCTCAGGGGAATACTGCTTTGCATCAAAGGAAGTATCGTTTTGGGGTGGAGGACGGAGGTTCCGAAATTGGCCAATTCATTGGCTTCCCTGTAACTCATGGTATCAATCCTTACAGCATCAGGAACCTGCTTGGGGTTAGCACTGTAGATGCCATCCACATCAGTCCAGTTTTGTACTTCTGTAGCGTCGATGAAACTGGCAATTAAGGTAGCTGTATAATTACTTCCATTCCGACCTAGGGTGACCGTCTTTCCTTGTTCACTTTGTGCAATGTATCCAGTGATGATAGGTACCTGTCTTTCGTTTAGGGAATAAAATAAATCCTTGGTAGCTGCTTGGCTTTTTTCAAGATTAATTTGGAAATCATCGAGTATAAGATGGGTGTGAATGATTTTTCTGGCATCAATAAAAATAGCATTGATGCCTTTTCTTTTTAATAATATCGTAATGGTTTTGGCACTGATTATTTCTCCAAAAGAAACAATCTGATCATGCGCTGATTCATCTTTTGTTTGAATAATGGAAATGGCATTTAAATAAGAAGATAATGAATCGAAAATATCATCCAATTCGTTCGTGATGAAATGACTTTTTTGGTATTGAATAAATTCAAATAACTCCTTAGTGTAATTTTTTCCTGAGGTAGCTAATTCGAATAATCGGATAAGTTGATTGGTGCTTTTTCCTCGGGCAGATACAACGATAGCGCTGGCAGTATGCTTTATTTCGTTTTGAATAATACCAATTGTTCGGTCCAGTGCATCTCCGTTGGCCAGGGAAGACCCTCCGAATTTTAATATTTTTCTATTATTCCCATTTTGTCTAATCATATTTTTCTGATAAAAAGATTGGATGCTGCTTGTTATTTTTTTAGTTTCTACAAGGAATCCGTCATGCCCGAAATCAGATGATATTTCCTCGTAATTAGAATTTGGAATATATTCCGACATGAATTTCTGAAACCTGGGAGGAATCAGTACATCAGATGAGATACCAATAATAAGTGTTGGGATGTTAATGGAAGCGAGTGCCTTGGATTCTCCTCCTCTGTCTCGTCCGATATGGTGACTGTCCAGACATTTGGTCAGGTAGTAATAACAAAGTGAATCGAATCTTTTTACGAATTTGTCTCCTTGGTACTGGATGTAGGAAGCAGCTCTGAAATTATCCAGTTTTTCATGTTTATCGGTTTGTTGTTCTATGAATGCATCCGCTGTTCTATAAGTCAGCATAGCCATTGACCTTGCTGCTTTCATTCCTGCTTCACCACCACCGACTTGTCCGAATGTACTATCGGATTGTAAGGCAATCCGTTGTGCTTCATGCACCGCAATGCCCCATGCTGATTCCCTCGAACAAGAAGCAATGAGTATCATATGTTGAATCTCACCCTGGAATGAATAACCGAACTCCAAGGTTTGGTTACCTCCGAAAGACCCTCCGATAATGGTATGTATCTGTCGGATATTCAAGTGTCTTGCTAGTACGAGATGGGCTTGTATCACATCCCTGAGTGTGAATTGTGGGAAATCCAAATCATTGGGGCGACTGGAACCATAAGGTGAACCCAGGCTATTGGCACAGATGATAAAATAAGATTCGGGGTCGTATAAACAACGGTTTCCAAAAAGTCCGGGCCACCAATCCATTACATCGGAATTGGCTGAAATGGCATGAAAAACCCAGATGACATTGCTTTTGTCCTCATTCAATTGCCCGTAGGTATGATAAGCTATCCTAAGATTATTGATGGTTTGACCGGATTCCAGAATGAATGGATTCGAATGGTCGTATGTTTTAGTATGATTCATAATGACGTGATGATTAATGGATAAGATTGGAGTATATACTATGTGTTTATTGGGAATTATTGAGTGCTTGCTCTACGTCAGCGATGATGTCATTGGAATGTTCCAAACCCACGGAAAACCGGATGAAACCAGGCGTAATTCCCACTTCCAATTGTTCTTCCGACTTTAATTTGGAATGGGTAGTAGATGCTGGATGGGTGGCAATACTTCTGGTATCTCCTAGATTGGCTGTTAAGGAGTGAAGTTGTAATGCATTGAGGAATCGTTTACCTCGTTCCACTCCGCCTTTGATTTCACAACCGACCAAACCACCTCCCTGACTCATTTGTTTGATGGCCAAGTCATATTGAGGATAGGAGGGGAGATGTGGATAAGTAACTTGCTCGATATCAGGATGCTGTTCAAGGAACTTTGCCAGTAGCAATGCATTATCACAATGCCTATCCATTCTGACAGCAAGGGTTTCCAGACTTTTGGATAAGACCCAGGCGTTAAAGGGTGAGAGACTGGCTCCTGTCCTCCTGATGAAATCATAACAAACCCTTACTTTTTCTTCCTTACCCAATATGGCTCCACCCAGAACACGTCCTTGTCCATCTATGTATTTGGTGGCAGAATGCAATACCAAATCTGCTCCATATTTGGCGGGTTGTTGTAGGTATGGAGTAGCAAAACAATTGTCCATGACATACAGTAAATCGTGAGATATGCACATGTGTCCCAAGAATGCAAGATCTGCTGTTTTGAGGGTCGGGTTGCTTGGAGTTTCCACATAAATCAGCTTGGTATTTTCTCTGACAGCAGCTTCCCAAGCTTGATTGTCATCCACATCAACAAAGGTGTATTCAACTCCCATCTTGGGCAGTATCTGTGAAATGATGTATCTGGAATTCCCGAAAATGGCTCCCGATGCTAGGATATGGTCGCCTGCTTGGACATGGGCTGCTAAGGCTGTATAAACAGCTGCCATACCCGATGCCGTGGCTACACCCGATTCGCAGTTTTCCAATAGGCAGAGTTTCCTTGCGAATTCATCTGTGTTGGGGTTGGAAAATCGGGAATAAAGATTACCCTCGATTTCCCCTTTGAAAATTCCTGCTCCATTTTCAGCAGAATCGAATACGAAACTGGAGGTCAGGTACAAGGGAGTTGAATGTTCGTTTTGGGCCGTTCGTTCCATTTGGCTGCGAATCGCTAGTGTTTCAAAGTGCTTATTCATGATTTAGGAAGTATTCGGTAGTGATGTCGGCAGTATAGCCTAGGATTTTGTGGACAGAGCAGTATTTTTCCTCACTCAGTTGTATGGCTTGTTGGAGTTTTTCCTCCTTGATTTTTCCCTTGACAAAGAGACTGATGGTGATTTTTTCAAATATGGCAGGTGTGTCATCAACCCTGCTGGCGCTTACCTTGACTTCATAGGATGCTACTTCCTGTCTTTGTTTGAGGAGGATGTGCATCACATCAATGGACATGCAACCGCCTAGTGAGGCCAATACCAATTGCATGGGCCTGAAACCTGAATTACCGGGCTCCATTTCTGGTGTGGCACAAAGTGGTATTTCAGTTTCACCATTACTACTGATGAACTGAAAGTTCTTTTCTGTCTTGCGAATATGGATTTCCATTCCTTGGTCGTTTTAATATGCTACCAAAGAATGGGAGGAGAAAGCTAGGGATACAACAGATATAGGTATCCTGGTTTTCACTCATCTTTCTCCAGATTACTGGAGTTGGACTTAGCACCTTACCTCCGATGAGGTAGGTTGCTAAGGCATCATAGGGCCAATCCCTCCGCCTTTCTTGATAAGCATGTATGTTTCAAAATATGACAACCGCTATCGGTTGTGGCGCAAAGCTAATGACTAATTGCATAAAAATCTAGTCGTGGCAATGTTTTCATTCGATCAGGAAATGACATTTCCTTTAATTGATATGAGCTGATTCGCACGTTCGTCTGGAATTCTCCTTGGAATTTCGATTAATATGGAATAGCATTAATCCTGCTTTGATATTATATCCACAAAATATATAATGGATGAAAAATGACCTTCTGGATGAAAAGGATATTGATGGTGGATTGGCAGCAAAGGATAGGGATGAACGAAATACTCGTATCGCGGAAATGGGTATGAATATCATGTATGCAGCACGGGTAATTGTGCCTTTCCTGATTTTTTCCACATTGATGGGTTACGGGATTTATGATGCATTAGGCTATTCCACAAAAGGAATGGTAATTGGTATTCTTTTCTTTGTGGCCATAATGACTTTTTCAATACAAATCGTCCGTACTGCATGGAGTGTGGGTGTGGTGGATTTCATGACCGCATTGCACAGGACTAGATATGAGGAACCCCAAAAGGATTCAAATTCTAATGAATATTAGTAATGCAATGTCCTAGGATGCAATCTTATGTATTTGTTGGATGAGCCACTCCTTTTCTGTCAGGGACTGGGTAGATAGGATTTGTTGTTCCAATGTGATGGAATAGGATTTTTCATAAGGTTGGAGTTGGGTGAGTTTCTTGATGAATGAGATGATATTCATATAATTTTCCTTGTGATATCCGATATCCTTTTTTCTATTGATGTACACCCTGAAACTTTCCAGCAAATTATCCAGGGCATCCCATTCCTTTAGTTCGAAATACATCTTCGCCAGCATGGTCTTGGCTCCCAGGTTGTGAAGTAAGTCATCGAATTTTGTTTTGAGTAGTAATGGCATGGTTGTGTCATAATCCTTTTTTTCGAAGTGGAATCTGGCAAGATTATAATTGAAACTATCTTCTCTGGTTTTTTCATCCAGATAAGGCTTATAAGAATGGATAAATTGTTCGACCCAATCAAAATCCCTCATCTTTAATCCGGATATAATGATGTTGTTATATGTCCATCTGGACAGGATACCGTGTTCTATGAAAACACCATCCTGCAACCCCTTTTTGTATAGATGATTTACTTCCTTGAAATAGGAACGGACATTGGAATTGATTTTCCTGATACAATAATTAATGGCCAGAATGTAAATGTCCCTTTGTTCGGAAGGGAAGAATTTTTGGATGTGCGAATCCATCAGATTCTTCAGCATTTCGAATGAGGATGTTTCGGTGAGATTATTCAGTGAGCAGTATGCCTGATAATAAATCGAAACAGCAGGATGGTTTTGTAAGTCAGGATTTTGTTCTACCGTATTCAATACTTGATTCAATAAACCCTTATCATAATCCTTGCTAACCATGGTTTGGTGTGAGAGTAGGGTGCAGGCATGTTTTAGTTTGTCGGCAATGAAGTGTATGTCCTGGGTATTGGAAAGTTCCTGCAGATTGAATTTGACAGTCCTGCCTCTTTCTCTTTCGTATAGGAATGCCTCCTTTTGTAATTGATAATTGGATTGGTGGTAGGTTTCGTTCCTGTATGGAGAATGGTCCATCTTGGAATGGATGTTCCTTAATGTCTTTTCAAAATGTTTGTTGAGGTTCTTCTTCCGATAGGCTTTCAATAAATCCAAATCGGATTGTATGCCATTGTTCTTCCATTCCCTCCATGCGAGATATTGCTCGATGAGTTGGAGTAAGTTGGAATTCAACTGGTGGACTTTCTGAACATCATACCTTTCATTAGGATACAATTTTCTGAAAATATTTTCATTGCTCCATCCTCTGGTTCTTCGTTTTCTGATATAATCGAATAAGGCAACGACTTTCTCTTGTTGGTTGAATATGGGGGAACGTACGAATTTGGAAATTTCCCTGAGTTCTTCAAAGTCCAATGCCATGAAAAGGTCTGAAAGTCGGTTATGATTCATCGAATATATGTGCTGTTATTCTATATTAATAAAAATAATAAAAAATTGTTTATCAATATTTTATGAAATTTTAATGTGCTGTTTTTAAATAGAATTATGACTAACTGTACTTGTCTTAACCCTCATTTAGCTCAACATTTGCAACGAATTCTTTTTTAAGAACTAAAATCATTTCCATGAACCGATTCATTACTCTTAGGATTTTAGTATGTACAGTACTCTACTTTTGTTTGATGACTTCCAGCTTGGATGCCCAGACCCGTTGGCAGAAAAGATTCAATATGGGAGAAGACGAACCCGTTGGTAGTGCCATACCCACCCCTGATGGCGGTTACATCATGACGGGAGGGACCTCACAAACAGTGTTTGCCGATATCTATGTCATCAAGACTGACCAGGATGGAGATACACAATGGATGCAAACCTATGAGTTCGGAGGTGCTACCCAAGGCAAGTATATCCGGAATACCCCGGATGGAGGCTATATCGTTTTCGGTAATATCAATTCGGGTTCCGATGATAATATCATTATCCATAAACTCAGTCCTTTCGGAGATGTCGAATGGACGAAAACCTACGTGGATGAAAGTACACTTGGTGGCCCGGGTGACATCATCGTGACCTCGGATGGAGGCTATGCTTTCTTATCTTCCCAATACTTATTGGATGAGGATGGTAATTTTCTGAATCGCCAGAATTTCCTTTATCGTTTGGATAGTGCAGGGAATATTCTTTGGTCACAGGAATATGGAACGGAAAGTAGTGATTTTGCCAATAGTCTGTTTGAAACCTCAGATGGAGGCTTTGCATTCACAGGAAGCTACATAGATGGGGATAACGGATGGGTCTATAATGCCTTCTTACAAAAAGTGGACGCGAATGGAATGACCGAATGGGTACAATTCTATTCCAATCTACAGAATCAATCCTCAGAGGGCATGTCCGATGTCATCGAAACTTCTGACGGAGGATTCATCATGTGCGGCGAATCCAGTTATCAGGGAAATGATAATGTATATATCATCAAAACGGATGCTACGGGTAACATCACATGGACCCAACAATTCTACGCAGAACAAAATGCAACCTACGGTAATGCGGTGGTACAGACCTCTGATGGTAATTTCGTGGTATATGGTCGTAGGGATTATTTCAATGCAGTCCTTATCAAACTGGATGCTTCCGGAAATACGATTTGGGAAAGGGAGATTCCAGAATTGGTTGCAGCACTGTCCATTTATGAGACAACAGATGAGGGACTCATCATTTGTGGTGAATGGGATTTGGAAAATACAGGTCTGGACCCTGATGACAATATCGCCTTACTCAAACTGGATGGTGATGGATTATACCTACCCAAAGGTTTGGTTGGGAATGTATATCGGGATTTTGATGCCAATTGCCTGTATGATACTGACGAGGAGGGCTTGGAAAATGTAGTGGTTAGGATACAGGATAGCCAAGGAGATATCCAACTGACATCGACTGATACCCAAGGGGATTATTTCTTTAGTTTGGATACGGGTAATTATGTGGTATCCGCATTCTTGGATGTTCCATATATGGAACCCTGCCAATTAACCTACACCGTGGATTTGACGGACTCGAATACCTTTGATTCCACTACTGTTGATATTCCGATGCGTGTAACAGAATACTGTCCCTACCTGGAAGTGGATGTATCCTCATTTGCCCTGAGGGAATGTTTTGATAATATCTATACCGTTTCCTATTGTAACCTAGGAACCGTTACGGCAGATGATGCCTACATCGAACTGACCTTGGAAGATGTACTCAGCATACCTACTGCGAGTATTCCTTATACAGGCCCTAATCTGGATAATGTCTACACTTTTGATTTAGGGAATTTGGACCCCGGCACTTGTGGTACATTTTCCGTCAATATACAATTGCCTTGTGATACCCTGAATGCAGGAGGGTTCTTAGGGAGAACCTATTGCGTGGATGCCCATATTTATCCCGATACCCTTTGTGGGGATGTAGGTGATATGTGGGATGGTTCCAGTATTGAGGTCTCAGGTGAGTGCGACCAAGATTCCGTACGATTCAGGATTAGGAATATCGGAACCGGAAACATGATAGAATCCAAGGAATTTTTCGTCATAGAAGACCAAATCATGTTCATGCAAGGAGATTTCCAATTGGAATCCGGTGAATCCATGGAAATGGCATTCTTCGCAGGAGGAGGTTCGTATCGTTTGGAAGCCGAACAATCCGATGACCATCCCGGAGAAAGTAATCCGAGTGTGGATGTCGAGGGATGCGGGAACATGTTGCCTTTCAGTTTGGGTTTTATCAACCAGTTGGAAAGGGATGACCGCAATCCATTCCTAGCTTCGGAATGTAGGGAAGTGACAGGTTCGTACGATCCGAATGACAAGCAAGGGTTCCCGGTAGGATATGGAGAGGAACATTATATTTATGATGATACGGAATTGGAATACCTTATCAGATTCCAGAATACAGGTACGGACACGGCCTTCACTGTCGTTATCAGGGATGAAATCAGCCCTTTACTGGATATCACAACGATTAATCCCGGAGCAAGTAGCCATCCCTATGAATTCAAGTTGATTGACCGTATGGCCAAGTTCACATTCAATGATATCTTCTTGGTGGATAGCCTGACCAACGAACCCGAATCACATGGTTTCGTGAAATTCAGGATTAATCTGGTACCTGATATAGCATTGGGAGCGGTCATAGAGAATCAGGTAGGAATTTACTTTGATTTCAATGCTCCCATCATCACCAATACGACTTTCCATACCATCGGTGAGGATTTCATCACCATAGAATTAGTTAGTAATCTGGATGAGGATGTTATTATGGATGAGGTCAAGGCATATCCGAATCCTTTTGATACATCCATTCGGTTTGAATTGGGGCGGGAATATCAGGATGTGGTTCTCAAGGTATATGATACCTCAGGTAGTATGATTAGGCAACAGAGCGAACAGGGTAGCTCATTCATCTTTGAAAGAGAAACCCTTTCTTCAGGTTTATATTTCTTTACGATACAATCCCAGGGAATAGATATAGCCCAAGGAAAAATGATGGTGAAATAGATGATGTAATGTTAAAAAGTCCTTTCGTCTCTTTTTCGAAGGGACTTTTTTCATTGAATAGGTGTCTTTGTTGATACCGAGGGGTGAGGAGATGTTCATTTTCAGATTGGATATGAATCTATGTCCTGAACTTGTCCCATATCAGAACAAACAGAAAAACATTCAAATCAAAACATGCACCGATTTT
The DNA here is from genome assembly GCA_020631355.1 of Saprospiraceae bacterium. GTDB lineage: Bacteria > Bacteroidota > Bacteroidia > Chitinophagales > Saprospiraceae > JAHDCE01. The sequence continues at coordinate 4,149 of JAHDHL010000002.1, read as the reverse complement.
TATTCCTACTACTATTGGTACCTGTCGGACTGTGTGCCCAGTACGAAAAGGTATATGACATACCTCTGCCCAGTGAATTTGATGGAATGGAACCCTCCATTGTAATTTATAGTACACCCAATCCTGATTACGCCGAATTCGAGGATGAAACCGAGGAGATGTTGGTTTGGAAACACAGTACCGTCATCAAGGCCACAGAAAAAATCAAGATTAAGGAAACGGGGGCTTATCTGCTGAATAATGGCACATGGTGGAAACGGGCAGCTTTCAAATCCAAGGCCACCAAGAAAATGTTCGGTACCCGGAAACTGAAACTCCAGGCTGGTGACAGTATCGTATTCAAGGAAAATTGGCGCTTTGGTGCGTTCACGGATACGGGTTGGAATTTTTGGTATGTCAAGGGCGTCAATGAAAAAGGGGAAAAGGTATTCGGTTATGAAATATTGGAAACCAAGGGCCAGTTCGAGGATGGAACACAAATTCTACCTTATGAAAAGGACCTTTGCCATGTATCCCTGACGTTCAAGGGTAAGGATGAGGAAATGATTGCATCGAATGATATCAGGGAATTATATGGCCGCTTGGTCATCAAGGATGGGAATGTTCAGGATATTCAGTTCCGCTCGGATATTTTTCATCAACTCATGAGAAAATATGCATCTGAGAATCATTTCAATCTGGAAGACCTGATGAGGAATTCAGGAGGAAGCCGGTTCTCCATCGAGTGCAAGGGTGTAGAACAGGAGGAACAGATGTATAAGTTCGATACGGAAATATGTATCGGTGAGGAGTGCCATGAAGACTTATGGTATGCCAGACTTTCTGAGGATGAGAAACATTATTCACTGGAATGCATCTGGGATTGGGATGTAAGTGAATATGGTTATGATTTCGAATCCATCCAAAAGGAACATCCTGATTTTTCAGTACCTGATTCCATCAGGATGCGTCTGAATCTTTCCTTTAGAAAGGATTTTCCCGGAAGCCGTTCTTGGAATACGGTGGAACGCCCTAAAAAGGAATTATAATTTTTAAAATGAAAAAGTCAGGTAACAACTAATAACTATTCAGGAAACCAGTTTTTTATTCTTCATCCTTTTTCATTAAAATCTCCATTTGCCCCAAGAGCCATTCTTCTTCTCCATCTCTATAATCTTGAGAGAAAGGAGCACCGCAATCCATGTTTTCAATGATTCGAATCAATTGGTTCTTCTCAAAGAAATATTCACTGATGCCAATGATGGAAGCTTCAGGATTAAAGTATTCCGTATCATTATTTTCGACCATAGCTGTGGAGTCATAATAAATGGGGCGATTATATTCATGGGTCTCGGAAAATGCATAGGATAATTGTCCATCATTCAAATAGTAATGACTGATACTTTTTCCCATTTCCCCGAGTTGCTCCGTTTTTATTTTGAGTATCTGGCCCTCACGGGTGTAATAGGTTGCGATACCTCCCTCAGTACTACCTTCTATATCCTTGCTACTAATGTTGTCCCATTTTTCAATGGCATTGATTTTTAGGAAATTATACTTGATAGGCAAGAATGATTCACCGATTTTTTCTTGTATGACATCTGAATTGATGATAGCAAGATCGGGGAGTTCTTCCACTATTTTTACTTCATTCTCATGCTCTGGATGAGTGTCAGAATCTGTTTCCAGATGTGTACTATCAGAAGATGGTTCGTCATGCTCAGAAGAAGATGAAGCATTTGTCTGGGTATCACAACTGAAAATAAATACAAATGAAAGCAGGAGTAGGTAATATTTCATGATGGTTTTTTAAATGATGGAGTTGGGTTGTAATGAATAAAAATAATCATCCTTTTTGAATTCTGATATTTTGAACAGCATTCATTAAAATATTATCTTGAATATAATTCCAGGGACCATATCTGAAGGATGATTCGAATTTAGAATCCGAATACTTCAAAAAATAGTAAGATTTTAGAGTGGTTTCCCGTAACATTCAAATGTGATTATTCCATGAAATTAGGAGCATTTTCTGTCAGTCTAACAGTAAAGGATTTGGGAATTTCCAAGGCTTTTTATGAAAAATTAGGTTTTTCTGTTTTCGCAGGTGAAATGGAAAAAAATTACCTCATCATGAAAAATGGAACCACGCTCATTGGATTATTCCAAGGGATGTTTCCTAAGAATATCCTGACATTCAATCCGGGTTGGGACCATGATGCACAATTGGTAGAAGGGTTCAAGGATGTAAGGGAAATTCAGAAAGTCCTTAGGGAAAAAGGCATTGCATTCGATAGCGAAGCCGATGAGAATACCTCCGGTCCTGCCAGTTTGGTTATCACAGACCCGGATGGTAATCCAATTCTCATTGACCAGCATGTCTAGGTGTTAGATAAGGGAATATTGAGATACCCAACATTTGGCTATCCACCCATTCAAAGTTCCAGAACCTTATCGACATCCGGGTTTTCTATGATTTTTTCCGTTCCTCCGGGATAACGGATCAGGATTTCCTTTACGGTATCTTCATCACCCAAACCGAATGTAAGGGTACGGGTTTGGTCACAAGCCAGTCCCTCACCAATGGCATAGACATCCGAAAGTATTTTTCCTGAAGCGGTCATGACTTGAACGAGGGAACCTGCCTCATTCCCTTGTTCATTGAATCGGACCTTAATGTAATGATGATTTCCTCCTTTGTTGATGAAAGCCCTCAAAGGACCATTGATGTTCACATGGATCAGGTCAGGATAGCCATCATTATTAAAATCCGAAGTAAGGGGAGTAATCCCGAAGTTCTTATTGACTACACCCGCCTGTTCCTCGACAGCTGCAAAAGTCCCATTAGGCCTTTGGATAAGGAAGCGACAGGGGAGGGTAAAGGCACTATGCGGAGGATATGAAATATAATTTTCTGATACGACCAAATCCTGTTTCCCGTCCAGATTGAAGTCCTCAAAGAGTGCACCCCATGAAAATTCGAAGTCAGCTACCTTTCGCTCCTTGGATGTGTCCTTGAATTTGAAATGACCCTGGTTCTCAAAAAGAATCCAGTCGGTTTTCAAAACCTGGTCATCTTCCAAATCTCCCTTTGCGATGAAGTGGGGAATGGAAGTTCCCGTATTCGAAAAGAAAAGGTCCAATAAACCGTCATTATTATAATCCCCGATAGCGATACCCATCGGATAGGAAAAGACCTCGGAGTATGGATTCTTAATATCAATGAAACCCTTGCCACGATTATTGCGATATGTCTTGGGTTGGCCTGTATCATATGCTACGGTCAGGTCGAGCCAACCATCATTGTCCAAATCAGCAAAGACACCCTGGAATGTATTATGGGTATATTCCAGTCCCATGTCCATTGTGATATCGGTCAGCGTACCATCCCCGTTATTTCGTAGTAAAAGGGAATTGGAACCATAGGTCATGTCATTGAAAATGGTGATTCCCTCCATTAGATACCTATGGATATAAGTAGCAAGGAACATATCCGCATCGCCATCATTGTCTATGTCGCCAAGGGTAATGGAAACAGGAGCGGATTTCTCATTGACGGGAACATTCATTTTCTGCACATCGAAACCATTCCCATTATTTTCATATAAATAAACATCATCCCTTCTACATACCAACAAATCCACCTTGCCATCATTGGTCCAATCGTAGGAAATGGCACCAAGTGTTGGGAAATCCTTGTTGGGTAATTTCATTTCAGAACTAATGTCCTTGAATATTCCGTCTTCGTACCTGAACATGGCATCTTTTTGTTCCACACCACCACCCACGAAAACCTCATCTATGCCATCCCCGTCATAATCAATCAGGGCTGAACCCATCAGGGGTAGTGATTCCTCATCCACAAATTGATGTTGGAATGGTATATCCAGTGCTTCAAAAACAGGGATTTCTTCCGTTGGTACGGTATAGTCACAACCTAGGATAATGGGTTTTTGGTAGGGATTTCTTGTATCATTAATGAAGAATACAATCAGGCCCAAAAAGACGATAGTCATTATGATACCTAGGAAAATCAGGGATTTTTTCATGTTGAATGTGAATTGAAGGATGGATTTTTTGAAATGGAATATATGGAAAAGGAAAATAATACAAAATGAGCCACATTCATTGCGGATGGAACCAAATATTTTCCAATACCGGGAAGTATGA
>JAHDHL010000083.1 GCA_020631355.1 Saprospiraceae bacterium | reverse complement strand
CCTTAATACGAAATAGTAAACGCCATTATTCCAATCTGCCACATTCCAAGTCCTGTTCTGTGGGTTGGTTCTGCTTTGTACCACCTCCAAACGACCATTATATACCTCAATCAGGTGGATGGGTGTTTGGGATGGGATATCCAGAGAGACCGTATTGTGACTCGGATTCGGGAATAATGAGAATTGGATACCTTGCTGGATATCGGATAGAGAGGTGACATCAGCCAAGGTACTCTGGACCGTATTGGTTACGATAGCTGGATTCTGATCGAAGTAAATGGATGCAGTGTTGAAAATCTCCGTTCCTAAACCAGCACTAGCATTGGGCATGATGGAATAGGCCACAAAACCCTGACTCCCCAGGAAATTAGTGGTGCTGTCCGGTAACATGATATTCCTGAATGTGAACGTGAGATATTGTCCATCATCTATGGAGATACTCAATACATCAGGATGGCTACTTCCCATGAACTGGAAAGTGGATACGTCTAGATTAGGATCTAGCGTGTCCCTTATGATTACGTCGGTGGCATAGAAATTCCCTGTATTTTGAAATCTTATGGTATAACGAAGCGTTTCCCCTAAATCCGTAGGATTCCCCTCTGCTTCGGAATAAGGAAAGACAGTCTTGTCATTCGGGTCGTATGCACATAGGAATTCAGTACTATAGGTATGTTCTGATATAATGGGAGAGAGACTGATATTGGTATCTGACGGACTCAATATGGCTTTGGCATTGAATTCGAAAATTTCCCCCAGAACTGCATCTTCTCCAACAGAAGGGTTTTGTACAATACCAACAATGGTAATGGTCGTGAATGGTGGGATATCATTCAGGTTCCATTGGAATGTGGAATCATTGAGTATGCTATCAATCGGAAATCCGGGGAATGAATAGGGAGCGATGACTCCTGGAATGGATAACGTGACTTCAGCGTCTGCATAGACACTTCCTGTATTGGCAACAGAGACTTGGATGTAAGCTTCTTCGAGACAGAGTGCGTATCCGGTAGTCACTTGCACTTGTCCGTCGAGTATATCCTCATTGGATGACAATCCAAAACACAAACCAGATTGGTAAGTAGTATCATCCACTGAAATATTGTAAGTCGATGGATTAGTCGTGACGAACCAACCATCGGGCACTTGTGACGATATATTATACTCTCCCTCATCCAAGGGAGCGAAATAGAACTCGCCCTCCTGACTATACTGTACTTGGGTGAGTGGGTCGATAATGACCGGAATACCAATCGTAGGCTCATCACTATCCTGTATTCCATCCTGATTCTCATCAAAGAATGTTTTCCCTGAAATGGAATTCTCACCGAATCGATTTTCTATCCGCTCGATGTTATGCCTATCCGAGGTTGAAAAGATGACATCCTTATCTCCATCATTATCAAAATCCAAGCAGAAATAATTGAATCCTTGGTTGTTTTCCCCCCAGATTAAAGGATCAGAAAAGCTGGAGTTCCCTAGGTTTCTTCTCCATTGGATATTCTTAGAAAGAAATGTCATATAAAGATAATCCTTGAGTCCATCATTATCGAAATCTTCGAGTATGCCACTGTTGTGGCCCTCAATTCCATTGGTTAGCCAAGTGATGGAATTATTGAACGCACCTGTCCCATCATTAATGTAGGCCCCCAAACCTGAGAATCTATCAAATACAATATCAGGGTAACCATCCGAATTGACATCCGCAGTATTCAATCTGCCCTCACCCACATTGTCCAGAATGAGTAGTGGCGCGCCATAACTATTTCCATTGCGGAGCAGGAGAAAAACCTTACCTCCCGAGGACCATTCATTGACATTCATTACAATAATATCCTCGTCACCATCTTGGTCCACATCACTTAGGTGCACCCGAGTACCAGAAGATGAGATAGGGCCTGCATTCGTATTTCCATCGAATGTGCCCAAGTCCTCAGCTGTGTAGCCCGTACCGTTATTCTTATAGAGAATGGCTTGGAAAGTATCATCAGTCCCATCCACAAATCCTGCAAAGATGATGTCTTCTCCGGCTTGGCCATCAAGTTCGGCTATGGCATAGTCGTAGATGGGAGCCGAAAAATCTGGAATCGATGAAGTAGGCAAGGGGACTGCCGGACCAAATTCGGAATTACCATCATTCAGGAAATAATAGAATGGGGTGCCAAGGTCACTGGTTGTCGCAATGATATCCAAATGACCATCCTGATTGACATCCGTCATTTGTGCATTCAGGGGATCAGATACAAAAGGGACCATTACCTTGGGTGTCCATGCAGCACCTTGTCCCAGATTTTCATATGCAGTAATTCGGTCATCATTTGAATGTGTGAATAATGCGTCTGTTAATCCGTCCTGATTGAAATCCACGGCTGCCCCATTATCAATTTCTCCACTCAGGAGCATACTTCTGGGCGGCATTTCAAAACCATTGAGTGAAGAACGGAGGAGATAGTATATTCTCCCCAGACCTCTGGAACTGATAATTACATCCGAAAGTCCATCATTATTGAGGTCTGAGCTGATCATCTCGAAAGAACCTGAGTTACTTTTATTGAAATCAAAGACCGTTTCACCAATGGTATTGATTTGTGGGATATTGGTGGATTTCGTAAGACGCATACCATTGTCGGTTTCAAGGAGTAACATACCCTGTGAACCTTGGCCCGTTACGAAATCCATAAGTTCTATCTCACCTGCTCTAGGGATGTCGAAAGACTGATTGGTGAGGTTGCTGAATGCACCCGTTCCATCATTGTAGCACATGACACCCTCCGAACTACTCGTTATGCCAACGATATCCAAATCCCCGTCACTGAATAGGTCAGTCACATGATAATCATAAATATCATCGGCTGAATATACGGTAAAGGGTAGGGTGAAGTTACCTCCAGTGTTGTACTGTGCATACAAGCCACTTTCTGTGAGAACGACTAGGTCGATGAAATTGCTTCCGTTCAGATGATGCAATTGTAAATCCGAAATCTCATTGGAATCGAATGTGAATTCGCTGTCCTACGTCAAAGTAAAATTGGCATTGCCATCATTAGTGAACAACATCCATCTGTTTGCTTCCGAACTACCTGACTTTTCAATAATGATGATATCATTCTTACCATCATTATTGGTATCTCCTATGGCACTTTCGAAACTATGGTTGTTGCCAGAATTTTCAAGTGGAAACTCAATGGGATCTGAAAATGTCCCATTCCCGAGATTCTCTATCCAATAAGATGTTTCAATTTGGCAGGAGAAGATGTCAGGGAGTCCATCGCCATTCAGGTCACCTACGGCAATATCAGAACTGCCCCCTGATGAGAATGTGGCAATCTTGGCACTGTTGGCAAAGGTTCCGTTTCCTAGGTTCTGGTGCCAGTGGATAGAGGGGCCATTATCATCAATGAACACAATATCCATGTAGGAATCCATATTGAGATCCGCACTGTGTATTTTCATGGGGTATTGAATGCGATCCTCCTCGGGAGTAATTTCTATGGGTTCGGAAAAATAAGTTTGGGAAAAGGAAATGTTAGCCCATACAAGACAGTACAGTACTGGAATGAGTTGTTTCATCACGTTATTGTTTGGATTAAAAAATGTTGTATTTGAGGCATATTCAATTATGATAGATGAATCATCACTGAATATGCTGATACTAAATATAGTGGGTTTTGGAATATGGGTGCAGCATTTATATTCATAATCTTTTATCTATCCTTGAAAATATCATCAAGAATGGAAAGGATAACATTGTTGATTCTGGCATGTTCCCTAGAATAGATATCCTCGGAAATGATTTTCACACCGATTTTCCGTTCATTCATATTGAATTGACTTTCCAATAATATGATATTTTTAATGATGCTGTTATTATTAATTTTTTGTAGTTTCTGATTGATTAAGTTGAATGCATCCTGGGTTTTATTCTGTCGTAGTAAATTCTTGATTTGTTCTTTGGGTGTTATTCTATCCCTGTTTTCTGAATAGGATTCATATGATATCGCAGCCTTTCTAGATAGAATCTTGTAATCCGAAAATAAATTATCTATCAAGGAGAATACAGAAACATCCTCGTAAGGTTTTTTATTACATTCTATGGTTTTTTTCTGGTCCCGAATCCTTTCTAGAATATTATTGTAATCATAAAAATGGGGTGTATCCAAGGAGGAGCAAGTCGTACAGTTACAAGGGATTTTCTTGTGTACCCTAATGCCCTCATAGGTGTCATTAAGGGCGTCCAGTGCATCCTTGATGGTCGTCATTAGGCTTTTCTGATGTGTCCCCCTGACTCGGATACTGATTTCATTGGATGCAAAAGTTTCCTGTACCAAGGCCCATGTATTCTCCTTTTCCAGAACGACACCACTTTTCCAGGCCTTGTCCAAATCCTTGATGTAGCGATTCGTTCGAACGATAAAACGACTCAATAATCCCTTGGGCATGAAGTCGTAATCATATTTCAATTGGATGTTATCTAGGTTATCCCAGGTGAATGCAGTAGGCTTTGAGGCGGGGAGCAATTGTGGAATTAGGAATCGTTCTTTTTTATCATCCAGTGCATAACATAACTCGAATTCTAGCATCAGTTCCAGTAAATCATCATGCATTTCTGCATAGGTACTATCCGACCATATTCCGGCAACCTCCCTTTTGGCAAATCGGCCATTCTTAGCTTTAATGCCCTCATGATCCAGTACTTTGTAGACGGCATCCGTAGCCCATTTGTTTTGTAGGATAATACTCTTTTTGAGTAAGGAGTTATTTTGGAAATGAAGAAACGTACCCAAGTCATGCAAATACTGACTCAGGCTCAAAGCCCTTTCCTTCTCCGGTATTTCGAATTGTTTGCAAATCTCATAATATTGATGGAGTGTGATGTAGGCTTCGTATGCTGACACCCTAATGATTTCCTCCCTGATTTTAATCCACTGTTTGGGTAAAGGTTCTCCAATATGAGGTAATTCTTGAATGTGGTATTCAATCGCTCTTTTGACCTGTTCTAGCCCTCGGCCTGATAATAGATTCGTAGCATGTTTGCCCTTAATGAAATCAAATCTGCCTTGCATGCCTGCTAAGTCAATATCCTTACTGCGGTCTCCTTTTTCATTCTGAATAATGAGGAGCGGACTTCCATCACCAAAAAGTTCCACTGTCTGAAGCCAATATTTGAACGTGGCATCATTAACGGTTTTATCATCTTTTCGGGTATCATCCACCAGTAGGTACAGGGAGCGTTTGGTCAAGAAGAATTGATGGGTGGCATGGTAAATTTCCTGTCCGCCAAAATCCCAAAGATTAATGGTGAATTCCTTGTCTTCCCGACAAGGGAAAGTCATTTTTTGTATGTCGATTCCCTTTGTAGTATCATCCTCTTTTGGTAAGGCTTTTTCAGGATGCTGAAGTTTGGTAGCCAGACTTGTCTTACCTGCGCCGCCTTCACCTATGATGAGCATTTTGGCTTCGTACAAGTAGTCGACGCCTTGTTTTTTTATTTCTTTGAAGTAGTTGAGTGTAGATTTGTGTCCTCGTTGTAATATCTCTTTAGGAGGAACGATGATAGGGTTTCCACTAAAGTAAATTCCCTGTGGTAAGAAAATTCCTGTATTATTAGCGAGGAGTTTCTTTTCAAATAAATATTCCAAAGGAGAAATATCGGTTACTTGATTGTTGTTGAGATTAAGAACGGATAGTTGTTTGAGTTCATGTATAGTGGATATGTCAGAAATTTGATTGTAACTAAGGTTTAGGGATTGAAGCTGGCTGAGTTTCCCTAATAAAGAAATATCAGAAATTTGATTGTGACTGATATCTAGTTTGCTTAATTGTTTTAATTCAAATAGTTCTTTAGGTAACTCTTTGAGATTATATAAGCTTAGGTTTAAAGTTTTACTATTTTTTTCTTTAGCTTCTTTTATACGTTTTAGAGCTCGTTCTAAACTCATTTTTAATTTTTTTTAAAATACAAAATTCACCCAACTCCATACAAGGAAGAAAGTAATGAAATAGAAATTGATATTAGGATTTATTTTTTCTCCCGAATAGGCGGAATTCCGTTCCTAGAGCAATGTAGTATTCTAGGAATAAAAGGTTGTGGTCCGCGGATTCTGGTGAGGCATTCTTGATAAAAACAGATGGAAGACTTGCATATCCACCCTTGACCTCACACATCAGGAATAACTTATCCTTAAAATTAATTCTGGGGCCCGCTTTGGCCACCATTGCATAGCCGGCTATGTGGAAATCATTATCCAAGCCATCACCGAAAACCCTTACGTTGGTTTTGGTAGCAATCCAGATGCCACCCAGACCAGTATTGAATTCGATTCTGAAGTGTTTCCGTTGGTCTAAATGGAATAATGTCCTGAGGTATTCGACTTCCAAGGTGACGAGATTGAATCCGTCAGTATGTTCGAATTCCAATATGTCCTTATCCAATATGATGGTTTCGTTGAGATAGGTGCCTTGGTATATCTGTGATGCTTCAGGTGTAATGATACCTGATATTCTGGTCTCCTGCCCGTTTTCAACCACATATTTCATATGGTCCACACCGAATGAAACAGAAAGGTGCTCCTTGAAAAAATACCCGATTCTCGTATTGTATTGCGGGACACTGATAGTGGCAGGGTTAAAATATACTTTGCCGAATTTACTCGGCCTGTCATTAGCCTTTAGACTGTAAAGTGTGAAGTCATAATCTGGGCCTTCAAAGTGAATGTCCGATCTGGAATAATAACTCCTATTATATCCCCAGTAAAAATAGAATTTCCCTTTATTGGATGTTGGGTTGGATTGGGAAAAAGAAATTGGACTACTAACAATGAATAACAACAAAAATATGAATAGTCTCATTGTTCATGAATGTTTTTTAAAGGTATATTATCCCCTAAATGATTTCTAAAAATAATACAAATAACAAACTCATGATTATATTCCTATGTTAAAAAATACAAAGTTGCCTAGATGTATGAGTAAGTCTAATCAACAACCTTATGCCTTTTGTTACTTTCGGATTCCAAGTAAGCCTAAAAGACATTGACTAATCTTTCCTTGGTTCCATTTTGTCAAGTTGGATATGGTCTACAGGGGACAGTGCTAATAAGGAGGTTGTTCTTTTCGATTTCTTGCCTGAATACCAATTTTTCGAGGAGTTGTTTTTCTACGGATTTAGGAAATCCTTGACCCGTAATGGATGTTTTATTTTATGTATTCCTGTTGCGTGTTCCCCCAGTCCCATATTTTGAATTTGGGATAGATAAGTAGTGTAACTAAGAGGGCTAGGTTTTTTCAATTATTTTCAGACCTATTTAAAATTCGTTTGACTTATTGGTCGAACATGGTTGATATTGCAGTAGTTTATGTATCATAACTTACGGAATAATCGACGTTGAACCGAAAAATAAATCAGAATACTCATAGTAGGTAATATAGTAAAGGGAATGAGTTGGTAGGTGATTTTAATTCCGTGTAATTGGATTTGATTTTCAAATAATAATAGATAGGATAATAATCCTAGGATAAAGGAAAAGACGATAATGATTTCTTTTCTGATTTTCTTATTGATAGGTGAACTTGCAATAAGGTACAGGATGGAAATTAAAAGATATAAAATCAAATATCCTCCAATACTTTCCGCTAAAGCCAATAGGAAAGAATATTTATATCCGAAATAAAAATTCGCAGCGATAAATAGTACAAAGGAATGGATAATCCAAGTGATGAAAAATGAACACATTGATATAACTATTCCCTTGTACAAGTTAAATAGATTGAATTTGCTAGGGGTTGAAGTA
>JAHDHL010000128.1 GCA_020631355.1 Saprospiraceae bacterium | reverse complement strand
GTGTGTATAACAAATTGCACAATCTAGGCAGCGGCAGTGATAATTTTTTTGACCATACCCCAAGAATTCGATGCCTTATAGCATCGTAAATTAATGATGGCTTGAGCACCTTCTTCAGACCATCGTTGCCCTGACAATTTCATTCTTTGTTGAACAACACTTCGGTGGGCTGCTTCAATAGGCCCCGAACCGATCATCAAACCCTTGCTCCGATATGTTTTATACTGCATTCTATCATCATGTTCTAAATAATAAGTGATGGCTTTATGTTTGGCTTCCTTGGCCTGTGGACTTCTAGCCCTACAATTTTTCATTGTGGCCAAGACTTCTTCCAAGCCATCATCCAATAATTTTTCAGCTTGTTTACTTACCCATTCCTTACGCTTGTCATCTTCGGGAAATTGGTATTTGGCAAATTCCACCAATTTTTCCTTAGCGTGGTAAAAATCCAATATCTGGATTGCGGAGGGATAATTATCCTCTGCCCAATTCCATATCCATTTTGCACCATCCCCCAAAATCACCTTATTACCGCAGCCCGTCAAATGGCGTTCAAATTTTGGAAAAAAACCGTTCACACTACCCAAATGCCCCACATATACCGAATCTAATATCCCGCGTCTTTTCTTGTGAATATCAACCACTTGACTGTCTTTGAATATCCTGCCCAACTTCATTTCTTTCCATCCATTATCCCGGGTGTTCAACATGGAGCCATCCACCATTACATAAGTAGCCCCCGTACCTGTCCCTAACCGGGGTATTACCGGTTCACAGTTCGATTTCACCAAGGAGTCTATCTGATTGCCATAATACACACATACCCGTTGAATTTGAGGAGGGGAAATTTCTATATCCAATAATTCCCCTAGCAATTCTGAGGCCTCTTCATATACCACCGATTGCCCTAGCATACACAACACTCCCTGCATCCGCTGACTTATGCCAAATTTAGAAGTACCCTGCGATAATACATGACCTTTTCCAACCTCAAACCTCCCTAGACTCGTCACTACTTTTTTTTGAATTGCGACTCTTGGGAAGCTCTCCGATTCCTCCTTCCATTAAACGTTTCCCGAATTTCCTAGATAGTTCTATTACTCGTTCTTCATACTCTACAGAGCTGGTTATTTCTGATTCTGACGATATAAAGGCAGATACCTCTTCTCTCATGGATTCCAGTATAGTATCTACTATTTTCTTGTTTTTCATATGACTAGATGATGTTTCGTGATATATTACAACTTTTTGTGCAATTTGTTATACACAC
>JAHDHL010000127.1 GCA_020631355.1 Saprospiraceae bacterium | reverse complement strand
CCCAGAAAGCCACCGGATAAAGTGGATCCACCTACCAATTTGCCATCCAGCCAGCCAAATGTCAAACCTGAAACTACAACTGAAGTACCAACTGATGAATCAAATGCACCTCCAACTGAAGTCAAGCCTGTTGATAACCCTACTGAGACACCTCCACCTGAACCAACAATCTTTCTGCCAGAACTGGACTTTGTACCTGCAGATGATGGTGGCCAAACCCAAATATACAGAAAGGTGGTTGCAAAACATGACACAAGCAAACCCGGGAAATACAGAAGATTCCTGGCTTTCCTACCACTACGTACTGTGAAGGAGACTTTCTTGAGGACTACCCAGTTAGCCAAGGGTATATACAGTTATCCAATGCTCAAGCACATCAAGTCAAGATTTGCTTGGTTGAACTGGTTCAGACTGAATGAGAAAGTATCCACAGATGCTGTATTTTCTAATTGTAGGGCCATTGGAGGAATCAACTATACTCAGATCTTCTATGGCATGACCAGTCATGCTATCAATGTTTACGGTATAAGATCCTTGGATAAGTTCCTAGAAATATACAAGGACTTCATTTGAGTTGAGGGGATTCCATCAGTTCTCAGACAGGATGGACAGACCGTTCAAAAGAGTAAGGAAGTACAAGACATCCAACACAAGGATATGATCAGGGATGAATGGTCTGAACCATACATGCAACAGCAGAACCTGGTTGAAGCCAATGCCATCAGATGGTTGAAACGTAATGCACTTGTCTTGCTAGACCAATTGGGCGCACCTCCGGAATTGTGGCTTTATGCTATGATTTACCTTGCTGAAGTCCACAACAATACTTCCAAAGAGAGTCTCAGATGGAATGTACCAATGACCATCAGGACAGGGGAGACACAAGACATCTCAGCACTACTTCTGTTCCAATTTTTTGAACCAGTATATTACGCAACCAATCCATCTTTTCCAGACAGCAAATTGGGATATTGGGTTGGGCCATCAAAGCACTTTGGTGATGCCCTATGTCATACCATCCTGGATACCAATACATTCTGCAAGCACCACACTAGTCTAGTTTGTCCAGTCAAGGGAGATAACCCAAATTTCCAAGTGGGAGTACCCAAAGTTGTCAAACAGAACTTGATGCCTAAGGCTCTCAACAGTGTCAATGAAGGGGAGACTGCAGAAGGACCAGCTTTGCTGTTCTCACCTACCAAAGTACCTGTGGAATTGAAGACTATTGCTGATTTTGATCCAGTCTTAGACCATCAGCCAGATCATCCTGCCAAGGATC
>JAHDHL010000082.1 GCA_020631355.1 Saprospiraceae bacterium | reverse complement strand
GGCCACGTAGCTTAACTGGATAGAGCACCTGATTACGGCTCAGGAGGTTGCAGGTTCGAATCCTGCCGAGGTCACAAATTTTCTACACTGAAAATATTATTCTACCATGTCTAAGGTATGTCAATTAACAGGGAAGCGTCCTATCGTTGGAAACAATGTTTCCCACTCAAATCGCAAGACAAAGAGACGTTTTCTTCCTAATTTGAAGAAGAAGAGGTTTTATATTCCTGAAACCAATCAGTGGGTTACCATCAAGGTATCCATGCAAGCATTGCGTAACATCAACAAGTTAGGAATCTACGCTTATCTGAAGCGTTTGGAATCCAAAGGTGTTCACACTGGAATTACATTAGGTGAACCTAACAAAATTAACTGGTAATCATGGCTAAGAAAAGCAAAGGTAACAGACTACAGGTTATATTGGAATGTACTGAGCATAAGGCATCAGGACAGCCGGGCACATCTCGTTATGTAACGCAGAAGAACCGTAAGAACACTCCTGCCCGCTTGGAATTAATGAAGTATAACCCTATCTTGAGAAAGAAAACCCTTCATAGGGAGATTAAGTAATCCGATTGGATTTTCCAATCCATCTAATATCTAGAGACCATGGCTAAGAAGGTATCAAAGAACGCAAGGGTAGCACAGCGTGCCGCCAACGCAGGTTCCGGTAAGGACCATGTAAAAGTGGTAAAGAGCATCAAGGATCCTGTAACAGGAAGATATACCTATAAGGAAGTAATTATCCATAAGGATAAGGTGAAAGCCTTTTTTGCTGATAAGAAGTAATTCGGCTTTCTGACAATTTGGAATTGTTATTCCTAAAAGGTTTAAAACGATATTCAAGGCTTTTCTAAATTTAGAAAAGCCTTTTTTGCATTTCAAGTCAACCCTATCGGTACTAAAGGGGTTGAATCATTGAAAGATATTATCAGAAAAACCAACGCAGAATAAGAAACGTATGAGCTTTTTCAAGAAATTCTTCAATAAGGAAAAGGAAGAAGAACTGGACAAGGGTCTGGAGAAAACCAAGAGCAACTTCTTCACCAAGATTAGTAAGGCCATTGCCGGTAAGTCCACCATTGATATCGATGTACTCGATGAATTGGAGGCTGTGCTGATAGCTTCTGATGTGGGTTTGGAAACCACCATCAAGATTATCGAACGTATAGAGGCAAGAGCCGCAAGGGATAAATATGCTACGACAGCCCAACTGAACGAAATCCTAAAGGACGAGATTGTTCAGTTATTGGCGGAGAATAATACTCAGGATACAGAGGACTTCAATCCTCCGGCAGGTATCAAGACGCCTTATGTCATGCTTGTAGTAGGGGTGAATGGAGTAGGGAAGACCACCACTATCGGGAAATTGGCGTATCAGTTGAAAAAGAGTGGGAAGAAAGTAGTGCTTGGAGCTGCGGATACCTTCAGGGCTGCTGCGGTTGACCAATTGGGAATATGGTCTGAGCGAGTGGGATGTGATTTTTATTCCAAGGGAATGAATACCGATCCTGCTGCAGTTGCCTATGAAACAGTTCAATATGCCATTAATAATAATTGTGATGTTGCAATTATTGATACGGCAGGCCGTTTGCATAATAAGGTCGGACTCATGAACGAGCTGACTAAGATCAAGCGCTCCTGTTCCAAGAAATTAGAAGGAACACCACATGATGTGATGTTGGTCTTGGATGCTTCCACAGGACAGAACGCCATTGAACAATGCTCTAAGTTTACAGAGGCTACGGATGTGAGTTGTTTGGCATTGACTAAGTTGGACGGTACCGCCAAGGGAGGTGTTGCCATCGGAATATCCGATCAGTTTAAGATTCCCATTAAGTACATTGGTGTAGGCGAGGGAATAGAACAATTGCAAATCTTTAATAAGAGCGCATTCGTGGATTCCTTATTCAAGGGCTCCGAACAATTTTCCTAGAAAGAAGATATTCGGCTAATCATATACAACGGCGGTTACATCCTTAGGGATGTAACCGCCGTTTTCGTTGCCCTCAATTCCATCCGTCTTGTTATTCTAATAACTTGATGAGTTCCCTGGCTTGGTTAGCGAATTTACCTGAGGTAGATATGCCTAGAACCTCATTTGCCTTGGTTTTTGCAGTTTCCGTATCGTTCTCCTTTAGTGCTATCATTGCTAGATACCAAAGGGCTTGCTGCTGATAAGGGCCGCTGTCGAGTTCGGAAAGATAAGCTTTGGAAGTAGCCAGCTCGTTCATATTCAAATGGGATAGACCCTTATAGAATTGAATACTACTCCTAGTCCCTTGTTCCAAGCTATCATTCTCAAGAATTGTGGAGTACAATGCTATGGCTTGTGTGTAATCCTTGGCTTCATATTGAGAATGTGCCGCTTCGATTTGTCCTCTAGTGCCGGCATCTATGGAGCGGGTTTCAGAGGGTGCGGGATAGGGTTCATAAAGAGAGGCGAAGATTTGTTGGGTATCCATTTCTTCTTCCTGTGTTCCATCCCATAATTTCCAAGCCAGAACCATTAAAGCTACCAAGCCAATTCCCGCAAGAAGTAATTTCCAGTTGATTCCAGTAGGTTTCTTATCAGATTTGGGTGCTTCTTTGATGAATTCACTGCCGATGTCATCCAGAAGTTGTTCTAGTTCCAATGCATCAGGGGATAGTGCTTCATCGAGTTCACGACTCAGATTCCAGGCATTCGCCAATTCCTTATCCGTTTTCAAGCGTTGCTCGAAATCCTTTCTTTCTGTTTCACTCAGGTTACCCTCTTGGTAATCCTCAATGAGTTGGTAAATATCATCCCTGTTCATTGCCCACTAGGTTTACATATCGTTGATCACTCTGAATCAGTTTCATCAACTGATTCTTACACTTATATTTTCTTTTCTTGGCATAGCCCACACTGGAAAAACCCATGGTCTCCGCAATGTCCGTCATGGATATTCCCTTGAGGAAAAGGGTGAGTACCTTTTGGCAGGCTTCACCTAATTCCTTGAATTTTTCTCGGTATAGTCTCTCCTTATCCCTCCAAAGAATTTCTTCCTCAAAGGCATTTTCATCCTTTAGTACCAAATCTTCCGGAAGGGTACCCCATCTGTCTGATTTATTTCTGATTTTTTTTAACCAGGTGTTTCTGCAAATGGTATAAAGGTAAGTGTGGATACTGTACTGTAATTGGAAATCAGGTGTCTTGGCTTTCTGGAAAATGACCATGATGGCATCTTGGAAAACATCCTTTGCATCATCAGGTGTACCATTGTTCTGTGTGATGTACTGAAGTATACTCCCAAAGTATTTGGAGTAGAATTGTCGAATCACTTCCGGTGATCCTTCCCTTATGCCTCTTAAGTAATCTTGATCGTTCATAACGTCCCTAGGATGGTAAAAATAGAGTATTCATATCATAAATAATAGACATGTGAGCGCTATTTGTTAATAACAATTTTTTTTAGCGGTTCAGGGTCACCTTTTCGAATGTGGGATACTAATGGGCGAAAGTTAGTTTTTAATGAAAATGTGAATGTTCCAATGAAAAAGTACCCATATGTCATAGTCATGTTCTTGTTGGCCATTATCATAGGTGTTCAGATTTGTGAACCTGACTGGGAGCATTATGTCAATGTGTCATTGTTGCAGGTACAAACTAGTGAATCAGGTAAAAAAGCCATGCTCGAGGTCAGGCTTGGAGCAGATTTACCTTTGGATTACAAGGTGTCGGAAGTCGAAGTCCTCTTTCCGAGTGGCGTCTTGGTCGAGTCCAAGCAACAAGGTGTATATTCCAGTAGATTCACAGGGGTGGATTATCAGGAAAGTAGGGTTCGGTATATGGACGGCTTTAAGGTGTTGTTCGAAGTAGCACCTGGTTTTAATGGCATTCATGGCGGCGAACGGGAAGTATTCGTACTGGATTGGCCCAATGGGGTGATGAAGAATGAGGTAGGGGTTGTGATTAGGATAGGTAGCCATGAGGTGGAAAAAAGTCTTTCATTGCATCATCCTGAGTTGGTCCGACTGTATGACTAAATTGGTGGATGACTTCAAATAAACCAAAACACTTTATGATTTATTTATATATGACATCAGAATCAACTATCTTTTCATTTCACGAACAAAAACAAATCAGTTATGCCTAAGAAAAAATTAAGGGTATCCCAAACGGGAGTAGGAGATCCGACTTTTCTCATGTCTTTTGTAATAGAACCGGAAGAAGGGACGGACGATACCACAAAACTATCCATCAACGTAACGATTGGTGAGAAGAAAATATTTGTGATGAATGCCAGTGGAGCATTTAAGGATGGAGTAGAGAATGATGTGATTTCCGTTTTTGATGCTTCTGAAGAAAACCTGCCCGATGAAATTCCGTTGAATATCACATTCACATTTGATGATGGGGAAAAAACGGAATTCAATTACCCCAATGTGGAATTGTTGCCTACAAGGGATTCCCGTTTGGGCGCGAGCCAGGATGCAGTGCTTCACTGTGTAAGTGGAACAGGGCTTTATGCCTTAATGGGGGAATTCAATGAGGAAGCATTGTGCTACAATACCTATATGTCCACCATATGGAATTATAGTGTTGTTACCATTACGACCAGTCCCACTCGTGTAGGTTGTTACAGGATTACAAACAAGCAGACCGGTCGATTCTTTGCCGTTGTGGATGATAGAGCAATATTCATTGATTCGGATGATGATAGCAATGCAGTGGACTGGGTGTTGGCAAAACACGACGAGAATCCTACCTATTCGATACAGCATGCCTATACAGGGAAATATTTCATTGCGGAGATGAATAATTCATCGACTACCTTGACCAATGAACCGGGGTATTGGTATTTCCATATAAAAGATAATTAATCTCTGATAAAAAGGATGAAGATAGGGTTGTGGTTTCGCCACAGCCCTTTTTTAGTTGTGCTATTGGGTGATTCGACGTTAGGATGGTTGGCTGCGAACACTTATATTCGGAATAGAAATGAAAATACTATGCTTGTACTAAGACACTTATTTTTTCTATTGTTTTTTTGTCAGGGTACCATCTTGATATCCCAGGTGTCTACTACTGATTTTGAAAAAGTGATGCAGGAAGCTGAGGCGTATTTGGAAGCAGATGATATTACTGAATACATCACTACATATGAAAAGCTATTCCCCCGTTTACAAGAGATTGAACAAAAGAAAAAAATACTTTCCGAATTGGGATACGGATATGTATTGAAAGGTGATCTTAGAAAGGGACTGGGTTATTTTTCAGAAGCAAGGGATTTGGGAGCTCAATCCACGCCTGATAGTTTGGAATATTTATCGGAACAATATTATTATATGGCATATTGCCATCATGAATTAGATGAATTAAATCCTGCATTATCCAATTATGAAAAATCCTTATCGCTAATCAAGGAGTCGGATGACCCAATGAGTTATGGTGAAATTTTATTATCCATTGCTGGTATTTATTATCAAAAATCAGATTATGATAATGCCATTATTTATGGAGAGAAAGCACTTCGGATTTTCGAAAAAATAAATGATAAGGAATTTACTTTTTATGCCACAAGTTATTTGTCCTTGTATTTTTATTTTAAACAGGATTACGATGCATCGTTCAGTTATTCCTTAAGGGCTAGCGAAATGGTAGAGTTAAATAAATTCGAATCATCTTCTTCTACCATATTCCCATTGAATGAACAAGTGACGGTATACAATACATTGGCATTATCCGCAGCAAAAAAAGGGAAATTAGGAGAAGCAGTTTTCGCCTTGCAGAATGCGGAGGAAATTAATTCACTCTTACCCAATGCGGAAAAAAATTGGGTGACGGAATTCAATCGTGCTTTTCTGGATTACATCGAGGGTTCACATGAAAAATCATTGAATGGATTCGAATCTGTTCTGGCTCATCAGATGGCCAATTATCCGGATGGGAATAAAATGATTGGGCAAGCCCATTATTACATGGCAAGGAATTATGAGACCCAGGGGAATTTGAAATCTGCATTGGAATCCTATGATGCTTCCCTTGAAGCTTTTTTTCCTGATTATAAGGCCTCAGCCAATATGTCGCCTAGGATAGACGGATATTGCCGTTCCCGTAGAAATGCCATTCGGTCATTGGTTGGGAAAGCGAGTTTGCTGGGTCGTGATTTGGTGGGAAGGGAATCGGTGGATATGATCCGAGCTGAGGAAATATTTGTTTTGTATGATGCGGCCGTCAGTTTGGCGGATGACTTGAGGGCAACATACAGGTCGGAGGGTTCGAAATATTTTTTGGCAGTTGAAACCAAGGAACTGTTTGATGAGGCCATTGGATTTTCTTATGGATTATATGAAAAGGAAAATGAATTGGAATATATGGAACAGTGTTTCCGATATATGGAAAAAAACCAGAACCCTATTTTATTGGAACATCAGAGGGATAAAAAAGGTCTGGCCCAAGGAGGTGTGCCAGATAGCTTGATACAAAAAGAAAAAGAATTATGGATTAATTATTTTTATTTTCAAAAACAAGAAGCTCTAGCTTTAAGTGAAAATGATGTTGGAAAGAGTGAGAAATATGCTTCGGATGCATTTTCTTCCAAGAAAAAATTAGATGAATTAAGGGAGATTTATAAGAATAATTATCCATTGTATTTTTCTTATAAATATGATGCGGAGGAAGTTTCGATTCAGGATGTACAAAAAATATTAAAGGATAGTCAATTGTATGTTCAGTTTTATGTAGCAAAGGATTTTATCTATTCCATTCAAATTTCGAATGACGAATGGTCGGTGAATAAAATAGGGAATATTGATGCATTGATTCATTCTGCGGATACTCTTATTGCCACATTGAAAAATCCGTTGCTGAAAAAATTCTCCTTGGATAGTTCATTCCATTTATTCAAGAATCACGCCTCGGAATTATATCAGCATTTATTATCTCTCGAAACAGGAAATCCGGAGTATAATCAAATCACGATAGTGAATCATGATTTTCTGAATAGGATTCCTTTTGGCGTGTTATTATATGGAGATAATCAGGGTGGAAAAGATTATTTATCCTTGAATTATCTGATTAAAAAAATCAGTGTTCAATATCAACCATCAGCAAGGTTAATGCTCAGTCTTGGAAATAAGGATATAAATGGAAAGGGAGCCATGGTAATGGCACCATTTGCCAAGGATGTCAGTGACAGGATGGCCTTTGTACGAGATGGCCTGATGGCATTGCCTTATACCCAGGGCGAATCGGAGGCTGTATCAGCTGTGTATGAGACAGAAGTATTTGAGGGAAAAGCAGCAACCAAGAAGCAGTTCATGGATATTGTGGAGCAATTCAGGATATTGCATCTTGCTACCCATGCAAAGGTAGATATGGATTTGCCACAGTTTTCGAGTATCCTCATGTATCCGTCGGATGATTACAAGCCGGGATATACCCTATACGATTATGAGATTCAGAATTTGGATTTGAATGCGGAATTGGTAGTATTAAGTGCTTGTGAGACGGGCGCGGGTAAGGTAGATAGGGGAGAGGGACTGTTGAGTCTGGCAAGGAGTTTCTTCTATACAGGTGTGCCGAGTGTGGTAATGACCCATTGGCAAATCAATGACCGGTCCACAAGCTGGATTATGGGAGAATTCTACAAGGCACTCGAAGCAGGGGATTCCCATGCTGAAGCCTTGCAGTCCGCTAAGCTCAATTATCTGAATCAGGAAGCGGATTTGATGACGGCCCATCCGTTTTATTGGTCTGGTATTGTTCAGATGGGGAATGGTGATTCAGAGGATTCCACATCCACTCCGCCTCTTTGGATTATAGGGGTATTCGGATTCATTGTTGGCTTCTTCCTCATCCGAAGAAAACAGGCTGCATAAGCCTTGAAAACGGCTGAAATATATTTTTTGAAAAAAAAATGAAATTTGGAACTATTTATACCCCTAAAAGGGTTGTTTTTTATGTAGAACCTTTTTACATTTGCATCCGCTTCGGTGAGGTGGGTGAGTGGCTTAAACCAACGGTTTGCTAAATCGTCGTACCTTGAAAGGGGTACCGCGGGTTCGAATCCCGCCCTCACCGC
>JAHDHL010000007.1 GCA_020631355.1 Saprospiraceae bacterium | reverse complement strand
ACCCATGTTACCTGTCAACGTTACGTTGATTGGGTCAGGCGTACCATCCACACAGATAGTGGTTGGATCAGTGGTTGTAATCGTACCACCCATTGCATTACAAGGCGTAAGCGTTGTGAATGAGAATGGACCTGCACAAACTGTTTCTACCATTGGTGCAGCAGCTGGTGTGAATGTACCGGTAGGGAATGGAGTTGCAGCAGTTGCATTGTCGGTCTCACCATCAAATACATTGATTCCACTGTATGACCAGTTGGCATCAGTAAACATGCTTCCATCAGGACCAGTCATATCATTTCTATATGCCCATCCATCAAGGTGTTCCCAAGTTTGGCCAGTACCATCAACATTGATGTCACCGAATACATCCACTACGTTACCATTATTGAATAATTCGATAGCATCGTCACCATTGATTGACATGGCACCATCAGTATAATTAGCAGCAAATCCGAAGAAGTCGTGGAATCCTGCACTATCAGCAGCAACATAAATGAATGTACCAGCAGTTACGGAAACTGCAGGGAATGTAAATTCCTGACCATCTGTACCACCTCCGTTATTAGCAGAACCTAATCCATAAGTACTCAAATCAGCAATATCATCCATTGCATACAGCTCTACACCCTTAGGATGTCCACCAGAAAGAGGACCATCATAAGCACCTGTGATAAGCATAGAGGATTCTAGTGCACCACAAGTAGAACATGCGTAGTAATCATAATCAGTAGCTCCCATCAAACCTGTAAGGCTGAAGTTAGTAGCAGTCAAGTTATTGATAACAGTTCCTGAACCTTGTGTGAAACCAGTTGGGCCGTATTCAATAGACCATACTGTTTCGTCACCACCTGCCATCCATGCAAGGTCAGCAGTAGTTTCAGTAATATTAGTAGCATCCAAAGCGGTTGGAGCTACACAAGGAGTAGCCAACATCTGTACTTGGAAATCATCAACAAAAACATCATTGTCTTCTGGATCATCCACAAGACCCTCAGTAGCATAGAATGCGAATTGAACCATCATACCTGCATAAGCAGAAAGATCATATACCATGTGCTCACCCAAAGGATCTACATTATCTGCAGCTGTCCACACTTGAAGTGCTGTCCATGTTGCTCCGTTATCAGTAGAAACCAAGAAGTGTACTTCATCATCAGAACCTAGGTTCGTAGCATTTTGATTGAAGTATGCTGTGATTGCAAAGTCGAATTCAGCTTGGTAAGGACCACCTGCTGATAAATCGAATAATGGGGATAACATCCAGTCTGAATCTCCCAAATTATACAAGTTGATTACAGCAGAATTATCAGCTGCTGCACCATCATTACCGAAGTTTCTAGAACCCCATCCTGAGTCACCCAAGGCTAGGGGAGAAGTACCTAGAGCTTGATCATTGGCCTCATCCCAACACGCAGGATTTGTACCAAAGCCCATGTCTGTGAAATCATCCAAATATGGAGGAGTGAATGCAGCACAAAGTGTTGTGAATGGTATTGGGCCCGCCCATACGGATACATCTGTATCGTCCATTCCACAATCCGCTCTCACATAAGCTTCGTATGCTGTATTAGGATTCAATCCCATTGCAGTATAAGGAGAAGCTCCTACATCATTAGCAGTAGGTGTACCTGTAGGGGCATTACCTGCCTCAACGATTTCGATATCCCAAGCTGTTTCTGAACCGTTAGCTGTCCAAGTAATATCAGCAGTAGTTGCAGCTACGTTAGCAACCCCAGAAGAAGCCAAGTCAGCACAAGCAGGAATAGCTCTTACATAGAAGTTATCGACAAAGACATCATTATCCTCAGGGTCATCCACTTCACCCTCAGTAGCGAAGAATGTGAATTGAACCATCATGCCAGCATATGCTGTAAGGTCAAATGTAGGATGATCACCAGTAGGGGATACGTTATCCGCAGCTGTCCAAACCTGAAGTGTAGTCCAGGTAGCGCCATTATCAGCGGTAACCAAGAAGTGTACTTCGTCATCAGAACCTAGGTTCGTAGCATTTTGATTGAAGTATTGTGTGATTGCAAAGTCGAAATCTACTTGGTAAGGACCACCTGCGGTTAAATCAAACACAGGAGATGTCAACCAGTCATTATCACCCAGGTTATATAGGTTGATAACTGCGGCAGTACCATTTGCACTAGCTGCATCATTACCGAAATTCCTATTACCCCAACCACTATTTACTCCACCTACAGGGCCATTCGCAAGTGGCTCATCATTGGCCTCACTCCAACAATCAGGTGCTGTTGCAAAAGTCATGGTTGCGAAATCCTCCAAATAATCAGGAGTGAATGGAGCACAAAGTGTTGTGAATGGTATTGGGCCCGCCCATACGGAAACTTCCGAGTCATTCATTCCACAATCAGCTCTCACATAAGCTTCGTATGCTGTATTAGGATTCAATCCCATCGCAGTATAAGGAGAAGCTCCTACATCGTTTGCAGTAGGCGTACCTGTAGGGGCATTACCTGCCTCAACGATTTCAACATCCCATGCAGTTTCAGTTCCATTAGATACCCAGGTGATATCTGCTGAAGTAGATGTAATATTTTCTACACCAGAGGATGCCAAGTCAGCACAGTTAGGAATACTTCTTACGAAGAAATTATCTACAAAAATGTCATTATCCTCAGGGTCATCTACTTCACCCTCCGTTCCGAAGAATGCAAAGTTAACCATCATACCTGCATAAGCAGTTAGGTCGAATGTTGGATGGTCGCCGGTAGGGGATACGTTATCCGCAGCAGTCCATACTTGAAGTGGATTCCAAGAAGTACCACCATCAGTGGATACTAAGAAATGTACCTCATCATCAGAACCTAGGGTCGCAGCATTTGTATTGGCAAAACCAGTAATGGCAAAATCAAAATCTACTTGATAAGGACCGCCGGCAGTTAGGTCGAATGTTGGAGACAACAACCAATCATTATCACCGAGGTTATACAAGTTGATTTTAGCGGAAGTACCATTGGCTCCACCTACTACATTTCCAAAGTCATCATTGGTCCAACCAGCACCGCCCTCTACTAGAGGAGTGGTACCCAATAATTGGTCGTTAGCCTCAGCCCAACAATCAGGAGCTACAGCAAATGTCATGGTAGAGAAATCCTCAAGATAATCCGGGGTGAAGGTAGAACACAATGTCGTAAAGGAAATTGGTCCAACCCACATTGATACATTCGAATCATCCATTCCACAATCCGCTCTTAGATATACATCGTATGAAGTAACCGGATCCAAACCAGATAATTCGTATGTAGTAGCGTTTACATCATTGGCAGTAGGCGTTCCTGTAGCAGGTGTACCGCCAGGAACTACTTCCACATCCCAAGCTGTAGCTGTTCCCGTTTCCATCCATGAAATCTCCGCAGAGGTATCAGTTATATTGGAAGCTGATTGGTTAGCTATATTCAGACACGTTGGTTGTTCCATTACGGCAACATCATCCAAAAGGATATCGTTGGTGAATGTATTGATTTCACCTGCTCCTGTATATGTGAATCTCAATTGGATCACACTACCTGTAAGTGTAACTACATCATTAACCACATAAGTATATTCTACCCAATTAGGATTGTCTCCTTGGATAGTCTCAAGTGTATTCCATGCCGCACCATCCCATAGTTCAGCAGTCAGGATGTTGTTATCGCCTGGATTATCTATATTGTTGGAGAATACCCAGAATGAGATGAATGGACTGGTTAGGGATGCAATATCATACTGAGGACTCAATAATTCAACAGATTCCCCAAGAATAGTATTGGAACCATCTACCCATGCATAATTAGTACCACCACCTGTCGTGTGGTCACCAGCTGCTGCTGCACCATATCCTGCATTTGTATTATAGAACCATGTATCACCCGTAGCACTACTTTCTGACCAACAGTTAGGAGTAGTACCATCAGCAAAAGTCTCAATGGATGGGAAAGTTGTGAAAGTCACACAAGCTGTTTCGAAAGAAACAGGTCCTACCCAGATAGAAACATCTGAAGTATTGTCCATACCACAATCCGCTCTGTAGTATACATCATATTGTGTAACACCAGAAAGTCCAGTGATGGTTATAGGGTTAGTAACATCATCATAACCTGCACTAGGCATACCTGTTGGTGTGAAACCAGCAGTACCGATTTCCAAGTCCCAAGCAGTAGCTGTACCGTTTTCGGTTAGACCGAAATCAGCAGTTGTACCTGTAATGTTAGATACAGTCCCGTCTGATGGAGGGAAACAAGTAGGTAAAGGACCGTGATTTACGGTAACCGTCCAACTATTGTTTTGGATGTACTGGTATGTCAGGTCACATGTGGGAGCAGTACCACCCCATACACGAAATGCACGCATCTCAAAAGTTAATACACCATCAGCATCAGTGCCATTAGCAACATTGATGTTACGGGAATAACTCTCTACAGCAGATACGTCACCACCTGTACCAGAAACAAATCCGCCCTCATCCAAACCTGTGTCCTGACAGTAGATTTGGGTTCTTTGCTCAGAAACCCAAGCACCACCTGTGGCTTCCATATCATAGGATACATCCACAGAGAAAACATAATCCCCGGCAGGGATATTGACGACCAAAGTGGAGCTTGCTCCATTACATGTCGGATCGTAATCGGTGTCAGATCCGTCAAGTGACGTCGGAATGTCACCAGCGGTATAAGTCGCTGATGTTTGCGTTTGTGCCATAAGTCCTGTTACGGTACAAATCACAAAAAAGAACAGTAAAATTTTCTTCATGATTAAAATGTTTATGAAAAAATAGGTTCAGGGTGTGTAACCGGGTGGTTACCAACCTAATTGGTTTCGCGAGAAGTTCGTCGTAGTGTTGTTTAGTGTAAAAAGACAGTCAAATATAGTCATTCGTGCTAATAATCAATGATGATTAATAGCAATAATATGTCCTCTGGTAGTTAAAATAGATATGAAAAGGAAAAGCCCTGCGGATGAAATCCGCAGGGCTTTTCTACAAATACTTATGTATCAGTAGGATTAGTGTTTAACCCATTTCTCAATGATTTGGCTATTGCCGTCATCAATT
Organism: Saprospiraceae bacterium; assembly: GCA_020631355.1. GTDB lineage: Bacteria > Bacteroidota > Bacteroidia > Chitinophagales > Saprospiraceae > JAHDCE01. Next base: position 154,841 of record JAHDHL010000007.1, on the reverse strand, counting down.
GTGATATAATAAGTACCAACCGCAAGATGGTTGTAATCCAAAGTAATATTTTGGTTACCGCCATTCAGGCTATAATTCTGAACAGATACCACTCTACCCAATACATCTGTAGCTTGGATGGTGATTTCTGTATTCTTATCAGAATTGATGCTTAGGTTCACATGTCCCTTGGATGGATTCGGATACATATTGATTAAGCTGACACCATTGCTTCTTCTTACGATAACCACATTGGTGAACTCATATGTACCATCAAGGTCAACCTGCTTCAGTCTGTAATAAGTCAGTGTAGCATTGGTTGGGTCAAGGAAAGAGTAGTCCATCACCTCGGATGTTGTACCGTTACCTTCTACCGTTCCAATCTTTCTGAATTCATTACCATCTATACTGGCCTCAATCTCGAATCTGTCGTTATTGATTTCAGTAGCAGTTTGCCATCTTAGTAAATTACCATTTTCCTCAGCTGAACCTGTGAAGTAAACCAACTCCACTGGGACAGGAGTAGTATTAGGTCCTACACCCGTAGCACCGGTACCACCTGAGAAACTAGTGATTCCATCAAATTGGACATAGTCAATTCCATTATCAGCACCAGTACCTGCAGGAGTCAACTCAATGGCATCACCTGTTACATTAGGTCCTGTTACATGCATTGCGGGATCGAAGTCAGCAATGGTAGTCTTGAACCACTGGAATCCTTCTGGATTACGGCCATCTGCATTCATAGCATTCTCAATGGCAGTCTTTTCAGCAGGATCATAGTAGAACTTGACATTCACTGGATCAACAAGGTTGGCACTTGGAATAACATTCCAGTAACGAGCCATGGTCCAAGTTGCTTCTGTTCCATCATCCACCATTGTAGCATTGGCATCAACATCTATAACGACTGTCGCACCGGTCTTGGCAGCATTGTTATTACCTGTACCTAGAGGGTCCCAAGCAATCGCAAACAATGAGGCAGACGGGTCAGCTGGGTCACGATAGTAAGTCCACATACCATCCTCACAGAACTGAACACAGTTGAATGTGCTTGTTGCTCCCATTGGAGGTAGTTGAACACTAGCAGTACCACAAGGACAGTCTGTCATGAATGATACCATTTCAGCCTTACAATCATCAATAGCACCAGTACCTAGACAGTCATAGTTGATGTAAACATCATAATCCGTACAAGTAGTCAAACCAGTGATACTATATGGAGATGTAGCTGCAGCTACTACCGTACCTGTTCCGGGAGTGAATCCTGTAGGTCCATATTCTAGAACTACATTGGATGCACCAGGAGAAGTAAAGGAGATATCCGCAGATGTCTCACCAGTAACAGCACTTGAAACAGCAGATACCTGACCATCCAGACAAGTAAACTCGATGGACCAGTCAAATGGACCTGCATCCCATCTATCACCCCACTCAATGGCATAGGTATTACCAGCTGTAACAGCATAACCAACTACTTCTGATGCGAAGTTATTACCTGCACCTGTGGCACATGCATCATCATTGAATACCGTATTGGCATCACCTGCATTCGCACAATCTGCTGCAGCACCGAGGTTATGTACAGCCAATTGTGTATCAGAACCACCATTACAGGAGTTCACATTGATGGTACCATCAGCAGTAGCTGTGTATGAGTACCAGATAGCACCATTACCAGCCGCAGTACTTACGTTACTACCATTAGGGTCGATAGTTGTACCTGTGAATGCCTCACAATAACCTGTTACTGGAATTGGCTCAGCACAAAGGTCACCTTGACAAACCAAGGTAATTTGAGCAGGACCTGTCCAGATACTTGAAGCACTCAAAGCTGTACAATTATCTCTTACATATACATCATATGAATCACCACAAATCAAGCCTGTTATAGTTTCTGAAGTATTGGTAGTACCAGTAATGGAACCTAGTTCAGCACCAGTTCCGGGAGCAAAACCAGGAGCTCCCCATTCAAGGTCATATATACCATCCGCACCACCGTTGGTCCATGAAGCAGTAGCTTCACCATCAGTTGATTCATCTACGAGTGTCAGACCAGTTGGTTCATCACAAGGACAATCCGTAGCGAATGTGATAACTTCAGCAATACAATCATCAATGGTACCTGTACCTAGACAATCGTAATTCACATAGACATCATAAGTTCCACAAGCAGTCAAACCTGTGATATTATAAGGAGAAGTAGCGGCTGCAACCAAAGTACCTGTTCCGGGAGTGAATCCTGTAGGTCCGTATTCAAGGACTACATCGGATGCACCTGGGGATGTAAATGTCACATCGGCTGTAGTTTCTCCAGTAGCAGTACCGGTCAAAGCAGTAACCTGACCATCCTGACAAGTGAAGTTCACTTCCCAATCGAATGCATTGTTGGTCCATCTGTCACCCCACTCAATGAAGTAGGTATTACCTGCTGTTACGGACAATGTTACTTCTGAGGATAATCCACATGCATCATCACTTTCTCCTGTAGCAGGATCAATAGCGGCAACACAATTACCAGGGATGAATCCTCCATTGTGTACAGCTACATCCGTATCGACATTTCCACTGTTACAAGAGGAAACTGTCATATCTACAGCAACACCTGCAGGAATATCGATTGCATACCACAATGCACCGTCACCAGCCGTAGCTACTTGTGAACCGTTACCATCAGTAACTGATGATCCTGTGATATTGATACAATAATCAATGGTTAAAGGAAGTGGTTCTACACAGCTTTCACCTAGACAAGCGACAGTCCAAGTAACTGGGCCTGCCCAGATACTAGTAGCACTTGGAGCACAATTATCCCTTACATACACGTCATAGTCAGCAGCACAAGTCAGACCCGTAATGGTTTCTGAAGTGTTGGCAGTAGCAGTAATGCTACCTGCTTCAGCACCTGTACCCGGAGCGAAGCCAGTAAGACCCCATTCCACATCATAAGATCCGTCTCCACCACCGTTGGTCCAAGAGATAGTCGCTTCACCATCCACGGCACCATCAACTGCTGTGATACCTGTAGGCTCGCCACAAGGACAATCAGTGGAGAATGTGGTCATGATGGCGATACAATCATCAATAGCACCTGTATTCATACAGTCATAGTTCAAATAAACATCATAAGAACCACAAGCTGTTAAACCAGTAATGTTATAAGGAGAAGTAGCGGTAGCTACTAGGGTTCCTGTACCTGGAGTAAAGCCAGTAGGACCATATTCAAGCACTACATTGGAAGCACCCGGAGATGTAAATGTTACATCAGCGGTAGTTTCACCAGTTGCAGTACCAGCCTCGCCAGTTACTTGTCCGTCATCACATGTAAAGTTGATTTCCCAATCTTGAGCATCATTGGACCATCTGTCACCCCACTCAATTGCGTAAGTGTTACCACCTGTTACTGTGGTGGATAGGGTAGACTGAAGGGCACAACCATCATCATTAGATGGAGAAGCAGCAGATGTATTCGCACAATCACCAGGTATAGCACCTATGTCATGTACAGCCACTTCTGTATCGACTGTACCACCACAGGAACTTACTTCCATTGTTACGGCACCAATTCCCGCAGGGACATCAATCGTAAACCAAGCTGCATCACCACCTGCAGTAGCTACGGCAGAACCAGTTCCATCTAGGATAGCAACTCCTGTTACGCTTACACAATATGCAGTAGTTAATTCAGTAGCTGTGATACAATCCTGACCACATGTAGCGGATAATCCTGTAGCAGCTAGGTCACAGGAATTGTCAGAAGCATGTACAAGTGTAAGGTCTTGGGAAGAACCATCTGCGAATGGTCCTACCTGAGTAACACCCAATGCATTAATGGTTCCAACAGAAGCTGTTCCATCATTTACATCATAAGGAGCTCCATCTCCTAGGTCAGTTACATTGATATCAACAAAGAATTGATTATTTGCACAATCGGGTACTACTGTGAATGTAGCAGAAGGCTGTGCACAATTCAAGCAAGAGTTTACTTCCAATAGGTCGATAGCTAAATCTCCTGTGAAGTCAGTACCTGTACCACCATAAGAAAATTCTACATAGATGGTTTGTCCGACATAAGCGTCAGCATTGATACCAACATGAGACCAAGCGTCAGCGTTGGATGTTTGCCATTCGCCTGACCAAGTCCATACTGTAGTAAATGGACCGGCAGCAGAAGTTCCGATACCTACATTCAATGTTCCTATTGCAGGACCAAATGCATGCATGTAGAATGAAAGTTCAGCGGCATCGATGGCAGCAGAAAGGTCAATAGCAGGGGATACCAATGATGCAATGACAGAACTATTCCCTGAAGATTCGTAGAAGAAGTATCCTGTACCACTCTGAGCACCATCAGGACCTGTACCACCGGATGGTGTACCAGCTGCGCCATTTACCCATGAACCATTACCTGCATTCAAATCACCAGTCCAACCACCAGCAGCATCAGCTTCATCAGAGAAAACGAGACCACTATTGGCACCAGGTGTTGTACATGTAACACCTACTGGAGGAGGAGGAGGACAAATTACTGTAGTAGTAGCCACTACCCAGATACTTTGGCCAGCAGGAGGACCTGCACAATTATCCCTTACATATACATCATAATCAGTATCACAAGTCAAGCCAGTGATCGTCTCCATTGTATTGGTAGAAGTCATACTACCTATTTCGGCACCTGTACCTGGAGCAAAGCCTGCAAGACCCCATTCCAAATCATATGATCCGTCACCACCACCATTCGTCCAAGAAGCAGTGATTTCACCATCAACTGCTGCATCAGCGGCAGTTACACCTGTTGGTTCAGGACAAGGACAATCAGTAGAGAAGGTTACTAATTCGGCTATACAGCTTTCGACTGTACCTGTTCCCAAACAATCATAATTCACATAAACATCATATACACCACAAGCTGAAAGTCCAGTGATGTTGAAAGGAGAAGTAACAGCTGTTACAACTGTACCTGTTCCAGGCGTGAAGCCTGTGGTTCCATATTCAATCACAACATCAGAAGTACCTGGTGAAGTGAATGTAAGGTCAGCAGTTGTCTCACCTGTTGCTGTACCTGTAACACCCGTTACCTGTCCATCATCACAAGTGAAATTAACAACCCAATCCTGAGCATCATTCGACCATCTGTCACCCCACTCAATTGCGTAGGTATTACCAGCGGTTACAGGAATAGTGACCGTGGATTGAAGGTTACAACCATCATCATCAGATGGGGAGGCATTAGAAGTATTCGCACAATCACCAGGTGCTACACCTATATCATGAACGGCCACTTCCGTATCGACAGTACCACCACAAGAACTTACTTCCATACTTACTGCTGAAGTGGCAGTAGCAGGTACGTCAATGCTGTACCAAGCAGCATCACCACCTGCGGTAGCAACACCTGAACCAGTACCATCAGCTATGGCGACACCAGTTACATCAACACAATAACCAGCAGTTATTACAGTAGGAGCTTCACAAGATTGGAAACAAGTGAGGCTGAGTCCTGTTGCGGATAGGTCACATCCACTATTGATGGAGTGAACCAAAGTCAAATCAACTGATGTACCATCTGCGAATGGTCCTACTTGAGTAACACCAGTAGCATTGATGGTTCCCAATGAGGATGTTCCATCATTCACATCATAAGGAGCACCGTCACCTAAGTCAGTTACGTCAATATCAATAAAGAATTGGTTGTTACCACAATCTGGTGAGGTATTGAATGTAGCAACAGGTTGATTACATGAGATACATGAATTCACCTCTGTTAGGTCAATGGCCATATCACCATTGAAACTAGTACCTGCACCACTGTAACTGAATTCAACATATATAGTTTGTCCAACATAGGCATCAAGGTTTAATCCCACTTGGGTCCAAGCATCGGATTGGGCTGTTTGCCATTGGCCAGACCATGTCCACTCAGTAGTAAACGGTCCTGCAGCTGAGGTACCAATTCCTACATTTAGCGTACCAACATCAGCACCAAATGCGAACATATAGAACGATAACTCAGCAGCATCTAGAAAGCTAGTAAGGTCGATGGCAGGAGATACTAATGATGCCACATTGGATGAATTACCAGAGGCGTCATAGAAGAAATACCCACTACCACTATGAGGTCCTAGAGGGCCTGTTCCTGCACCTGATCCTGTACCAGCTCCAGTATTATCCCACTGTCCATTTGCAGTACCCAAGTCACCAGTCCATCCTCCGGGAGAATTATCCATTTCATCCGAAAGTGCAGCAATGGTGTTTGCACCGGGAGTAGTACAAGTGACACCAGCTGGGGGAGGAGGAGGACAGGTATAAGTCAAAGCAGCCGAAGTCAGGTCACACGCATTATTGGAGTCGTGCACCAATGTGATATTCTCAGTAGTTGCACTAGCGAATGGCCCTACGGTATAATTACCTGTGGCATTGATTGTAGCCAATGATGCTCCACCTGAATCCTGTACATCATATGATGCTGCATCACCCATATCGGATACATTGATTTTGATGTTGAATTCATTGGTTGCACATGCAGGAGCTACAGAGAAAGCAGCAGTAGGAGGAGTACATGTAGCACAAGTATTGATTTCTAACGCATCAATAGCTATGTCCGCTGCAAACCCACTAATACCTACATGACTAAGTTCAAGAAATATGGTTTGGCCTATGTAAGCCGTAAGGTCCACACCTACTGGAACGAATGCATCTGCATTAGCAGTCTGATAAGCACCACTCCAAGAGAATTCATTGGTGAATGGTCCGGCAGCAGCTGTACCAACTCCCACATTAAACGTACCGATATTATTACCGAATGCGTGGAGGAAGAAAGATAATTCTACTGCATCGTTAGCATTTGTAAGGTCAATAGCAGTAGATACAATGAATGCGTCAGCAGTTGATCCCGTACCCTCATAATGGATATAACCAGTTCCGCTGTGCGGTGCAGCAGGACCAGTACCACCTGATGGTGTTCCTGCTGTTGATACATTCCATGCACCACCACCACCAATATTTCCTGTCCATGCTGCAGTCGCATCGAACTCATCGGAGAATACAGTAGTAAGGATAGCACCTGGGGTCGTACATGTGACACCTGTCGGAGGTGGAGGAGGACAGTCGATTGTTACAGAGATGGGTCCCAAGTATGCACTTGTACCACCTGCAACAGGACAATCATCCTTGACATAGACTTCATAGGTAGCACCACAATTCAGACCTGTGATGGTGTAGGAAGTCATAGTCGTTGCGAATGTTCCGATGGAGGCACCAATACCAGGGGTAAACCCTGTAGGACCCCATTCAATGGTATAATTACCTTCACCGCCACCGTTCATCCATGTAGCATCCGCCTCATTGTCTGTGACAGCATCAGATACCACTAGGTTGGTGGGTGTGCCACATGCGCAGAGTGTGGTGATGGTTTCCATTCCTACATTGTTGAACGTACAGCTTGTACCAGTTGGGGGGAATGTTCCTAATCCCAAACAATCGGCATAATAGTATACGTCATAATCAGTACACTCTGTAAGTCCGGAGATTGTAAATGGTGATGCAGAAGTTGAGGCCAAGGTACCTGTACCTTGTGCAAAGCCTGCAGGGCCATATTCAATCAGAACATCACTACCATCCACTGGCATGTCAAAAGCCAACTCGGCTTCCGTAGTGGATGGAGCTGAACCAGAAACATTGGCCAAAGCCGAACAATCATAGGTAATGTACCAGTCATGCGGACCATTGGACCATCTGTCACCCCATTCGATGTAGGCATAATTGGTTGCGGAAACGCTGAAACCTGCTTCAGAGGCAAAGTTGTTACCTAAGCCTGTGGCACAGAAATCATCGTTATAGGCTGTTGCAGGATTTGCAGCAGATGTACAACCATTGGCAGCATTACTCTTGTGTAAGGCTACCTCTGTGTCAGCTCCACCATTACAGGAGCCAACTGTTAGGTCTGCACTACTCGGAGCTTCAAGGAAAAACCAAGCGGCATCGCCACCGGTCGTACCGATTCCACCACCGGTTCCATCATTGATGGTTGTACCGGTGATTGTAGTACAGTAATCACTGATCGTGATTTGTGTTGCTGAGGCACAGTCATCCTGTGCCGACAGCGTAGTGGTCGTCCATATAAAGACCCCCACTAAGGTTAGTAAACTAAGTAAATACTTCTTCATAGTTTAGCAGTTGAGTGAAGAAAAAAGTACAAATAATATATTTCAAAAAAATAATATGAATCCTTATTCATAACCTGTTTCAAGGGCTGATTGAGATTTCATTGGGTTGGGTAATATGCCTTATACAAAAGTGGTCTTGACGCTTTTGATTGTTTATGAATGGTCAAGAATTTAGGAGGGATTTTCTGCCACTTATTTAACAATGTGTTAACTTTTCTACTCAATAATCGTCATAAATTTAATGAATAGGTTAAAATTTCAAAAAAAAATGAATGAATAATCTGTCATAAAATTTATCAAATCATTTTTGTTAATATATAAATTAGGCCAATTTATTGGCTGGAATACAACTGTATAGCGTTATTATTCTTGGTGAAAAGAATGTGTTTTGTCCCGTTTACCGTTATAAAATCCACATCTTTCGTGTCACCTTTTACGAATAATCCGCTTTGCTTATTATTGATAACCCTATATGAACCTGTTGCGCTGCCTTCCAGATAAATACCAATGGAAGCATCAGCCCTAGTGGTTTCAGCTTCGGAACCATACATATTACCCGCAACAATCAGGTCTGTATACCCATCCTTATTCCAATCCTCGGCTACGATACCTTGAATGGTAGAGATTTGTGCCAATTGTGGTAATGCTTGGAATTCAAAACCATTCGGGGTGTTCAGTAAGATACCTGATTCGAAATGAGTAGCTTCCAAATGGAGTGCATCCTTGATGTTGTCACCAATGATTTCCTCAACACTTGCATTGGCGAAAGCCTCATAAGTCGGGAACTTATCATTAATGAATGGCATTTGCTCGGACGAGCACTGTTTACCCCTTATGGGAACCAACTTATCCTTGTTTTTCTTTGCTAGGACAATATCGATGGTACCATCCCCATCAAAATCATTGGTAAAGGAATGGAAAGGCTTCTTGGGACTGGCCTTGAACTTGTAGTTCAATCCCAGATTACCCACCACATAATCCATCCTACCATCCTGATTCACATCAGTCTCGATGATTTTATTCCACCAGCCCTTATATTGACTCAGCCCCAGTTTTTCAGAAGCATCGCTGAATGCCAACTTATCATTCTCAAAAACCTTGATGGACATCCATTCACCTACGACAATTAAATCCAGGTCATCATCCATATCGTAATCGGACCAAATGGCTGAAGTAACCATACCACAATTGGAAAGTCCTGTCGCCAGTTCATCCGTTTGGTCAGTGAACTGTCCATTCTGATTAACGAGAATCATACTCTTGGGACTGTATGGATACTGATCAGGAATGATTCTTCCACCAACGAATAAATCCATATCACCATCCTTATCGAAATCCGCAACCGAAACAGACGAGCCACTGGTCGTGATTGTAGGTAATGCCTCTTTTGCACGAGTGAAGATACCATTGTCATTCAGATACAATCTATCTTGGTAAATGGTGGATGATTGTCCGAATTCTGTTCCGCCACTTACGACGTATAGGTCCATGTCCCCATCATTATCTGCGTCAAAGAAAGCAGCGTCCATATCCTCAAAACTACTACCATCCTCCAGGGCGGGTTGTGTGGTTTTAGTAAACTTACCATCCTTGCCCTGTACATAAATGGCACCTGCCTGTTTCATTGCACCACCAACGAATAAGTCATCCAATTGGTCTCCATTGATGTCCGCTACGGCACAATAGGGTCCGAGTCTGGACATCTTGTGTGGAAGAAGGACTTGTTGTCTGAAATCATCGAATTCATTCTCAATATGACGGAATGGCTCATCGAATGCAACCCATGTTTGTTCTTTCAGTAATGGAGGTGTTGTTGGTTCTTTATTGACCAGTTGACTATCATCCTGTGCAATCGTGATGGTTTGGTCTGCGGCCACATTCGAGACAGAAGTAGAAGTGCCGTCTTTCCAAAGAACAGTTATACTCTTAGCTTCTGCCTGGTCACCTAATCCGAAGTGAGCTTCATATTCCATACAAGATTGGAATCCCCTGACACCTTTCATTTCTTCAAGGAGGCTAACGCCATCTAATTCCACAGTAATCTTGGCTCCTATTCCTAGTGGATTACCATCCTTTCCCTTAAGTTGGACATTTAGGTAATGGCTTTGATTATTTTCTGCAGTCGTATTTTTATACAGTGTAGCAACATGATCAAGATTATTGCATATCAAATCCAGGTCACCATCATTATCCAAGTCGGCAAGTACGGCACCATTAGTGAAAGACGGATCTTCGAGTCCCCATTCCTTGACCCGATTACTGAAAGTAAGGTCACCATTGTTTTGGAAAACATAATTGGGAATCTGTGTGGAAGGCATGACTTCATAAATCTGTAATGGAGAAATTCTTCCTCCTTGGGATTTGGCCAGTTCGTCTACTTTCCCTTTGTAATCCCTATCAAAAACATCCCTTTTGTAACCATTGGCTACGAATATATCCTTGTGGGTATCATTGTCTAGGTCAGCAATGAAGCAAGCCCAACTCCAATCTGTTTTGGCGATGCCTGCCATTTGGGCGATTTCACTAAAGAAACCATTCCCATTATTCATTTGGAGTGAATTGTGCATGTATTGGTGATGATAACCATACTTCAGTAGTTTGTTGAAGAAAGGTACATTCATCTCTGCCATGTTAGTCTTGGACCGTTTGTAGTCCTCGGGTAGCATTTCGGTGGTCAGGATGTCCTGCAATCCATCGTTATTGAAGTCTGATATATCAACTCCCATGGCATAGAATGAAACATGGGCTGTCATGTCCTTTATCTTATCCGTGAATGTTCCATCACCATTATTGATATACATGAAATCATTCGCCTTGTAGTCATTGGCAATATAGATGTCCGTCCAACCATCATCATTCAAATCTGCACAAATAGGCCCTAGGCCGTGGCCATAATTAAGGATGCCAGCTTCATCGGATACATCCGTGAAAGTGTTATCCCCGTTATTCCGATACATCCTATCGGAAACCACAACAGGAGGGTTGGCCCTCATTTCCTCCTCCTTTTGGGTATCAAAGTCAGTAGGATGATTGGAAAGGTACAAGTCCACGTCCCCGTCATTATCATAATCCAGATAAGTGGCCTGTACGGAGAAACCCTTGTCATCCAAACCATATGCCTTAGCTTCGTTTTTGAATGTATTATCCTTCTGGTTGATGTAGAGTACATTCCTACGCCATTCCGGGTTCATACTGGACCAGCCTGATTTACAGACATATATATCCAGATAGCCATCATTATTGAAATCCATCATAGATACACCAGTGGTCCAACCCCGTGCATTCTTGATTCCAGCTGCATCAGAAATATCCTCGAACTGAAGATTTCCCTTGTTCAGGTAGATTTTGTCAGGAAGTTCATTGGCAGTAAAATAGATGTCTGTCAGACCATCATTATTGATGTCACCTACTGCAACTCCTCCTCCGTTATAAATGTATTGGAAACTGTAATAATGTTTTTCCTCGTTTTCTACGATATTATTGGAGAATTGTATTCCCGTTTCATCACTGGGTAATTCCTCGAATAGTTTGTAGGTAGGAGTTGTATTTTCAGAATCAGTCTCGGTATCGGACTGACAAGAAAATATAACCATACAAATACATGTTAGGGGGAGTAGTGTGGATAGTTTCAAGAATCTGCTCATGTTATCTCTAATGACAATGCGAACTAAATAATTATTCCACTAAAGTATGTAATAATGTAAAATGACCGTTTATTTTTTCGGTGAAATTGCAAAAGGCGAATGATTAATTGTCATTCGCCTTTGGTAGCCATATAATTGGGTTCGAGGTTACTTGCCGTTCAGGCCCCAATCATATTCAATGTATTCAACCTTGGCTTTAGGGTTGATTGGAGTATTGGAATATTTGTTCAAGTAGGTAATGATATCTCCGAAATCCTCGGCATACCATTCGAAGATTTTCGAAATTCTGACTTTCTTTGCTGAGATGTCATTGAATTTGGTATCATTGATGAATGCCTTGGTTTGCTTTTCCAGGTAGGTCGGAACATTGCTCTCCGTCCAAGCCTTATTAAGGAGTGGGGGACAGGATTTGGCTGCACAGTTTACAGCAAAGTGTATTCTCGCATCCTTGAATCGAGGACGAATCACTGCATTTTCCACTTCATCCAATGAATAGGTTTTAGAACCGGACTTCACCCTTTTGACTTTCCACGGGCTTCCGCCATCAATATTCGTTATGGATGCAACAGGATATTTGTCAACAACTACCTTGATCGTCCATGCATTGTATAAATTGAACCAATAGGCCAATTTCTTATTCTTGGACCAATTTGATTGGGGTGGGAATTCCTCCAATAATTCTAAATAAGCTTCGAGTTGGGCCTTATTTTTTTTGAAAGCGGCATAATCCACCTGCCCGGAACTACTCACATATTTTCTGAGCATTTGGTCAAATGCATCATGAGACAATTGCGGTTTGGCAGGTTTGGGCGTCTCTGCCTTGGGTTCTTCCTTGGGTGTTGTGGCAACAGGCTTCGGTTTGGGAGGTGTAGCTACGGGTTTTGATGTTGCTGGCTCTGTTTTTGGAACACTTGATGGCTTACTCTCTACCTTTGGTGGAGTGGATACTACTTGGCTTGATTTTGGCGGCGATGGTTGGGAAGCCTTTGGACTTTCCACTTCCTTTTCGGTAGTAGGAACAACAGATGTAGCCTCGGATGAATTATCTTCCTTGTTTGCTTCTTCCGTTTCACGTTCTGATGGGGTAGTATCGGTCCCCTCAGTTACGGATTCTGAGGTAGAGGTCGGTGGCTCTGAATCTTTAGGAGCGTCCGCCATTTCTACAACAGCTGGTGCCTCTGTATCTGTTTCATCAGTTGATATGGGTTTAGAATCACTACTGCATGCATAAATAAACAAGAAGCTGCATACTGAGAATAACCAAAATGCGTTTTTCATAATGCTATGGATTTTTCTTTTCTTTACGAACGTTATTCGATAGCAGAAAGATATAATGATTTATATGCAATGTTTTTTAAATGTTGCGACTCGGACATATTTTTCTTTCATTCAGCTAAAATTATAATCAATGTCGGTCCAAATCGAGCAACTGACCAAGACTTACGGAAACAAAAAAGCCCTTGATGGTGTATCATTTGAGGTAGCCAAGGGTCGGGTAACCGGATTTTTGGGTCCCAATGGAGCCGGTAAGACCACAACCATGAAAATTCTTTCCTGTTTTATTCATCAGGATAGTGGAAAGGCTACCGTTTGTGGTTTTGATACCCAAGTATCACCAAAGGATGTGAAGCGGGCCATAGGATATCTTCCTGAGCACAATCCCTTGTACAAGGATATGTATGTCAAGGAATACTTGAGGTTCGTAGCGGGAATGTATGGCCTGGATAGGAAAATGGAACGGGTTCGGGATATGATAGAGCTGACTGGATTAGGTCGGGAACAACACAAGAAGATAGGAGCCTTATCCAAGGGGTATCGCCAAAGGGTCGGATTGGCACAAGCACTGATTCATGATCCCGAGGTACTCATCCTGGATGAACCGACTTCGGGTTTGGATCCGAACCAATTGGCTGATATCCGTAAGTTAATCATCGATTTGGGAAAGGAAAAGACAGTCATCCTCAGTACCCACATCATGCAGGAAGTTGAGGCGGTGTGTGATGAGGTGGTTATCATTAATCAGGGACAAATTGTTGCGAATGGTTCTTTACAGGACATCAAGGAAAAAGCGGGAGGTAAAGGAATAATGATTACGGTAGGTTTTGACCGTCAGATAGATTTGAGAAAACAATTCCGCAAGGATGGTATCCAATCCATAAAAAAGGGCGAAAAGGATTACCAATGGATTGTCACAACCGATCAGGATGTGGATTTAAGATCGGATTTGTTCCATTTTGCGGTAGAACAAAAAATGACCATGTTGGAATTATCCAGAACCACATATGAGGTTGAGGATGTATTCAGGTTATTAACGAATAAATAGCCCTATTTTATCATACACGATATTGAATATGAATAAATATATACTGACCTATTTTTTTGTCTTATGTTCCTTTTTTCTTTTTTCCCAAGAAAAATTGACGAATAATTTTGGATTCCAAAATGGTATTTATTTATCCTATGAGGAATTCAAGAATAATAGTCCGAGTCTTTCTTGGCAGGATGTAAGTTCTGAATTAATTATTCTTGAATCGATTCATAGGGCTAAGATGGATGCTTTGATTTCACTGGCGGATAGTTCGGAAATCGATATTGAGAACATCTGGGGATTCAGTGCAAACGGTATTCCTTATAAAAAGGTTTCCAAGGAAAATAAAAGTGAATTTTTTATTTTTTCTGGTTTGGTTATCCGAGGTAGGATATGTTATTATTCTTATGATATCAATGAAGAAAAACCCGTGGAGGTTTCAGCTTATAATCCTGTAACAGGGAAACCATTCAGAACCCAAACCATAATGAGGGAAAGAAAAGTTTCCTATCAATATTTATTGGATTTTGAAACAGGTGATGAGGAGATTTTTTCCGTAAGTAATGTCGGTAAATGGATATTGTCCGATGAGAAATTATACGAGACATTCAAGGTTACGGATCCGAATGAAAGAAAAAAGAAATTATTGAAATTCATACAGATTTTCAATGATAGGAACGAGGTTTATATTCCAACAAAAATTTAATTACTAAATTCAATGATAGAGGTATTATCCAAAGAATTGAACATGTACTTCAGCTCCCTTGTAGCCTATATCGTTATTGGGGTCTTCCTGTTGGTGATGGGCTTGTTCATGTGGGTTTTTCCGGATTATTCCGTACTGGAATATTGTTATGCTACGATGGAGCAATTATTCGATATGGCTCCTTGGGTTTTTATCTTTTTGGTACCTGCGATAACCATGCGTACCATAGCTGAGGAAACCCAAACCGGCACCATAGAATTCCTGATTACCAAACCCATGCAACTCATTCAAATCATATTAGGTAAATATCTTGCTTGTGTGCTTTTGATTGCATTTGCATTATTACCTACATTATTATATTTCTACACGATTTATGAATTAGGGTCACCCAAGGGAAATTTGGATTCAGGTGCAGTGTGGGGTTCGTATTTAGGATTGTTTTTATTGGGTGCGACATATGCCTCGATTGGTTTATTTTCATCCTCACTCACGAATAATCAGATTGTCGCATTTATGTTAGCGGCATTTCTTTGTTTCTTTTGCCATTGGGGCTTCTTTTATATGAGTAAATTACCCATTTTTCTTGGTTCTACTGATGGATTTATCCAAGCATTGGGAATAGAAAATCATTATCATTCCATTAGTCGGGGAGTAGTGGATACGAGGGATATAATTTATTTTTTAAGTTTTATTTCATTGTTCCTCGGTTTGACATATTGGAAAATAGAAAATAGGAAATAATGACCATGAAAATGAAGAATCTTAATTTCATATTGATTTTATTCGCTTCGGTTTTCTTGGTGAATTTTCTTGGGAATCAATTCTATACTTCCATAGATTTAACGGAAGACCAGCGTTATACCATTACCCAACCTGTCGAGCAAATGCTTGGTGAAGTTGAAAATGAGATTTTTATCAGGGTCTTTATGACTGCTGATTTTCTTCCGGCTGATTTTAAGTTATTCAAGAAAAGTATTGCTGAAAAATTGGATGATTTCAAGTCCGCATCCACAAGGGTCAATTATATTTTTGAGGACCCCAATAAAGGAGATGAGGATTTGATACAATCGAGGGGTATGGCACTCCGGCAAATGGGTGTCCGGCCACTCAGGGTCGGTAAGGACCAACAGGGTAAGGATGTTTATGTTTTTCCGGCAGCGCTCATAGAAGGAAAGGATACAGTAGTGGTTAATCTGATGGTGAATGATACACCCGGAGCCGATGAACAAACCGTGATTTCTAATTCTATTTCTCTTTTGGAGTACAATTTGGCCAGAGGAATTTATCAGGCTTCCAGAATGGAACAGGGTATCGTAGCTTTTTTGGAGGGTAGGGGCGAATTAGAAGCTGGCTATGTATCTGATTTGGATCGTAGTCTCAGGATGAAAGGGTATGCGGTAGGACGATTACCTATTGATGAAATCGAAATCATTGACCCTCAGGTTGATGTATTGGTCATCGCTAAACCCAGGGAACGATACACTCCGATGGATAAGTTCAAGATAGACCAATATGTCATGCAGGGGGGGAGTGTGGTTTGGTTGGTAGACCGCCTTTCTGCCGAATTGGATAGTATGCTGATATTGAATCGTTATACACCTTGGGATTATCCCGTGGAATTGGAAGATATGCTCTTTAAGTACGGATTCAGAATCAAGCCCAACCTTATTATGGATATGGAATGTTCCGATGTGAAACTCGTGGATGGTTCCATTGGTGATGCAGCACAAATGAGTCAGTATCCTTGGTATTTCCATCCTTTGGTCCGTCCTTTTTCAGACCATCCGATTGCTAAGAACCTCGATCGGGTACAGATGCGTTTTGCCAGTGTGATAGATACCATAGTAACCAAAAAGGCAAATACCAAAAAGACAATCCTACTCCGGACCTCGGATAAGACCATGTTGAAGTATTCTCCCATTGATTTGAATTTCGAATTTCTAAGGGAAGAAGCCAAACCCGAATACTTCAATGAACAACATCTTCCTGTGGCAGTCATTGCGGAGGGAGAATTCGTCTCTGCATTCGAACACAATGCCACACAACAAATGCGTGATGTACTCGAAAGAAGGGGCCTTCAGCAACTCAAAAGAAGCATGAATGCAAAGATGTTGGTGGTCGGGGATGGTGATATCGTAAGGAATGACTTTGATGAGGCCACAGGTAATATCCGCTCCCTGGGTTTCGACCGGACGACGGGTTATACCTACGGGAATAAGGATTTTCTGATGAATGCCATAGAGTATATGATGGATGATTCAGGTATCATCCAAGCAAAGAAGCGAGAGGTCAAGCTGAATCTGCTGGATTGTACCCGTGCCCAATCCGAAAAATCCAAATGGCAAACCATCAATATCGTATTTCCATTGGTTTTCCTGATATGTTTCGGATTAATTTATATGTATCTTCGTAGAAGAAGAAATGAGATGTAGGAATCATCCATTATCGGAGTGTCCTGAGAGTGGATTCTGCGTCTTATGATTGTAATTAATCAAGAACTATGAGTTTTACTGAAAGAAGTATGTCTTTCCTTAAGGCCTTGGGTATTTTCATACTCATAGGTATCATTGGGGTTATCTTATGGAAAAAATTTGCCGGAGGCAGTGGGGATTTCGAACCTAATTTCGATATAGGGGAGGGAGGTGATGTGAAAGTGCCCAAGGAAATGCAAATCAACTACGTCCCCTCCAAATTCAAGACACAAATGAGTGCGGATGATATCATGCGCATCATGTCCAATCCCGAAATGTACCGTAGGGATTTCAATAAGATGGTGTATCAGGTCAATATTGATTTGCTGAACCATGTGGCGACAAGGATGAACCTACCAGATTCTCTGAAGGTCAAGGTGGAAACGGAGTACCGTAAACATCATAATTACCTCAAGGATCTCTATTACTTTGATGTAATCCAACTTAAGGATTCAGGTGCTTCGGAATACGAAAAATGGTATGAGAATGATGCCTCGAATTCCATTGAGGTATTGAATGAGGTCGCTGCAAAGTACACCTGTTTCTTGGTCAATCATGTCATGACTACCTTATTGAAAACCAATAAGGGAACCCTGTATGTAAAAGGTAAGAAAGTATATTCTCCTTGTTCCGTTGCGATGGAAGAAGGGTTGAAGCCTATGGTAACCCGCTTGGAAGAACGGGCCGTAATTCAGGATTTTCGGAATTCCGAGGATATCCTGGAGGAACGTATGGAACGGGTCATTGCCGAGTTGGCAACGATGGAAATCAAGGATGTCAAGGGTTTGACCAAGGAATTGGCAACCAAGGTATGGGGATATAAGGTCTCTACTACCGATATAGAAATCAGGGCCGTAAGTATCATGAAGGTAGGATTCAAATTGGATGAATATTTCGATTTGAAAACTGATTCGAAAGGGAAAAGGGTAGTGGTGACACTCCCTCAGCCCAAGATACTTTCACATGAGGTTTATCCAAAGGTAGACAAACTGGATGTGGGATGGATGAGGGAATTGAGTAGTGAGGATTTTAATGATAATTTCAATATGCTGCGTAGGGAATTCCGTAGGGATGCCATGGAAAGCAATGTGATGAGCCGTTCCAAGGAAGAAGTGGAGAAGTTGATGAACAATATACTACTGCCAATGGTGCAATCCATTGATGGAAGATATACCGTGGAGGTGGAATACAGGGGGAATAGCCTTCCTAAGGGTGACCCCGACATGAATTGATTCATAAATACGAGAGGAATGAGTATGCATTTTTTAGTTGATATTTTCTATGGCGGAATGGACTATCTTGTAAGTGTCATCTGGAATGTCATTCTTTTCCAATTGGGTGTGCTTCTGCATAGGAATAAGGAAGTATTGAATTATTTCAATTGGCATAAGGAGGATGCGTCCAATCATTTGGTAGATGGCAGCCCGACAAGTAATTTTGATGTGAGTCGTACTATTGCGACCATGGGAATCCTATTGAAGATATATGCCATCGCTGGAATTGTGATAGGATTGATGCAATTGACCCGATATGTATTGCTTTAGCAGACATTTTTGGTAGATAAGAATATTCACAACCAATGAAGGAGTCTGGGAATGGAGAATGAAAACCTACTCATCGAAACGTTCCGGACAAGTTCAATAATAAAATCTAATTATGACCATTTTCGTAACCAAACTAGACTATGGAGTCCAGAATATGGATCTGATGGATCTGTTCCGTGATTTCGGTGACGTTGACTCCGCTTTTGTGGTATATGACCGTGCCTTGGGCCGTTCCAAGGGATTCGGCTTTGTGGAAATGCCCAATGATGAGGAAGCCAAGAATGCAATTGATAAGCTGAATGGTTCCATGTTCGCAGGCAAGGAAATCATCGTAAAGGAAGCTGAACCCAGAAAATAACATCCGATTCAAGTCTGATTATTCTTCAGAATAATTGGAGTGGTTCCTAGAAACATTACCAAAGTATAAAATAAAAACGGTTTGCCGAGCTATCGACAAACCGTTCTGTTTATAGGTCAGTAAGTATTATTCCTTAATGATTTTCGTACTGATGGCTTCATTGGAACCCGGTAGGATAACCTTGGCCATATAGAATCCATTAGCAAGATGGTTCAGATTCAAATCCTGAATATTACGACCCTCCAACACATTCACTTCGGAATAGTGAACCTGCTTTCCAGTCATGTCAAAGATTTGAATGACTGCCTGGCCTCCTTGGTTGGCATTCAATTCGAATGCGATATCCTGTCCGAATGGATTCGGATACGCCTTGACACTACCTTTGTTGTCACCTGTTTCGATGATGATAATATCTGAGAATTCATAGGAATCATCAAAATCAACGATTCTTAGCTTATAGTAATTCACACCTGAGAATGGATTGCTATCCACGAAATCATACTCGATGGCTTCAGCTGAATTACCCACTGCAGTAATATTACCAATCCTTTCGAAATGGTCTCCGTTATGACTGCGTAGGATTTCGAAGTGGGATGTGTTTTCCTCTGTTTCTGTTCTCCAATTCAGAATGTTATTCCTGCCCTCATTCCAACCTACGAAACTACTCATCTCAACAGGTAGTGGTGTGCTACCAGGATGGAGTGTAAAGGTAGAGAAACCAGTAGTGGTGAACTCACAGGACCAAACACCTGCAACAGGATCATTTTCCGTTATGGTTGGAGTATAGGTCACTGCTGATGTACTATTGTTACAAGATTCACCCAATCCATCAAATCCGGTAACGATCAAATCATTGACCATCGTCGGTACATCAGGATAAGCCCCTGCCGTAGCAGCAAAGAGATTATTCATTTCCGCATCAGAGAAGAATGTCTTGACTGTTGCACCCTCATTATTGGTTACGTTAATCTGCCACTGTCTCTGAAGATAAGGTAAACCATTACAGGTTTGTACAGAAGCATCATAAAGCAGACAAGCATTGGTAGCATCCAAACTCACTGATGTCGGTAAATCTTCGATGTGTAGGATATAATCCCCGCTTCCATCTGTGAATATGGTCGTACTTCCATCTGTTGGTGCACAATTACCACATGCAGCAGCCATTGCAAGTCCTGAGGCGGCACTACTATAACCGGCTACGGTGTAGGTTCCTGTTGTTTGGCAGCCGAAGTTATTGGTTACTGTTACGGTATAATCCCCTGCGGCCAACATCGTTGGGTCTTCATTAGAACTACCATTACTCCAATTATAGATGAGCGTGGTTGTGCCGGGTACATTCGTTATCGTAAGGTCAATGGAACCATCCTCACCACATGTTGCAGGTGTAGTGGTTGCTGATATGGTCGTACCTGAGGTTACTGTTACATTCTGGTTACAGGTAGCCGTGTTACCTGCATTGTCAGTAACCGTCCAGACTACGATGGTTGTTCCGAGATTGAACTCAACAGGAGCATTATTCGTAACAGTATTGACTCCGCAGTTATCTCCTGTGGTCGGTGTTCCTAGTGCGACACTCATGGCCTGACAACTACCATCATTGGCAGTCACGGTAACATCCGCAGGACAGGTAATCGTTGGATCTTCGTCATCCACTACATTCACCTGAGCAGTACATGTATTCGTAAGACCTGAATTATCAGTGACGGTCCAAGTAACATTGTGCATACCTAGTCCCCAAGAGGCAGGGGCATCACTCGTAACGGAAGTCACAGTACAATTATCACTCGTGGTTGGCATAGTCAATTGTGCGGATGGATTACTTACGGTACAAGTACCCGGATCCGTTCCAATAGTTTGTACACCCGGGCAAGTAATCGACGGGCTCTCATTATCTATAACCGTGACGGTTGAGGTACAGCTTGCAGAGTTGCCGGCTGGGTCAGTTGCCGTCCAGGTTACGGTCGTGGTACCTACGGGGAATACATTCCCTGATGGAGTTCGGGTAATATTGGGGTTGCAGTTATCCATGCTTGATGGAGGAATGAGTGCAGCTATGGTCGCTGAGCATGTTCCCGGGTCCACATTGACCATTTCATCCATCACTGCACTACAGGTGATAGTAGGGGTTTGGTTATCAATGATACTGACAGTGGAAGTACAGTTTGCAGTATTACCGAACTGGTCAGTATAGGTTATGGTAACATCGACCGGACCAGGTAGATCCGAACAATCAAAAGAGGTTCGACTGGCAGAGACAGTTGTGTTACAAGAGTTGTTGTTGGCACTGATCATATCGTTGACTGTCAGGGATCCATTTCCACTACCATCCAGTGTGACTGATGCATTCTGGCATGAGGTACTGATGGAATTAGGAGCGGTTGTAACAGTAATGGTGACCTGAGTGATGCATAATGGGTCACTATTGGCACTGTCTCCTGCTTGGAAAGTCCAGTTACCGACACCGTTCAGACCATTGAATGTATTCAGATTACCTCCATTGGGAAGGTAGGTTCCTGTTGAGGGGGTGCCACTGGGAATAGAACCTGCTGATTGGTCGAATGTGATGGTTTGTAGTGTGGTGGATGCCGAACCACTCCATGTACCCGGTGTAGCCAGGATAACTTGTGTTCCATCCGGGCTTTGCAATCTGAAAGAAGTTTCATTATGATAGGAATTGCCACCGGTGGGAGAAAGGCAGGTTCCCGCTGTTTTGGCGAATCGTACACTTACATTCACATCTGTGACTGTGCAGCCTTGGGTGAAGTCAAAACCTCCACCATTTCCTCCTGTAAGGTTGAATGTATGGACATCAAAACCATAGTTGCCTGTCCCATCCACGGATACGGTACCTGAGGCATTGAATGTTTCGGTTACAGTTTGTGCACTCAGTCCAGTCGTTGCGAAACCGATGAGAAACAGCAACATTGAGAATTTAAAAATAGTAGAGAATCTTTGAGTCATAACGTTAGTGATTAGTCAAAAAATGATAATGAGTTATTAGAGAAATACCGGATGCACAGTATTTCCCTACGAGCAATAAATCATCATTTACTTCAAGCAGTAATGACAATTTAAAATATTATTTATATAGTAATTTAAGGATACCCTGGTGAATAGGACCCTTGAAAAAAGTGAGTGATTATGTAAATATAATAAAACTATGACAAACGTAAGTGTTTGACCTGACATGTTTTGTCAATGTCAATCAATTTTTATTTCGCCCCAATTTTCTCCACTTTCAATCCTCTTGAGTTGGGTGAGTGAGATACCAAGTTGTCTAGCTAGGATTTTTTTCTTTGTTTTACCTCGTTTAAGCTTCTTTTTCAGGGAGATGACCTGTGTTTCTGTCAGTTTGCAGTTGGTTTTCTTATCATACCAGCCTAATTTTCTTTGGAAGTCAAACAATTCTGATTTGGTACACCATTTTAGATTGCGCCAATTGTTATTCATCTTATCCCCATCCAAATGCATGATGCAGTTCTGGTCGGCTGAGGTCTTATCAACAAAGTTTTCTGCTACGAATTTATGGATATAGATACCCGGACTGGTCCCGTTGGATAATTTGATTCTAAGTAATCTGAGGTTACATTGTTTGAGTATAACGCCCTTGGGGTAATTGATCTTTCCTGTTTCCTTATCCACACTCTTGGATCTGCCATAATTGGAAATATAATAGTCCATTTTATTGGTTGGGATATCGAATTCCAACAACAACCACTTTTCGTTCCAAATTTTCTTTTTGTCCTCCTCGGAAACACCATCTCCATTCACTTGCCGCTTGTAACTCCTCTTAGGCTTATCCTTACTTCCTTTATACATTTAATTATGTGAGTTTGTCATACAAAATCAGTCAGTTTGAGGGGTAAGTCTCAAAAGTAAATGTTGTTCTGTCTTAATATCCTGTGAATCAATTACGGGACCGTAGAATTGTGGGTAGGATTGCAAGATACAAAATAATTGGTGAAAACAAATTCTTATAAGGATTATAGCATTCCTTACTTGTCCATTACGCAATGTTCCGATTTTTTGAACCATTGAATTATGGATAGTCCTCTTGATAATTATACTACAAAAATTGTAGATGAAATATTGAATGGTAAAAAGAATAAAAAATATCTCATTCATTTCAAATCCCTTGTTCGATTTGTCGTTAGTAAGCGATATGTCATTAAAATAATTATCCGAATGTAAAATGATTGTCATTTATCGTATTTCCACTATCATCCGATAAGGAGTCTATCCATATTACCCATTATTGGAATAAAATACAATTCATCTAATGGGTTGTTATTATTGGAGAATCAATTAAAATTGGAAGCATGAAAAATTATTTATCCTATCTTATTTTTACATTTATTTTTTTAATTCATAGCCATTTGATTTTTGGCCAATGCATAGATGAATTAAATATTTATTCATTTGTTATTAATGATAAGACTTATGAAATAGTCAAGGAAAATCGGAATTGGGAAGATGCTGCAGCATGTGCAGTGGAAAGGGGAGGGATGTTGGCAGAAATTAATGATGAATCCGAACAAAATGCCATTTTTTCAGAATTGAATGCTAATGCGAATATCAGCGTGAACAATACAGTGGCTCCTGATGGTGGTGGTGGCTCTTATGTGTGGTTAGGAGGTAATGATTTGTCAATAGAGGGAAACTGGGTTTGGGATGGAAATAATGATGGTACGGGAGAGCAATTTTGGTCAGGGGATTTTAATGGAAGTCCAGTAGGAGGGCTATATAATAACTGGGGCGACGAACCGGATGATTTCGGCGGACAAGATGCTTTGGGACTCTCCCTTAATGGTTGGCCCCTAGGAAGTGCCGGAGAATGGAATGATGTTGACCATACCAATACCTTGTATTTCATCATAGAATATCCCACAGTAGTTTCGAGTGAGGATTTGGATATTGCAGGAAAAGTTTCCGTTTCTCCCAATCCGATAACGGACTATCTAATCATAGAAACAGATGGAATTAATTTGAGCCACTTAATTATTTTTAATTCTTCGGGTCAATTACTAGAGCAGCATTGTTTGGAAAATGATTTTAATTCCCAATTAATTGATACGTCTCACTTGGGACAAGGTATGTATTGGGTGAGTTTATTTTTAAATGATAGCGAATCAATTACCAAGAAAATCATTAAATAATTCATAGGATTAATTACATCGAATTAAATAAATAAAAAAGGCAGCTTGTATAAACAAGCTGCCTCCATATATTTTTCGTTGAATTGCAAATTATGCTACATCGAAACGATCCAGATTCATTACTTTGTTCCAAGCTGCAACAAAATCATGAACGAATTTTTCCTTGGCATCATTACAACCATATACTTCAGCAATACCCCTAAGTTCAGTATTGGAACCGAAGATAAGATCCACTCTCGTACCGGTCCACTTCAACTTATTGGTCTTTCTGTCCCTACCTTCGAATACACCATCCGAAGCTTCTTTCCAAGAAGTATTCATGTCTAGGACATTCACGAAATAATCATTGGTCAAAGCCTCTGTGTTTTTCGTGAATACACCATGTAGCGTATGACCGAAATTCGTATTCATCACACGCATACCACCAACAAGAACCGTCATTTCAGGAGCTGTCAATGTCAATAATTGCGCCTTGTCAATCAATAGGTTTTCAGCAGATATTCCGATGTTTGATTTCAGATAATTCCTGAATCCGTCAGCAGCAGGCTCCAACACAGCGAATGACTCACTATCGGTCATTTCCTCCGTTGCATCACCACGTCCCGGTGTGAAAGGTACAGTCACATCAACACCAGCATTCTTAGCAGCCATTTCAACACCTGCACATCCTCCCAATACAATCATATCAGCCATGGAGATGGATTTGCCTGAATCGGAAGCTACTTCCTCCAATTTATTCAGAACACCTGCCAATTGACCCGGATGGTTCACTTCCCAACCATTCTGAGGAGCCAATCTGAGTCTGCCTCCATTAGCACCACCACGCTTGTCAGAACCACGGAAAGTGGAAGCTGAGGCCCAAGCAGTGGAAACCAATTGGGAAACGGTAAGACCTGAAGTCTTGATGGCATCTTTCAATGCAGCAATATCCGCATCATTTACATCTGTTGTACTTGCAGGAACAGGGTCTTGCCAAATCAATTCCTCCTTAGGTACATCCGGTCCTAGGTATCTGGCGATTGGGCCCATATCCCTGTGCGTCAGTTTGAACCAAGCACGAGCAAAAGCATCTGCGAATTCATTCGGATTCTCATAGAATCTTCTTGAAATCTTTTCATAGGCAGGGTCAAGTCTCAATGCCAAATCCGTCGTCAACATCATTGGGGCATGCGCTACTGAAGCATCATGTGCATCAGGAACTGTACCTGCTCCGCCACCATTCACAGGTGTCCATTGTTGCGCACCGGCAGGACTCTTGGTCAATTCCCATTCGAATCCGAACAGATTCTCAAAGTAGTTATTGGACCACTTGGTAGGTGTAGTTGTCCAAGCACCTTCCAAACCACTGGTAATGGTATCCACACCATGACCTGTGTTGAATGTATTCTTCCATCCGGTACCCATTTCCTCAATGGTGGCACCTGCTGGTTCAGCACTCACATACTTTTCAGGGTCAGCAGCACCATGCGTCTTACCAAATGTGTGGCCACCCGCAATCAAGGCTACTGTTTCCTCATCATTCATGGCCATACGACCGAATGTTTCTCTGATATCCCTTGCAGCAGCAATAGGATCAGGGTTACCGTTAGGACCCTCAGGATTCACATAAATCAATCCCATTTGTACGGCACCCAGTGGATTTTCCAACTCGCGGTCACCTGAGTAACGCTTGTCTCCCAACCATTCAGCCTCAGAACCCCAATAAACATCTTCCTCCGGTTCCCAGACATCCTCACGACCTCCTGCAAAACCGAATGTTTCGAAGCCCATGGACTCCAATGCTATATTACCGGTAAGAATCATAAGGTCAGCCCATGATATCTTATTACCATATTTTTGCTTGATAGGCCACAACAAAAGACGGGCCTTATCCAAGTTGGCGTTATCTGGCCAACTGTTCAATGGAGCAAAACGTAGTGTACCTGCTCCTGCACCACCTCTACCATCACCGATACGGTAGGTTCCTGCAGAGTGCCATGCCATCCTGATGAAGAACGGACCATAATGTCCATAATCCGCTGGCCACCAATCCTGGGAGTCAGTCATCAATTCATGCAAATCTTTCTTTACCGCTTCCAAATCAAGGCTGTTGAATGCTGCCTTGTAATCAAAATCAGCATCCATCGGATTTGAAAGCTTGGAATTCTGACGTAGGATGTTCAACTTCAGTTGGTTAGGCCACCAGTCACGGTTGGTCATTCCTCCTCCTGCAGTTGTTTTTCTAATGCCTCCTGAGAAAGGGCACTTACTTTCGTTAACGTTATAACTGGACTTGCTAGGGTCCGTATGATTTTTATTATCCATATCGTGTTTTATTTGAATGCAAATGTAGCGCTAATATTCCCATTTATTGATTGATTCTTACTATTGCTTCATTGATGATATCAATAATCATGTGTAAATTATCGTTATTATGGATAATTTGTTATGGCAATCATTAAGAATCAGCGGACCCTGTAATCTATATTGATTTGATTCCAATCCTTGGCCCAATAACTGTAAAGAATTCTTCCTTTGATATTTGCTTCAGGAATTGGCCCGATATAGCGACTATCCATGGAATTATCCCTATTGTCACCCAATAAGTAATAATGTGCATCTGGAACTAGTGTATCGAAATTGGATTTCCTGGATTTTAATGGAATTTGATACCTCATACTGAGATGTTTGTGACCATTGGGTAGGGTTTCCTCAAATTGAATGGCTGAATGTTCATACAAATCATTGATATTGATTTGCATACTGTCCATATCCCTAGTCGGACAGGGATTTCCGTTGATGAACAATTGGTTGTCGACCATTCTGAGACTATCACCAGGCAGCCCTATGACCCTATGGATCCAAATTTCATCATTAGGCCGTTCATAAAATACCAAATGACCATAGTCTATATCTTGGGTTTGATATTCCAAATCCCCAACCACCCATTCTCCAACGTCTACTGTTGGCTCATTACTACTACTGGGTACGATGAACGTCTGTATCCCTGTCAACTGACTCATTTCGATAGAAAACAGGATGCTCCATCCAATAATCATGTAAATGAGATAGGAATACCACTGATTAACCATTCCTAGTTGATAATCCTTGGATGCTCTAGCTACGATGATTGCATCAAAAATAATGGTTATCCTCAGTATGATCTCTAATAACAGAAGACACATTAATCCATAGAAATAAGTTGTCCAATCCAATAATCCAAAAAGGAAAGGAGTGGATATACTGATCATGTAAAATAAAATGCCTTTTCGTAGTTGGCCATTGTATACTTGGCCTAATCCTATGAGTATAATGGAGAGTAGTAGTGCTATCCACCATTTTCTTGGACGAGTTTCGTCATTGGAGTTTTTTGGATTTTTCATATACCAAACATAACAAAATCGAATGTGAATTCTGATATTTCTAAATGATTAACTTTAGCCTTGGGAACCAGATGGAAATCATGATATGAAAAGGGTAGTAATCGGTATTTTGGGTTTGTATAAGAAATGGCGTTTATGGATATTGATGGTCCGGGGCCTGACTCCTGATGATATCCATGACCAACGAGTGGTTACGGGTAAGGCATGGGAGGAGTATTGTGATACGCTCAAGGCTGCAGGTGCTGCGCTCGTTTATGGGAACTCACCCAAGGACCCATTCAATCAAGCAGAGGGAATTCGTTATCTGGCTCGTTTGACTCGTGCAGGGTTGGATGCCTTTGTCGAGTTTTCGGACCCACAATTTCCGGTATTCAACCGAATGGTGCACGAAACTGTGAAACTTGGAGCGGATAATCCTGATAATTATTATCAGAATGCCCAGATTTCGGGTGAGTATGAATATCGAATTTCAGGCCAACGGAATTCCATCTTTTATCTGGGGTTCTTCACACAGAATGGTTCTTATGGTTCCACTGGTGGTTTGTCTCCTTGTGGAGCATTGGAAGCAGAGGATATGTACCTAGAAGCGGATGGTTCATTCGAAATCATACTTTCCAAGGAACGTAAAGGCCAGAATTGGTTGAAAATCGAAGAAGAGACTTCCTTGGTCATGGTACGGCAAACCTATATGGATAGAAAGAATGAACAGGAAGCAGAAGTCAGTATAAAATGTATTTCGGG
Organism: Saprospiraceae bacterium; assembly: GCA_020631355.1. GTDB lineage: Bacteria > Bacteroidota > Bacteroidia > Chitinophagales > Saprospiraceae > JAHDCE01. The sequence continues at coordinate 126,407 of JAHDHL010000007.1, read as the reverse complement.
GCCTGAATATCCCAAACCACTGACCAGTAAATCCGTGGATGAGGGACTGAATCTGGCTTCCACTTTCGTCACTGGTGCTTCGATGATTTTTGCACGATGGGCTGAGGGATTCGAAAAACATACCAATACCTTACCCTTGATGGATCCCGATAAATCCAATGCTGCAGGAGGAGATAAGAACATTGCTTATTACCACAGTTATTGGAAAGTGAAAAAGGATGAGGCACTCATCATAGAAGTTTTGCCACCTAAGTGTAGGCATTGGAATTTCCAACTCAATAACCACTGGATGGAATCATTGGACTATCGTTATTTTAATATTCATGTGAATATGCATTCCGCAACATATAATGATGATGGTTCGGTAACTGTGGTAGTAGCACATGAGAACAAGGGGTTTGAAAATTGGATTGATCCATGTGGGCACGAACAAGGGACGATGTTGTGGCGGTGGTGGTATGCCAATGAATTTCCCGAACCCCAATGCAGATTGGTCCAACTGGCATCCTTATGAAAGCATTAAAACGACCATTCATCATCAGGACTTGGAACAAGTTGAATATCCCTTTCCGCTTGGAAGTGGATGATTTGATCCATCGGGCCAGACGGAAAACCGGATTAAGTGATTTCGGTAATGAGGATTTCATCACTCCTTTGAGGCAGTTGATCCATTCCATACATAAGGATGCACGATTACATTCCTTTGGTCAGTTCATAACGAGGGAGAGACTCGTCAATATCCTGATGAATAGATTAAGGGTAGAGGAGCTTTTTAGGAAACATCCGGAAATCAATGATATAGAAATCAATGCTCCCATCATCATCACCGGTTTGCAACGCACAGGTACTACCAGACTCCATAGGTTGTTATCGGCGCATCCTACAATTCGGTCATTACAATCGTGGGAAGCACTGAATCCGGCTCCGATTCCGAATGATTCCGATAATAAAAAAAGAAAGGCTTTTGCTAAACAAGCTGAAAAAGCGCTGCGTTTTATGGCGCCGGATTTTTTTGCTATCCACCCAGTTGAATTCCAAGCTCCTGAAGAAGATATTCTCTTGAATGACATGACTTTTATTTCAACGGTTCCGGAAGCAACATTATATGTTCCGACTTACGTCGAATGGCTGAGGAAACAAAATCATTTGTCCGCATATCAATATTTGAAAAAAGTATTAAAATTACTTACTTGGCAAAACCCTAACCAAAGATGGGTACTGAAAACACCTCAGTATTTGGAGTTTGTAAAAGAGGCCGTGCAAGTTTTTCCTGACGCACAATTTATTCATACCTACCGGGATCCTTTAAAAGTTATTCCGTCTTTTTGTAGTATGGTGTATCATGGGCGATGGGTTTTTTCTGATGTGATAAATCCCTTGGAATTATCCAAACATTGGTTGGAGAAAGATGTGATGATGTTACGGAATGCACTGGAATATTGGGATGGGAATCCCACTGTTCAGGTCAGTCATATTTCCTACCATGATATGAAAAATAATTATGAAAAAACCATTGCTGGATTAATGGATGATTTAAGTTTGGAATTCGGGAAGAAAGAAAAGGAAATTATTCATAAAATGAATATGCAGAACCGGCAACATAAATACGGCGTCCATCATTATACATTATCTGATTTTGGATTAATTGAAAAGGAAGTAGATGCACAATTCGAATTTTATCGCAAACGATTTTTAATTCCCTATGAGTAATAATAAATACAATAATCCTGTTACTGCAACCTTAAACGGTATTCTTGATTTATTTAGAAAGAAGCATCCGATAGGAACCTTGGGTAATGAAGAAAGGATAGATGGTAAGACTTGTTTGGTCACTGGGGCTAGTTCTGGTCTAGGATTCGCGGTTGCCACACAACTGGCCCAAAGAGGTGGCAAGGTCATTATGATATGTAGGAGTGGTATTCCTGAGAAAGGCGAAGAAGTCAGGAGACTGAGTAGTAATGACCAAGTAGAAATGCTTTATGTAGACCTATCTGATTTAGGGAGTATTTCCTCACTAATAGAGAAATTAAGACAACGAGATGAGAAAATAGATATAGCTGTTTTTAATGCTGCTATGGTGCCTGATGGAGCAAGGAGAACAGCATCCGGATTTGATGAGATGTTCCTTGTGAATTATTTATCCAAATTTATTCTGGTTCGCCAATTATTCGGTTTTAGCATGAATGAGAATAATGACGAAATTCAAAATGAGAATTATTCGGTATTTAATACGAATAATGGAGCAGTTCCCAGAATCATATTTATCTCGTCCGAAGCCCATAGGAGCAGTCCGGAAATTAATTGGGAAAAATTCGGAATATACGAAGATTATAATATGTCTAAAGTGATTTCCTTGTATGGATATTATAAATTATTCTTGAATATTTTTTCAAGGGAATTATCAAGAAGATTAGACAATAAAAAAAATAAGATAACCATACATAGTATTTGTCCCGGACCTATTGATAGTAATATTGCGAGAGCTGCACCATCTTGGTCAAAGCCATTATTGAAAATAATATTTAAATTATTTTTTAATTCACCTGAAAAGGCTGCTGAGCCCGTATTGTATTTGGCTTGTTCCGCTGCAGTAGAGGGGCAGTCGGATATTTATTTACATATGATGCAGGAAAAGGAAATGGATGTCAGGGCAGTCGATAGGGAATTAGGTGTGGAATTATGGAAAAGGTCATTATCCTTGATTCAATGATTCCGCTCTTTTTTTTAAGTCTTTGGCCATTTGGTCAAATCCATTTTGTATCTTTTTTCTATACAGCCACATGACCAAAGGTACCAAGATGCCCCAGAATTTATCATACGTCCGGTAGAGGGTTTGTCCGTTTTCCAATGTTGTGAGAATCTGTGCCCGTTCTGTCCTTACAGGGAAATAATGAGGTATTCCCCAGGCAATTGACGTCTCCTCCTTACGCCATAGAATGGTTTCCTTTTGTTGGATCAGTGGTTTGCCGGGAGTCATATTCACATGTAACATGACATCATCTCCGGGTTGGAGTGAGGACTCCACCTTAGGAGTGAAACTATTCCATTCTCCGTATCGCTTAAGATCCATGAGTATATCCCAAACCTTATCCTTTGGTGCATGGATGATGATGTCAGATTCAATGATTTGCATCGCAGATTTTTAAGTAACCCATCAGAAAACCGATTTATTCTGAATCGGCATTGTTCCAATGGGATGAATCTTAGTTTTTCCTTTTTTCCAATACCCCCACAAACCTGAGATAACACTTGGGACTGACATCCCTGAAATTCCTTACCCTGTAAATCTTCAGTTCGAGACCGGGACAAGGACCAAGGATTCGTTCCTGTATGGCTTGCGTATCGTAGTGCCTGGAATAGAATTGGTACCAACTCGAATACCTCAGCGTGAACCTTTCATTATCATCCAAGGTAACCCTATGGTTTCTCAATAGGTTATAAATCGGGTCAACATGAATGGTGTATTCATAGGCAATGTAAAAGGGTAGGATAATGATTCTGCCTCCGGGTTTGAGTTGTCGCTCCATGGCCTTGAAGAACAAGGTGTCGCTGTTCCCCTCAAAATGTTCTACGGAACAATGTAGTGTAATGGCATCCACTTCATTTTCACCAAAGGGTAATTCGTGTCCGTATCCACCGATCTGATTACCATTGATGCCCTTTTCATAAATCAAATCCTGCTGAAAGGATTGTTGTAAACCGAATTTTTTCTTGATAATCTGATAGAATGGAGAATCACAGGCCGCCATATCCACAAACAATGAATCCGAATCCAATTGCATGAATTTCGTTGAAACGTAATGTTCCAATGTCTTTTCTGTAAAATTGCGAGTCTCATCCTTTCCTCCTCCGAAGTAGCTGTCAGGGTAATTGGATGCTTTCAGATACTTATGGTATTCAGGAATGTCAATCTCAAAATCCTCCACAGGAATACCTGAACTGACCAAGGATTCGACCAATTGGTCATCAAGTTCCGGATGATCCAAATGCTCTGTGGAAATATGCCCATACTTAATGGCTTTTCCATTTTTCTCATTGGGGAATAATGGATTCCATTTGAGTGTGTCAAATGCCATGTCATGGGTAAGGTGATAACCTTTTTTCAGAAGATTGAGGACCATATCGAAAGATTGAGTTCGCAAGATAGGAAAGACTTGTCAGTGTACATGAGAGCCGTTCTTGTTTTTTGGATGGAGTAGCTTTCTGCGATTGACTTTCCTTTCCTTTGGAATGCCTGCGACATACCGAATCCTTGGCCTTGGTTTTGTTTTTTGTAACTTGCCACTTTTTCCAATCATCCTTAGATAAGATATGCAATCGAAGACGATAAGACTCGGAGGAGTTCCCGAACATTTTAATCTACCCATTCACTTGGCTATTGAAAATGGTAGTTTCGAACAGCGAGGCGTAAATTTGGAGTGGACTACTTTCAAGGGAGGAACAGGACAGATGACCAAGGCATTGAGAAATGGAGAAGTGGATGCTTGTATCTTACTGACGGAGGGTATCATCAAGGATGTCATTGCAGGGAATCAGAGTCAGATTGTATCTGGATATGTGAATACACCACTGATATGGGGCGTGCATACCGGTGCAAAGAATAGTCTCGCTTCACACCAGGAAATTTATAAGAGACAGTATGGAATCAGTAGATTCGGTTCCGGTTCTCACCTAATGGCCATCGTGGATGCTACGGCCAATGGGCATAAGATTGCCAAGGAGCAATTTACCATCATCAAGAACTTGGATGGTGCCTTGGAATCTTTGGAATCCTTATCCACGGATGTATTCTATTGGGAAAAATTCACGACGAAACCCTATGTGGATAATGGTCAACTCAGACGGGTGGGACAATTCGTTACGCCTTGGCCTTGTTTCGTAGTGGCAGCGACCAAGGATATTTTGGACCGTGAGCCAGAAAGTATCATCAGGATGCTAAGAACGATTCATGACAGTTGTGACCGATTCATGCAAACCGATGAATTCATTCCTGTGGTAGCTGACCGTTATGGCCAGCAGGTCAAGGATGTCGAACGATGGTACCATGCCACAGAATGGGCCATTCATGGTTGGGTCAGCGATAAGATGCTGAGGAGCGTGGTACATAATCTTAGGGTTGCGGATATCATCACGGACAAGGATGAGGTTCCTGAATTGGTCTGGAGACGGTAATCAGAGGAATTGGAATATCCGAATCCTATTATTCATCCTGCTCTGTTTCATTACCTGCTTTCTTTTTCATCTTGACTGCTTTCCATTCCCATTCTCCTCCTTGTTGGCTGGTGGCAGTACCCGACATTTCTTTTTTCGAAGTGAATTCACCTCTGTAATTTGCAAAACCATCATTGAATAACAACTGGACCTTACCCGCTTTCTGCATCCATCTGTCATTATCCGGCGTTGATTCGTTGGGGTGATGATTCATAAGTTTTCCATCCTCAAGGAATTCCAATTCATAGGAACGTTCTCCGAATGTCAGATTGTTATAGGTCAATAACCAATACGTTCCCTCAAGTGGAACGGAAATGGGGCGGGTGTTGACCTTATCCTTTGTCTTACAGGATGAAATGGCCAAGATGAATATCACCAAATATACTGATATTGATTTTCGCATTGGTCAATGGTTTAGATAACTGAATGTACAAAGAAATAGTGGAATCATTTCTCCAAGTATCCATCCGCCCAATCCTAAACCTGGCTTAGGATTTCCTCTGTATCCGAAATTAATCGCTGGATTTTATTCTGATGATAAGCATCGGCATGGGCCCTACCATAATTCTCTTGGTCATTGTCAAAATATTGCCCGGACATTCCAGCATGTTCCTTGCCTACTGCTAGGTCGTGGATGATGTTTGCACCCTTATCGGCCGAAGACCAATGATAGCCATAACCCTCCTTGACCATATTGGTATTCAGAAGTGAACCCGGATTGACAGGGATGACCACGATATCTTCTTGCCGTTTCGCCAAGTGGTTACTCCACATCGTAATGGCCAATTTACTTTGGGCATATGCTGCCTGTTCGGAAATATGGGTTTGGCCGGATAAGACAGCATGACTGACTGGAGCCTGTGCTGCTGAACTCAGATTAATGATTCTGGGGGATTGTCCTTTCTGAATGATGGGAAGAACTGCATTCGTCAATACGAATGGAGCCAAATAATTTACGACCATCCTCAAATCCAATCCATCCTTATTGGTTGCGATGGGACTTTTGAAAACACCTGCATTATTGACCAATACATCAAGTTGTGGAATATCAGATTTCATCTGTTCTGCCAGTGACCGAACATCATTCAGGTCAGAAAAATCAGCCCTGTATCCTTTCACTTGCTCATTCCCCGTAAGGGATTTGATTTCTTCTACGACCTTATCCAGTTTTTCCTGTTTCCTACCATGGATATAAATGTGGTGTTCTTCCTTGGCCAATTGGATGGCTGCCAATTTTCCGATACCATCCGTACTACCTGTGATGAAGATGTGCTTTTTCATGTATGAATATTTTCTTTTTGTTGATGAAAATGAGGCAGGATTTTATTGGATAGTGCCTCTAATGTTTGTTCGATGGGATTCGAATTGAATCTCAGATTAATGGCAATATGATTGACGCCGATTTGCTCCAGGAATCTGAAATAATCCCTTAGGTGCTTGGCTCCAATCCTTAATCCGAGATGAATGGGTTGTGGAATGAAATCATCATCATCCATTAGGTCAATATATAAAGGCTGCATGAATGGTTTATCATATTCCGCATCAGGGATGAGTGACCTCCACTGTTGTATGGAAGTTTGTTGCTGTTGGATATTCCTAGGATAATACATCCATCCATCACCATGTTGTGCATTCCAATCCAAGGACTGCCTGCTATGTCCTGTGATGAGCATGGGAATCTTATGATTCTTTGCCTTGGGAAGAATATCTATATGTCCTTTTAGGGAACCATATGTGGCAGATTCGAATTTGGGGAATGTTTTCTGGGCATTTCTGATATACTGGAATGCTTCCCTGAACAACTCACCTCTTTTCTCATATGCTATACCCATTGCTGGATACTCATCATATCGATCACCCGAAGCCACTCCCAATATGATTCTACCTCCTGATAGTTGGTCGATGGTAGCTACTGATTTGGCCACATGTACCGGGTGGTGGAGTGGCAATGCAATACTGGCTATTCCTAATCCGATTTCCGAGGTTTGCCCGGCAATGAAGCCTAAATAGGTGAATGGATCGAAAGTTTGTCCTGCATCACCGAATGAGGGTACATGGAATGGGACATCCCTTAACCAAATCGACTTGAAACCCAAAGCTTCTGCCATCTTGATTCTTGTAAGGTGTTGCTCCATCCTTGGGACTGGATGATTCGGGTAGGGTTCGATGGGAACCACGAGTCCTACACTCAAACGTTGTGGTTGGAATACTTCGTTATAAGCCCTATTGATGGATTCGAATGGTTTCATATTCGTTTTGATATAATAATCCTGATGAATGGTAGCCAATTCTATCATCTGGATGATTAGGTAGTAAACATCATATCCTTTTCTTAAGTTCTATCCCAGCATAGATACCAGAACAGCAAACAATAAAATCCTCAACAAATTCCATCAATTTTTGTCTTGATTACATGTCCTTAGAATTATGGGTCTTATTGGTTGATGCAATGATGTTCCTACTGATTTGGTTGGTGCAAATCATTATATATCCAGGATTCCTTTATTACAATGAATCGGATATGAAGTCATGGCATACGAGCTATACGGGACGCATTACATATTTTGTTTTGCCCTTGATGTTGGGCCAGTTGATACTGCATTCCTATACTATGCTTAGGCTGGTGGATGTGTATGGTGTTATCACATTGCTCTTGTTGTTGGTCATTTGGTATATCACTTTTTTCGTTGCGATTCCATTACATGGCCGGATAGACAGTGAGATGGAGACCCAATCAATCAGGAATCGGTTGGTACGAATCAACTGGTACAGAACCCTTGGATGGACAATTATCTTCATTTTGAACTTGATAACTTATGGTCAGTAAACCTTGGATGCGTACCGTCATGAAATTAGCCGCCATTTATAACCTCATTTGGGGAGCGTGGGTGGTATTGTTTCCGATGTCATTTTTCCACTGGACAGGAATGGAAGAACCGATTCATCCTATGATTTGGCAAGGAATGGGAATGGTCATTGGTGTATATGGATTGGGGTATTGGTGGTCATCTTATAACCCCGTAAAACATTGGCCCATCGTAGCAGTGGGTTTTCTGGGTAAGATTTTTGGTCCCATCGGTTTCGTATTCAACTATATCAAGGGAGATGTTCCTGCTACTTTCGGATATACATTGCTGACCAACGACCTGATTTGGTGGATGCCATTCTTCCTGATTTTGAATGAAGCCAGAAAGATGAACTGGGAATTATAGCCCCTCAATATTAGAATAGGGATTGTAGAATAAACAGCCCCTTAGTTGACCGCAAAAGATTGCGGCGGTCAACTAAGGGGCTGTTGTAATTAATTAGATGGACTTGCTGCTTGGATAAGACTGTATTTTGCATAATTATTTTAATTTTGTGACATGAAATTTAAGTATTCCAGCAATAAGTGCCGGAATTATGAATTCTATAATCTTTAATAAAAACACATTAGAATGAAACGTTTGTTTTTTACTACTTTTTTATGCTTGATGGGCTTGTTTTCCCTAAATGCCCAAATCATTGATCTCGAAATTCCTTCCAATGAATCCATTCTGGTAGAACTGACCGATAGCGGATATAATATTTATATCTGGGGGAAGAAGAAAGGCTTCATGTCCAAGAAGATGGGGGCCATCAGTAGTGGTGCCGAGGAAGTGGAAGTGAGGACTTTGGAAGTCCGCCAATTGGATGCTGCGGGCAAGGTGCTTTCCCAAGAAAATTATACCGTAAGGTTGAAAGATGTGGACGGACTCGGAAAATACCAAGTAACGGATAAGTCCATTTCTGAATCCGGAGCAAAGGTAATCGCTACGGCAGATGACCCTACAATGAAGGAACTTAAGGAAAAATACCCCAATTGTAAACAACATACAGGTGGGAGTATCGAGAACAATAGTTACATCAAGGATACTGAAGCCAAATTTGTAGGTGGTGGTTTGTTGGGAAGTAAGAAGCCTTACAGCCTTAATATTAAGGGTAGGCTGGATGCTACGGAGGTAGCTGATTTTCCAACAGGTAATCCCAAGGCGGAATGGAAGACCAATCCTTCGACAATGAATTATAGGGGTAAGGGAGAGATATTCTTCCCGGTTTGGTACCAATTCTATGATAAGAAAGACAGATTTGCCTACATCAGGGATTATAAGTTTGTCGGTTATGATGAGGAAGCCAAGGTCGTAGAGGAAAAGGATGTATTGTTCAAGGTTCCTCACCAAGTCAAGAATACTGTTGAGGTTGTAGGCAGTGAAAGCGGAACCAAAGGACACTTGTTTGTTTTTAGCGAGATGTTCGGTTTAGGATGGAAAAAGGTGAATCCTGAACCACAAAAGGATGTCAATGTATTGTATGCATTCACTAATGGAAAATTATCCGGACCCTTTGAAATGAAATCTAGAGCCAAGGGAGATTGGCCGATGAGCCCTGCCATCCTTACGGCTAGTCAGTCTAAGGAGGGAATCCGTCTATTGATACCTATCGCTAAGAGTACGAAAAAAGGCATCCCTGAGGATGTACTGGATGAGCATTTGTGTAAGGATGGTACGGCCGAATTGGTGAAGAATCATAAGTTGGCTCCAATGGACAGGAGTATGGCGAATGAACCACTGACTTCCCAGTTTGTCGCTTCTGTAAGAGAAGGAGCCAAGTATGTAGCCCAGTTCGGTGACAAGGGGGCTTTGTATATGGGATATTCCCAGACTACCGTCGATAATAAGACCACATATGGTGATTTCCTATTCTGGACTGTAAATGCCGATGGTTCACTAAGGCATATGGGACGTTTGGGTACCGGTAAGGCAGCCTCAACCAGGGCGCCACGCATTAACTTGGTAAATATCAGTGATGATAATATTCTGATAGATTACAGTCTGAATAAGCGTTGGATCTGCAACTTCGAGACAGGAAAGTTATCCGAGTTAAAACCTGATGCTGATATGAGGATTGCAAGGGTCATGAAAGAAGGTAATACCTTTTATTTCATCGGTAGGAAAAATACCGGAGATGGCGGATGGATCATCGAAAAGAAAACATTGTAATCTCGGATTATATATCCATTAAATAAAAATATCCCTTATTACTGACCAGTAATAAGGGATATTTTTATCTATTCTCTTTTTATTGTAGGAATAATTCCCTGAGTTCCCCTAGAGGAATGAATTGGTCCTTTTTAAAGAGAGGAGAGTATAATGCCTTATCCTTGATGTTAATCCTGCCTTTGAGTAATATGTCCCCGTCTTTTTCAATCACAATCTTTTCTCCCATCTTATTATTGTCTGCATTCACATCGCCAAAAAAATAGGATCCTAGATTATCCATTTCCAAATCGAATGAATTATATTTTTTTATATAATTCTGATTCAAAAGAAAATAATATAAATCCTTGTCAGTAATAATTAGGACAACACTAGGATAAGATTTTATGAAACGCTCATAAATAATACTTGTGAAATAAATGAATAGGGTCAAAATGAAAAGACCCATCATAAGGAGGGTAGAGAATCGGATATTGCCTCCTCCCAAATCCATTAGGATAAATCCGAATATTCCCATAAGGAAAAAGGTCGGAACTAGGCAAAGGGCCAATATGACCAAATATTCAATTAATCCAGTTGAGGTGGAATAATCATCCATTGGAATATCCAGTTTTTTGGAATTTAATGGAATGATATATTGAATATCCTCGCCATTCAATGTTTGTTGTATGAGTTGTATCTCCATTATTGAGGTTTTTGGTTTTAATTTTGATTCTAATATATCACATTCCAAGAATAGAAACCATCTGGTCATATGATTTCTCTATCAAAGGGATGGAAAGACTCTCATTGGGCATATGGATATTGGAATATTCATCGTTGGGTCCAATGGCCAAATAAGCCGTATTTTTTAGAATATGATTCAGGAATGGACAAGGGTCGAATTTAGTCAGACTTCTGTATTCCGAATAGGAAGTGAATTCCATTTCAGGGAGTAATTCCTTGGCTTTTTCCAAGACCTCATGGGTCGTCTGATTCTCATTGAGAATCAGATACCTCTGCCGGAGTGTACTGATGTCAAAATAACCTGTTTCTTCCAACCAAATATCCACTGCGCCTATATCCAGTTTAGGGAATAGCTGATGTGCAAGTGGTGATTGTATTTCCTCCTGTCCTTGGAACAGCCAATGGATTTCAGGTACTTTTTGTTGTTCAACCATGTATTCCACTGCTTGGAATCTCATGAGTAGGATGCCGAGATTATCCGCTACGCCCCTGCCAAAAATCCTATCTTCCTTTTGGGTAAGAACGGTTGATGGTGTGTACCATTGTTGTTCGTCGGTAGGCTCCACATCATAATGCGCATACATTCCCAATCTGAAATCACTATTTACCGATTTCCTATGGGCATAAATTACTGGAGTTGCATGTTCTTTCGCATGGATTTCTATATCAAAATCCAACTCCTCGAGATAATGGATAATAAAATCAATATTCTTTTTCAATCCTGAATCATTATCCGTAATCGCATTATTGGAAACCAGGGTTTTGAGTGTATCAAAATATCGGTCATAATTAAAATTCATATTGGAAATATTTCTTGAAGGTGACATAAGATTTATTGTAGACATTCCTCCCCCTGTGATGCTTGTACGCCAATCCGTTGATGGCAAGGGAGAGCAGGGAAGCATCTATTTCTTTTTTATCCTGAGGCGTGAACGCTTTTCTCTGGTCCAGAACATCAACGGTGGCCATTCTATTTTCCTTGGAATACAGATAGGTCCAGATACAATCCTTCTGTCCTATTTTTTTCGTCAGGAATTTTCGCACCACCTTGGAGGCATTGAACATGGTAATCGTATTTTTTTTCTCAATGGATGAATTATCCACGTAATTCGTACCTGCAGATTTTTTCTGCGACAAACCTACGGATGGAAACCAGTCCTCATTGAGAATTTCTCCCTCATTGACCGTTACGTTATCATTGACGGGATGCCAATCTGCATGTTTGGGGGCATATTTGGCTTGGCTATCTATCCAAAGCGAAATATAGGCGGTGCGTTGAGGAACGGAAATATTCTCGGATGTCCGATGCCAGGTCAAGGAGTGAAGCACGACCAGATCCCCTTTGTTGACAGTAAGGAAACGAATGTCATTTTTAGGGAATTGTTTCTGATTATTAATAAAATCGACGGGTGCTTCCTCTCCTTTCGAATGAGATTTGGGAATGACTTCCAAAACGCCTGATTGTTCATCCAAATCCTCAAGGGGTATCCAGAAAGAAAGTCCGTTCGATTGGTCTACGGGCCAATAGGTGTAATCCTGATGCCAAGGAACGATACCATTATTCCCCTTGGGCTTATGGATAATATGGTCGTGTAGGAGTCGCCCACTTTTATTGGCGAAAAATTGGGGAACCGCCCGGGCAATCTCATCTTCCAATAATAATCTTCGGTAATCATCATCAAATTTCCAGATATCCCTTACTTGGGATATTTCCCTTTCATAATCCTCGTATTGTATATTGGATGCTTCTGATAGTTTCTTTCTGAGCGAATGGTATCTCAATCGCAATTGCTCCACTTTTTCGTCCGAAATGAAATTCCGGATGATGAGATACCCCTGCTCATGATAAGCATCAATTTCTTTCTGTGATATCATATGTTTTTAATTTTTGATAGCATTGTAATAATTCTTTTTTACAAATGAATTCATATTGGGTTAATAATTGTTTGAATTCATTTACATTGTTAAAGGATATATGTTTTATGGTATTGTCCACTTGTTGTACCTTGATGATATCATCCCTGACGGATAATAATCTTTGTTGGGGATAAATGGCATATCGCAAACCTCGCCAAAAAGGACCAAAGGCTTTTTTGGTGTAATGATTTTCCAGTGTCTTTCTGAAGAATGAAAAGGGTTGGGGGCGGATATGATAAGTGACATCCCTTTTCCATTCTCCTTGGATTAGGAATTCAATCTGCATTTGTTGGACATCAGAGGATGATACCCTATATGTCCTGAATGGATGATGATGGATAAGTGACTTTTCTTGTATTTCGAAAGGAGAAAAATATGGCTGCCCATCTCCCATATCCACGACATATTTCTTATTGTCAAGCGATAATAATAAGGCGAAATGGTCATCTTGTTTTTGCATCGTACCACTGATAAGGCAAATATCAAATCCCAAGGAATAAAGTACACAGCCCAAAAAGGTATTCATGGTCGCGCAAGTTCCTCCCCTCAGGGATAACATATCTTCCTTGATATCATTTTTTGTAGGAATGTGTCCGAATCCCCTTTCAATCATCTTGAAATTCTGGAATGGTATTTCAGATAATACCTGTCGGATAAATCGTATTAGGAATGCCATTGTTATCTCAGCGTGATCCAAATGTATAGAGGATAGGAATCCTTGGATTTCCTTATCCGATAATTGTAATCCGAATCGTTCCGATTGGTTGATTTTCCTGAGTTGGTTGAATGCTTTTCCAATTTTGTTACAATCCGCAATTCCCAAGTTGAGATAATGGCCTAGTTGATGCAGTAAATCACTTTTTTGATAAGGATGTTTTCGAATGATTCCATCATCAGATTCGATAATGAGGGTCGTATTTTTAATGGCTCTCAATTTTTGTTCAGGGTAGGCCGCCCAATGAATATCTTTCCAGAAAGGACCATAAAAAATATCATGATGATATCGATGAACCAATGCTTGGATTTCCACCTCCCTTACTCGTTCCAGATTGAATTCGTAATGGAAATACCAATGGCCCCTGATATATCTTTCTATTAGATAATCTTTTTTTCTGGCGCTGATTCTGAATCTAATATCGCCCCTGATTATTTCCTTGGGATTACTGATGTCCAAAGCTTCATAATAGGGTTGGGCATCACCGAAATCAACAAAGAAAATCTGCTGTCGGATACGGACAATCAGAGCCAAGTGATTCCGTTTATTATTTTTCCTACTACATAGGATATATTGTGCATTATATCCCAATGCTTTCAGGTAGTGGAGCATGAATCGGTTAATACCCAAACAGATACCTCCTTTTCCTGAAATGATATTATTGATGATTTCCTTGTTCGAAGGTGCTTTTCTGAAATATTGATGAATCATTGAAATATTCTGCCAAGGTATTTTTTCCGCAGCTATACGAATGATATCATCTAGTTGGGATTTTATCGGGGGACCCATATCTATTCCCAATAGTCGATTGAAATCCAGAATATTTTCAGATGTTATTTTCATACCAGGTTGAGTTAATGAATGACCTTTCTATTTCCATAGGATATTCCGGATTGATTCCTAAGGAATGGATGGTGCAGGCTTTCTTTATATTCATTTGTAATAATTCATGGATAATATCATTGGAATATTGTCCATCCGTGTAAGCGAATGATGAAATGTGGATTCCATATTGATTAAAATGAAACATCATCTCGGTTAGGTCCTGCCTTACTTTTTCGGTACTGATGTAGGTGTAGATATCATGATACATACTGTGGCCACCAATTTCATGACCTGCTTCCTGTAAGGAACAAATTTGTTCCATATCCATATATCTTAATCCGATATCCTTTACGGATGGTAGATTTTTGTTTTTATAAATTTTATGAATGAATTTTTTTTGTTGTTCATGATTCAGGCTGATGAAACTTTTTTTAATCGAACCTGTAATCCAATCCTGTTTCCGATTATCCTTAATATGATTATTGACATGATGATAATAATAATCCAAGGGGGCTACATCTTGATTCAGACAATATCCCAGAGTAGGGTAGAAAGTAGCATTAATGCCGTATTTTTCAAGAAGGGGAATGACATATGAATAATTGTCCTCATAGCCATCATCAAAAGTAAGGACCACCTTATTTTTATCTTCTTTTTCGAGTTGGTTTAGAGTTATGAATTCATAATTGGAACGTTGGAAAAACAAAATGACCTTTTCCAATAATTCACAACTGATTAATGTTCCCCTTTGGTAATATGCATCATTTTCCGATATCATTTGTTGGGGAAGTATCCTATGGAACATCAGTACCTTATTCATGGTTCCTTATGTTTTGGATGACTTCGCTGATATCCTTGAAGCCAATTAATAAATCTGACTTTCTATGATCAATATTCGTATCAGCTATTTTTGCACTCCAACCCTCGGTTTGGGTAAGGCAGAATACTTTTTTATTGAATTGCCAGGCATAGCTGATTTCATTCAATGTTCCTGCTCCGCCTCCTAGTGCAATCAGGATGTCAGAAGAAAGGACGAGGATGGCATTCCTCGCAAATCCCACTCCTGTTGGGATAACGATATCTAGGTAATCATTACATGTTTCCCTATGGTCAAAAGGTAGGATTCCTATAACCCTGGAATTCTTGTTGTCGGATTGTTGGGCTCCCTTGGAAACGGCTTCCATTACACCCTGCATGCCTCCGTTCAAGAGTATATATCCTTCGTCTGCCAATGCCTTACCCAAGTTAAAGGCAAATGTATACAGCTCCTTGGAACAAACACTAGAATTAGAACCAATGATACCGATCTGCAAGTTTTTCTTTGATGTCATGGTACATTATTTTTTGTTGTTCGAATTTATTCAGCCATTCTGGAATATTGAAATTCCTGAAGTGTGATGCTTCGTTCTGAATGATTGTTGCTTCCTTGGAAAAATGCCCTTTTAGTTTTTCGTTATTTAATAATGCTACAATACGATAAAGATGCTTTTGGTAAAATTGTAGCCTCTCGAAAAAAGCTTTTTTTCCTGAAGTCAGGTATTTGACAAACAAGGCTCCGTAAGCATCCTCCCTATATTTTTTCAAGGAGGCATCCAAATGGACAGTTTCGAAATTCCTTTGGTGTATCAAGGAAAAATATGGAATATCCATGATGTTGAAATTCAAATCCCGAAGCAATAGGGCGTGAATCATATCACTTCTTCGTGCGGGTTTGCCGTTTTTTAATGGAATTCCGATATGAGGGATATCCAATATATTGGGATTGAAAATAATAAAATTACCTCCTCTGTGTAATTGTGATGGTCGTGGATTCAGATGACCGATATCGGTAAGCGTGATTCTACTGACAGGAATGCCTTTTAGGATGAATTCCACTTTGGATATGGCATCAAGATTAGGATATAAATCCAAGTAATGCTGCTGCTGATTCTGTAATCTATTTTCAAAATCATGATACCCTTGTTCAAGGACTTGTTGGTGGGTTCCGATATGATGTTGTCTATGGATAATATCTTTCAATTGTGATTCGCAATACAAAAAAGAGGGAATTGGAGGTACGAGCGAACTTCCTCCGATAATTGCATCTATTTCATGTCCTTTGGTTAGATAAAGTTGAATGAGTTGTTGGAAATAATTCTTATTAAAATAGGATAATTTTCCATCCTTAACCCTTAGCCCATGGAAAAGCATATCATCATCCAATTGCCAGATAATGGATTGCTCGAAAATGTTTTTATTATTATTGATATATAGGAATTGTTGGATTCTAGTCCTTAGGATACTATCCCGTTCGATATTCAAACGAATACTTCTTATTAGTACTTTGTATTTGGTTTCTAGGGTTCGTATTTCTCTTTTGTTACAAACCGTTGTTTCGAAATTCCATTCCTTTTGTACTAATATATCAGAAACCTCTTGTAGGATTGTCTTGTCGAGAATGTGTATGTGAACCCGATGAGGATTCAGTATGTTTTTTTCAAGTTTTATTTGTTGTTGAATGCTGTTTAATAAGTGTTTTGTGTTGTTGGTGTTAAGGGTGGAAAATATGATGTTAATTCTCATTATTATATGATAAGGTGTCTTGTAGTTTTATATATTTTAATATGGTTTTTTAATTTTTATTTCTTTCGTATTCATCAATGATATAGACTCCGGGAATCAATGCTTCAATCTCCTTGATATTCTTAATTTCATGTGCGTCAACTAGAAAGTGATGGAGATTTTTGAGTAATTGTATTTCTTTAGGAATTGAGTCGAATGCATTTCCATGCATCCATAAATTTCCCACTTTTTCAAGACCTAAAATGGCATCAGGGAATATTTCTAATTCATTATCAGAAACATCACAGAATGTCAAATGTTTCAATCCTGCAAATGAATCTGGTAATTGACTAATATGATTGCTACCCAGATTCAATTCTTCCAAACCCACCAATTGTCCCAATGAGCTGGGAATAGAATCAATGGCATTGTATCCAAAATTCAATTTTCTAAGAAACCCCAATTCACCGATGGAATCGGGGATTGTTGTGATGCGGGAGGCATTGGCAATGATTTCTGACAGATATTTGCAATTGGATATACTATTGGGAATGGTCCTGATTTTCGTACCTGATACATTCAACACCCTCAGATTGACCATCTTGCCAATATCCACGGGCAATTGGGTCAATTGCTTATCATTCCGAAGGTATAATTCTATCACTCCCTCAGGGTCAGCCATGGCTTCCTCAACTGAATAGGCGGTGAAGTATTCGCGTGCATCCTGATGTATTTCCGATTCGACAGTATCTGCTTCTGCTTGGATTGTAGGGTTATCCCTGCTATTATACTGGCAGGCATAGAGTATAAGACAAAAGGAAAAGAACCCAATCTTGCGTATCATATCCTGTTCTTTGAAGGCATCATTGTTACGATATCTTAAAAATAAGGTATTTTTGGCATATGTCATTTAACGTAAAGCTTGCAGAAAGTAATCTATGTGGGGAGATTCCATATTCCTTATGCCTACTATTTGTCATAATATCATCTTGAATGAAATGATATAGCTTATTTGCGTTATTTTTACTACAATAGAGAACGAACCATTCCAACCTATTCCATGAGCAGAAAGAAAAAGATTCTCATCTTCTTTGTAATTGTATCCATTCCTTTCTTGGCGGAGCTCCCACTCAGAATGGCTACTGCTAATGATAACTTCCATTCCGAATTCGAGAAATTGCAATTTGAAATGATGGCGGATTCATTACCCGGTGGATTCAATGTCCTTTTTGCCGGTTCAGGGGAATGCATCCAATGTCATGGAATGGATACGGCCGGAATAGCCAGTGTCGATCCCTTGGGGAATGATATCAACCTTGTGGATGATTGGCGGGCTACCATGATGGCCAATTCATCCAAGGATCCTTTCTGGCGAGCAAAGGTAAGCCATGAGGTATTGTTGTATCCACAGCACCAGCAAGCCATAGAACACAAGTGTACTTCCTGCCATGCTCCGATGGGACATTTTGCCGCATTGCACAATGGACAGGAATATTATTCCATGGCAGAAATGATGAGTGACTCAATTGCATTGGATGGTGTTTCCTGCTTGGCTTGTCACCAACAATCAGATAAGGAATTGGGAAGCTTGCATTCCGGGCATCTGAACTTTGATACCACAAGGGTTGCTTATGGGCCATACATCAGTCCATTGGAAAGCCCTATGGTGATGGCCAGTACCTATCAGCCGGTATATAGTGAACATATCAGTGATGCAGGAATTTGTGCAGGTTGCCATACGCTCGTTACGGAAACATTGGATTATGATGGAAATTATACCGGAACATCATTCGTAGAGCAGGCCACTTATCACGAATGGCTTAATTCCAAGTATGAAAACGATGGTGTTTCTTGCCAGAATTGCCATATGGAAGCCATGGCCAAGGGACAGGTTCTGATTGCTGCGGGCTATGAAACAGAACCCAGGAGCCCATTCTACCTCCACGAATTGGCCGGAGCGAATGTATTCATGCTGAAGATTTTCAGGGACCATATAGATGAATTGGGCCTTACGGCCAATTACGAACAGTTCACTCAGGCCATTATGGCCACTGAGGATATGTTATACAACAAGAGTATCGCCCTTGATTTGAACTTCCTTGACCGCACGGCTGATACCGTATTCTTTGAGGTGGATATGCTGAATCTGGCCGGGCATAAGTTTCCCTCGGGTTATCCTTCCCGTAGGGCATTCGTAGAATTCTTGGTAGAAAACGAACAAGGTGATACCCTCTTTATTTCAGGTAGGACCGATGATGATTTTGAGGTCGTAGGGCATAATGCGGATTATGAACCACATTATGATATTATCCGTTCAGAGGATGAAGTACAGATTTACGAAATGGTCATGGCGGATGTCAATAATGATGTTACGACAGTTCTCGTAAGGGGAGACCATGCCCTTAAGGATAATAGATTGGCTCCGGAGGGATTCTCCTCAAGCCATACGGTATATGATACTGTGAGGGTCGTTGGAATGGCGGAAACAGATGAGAATTTCAACCTGGATAATGGTCAGGAAGGAACGGGTGGGGATAAGTTGTATTTCCATGTTCCCACGAATGGGGAGAATGGTGAACTTACTGCTACTGCAAGGGTTTATTATCAGACGGCTCCTCCTAAATGGATGGAGGAAATGTTTTCAGAACAATCGGATGAGATTGATGAATTCAGAGCCATGTTCGATGCTGCGGATAGACAACCCATACTCATTAAGGAGCGTTCCGTTGATGTGGGAACATTTGTAAGCACATCCGAATTCTTTAATGGTACACCATTCATCAAGGTATTGTCGAATCTTTCTGCAGATGGAATGGTAACGGTACAATCAGAAGAAATACATGCCTACACAGTTTATGATGTGAATGGCCGTTCCCTACAACATAAGAAGCAACAAACGGGTCAGTATGACATCTCCATTCCAGGGGGATCAGGATTATACATCATCCTTTTTGAAAATAAGGATGGTCATTCTATTATTGAAAAAATCATCATACCATAAAAATTGAGATATGAAAAAATTGTACAACATTTTACTTATCCACTGCCTGATAGCCGGGGCATCAGTTGGTCTTATGGCCCAACAGGTGAGTTTCACCAATATGTCCAGTAGTCTGAATTCTCTATCGGGAAGTTCTTATGAGGATTGCGCCGTAGATATGAATGGTGACCATTTGGACGATGTGGTAAGGGTAACCACAAACATGATTACGATTGATTACCAACAACCAGATGGTTCTTTTGTCCAGAATCAATATCCGGTGAGTTTACAAAACTATCCTACATGGAGTCTATGTGCGGGTGATATTGATGGAAACGGATACATGGATCTTCTTTTCGGAGGCGGTCAGGCTGTATCATTCATCTATGCCAATGCGGATGGTACAGCATTCACAGAGGATTATCACAGTGATTATATCTTTTCACAACGTTCCACTTTTGCGGATATTGATAATGATGGTCATTTGGATGCTTTTGTTTGCCACGATGTGGATCAGAGTCACCCATACAGGAATGATGGGAATGGTGTTTTGGTAGAGGACCAGAACCTTATCCAAACCCTTGACCTTGCCGGTAATTATGCTGCACTTTGGGTGGATTATGATAATGATTGGGATACGGACTTGTACATCACAAAATGTCGTCAGGGTTCTTCTCCGGGTGATATCGAAAGAACCAATGCCATGTATAGGAATAATGGCGATGGTACCTACACCGAGGTAGGAGCTCAAATCGGGATGGATGATAATGCACAATCATGGGCTACCGTATTCGAGGATTTTGATAATGATGGTGATTTTGATGCATTCATAGTAAATCATGACGAGCAGAATCGCTTTATGGTGAATGATGGAAACGGAAACTACACGGAGTCCATTATGTCATCTGGTATTCCACCCTATGACCTTGGAGCATGGGAGAATGCATCGGGTGATTTCAATAATGATGGTTTTATTGACATCTTCTCTGAACTTGGTAAGGAATTGTACCTGAATAATGGTGATATGACCTTTACAGGATATGATTTGCCATTCGATGATGGAGGAATCGGAGACTTTAATAATGATGGTTTCCTTGATGTCATCAAGGGGAATGCCCTTTATATCAATGATGCGAATAACAACAATTGGGTTAAGGTAAATACCCAAGGTATCGTAAGTAACAAGAACGGAATTGGTGCAAGAGTGGAGATTCATGGTGCTTGGGGTATCCAGATTCGTGAGGTGCGTGCAGGACAGAGCTTCAGTCCTATGAGTTCCTTGACCGTACACTTCGGTTTGGGTACGGCTACAGAAATCGATTCCATGGTCATCAAGTGGCCATCAGGTGTGAAGACGGTAATCGAGGATGCACAAATCAATACGACACACAATATCCCTGAAGCGGATTGTTTATTGGCTGCTTCAGATATTCAGGTAACAGGAAACGCAGCATTCTGTGTGGGTGGTTCCGTAGAATTGGCTGCACCAGCAGGTTTCGCTAATTACACTTGGTCCAATGGAGCTACTACTCCAACGATTACGGTAACGGAAGCAGGAAACTATAGTGTGGTATCAACGGATGCAAACGATTGTGTTTCCTTGAGTAACTCGATTACGACCACCATCATCGAGGAGACAGATCCCATCATCAGTCTGGATGGTGATGATAAGTTCTGCTTTGGAGAAACAGTTACATTGACAACCGATTTGGGTAGTGGTATGAATCCGGTCTGGTCCAATAGTGAAACAGGGGAAAGTATCACTATTACAGAGTCCGGTACATATTTCGTCCAAACTGAAAGTACCTGTTCCAGTAATACATTGACTTCGCAATCAGTAGAGATTACTGTATTGAATCCTGGAACTCCCGTTGTACAGAATGCAGTTATCAATGACCCAGGACCAGCTACGATTACTGCCACAGGTGATAATCTGGTTTGGTTTGATAGTCCAACCGGAGGAAACCAGATTGGTACAGGTAGTTCTTTCGATATTGATTATATGGATATGGATTCTACCGTTTATGTGGAGTCACAACTTGTCGATGGTGGTGAAGAACAGAATGGAGGTAAGACCGATAATGCTGGTGGCGGTGGATTGCCAAGTACAGGTGCATACAGTTACTTTGAAGTATACGAACCATTTACATTGAAGAATGTCACCGTCTATGTTCCTAATGGTGCACCATCCGGTGTGAGGGATATCCAGTTAGTGGATCAGAATGATAATATTTTGGCTACGGCTAGCTTTGATTTGGGTCAGGGAGAGCATACGCTTGATTTGAATTTTGAGGTGCCTGTAGGAAACGATCTTTCCTTGCGTTGCCCTCAGAATAACATGTTCAGAAATGATGGTGGTGTAAATTATCCATATCCAATCGGCGACGTAGGTGAGATTACTACATCTGTCTATGGTAATGGCTACTATTATTACTTCTATAATTGGAACATCGAAAAGGAAAAGATTGAGTGTATTTCCGAAAGGGTAGAAGCGAATGCCTTCATATTCTCTGTTTCCAATGAGGAAATCGAAGGTACATTGACCGGTCTGTCTGTTTATCCAAACCCAACGAGGGGTGAGGTGAATATCGAGTTCGAAGCATTGGAAAATATGGATTTGAACATCACATTATTGGATATGACAGGTCGTGAGATAAAGACATGGGGCAATACATCCGTATATATCGGACAGCAAATCGAACTGCTTGACCTTGGAGGTGTCGCAAAGGGGATGTATCACATCCAATTGACAGCGAATGGTAAGACCATTAATAAGAAAGTGGCCGTTCAGTAATCGAACGACCCAGAATAACGAAAGGCCTTAGGTATATTACCTAAGGCCTTTTTCATTGGGAGAAATCCATAATTATTTCTTTTCCTTTCTCCTAAGGAAAGTCAATTCCTTTTCTGTGGTCGTATCTCCCTCAGGTACTTCAGCGATAATGGTCATTCTTGGACCATTTTTCTTCTTTACGATACCTCGGATACCAATTCCGTTTCCTACATCCAGCCCGACAATGGTCCTATGGGTTCTGTCAAGAACGATGTCCTTGAGCGTAGGTTCCTCAATCAGGACTTTTTTCTTTACGATTCTCCACTCGTCATATTCCATGATGACAGGTTCGCAATTCTTGGCATTCGCACCATAGTAATAAACGGCAGTACCGTCTGCCTTGAGTTCTAGTACCTGGTCCTTGGCACATTTGTCCTTGGACGTTACGCCACCCTTTAGTACCCAATAGCCCACATAATCCTCATCAATCTGAGCTTGAACAGAAAACCCAATCATCATAAGGGTGAATAGAGCGGTAAGGATTCTAGTTGAATTCATGTTATTATGTTTGTAATTATAAAATTCGCAAATATAGCGGATTCTATAAAATCGATTGTTAATGCTCTGATGAAATGGGATTGGACATTCCCGCTGGCATTGACTTTTGGATTTTATAGATTCCGCTTACCCACTCCGAATACAAGGTAATTCGCTTCGATTTCCTGAAGTGTCTTACTATGAACAACCTTATTGTTATGGTATATCAGATGATTAATCTTGATATCCTGACTCTCCAGAATAATATAGAATCCCTCCCTCAGTTTGTAACTTCCGGGAATGGTCGGGGCAGGCTCTATATTCAATGTATCTTTCCAAAGCCCATCATCTCCTTCCTTATCCTTACCGAATACATCCTGTATCTTACCTACGATATTGGAAGCCAATTCTAAATACTGCTTAGGGTTGACAGGCGATAGGTCCAGTGCTGTACCTATACCCGTATCATTCAAAAGATTAGATAAGGGTTGGGGGTCGACAATGTTGTTATCAATTTCCGTAAGTTGCACATCAAACGAGAGTGTATTCTTTATTCTTAGATTGGAAAACATCTTCTTGTAGGTGAATCCATCCCCTGAATCATTCTTTTCAATATTGAAGAATTTGCAATAATTGATTTTCATAACTTCCCGCTGGTCCGTTCCATGAAGTATGACCGGTGAGAACTTTACGATAATCTCATAATCCCTATCGGGTACCAATCCCAGTAGTTTTCTTCTTTCAGGTGCATTGTTGATGTGCAATTTCATCAGTCCGATGTCAATGCCCTTTTCCAAGAAATCGGGATCTGCCTTTACATTTTTGTCCTTGGCTGAAATGATTGGATACTTGGTGTCCATGCTATATTCCGCAATACTGGCATTGGATACATAGCATAATTCTAGGACTCTTGATTTCTTTTTCTTCTTTCTCTTTCTGGTAATTTTTTCTTGTGCCATGGTTGAAATTTTTATTTGATAAATAATATTTATGTGGATACATAGGAGTATCCGGAGATTACCGATTTCTTCTCGAAACGAGAATCAAAATCAATATGCCGATAAGAATGACACCATATACCATGAACTTTCCTACCAGGGCTCCCATTTCATAGGCCGTACTGTTTTCGGAAAGGTATTGGTAATCATCTTCGGAAACGGTCAATCTCAAGGATTCCAGATAGGTTTCCTTAGCTTTCTCACTGTAATCATATGGACTCAGGTATGTAGCCTGATACAATTTGTCATTCAATGTGAATAGCAAGGATTCTCCAATCTGTTCTTCGATTTCGGGATCATTCACGATGATGCGATATCCTTGTATGCCATTCATTTCAATAGGGGAGGATGCACCGAGTTTGAAACCGTTTTTCTCCATACTGGTACTCATACCTTCTACGACACTTTTGTAATATTCCAGGACATCTGATGGATAACCTAGTCCCAGACTCTTGTTGTAACCTGATTTCTCAGAAACTTGGAAAATGAATGAGCCGTCAAGGGTATTGGCGAAATAATTGACAAGGTCATATCCGCCTCTTTCCATTTTCATGGTATCGTGTTCCATTGGGAACTCAATATGGAATATCCCATCGATTTCGACAGCACCTATGCTTTGTAGGCTAATGCAGAACATGATGATTAGGGTAAGTATTGGTTTCATTTTGATATGATTTTGAAGTTGATATATACTGTATGTAGTATTTCCTGTGTTCAAGCCTCGAAATATTGCTCTATTAGCGTATTGACGATGAAAGGATACACGACAGGTAATCTATTCTGATGATGTTTGAGGAATGACGTCGTATGTTCTAGAAACCGAATATCATCATTCTCTTTATGTGCTTGGTATGCACTGGCCCAATCGAGTACCAATTGGGATTCCGACGTACCGATTTGATTAAGGCATTGGATGAAAGTCCTGAATCGCAGTAGGATTGCAGGCGAGGGATGTTGTTCCAGGATGAATACGATTTCATTCAATAATTGGTTAATGACAAACAATTGGGATGATGCGGAGATACTATCCGTTATTTTGAGTCGGCAAACCGACATCGGCCACTCATATGCTGCTGATAAAGTATGAAGTATCAGTTGCGTTGAATACTCAAAGGCAGCTTCGTACCGTCTTTCCATACTCATGATTCTGGTACAGTTCCTAGCCAGATGGATGCGCCTCACCTGAATCGGATACTGATATTCCAGATACAACTCCTGATGCGTTTTCAGTGCGTTTTCCATTAGTCTCATGGACTCCTTGTACGCTCCTTTTTTCAAGCTAAGAAAACTATCCGCAGCTGCTTGGAATGTTTCGAAAAGCAATTTTGCTTCATGATTCAGATGATGGTTGGATTGGATATGATTGGATTTGGCAAGGAGTGCCGTGCCATCCGCTATTTGATTTTGGCGAAGTAATGTTAAGGCTTCCTCTCGTATTAGGGCTGTTTCCTTGAGTAGCTCTATTTCATTTTTTGGTATATCATGGGCATGATCAATGATGGAGATAGAAAGATATGAAGCCTTATTATTGGAATGATGCTCGCAGGTTTCATGCTCTTGTTCCTCCTGTTCTGCTTCTTGGTTCAGTATGACCAGGATGGAATCCAAAAGTGAATCAATACGCTCTGCCTTGATGCCAGAAGTTTGCTCGGTGGTGCTCATAATATGTTGTAAATCGAAGAATAAGTTGTTATGGATGATAATAGTATGAATGCATGTATCCCCCTCCCTTGGGTCCATTACATCAATGTTTCAAATATATAATTTGAACAGCCCCTAAAATACAATAAAATCCCATTGTCGGAATGATACTATTCCTTATTTTTCAAATAATGGGCTATCCATTCCTTGTGGTCATAGTGCCAAGGGGAAACCTCATCAAAATCCCAGAAAGCCACATCGTCACTTTCTTCTGAAATTTGGATGTCCCCCTTTTCTACCTCGCAGGCATATACGATATGGTAAGAACTATAGGGATAAAGGTCATTGGCAGTTCTGGAAAAAATATGGACCATTTCCATTTGACTTACTTCTAGCCCCGTTTCTTCCCTTACTTCCTTGATGATATTCTGTTCTGGCGATAGTTGTGGCTCACACCATCCTCCGATGATACACCATGAATGGTCATCCTTTCTCTTTTCAAGTAGGAATTGTCCTTTCTCATTCCTGATAATGGCATTCACACCCACCTTTGGGGTAATGTACCCGGTCTGATCCATTTTTGGGATATAGGAGGATTGGAATTGGGGAATCAATTCATACAGTCCTTTTATCTTTTCCAGAATATCGTCATATCGTTGTTGATTGTGATAATCCCTGGCATAATTTCGTCCGGTTTGTGCGGATGCCAGCAGTGATTCGAGCAAACTAATGAGTTTTCCTTGGTCCATATTCTTGGGTTTTGTCTGCTGCTAATTTAGCCTTTTCCTAAAAATCCGGCTATGTTTTAAAACAAAACGAACCGAAGTCTTGTTATTCATTTTAATTATTGTTATTTTTACACTAAGTAATGAGATTACCTTATTAATTAAACCAAGTATACAATGCCTAGAAAAATCGCCATCAATGGCTTTGGAAGAATTGGCCGACTGACACTCAGGAACTTACTGGATAATCCGGAAGTTGAGGTAGTTGCCATCAATGACCTAACCGATAATAAGACCTTAGCCCATTTGTTCAAATATGACTCTGCTCAGGGTATCTATCCCGGGGAAGTGAGCTATACGGAAGATTCCATCACAGTCAACGGACACACCATGAAAGCCTATGCTGAAAGGAATCCCGCTGACCTACCTTGGAAGGATTTGGGTGTAAACACAGTTTTGGAATGTACTGGTGTTTTCAGAACCAAGGAAAAGGCAGGTTTGCATAAAAAAGCAGGAGCGGATAATGTCATTCTTTCCGCACCGGCAAAAGGTGATGGATTCGAAACGATTGTTTTGGGTGTGAATGATGAATTGATTACACATCAAAAGGATTATTTCTCCAATGCATCCTGTACTACGAATTGTTTGGCACCTGTCATCAAGGTTGTCGAGGACAATTGGGGATTGGTACAAGGCAATGTAACAACAATTCACTCATATACATCAGACCAGCGGATTCAGGATGCTCCCCATAGTGATTTGAGGAGAGCAAGGGCCGCTGCCATCAATATCGTTCCTACGACCACTGGAGCTGCATCTGCATTGGGTAAGGTGTTGCCAGGATCCAAAGGAAAGTTATTCGCAATGGCTGTCCGTGTACCAACAGTAACAGGTTCCTTGATAGAACTGACTGCAGTAGTGGATAAGGATGTAACTGTAGCGTCCATCAATGCAGCATTCAAAGCTGCGAGCGAGGGCCCTATGAAAGGTGTGTTGGAATATGCTGAAGCACCATTGGTATCATCTGATATCATTGGGAATAAGCACTCATCCATATATGATTCCCAATTGACCCAAGTATCAGGGAAATTGGTCAAGATTGTATCATGGTATGATAATGAAGCGGGATATTCGGCCAGATTGGCTGATTTAGCCGCTAGAGTCTAGGTTAATCTATAATTCATGATAAAGTGTGGGATTGTCCTTATGGGCAATCCCTTTTGTATTTTCTGAGTCAGGATATTGGAATTAATATGACTTCCTATTCCAATTTTTCTAAATCTGTCTTTCTTTTTTATTTTTGCGATAAGAAAGCCACCTACAATATTTAGACCTATGAATATTAATTTTTCAGATAAGAAAGTTCTGGTACGTGTTGATTTTAATGTACCATTGGATAAACAAACATTTGAGGTAACGGATGATACCCGTATCAGGAGAGCAATGCCCACTTTGGAGGGCATCCTGGAAGGAGGCGGAGCCATCATATTGATGTCCCATTTGGGACGACCTCAGAAAGCACTCAAGGAAGATGGCAGTATCGACGTCGAGCGCTTCACACTGAAGAATATCGTAGGAAAATTGGTAGAAATATTGGGAGTGGAAGTTAGGTTTTGTGAGGAGACCGTAGGGGAGAAAGCGACTGAAATGGCCGCTAATCTCAAGCGAGGCCAAGTTATGTTGCTGGAGAACACCCGTTTCCAAAAGGAGGAAAAGAAAGGTGATAAGGAATTTGCATCACAATTGGCTTCACTGGCCGATGTCTATGTGAACGATGCCTTCGGGACAGCACATAGGGCACACGCTTCTACCACAACCGTAGCAGAATTCTTTGATGCGGACCACAAATGTTTCGGACTACTCTTGGAAAATGAGTTGAGGAATGCCGCTAGGGTAACCAATAATCCCGAACGTCCATTCGTAGCGATTGTAGGAGGTGCCAAGGTTTCAGACAAGATGCTATTATTGGATCGTTTGATTGACCAGGTGGACACCCTCATCATCGGAGGAGGAATGGCATATACATTCATGAAAGCCAGAGGAGGTCAGATCGGTAATTCACTATGTGAGGAAGATAGAATGGCGCTGGCCAATGAATTGGTTCAGAAAGCCAAGGATAAGGGAGTGGAGTTATTATTGCCCTCCGATTCTGTTGTGGCTGATGCCTTTTCCAATGATGCCCAGTTCAAGGTGGCACCCTCTGATTTGATTCCTGATGGTTGGATGGGATTGGATATTGGGGTCTATGCCCAGAATGAATTCAGTCAGGCCATCAATAATGCGAAGACCATTCTTTGGAATGGCCCGATGGGTGTATTCGAAATGTCCAAATTTGCGAATGGAACGAAGCTCGTAGCCCAGGCAGTTGCTGATGCGACCAAGAATGGTGGATTTTCCCTTATTGGAGGAGGAGATTCCGTAGCTGCGGTCAACCAAATGGGATTATCCAAGGAAGTCAGTTATGTATCCACAGGAGGTGGAGCCATGTTGGAATTACTGGAGGGAAAGGAATTGCCTGGAGTCAAGGCAATGGGAAAAACGATTAATGCCTGATATGACCCGTTTTCATTATGCTTTCAAGGTAATGGATATTGCTTCAACTCGTGATTTCTATATGGGAGTCCTAGGTTGCGAGGAAGGACGTTCAACTGATACGTGGATAGATTTCAATTTTTTTGGTCATCAGTTATCCGCACATGTTTCCAGTGATATTCCCAAGGCGGATTATTGCGGATTGGTGGATGGAATCAAGGTTCCTATGCCACATTTCGGATGTTTACTTTCCCAAGCTGCATTCAAGACTGTACAAGCTAAATTAGAAGCACATAAGATTGATTTTATCGTGAGGCCCTACATTCGTTACCAAGGTCAGGTAGGGGAGCAGTGGACGATGTTTTTCCTGGATCCCAGTGGAAATCCGATAGAATTCAAGGCATTCACCAATGATGCTGAGGTATTCCTCTAGTCATTTTACTGTCCCAATTGTTCGTCAATACTTCTGGTAATTGCCGTTTGGATATCCCCTGTGTGTGCGGTAGTCTTATTTTCTATGAGCATAATCTTACATTCTTCCTTGGAAGAAACCTTGTGGTTGATGCCCTTTTTTACAATGAATAAATCACCCTTGTGCATCATAAAACCCTCTTGCCCCTCGACTTCAAAGAAAAGACTTCCTTCGATGATATAGAATAGCTCGTCCTCATTCTTATGATTGTGCCAAGGAATCTCATCCCCCTTGATTTTGGCTACTTTTACATAGACATCATTGACTTCCCCAATTACCTTGGGAGAGAAATAATCATTGACCGTATCCAATTGGGATTTTAGATTCATTTTCATAAGGCATGCATTTGGATACCAAAATAGGAAAAGGAATTGGCATAACAAATTCTATTCTGTCATGCCAATTCCCTGATATCAGGACTTCAGCAACTCCTCCAATTCAGAAAGGATTCCATTTGTGGCTAGGATGGTTCCCATCAGATGTTCTCCCTCAAATTCGAAGAATGATACTTTACCCGAAGCCTTATCCAGATGTTCCTTGGCCATCGACATCGGAACGGCACTGTCCTCCTCGCTATGTATGATGAGTGTAGGCATATCTCCCAACATGGTAATATCCTCCTTGGATGAATAAGGCGAAGTAACGAATTTCCTAATCACCCCTCTTTGTCCCTCTGGTGCATAATGCATCGCAATGTCGGTAAAGGAAGTCATTCCTCCATCTATGACGAGTGCATCCACTTGATACTTATTGTAACGGGCCATATTCGTTGCGATCTGAGAACCTAGGGATGCACCATAATTAATGATGGGATACGACTTGATATCTTCCCGTTCCAACAATAGATTGAAAATGATTTGAGCGTCAATGCTGATATTGATGTGCGTTGGTTTTCCTGTTGATTTCCCGTAACCTCTGAAATCCATCATGACCACTTGGTATCCTGCACTGACCAAGGGCCTAATGGCATCTACATGGGTACTGATGTTCCCACCTGCACCATGATAATAAAAGATGGTCGCCAAGGGCTTTTCCTGCTCTGATTTGAAGATGCAATAGTGTAATGAGTCCTTTTGGATTTCTACGAAATATTCTTCATAATCCAAGGAATCCATAGGAAGGACTTCCTTGGTCGGCTTATAGAACTTGTCATCGAATTGTGCGAATGAAAGGGTTGAGATACAAATGGTAATGAATAGCAAAACGAACTTTTTCATGTCTTATTGATTTTCTATGAATGGAATAGTGATTTTATTAAGTCATTGATATTGTTGACTTTAAAAACGTTGAAACAAGATTATTCCAAAAAAATCAATGAATCAAATCATAGGGACGGATGACTGGGACAAGGGATGTTTGGTAGTGGATTTGGGATGAATTCAACAGAATTGGGACCATTGGGATACGATAGGATATATGGCTCCTAGTTGATGTTCAGGTAAGATTTTATGGTTGGGATATAGGAACGGGACACAGGAATTATACCGGCATCATTCTTAAGTGTGATTTCATACCCTCTCGAATCCCCTTGGATACTTTCTATATGATTAAGATTGACAATGAACGAACGATGGCATCTGGTAATATGATTCACCTCTCCTATGTCCGAAATCATATTCTTCATCGTAGTCCTGAGTAGGGATTTCTTGATTTGTCCCTCCATCAAATGGGAAACAGTGACGTAATTGGCCGCACTTTCTGCCGCATAGAATGATGTAGGACTTAATTCCAGGGATTCATTCTTATTATCCGATTGTAATTTTATAGTAATTACTTTTACTACTTCAGAGTTTTCTTCCTTAGAATTAATTGCGGAATTTATGTGCTTTGCTTCTTCCAGATTCTTTCTGAGTTGCCTATTATACTTCATCAATATGGAAAATCCGACAGGAAGACTACCAAAGGCCAATACATAAATGAATTGCAGGAAAAAGTCAGGAAAACCGAAAGGATCATTGAAATAGAGCGTATTTACAATCAGGCAACCTGCATCTATGGCAAGAAAAAGAAAAAGAAAGGAAATGATTTCTTTCCATACGACCCATTGTTCATCATCGTAGAATTTAGGAAAAACGAATTTCAGCAAATACAATATGGATAGGGTAGCAACGAAATTTACCAGACCATACAACAGAATAACGATAATCCTATCTTTCATTGCAATATTTCCGATACCGAATGGTTGGAATATAAAGAAGAAGACAATCAGGAAAAAGGATACACCCAGTGCGTTCTTCAATCCTGAACTTAGGCTATGGTCACAGGGATAAGGTTTGTTCAAAAATGATAGCATGTCTTCACATTTGAGAATTCATAGGGAATTGGATTTCAGATGAACCATCTAAGGGCAGCGTACCATTCTTATACAATTCCCTCATAGACCACAATCCTATACTCGATTTCTGTCTTATCAAAAGTATGACCCTTTTCTCCAAAATAAAAACCCAATAATTTTTGGGCCTCATCCACATCATCAAATATGAACTTAGAATGGATAATGTGGTGTTGGAATCCCTGATTCTTCCAATATTCCCAATCATATTTGCACCCTCCTATGGAATTTGTAGTCAGTGATGAGAATTCGTCATCTCCTGCATTATCCACGATAAGAATCTTACCTCCTTTCTTGACCACCCTTTGGAGTTCTTTCAGACCTATATCAACCTTATCCTGATGAAAACTGGGGAAAAAGAATGCCCAAGTGGCATAGGCGGCATCAATGCTATTCGAATGCAATGGAATATTGGTTGCTGAAGCATTAATCCATACCAAATTGCGGTCATGATTTATCATTCCCTCATTGGGTTCCAATGCTACTACAATCCTATCCTCTTGTTGCAACTGCATGGCGGTAAAACCATTTCCTGCACCTACATCCAGGATCATTCCTTTTGGCAAATGCTCATTCAGGTATCGGATTACCTTGCCCTCCCGATCCATACACCGACGTTCGATTTCAAACATTTCGGGCCGCTCCGAGCCATAAAATGGAATGATGTGTTCCTTGGGAAATGCCATGGATTAATTGTTTTTGATGTCCGTAAAAATATTTTGTTTGATTCCGTCCCATTCTGATTTAATAATACCATAATAGACCGAATTCCTCCTGTATCCATCAGGCATAATCATATGACTCCTGAGTTCGCCCTCAAATCTGGCTCCGATATCCTCCATCGCTTTTCTGGATTGCAGGTTCCTACTATCCGATTTGAATTCCACCCGTTCGAATCCCAGTGTATCGAATGCATATTGTAACATGAGGAATTTATTATTCCTATTCAGTCCGGTACGTTGGAGTAGGGGAGTAATCCACGTCCAACCGATTTCCACCCTCAGATGTGCATTGGCAATATTACCAAAACTAGTACTTCCTGCAATTTGCTGATGCTGTTTGTCATAAATGACAAAAGGGTATCGGATGCCCTCTGATTTGGCTTTCATTGCCCTTGCGATATATGCTCGCAATCCATCCTCATTTCCGAATGGTGAGGGAGAATACCGGAGTAAGTCAGGATATTCGGTGGCAATGGGTAATAAGGCTTCAAAATGTTCCTCTCCCAAAGGTGATAACCTTACCCGATTATTTTCCAGAATAATTGGATCCATACAATCAATGGCATTGCACATTCTTATTTTTTCCAATTCGTGTTCCAATGCTATTTTCAAAGGATGCCGCATGGGAAGAATAATATTTTTCCCACCAAAATGCAATTGTCCGGAACCCATATTGCGCTTGTAATCCTTCTGTTCGATCTCAACGATTTTATCGAATATTTCCTTTAGGGAATGTAGCATTTGTAATGTCAGAACCTTTACGGAATCAGAGCCTCCACTATATGTTCCACTGGAACTCAATGCGGCTTGCATCGATACATATTCCAGTTGTTTTCCTTTACAGGAATACTTGTTGTTATTGCCATCTAGATAGGTGAATTGCATATATTTAATGTAGTGATATTTGAATTAAAATTATGTTTTAATTCCCATTTTCTTTTTAGTTTTTCTCGTTGTTATTTTTATATTCACAACTAAAAGAAAACCAAGTATATACTTTACTTCAAATTTAGACTTAATTTTTAAAAACATAAAGCGATAGAAAACAATGGATACTACAACACTAAAATAGCAATTCCCTATTTCAATTCTGGTTTTGGGTAGCTTAATTATCATGCAGATAATTAGCCTCTACTTCTTTTTGGTCATCCCTGATTAAGACGGGGTGAGAGGCTCAAGAAATTGGATAGGAATCATCTAAGGTTAAAAAATATTCCAAATACTGTAGAAGTATAAATACTAAAAACTAATAAAATGGACTTATTAGCAGTTACATTTATATCCATTATCACATGGACCATTTTCAAATATATTTGTCTCCCAATAGTAAAGGATAGATCTTTTCATAAAAGTAAATTTCCCGCATTAACTAAAATAAGTTGGATAGCTCTTATTTCACTAATTAAGCGATTTGCATTCGTGGCTTTTCTGACATACGGAGGTATTTGGGCTTTCCTGAAAATACTTGATTTTTCAGATGGTTTTTTTATTGGTTCGGAAAAGATTGCTTCGAATCTCTTTACTTTCCTTACAGGAGTTAGTGCTTGGATTAATTCCGTTGACTACCTGAAATTCTATGTCATATTCTTTCTTTTGGCAGGTATTCTTGTTTTGGTGTACATCAGGAAAATCAGAATGGGTGTCTATGACGAGTTGAGGAAAATTATTGCTGACTTGAGGGAGGGGAAACTTGAGGATTTAGATCCTACATCAGATATGAGAGATGTAAATTTGAAAATAAAGGAGCAAGAACGTCAGTTGAATCGTCTGAATTCTACGTCTCATTCCTTTTTTGATGGTGGAGAAGAAGGGAAACTCAAAGCAGTTGCCCTCATAGAAGAAAATATCCAAAATTTAAGGGAACACTATTTTGAGTTGGATGCCAAAAGACGGGTGTATGGAACAATGGATGCCAAGGGTAGTGAACCACCCAAAGGTTTCTTGAATCGTCTCCTTATCTTATTTTCTAGCACGGGAATGGTCAATCTGGTACACAAGACAGGAAAGGTTTTTACCTCTATAGGTTTGGCTATGGTAATGCTTTCTTTCCTGGCAGCAACGAGTCCGATTACAAAGGATATGATTACTGATTCTACCAAGGGATTATTTGATGTACAGGTGAGGATGGAACAGCAAAAACTGGATAAGGAATGGGTTGAGAATTTGAAATCGGGCACACCACTTCAGTCTTCAGGTTCGAATCCTGATTCAAATGAGGAGGATGATGATGAACCCATAGATTGGAATGATGAGAATCTGGAGTTATTAGATGAGATATCAAGAATATATGAACTTTCCATTGCTGAGGAGATGGGGCAACCCGGTGTCATATCTACAACAGTAATTGGTTATGCGCTAATGACGAATGCTGTCAAGAGTAGGATTGTTTCTGATTATGCAGATTATAGGAATAAACATCACGGAACCAGTTTCAATTTTTCCGAACCAGGAAAGCATATTAAATTCGATTCTCCTGAATCTGATTTCGCAAAGAGATTCAGTCATAATTTTTCGAAGAATATCCATTCGAAGAAACCCGTTTCTTCCAATGGTAGGAAATTCAGAGCCAATCTTAAGTCTAGGGTAGATAAGGATCCCAAGAGTTGGAAACGTATTAAGGCCGAAAGGAGCAAGATTAAATCGTCTAAGAATTCTTTCTCTACGACTGCTACTCCAAGGCAAGTTCTAGGTAGTATGATTGGCGATTTGGTCAATGAACTCACTGGGAAAACCCTGGATGAAGTATCTGCATTGGATAAGATGGAGGGTAAGGTTGTAAAGGAAGCTTTTGGGCAATACGGAGATAATACAGTGAGGAGAATGGTAGAACTCAAACAAAGCCGATTTACTAATGATCTCTATTCTAAGGGCATCAAGGAAGCCGTCCAGAATTCGAAGACTTCCCCTATCGGGAATACTAAATTTTCAGCGTTTACTACCAATAGTGAGATACCTTTGAAAACGGCATATAATGAACTAGTCGATTTTCCTTCGGCAGTGGATCATAAGATGGATGCTAATCAGGCTACTAAGGCACGTAGAGCCGTAGAAGCCCTAGCCAAATCGGATGATGCCAAGTTACTTCGATATACAGAGTCATTATCTGACTTCAATAGATACTTTCCGGGCCAGGCTGGTGCGGATGCATCATCCAATGCTGCCAAGGCACTCAAGCATTCCAGACATGCCATCAAGCCCCTTGCTTCTGCTAGTGCTTCAAGAGCCAGGAATTTCAAGGCACTCAAGGGTTTTAGAAGAATCGGAGGTGTATTAATTGGTAAGGAACCAACGAATACAGGCAATACAGGAGTGGAATTCAATGATATTACTTGGGAAAAAAGAGATACTGGATTAGAGATTTATCTCCATAGAAAGGATGGTGAAAAAATTTCCGCGGGAATATTCGAGGAGGATATCCTGAATCAGGCCCTTGCTTATGTTTCTGATGGTCGTCTGACTACTGTTACGATGGTAACAGGCAATCCGATACCCATGCTTAAGATACTCACGCATCCTACCTTGTTGGATACGGAATTAGGATGTAATGCTATTAATCTGGATCGTTTTGTCGATAAGTATGCTTCAGGTGATAATAGCGAACAAGTGGATCGACTCATGAAATCCTATGGATATCAGGAAATGCTCTATAAGTATGCTGTTTTCAAATTCGCCGCCAATAAGGCTGATTTCTCATTCGAGATAGATTTGATTATGGAACAATTCGAATCCGTACTAGAAAAAGATTGGGATGAGATATATAATGTGTTGAACGAGGGGCGATTACTCATGGATGAGGAATCTTCCCATATGTGGGGTAAGGGTAAGTATTATGAACAATCATTCCTAGAGGAAATTTACAGGGCGATGCAAGCATCGGATGGGATATTCTCCATTTTTGTCGATGCAATGGGAACCAAGGAAATTGATGCCGATGATGCAGAAAAGTATCTGAAGGTGGAAGTGGAACAATGGTCAGGTGTAAGGGAACAGGATTATGAGGTGGATGCTGATTTGAACTTCCTCAAACAGAATGATGATCATCTTTTCCCTTTCAGATTCATGAGGCAGCTTGCATACAGCCCTTTGGGAGATAATGATGGGGATAATGATATTTCAGATCCTTGGGAATTCCCCGCATTGGAAAGGAACAATACCATTGGTAAGTTGGTATGGTTGGGAGTCGGCACCAATAGTAATGACAGGTACACCTTGGAGAGAATGGCTTCCTTTGCCATTGCTCAGCGATTATTCAGGGTTATCATGAATGGTGATCTGGGAACAGAGTTTCCAGTTGAAAAATTACACCATTTATCTTCAGAAACCCTTACAGCCCTGGAAAATCGCCCCACACCTACTTGGAATATGAATGTCCCTGATTGGGAAAGTGCCGAAATGATACTCATGCTTCGTGATGGTTTCGAAGAATACGACTTGGAGAAGATCAAGAGACTGTGGGATGCAGAGGAAGTGGATGCCGAGAAGAACAGGAAACCTTGTGAATAATAGATTCGGATAAATGCCAGATTACAGGAAGCTGATTGCTAAGAACGATATTGATGGTGCCATCACTGCATTGCTTGCATTGGATTGTAAATTCAGTGATGATATCTCATTGTTGAGTTCTCAATACAAGGAATGGTACCATCAATTCGTAATGGGTAATCATCCTCCCGAATATGAACGGAATAGAATTGTATTCGCATTATTATATATCATAACGGAAATCGAAAAGGAATCTGCTTCAGGATTGAAGCGAAAGCGCTTGGATTTCATCTCTAATACGGAATTGAGTTTGGCTTTGAGTAATAAGAAATTAGGAATACTGAAGAAAGAGGGGCCTATAGATGTATTCATGAAATGGTTCATAGCGGAAGATTTCAATGCATTCAGAAAACTGGCTAATGAGGAAAAACACAACAATGGTAAAAGTATCTCCCTAAGTTTTATTCTGGCTAACCTAGAATACGAAACCCTATTAGGAATAACATCCTTTTGGAAAACCCCTGATGATGTCAAATCATACATATATCATCAGAGTAGGGTCATAGAATACCTATTCTCAGGATGGCAGAAATACGATGATTATCGCTCGGATTATTCGGATAAACTAGAGACAGCCATCCAACAGGATGAGTCCAATTATAAGCAATTATTCAAAGCTGGCTTCCTAGGAGTATTGGGAGGTGTTGTTTCGTCCTATTTCATGAATTCCAAGGTATTCCAAGTTATGCAGGAATATGAAACAGATATGGATGACGACATATCCTACGATGATTTATGGGATGATGATTAGACATGGGTTATTTCAAATTTTCTGACAATTAGAAACCCCGAATTTTGATTTTCAAAAATTCGGGGTTTCTTTTTTACACAATAAGGAAACAGGTCACCTATCCATCACTGAATACCGGCTGGTAAAACTTGGAGAGAAAATATAAACCTATGGTTGAGACCATCGCTGTGATACCGGCCAATGCCCATAATGCATGGTAGCCATAGAGCTCAACGACTTTCATTCCCATCCAAGGAGAAAAGATGAACATGAATGAGAATGTCATTGAAAACAATCCCATATACATTCCTCTATTCGTCGGGTGACTCCGGCTCAATGCCACGGATGTACTGAATGGAAAATTCAGGATTTCCCCAAAAACAATCAATACCATGGCGACAATAGCCACCCAAGTATAGAAACCGAACAGATTGAAAACAAAGAATGATAATGCAATCAGAAATGCTCCGATGACAAGGGAAATCATTTCCTTGTTCTTCTGGGTCAGATAATGGATGATGGGCATTTCGAATATGAATAGGAGAATCCCGTTGAATGCCATGATTGCGCCATATTCCGCTTCATCGAACATCAGTTCTTCCTTGACGAATACCGGATATGCCGTGAATAGCTGAAAGAATGGAAAAGCTGCCAATGCAAGAAAAACCATGAATGCCAAAAACCAAACATCCGTATAGGGAGACCGAACGATTTCTGTATGCTCTGCTTCGTCCACATCTTTCTTTTGTTGGACTTTTTCCTTGATATTATCCATGATTAAGAGGAAGACCAGGGCTGCTACGATACAGGTCACACCATCAATGATGAATAACCAATAATAGCCATAAAACCCTGCAATCAAACCAACCATACCACTACCTACGGCAAATCCGAGATTAATGGCCAACCGGATAAGGGAAAGGGCCCTTGAGTGATTCTCCGTCTTGCTATATACCGCAATGGAAGCCTGGCTGGCTGGATTGTACATGTCTCCCACCGCAGCCGTAATCGTAACGAAAGTGCAGAAAGCATAGAATGTAGTAATATAACCCATCCCAAAAAAGAAAAAGCCCACTGCGAATAGTGAACCGAACATGACATAATAATAACCCAACTTATCCGTGAGATAGCCCCCGAGCCAAGTCCCAAGTACAGACCCGAGACCAAAACAACCGATGACTATACCAGCCTGACTCTTACTGAATCCCAATTGTTCCGTAAGGTAGATACTCAGGAAAATGATGACAACTGTCCCACTCCGGTTAATCAGGGTAATCAGGAATAATAACCACACTTCCTTAGAAAGACCTGCAAAGGATTCAATCCATTGGGAAGCAATGCGCTTGGGCATATCCAATGTCTTAACGGCTAAACTTCCAATTCTCCTTCGCATAAGGCTGCCAGTTTAATGATGCTGTTATTGCAAGAAATAAAGCACTAGAACACCCTTATAGACAAAAGCGTTCCCTTCAGGTGACTCGATTCTGGTATGATAACCCAGGATTTTCCCACAAATATAGATGATGGTATGAATCAACAATGATTTGGAAAATATTATTGAGCGTGCGGATATGTTAAAATAAATAATTTTAAACAAAATGTTTTTAAATTTGGATTCGATTACTGCTTTCAAGTACGTCAGAACTACAAAATATCATCATCTACGGGAGAGGGTCCCTGATGGTGGTGCATACTATTGAGAACCAAGGAGGAATAACCTCCACCATATTTTGAGATGAAGAGGAGAAAGAACCGGTGTACGGGATTCCCGTCACCTGCTGACGACTATAAGAAAGCGAACTTGAGTCTGGATGATTTGTTAATCCAACATCCTACGGCTACCTATTTTTTACGAATGAAAGGGAATGCAATGTTGCATGCGGGCATCCACGATGAGGATGTATTGGTTGTGGATCGCTCCGTTTTTCCGCCCCAATATGGTGATATCATTGTGGCAGAGATAAATCGTGAATATCTGGTAAGGAAATACATGCCAGAGGGGGATGCAATCTGGTTGCGGGCTGCACATCCGGATGTACCATCCACAAGAATATCAAGTGATGCGGAATTGGTGGTATGGGGAGTAGTGACCGTCGTTCTGCACTTCCCTGTATGATGCTTGTCAGATTCGAACGATGACCTTGCCTCTGGAGCGTTTGGATTCGATTTGGAGTTGTGCATCCCTGATTTGTCCCAAAGGGAATATCGCCTCGATTTGGGGGATGATATTTCCGTTTTCCACTTGCTGGCAAAGCCACTCCAAGTCCTTACTATTCGATTGGACCACGACGAGTTGGGCTTTTTTCGAACGAAACCAATTGAAAGCCTTATCCTTGATAATTTCAAATTGGGGAACAGTACTGACATATACACCCTTTGGGGATAGTAGATGTTTTACTTTCCTAAAGGAATAATTACCGAATACATCAAAGAATACATCAAATCGGTCGGTACTTCTGGTAATATCCGTTGTTTTGTAATTCCATGTTTCGTGAGCGCCCAATGAGGTACATAAATCCAGATTCCTTGCACTGGATGTAGTAGTGATTCGCGCACCAAGAATCCGTGCGATTTGTATGGCCAAGGTTCCTACACCACCTGATGCACCATTGATGAGGATACGCTGTCCGGCCTGTAATCCGGCTTCATCACGCATGGCCTGCAGTGCGGTCTGTGCCGCTAGGGGAATACCAGAAGCGGCTTCGAAACTGGCACCTTTCGGAAGATGAAACAGTTCGTTGGGCTGGCAAACGAGATATTCCGCACAACACCTGCTTTTCCAACCATTGAGCATACCAAAAACGGGATCTCCATCCTTGTAATGGGAATTCCCGTTAGCATCTGCTACGATTCCTGCAAAATCGAATGCAACATATTTAGGGAATTTAGAACCGGATAATCGCTTGAATTTACCTTTGCGCAATAGGACATCCTTTGGATTCAATGCCGCAGCCTTGACCTGAATGAGCAGATTGCCCTTTCCTAAGTCTGGTTTAGGAATGTCTTCTATTTGGACAACATCCACATCACCGAATTGGCGGAATACAGCAGCTTTCATCATGACAATTTAAAACGAAAGAATATATGCATCCTTGGGTTGGGCCAATCCATTGAGCATCTTAGGATAGAAGGAATGGATGTCTTCCTTTCCCCTGATATGTTGCAAGTCGAACCAATCCTCGGATTGTTCCAAAAATACATTCCATGCACTGTGAAGTAGCTGGCTGTAATGTTCCATAGTCCATTCCTTGAACTTCATCTGGATATAAGCCGGTGCAAAGAAGAATTCTCCCTCGATTTTCAGTTCCTCCGGTTTTTCCTGCCACTGGACCATTCCGACCTGCGAAAGTTTCCTGAGCTGTGTACCGAGGTGATCTCCGACCTGGTTCAGCAAATGTGCATTCCCCGCAAAATCAACAATGGTGGATGCTTGCATTGGAACGGAGGATATCTCATCATAGGTGAGGACCTCATCATAAATACCGAGCCGTTTTACAAAAGCCTCATTTTTTTGGGAAGTCAGGCCTAGAATCCGAACGGATATGCCTTCCTGTGTTTTTCTATGCTTAAGAAAAGTCGCCAATGCAATGGCGGTCTTACTGGATGCACTGGTGAGGATGATTTGTTGGGCATCAAAGTA
The DNA here is from genome assembly GCA_020631355.1 of Saprospiraceae bacterium. Lineage (GTDB taxonomy): Bacteria > Bacteroidota > Bacteroidia > Chitinophagales > Saprospiraceae > JAHDCE01. The sequence goes on along the minus strand of JAHDHL010000007.1, from coordinate 84,833 downwards.
TTGATGGTCAGAAAGAAAATGATCCAACAGGAACGAAGTGGTCAATAAGGGACGAAATACAAGTTGGATATCCGTATTTCCCCTGGGAATGCTGGGGTCATTTCCCGTAAGGGTATAAAAATTATAAATGGGAGACAAGGTCTGACGATGTTCATGTCCCTCAGAGAATCCGTGTGGTTTGATGGTTCCCACTTTGGAAATGAAATGACTCGACATCGGAAAATATCCATAATAGACATCCCCTACACGGATATGTTCGGATGCGGAAGCTTCGACCTTTGCAAATGCCCATACTGGAATGACACCCCATTCATCATCCACAGGGAAAAATTCCCAATATCGAACCTGATAACCCACTGCGGCATAAGTGATGTTATTGGAAGTGAAACTGAAGCGTTCTATGCTGAAAAGGACTTCTCCCTCTTGCAACTGGTCGGCTTCAGGAATATCCGTCTCAACAATTCTGGATACACCGAATTGTTTCTTCTTGACTTGGTAGGTATGATGCGACATGGCCTAATCCTTTTTTCGTTTTTTCTTTTTCTTGCTTTGCTTTTCCTCCTGTGCTTTTCGTTTTTCTTGGTCTTTCAGGATTTTGTCAATGACTTTCTTAGGAATGATAACGAAACTATTATCCTTGAAATCCCATGTCGTGAGATATTCGGGAGATACGATATGATGCCGTTTCCATTGGGTGTATTTCCCATATAGCATCAGCGTACAAACATCCGTGGCAGTAATGAAATCACCTGTATTGTGATTATGGGAATGCATGGATTCCTCCTCTGCTTCGTCATGCCCATATTCAAGAGGAATGATATTATTATGCAATTTCCTGATGGATTCTATCTTATTCTCATCATCGAATTCCAATAGGTAATCATTACCGAAAATCACGACTCCACTAACGGATGGACCTGTAAGGATATACACCTTTTTCTTGCCTTTCCAGATAATGGGAATGAGATTGAAATTGGTTTGTTGATAAAATTCGAAGATGGTATCCTGCTGGATGGTATCAATGGCTGCCTGTCTAAGGGTATACAAATCCCTCTCGACATCGGAGAGTTCACGTTCCTCCAAATTCACTCGGGCTGTTTCCAAATTATAATCAGCATCGAAAGCGATGGTTCCGAGAACCTTGGGGTCGGTATCCTTGGAAAAGAAAAGACAGGTAGGTACATCGGCTTCATCGAGATAGGAAAAATAACCACCAATTTTGGACTTATCTTCCCATTTGGATAGGAAAATATCGGTTCCGTACCAAGAAGCCATTTCTCTTTTGTACAAAGCCTTGCCCTCATCAACAATGAGTTGTGTTTGCTTTGTATGCTCATTATCCTGTGCAATGAGTATAATGGATGGCAATAGTAGGAATAGAAATAGGAAATGTTTCATTATCGAGGTCGTTTTAGTGAGATAAATAACAAATATAACTTAAGGTACTTCAATATAATCGGAAACTATACTTTTCGAACAACTTCTAAAACTATATCTAATCATACGATGACATCCTCGATATTTCCACCAACTTCCAAGCCACCATTCCTACCAATATCATCTAGTATCATTCGGTTTGATTTTTTATCCAAGAGCCTGACATGCAACTGCCCCGTCATACTTTCCTCTATCTTGCCATCCATGAATCCTGCTATGGGAGAAGCTAAGGCTGTTGCCTTTTCCCTCGGTGCTTCAATATGTAATCGGTATCGGTTATTTTCCATCACGACCTCAACCCTTTCCTTGTCCGCGAATGCCTTTTTGAGACGGGTAAGATTATAGGTAGTGAATGTAATGATTTCATTATTCATCCAGATACCTGCAATGAATCCTACGAAAGAGGAACCCAACCAAGGAATACGGGCCACGGATGCCTTGAATGAAATATTCGACTGACTGAAATGGTTGCTCTGCATCCAGATATATCCACTGGGAAAGGAATGGCCCCAATCCTTTTCCAAATATCCCTTTCCTCCTGTGAAGTCGATGAGTTGGTCATTGATGCGTAATGCTCCCTTGATACCATGATTCATGCTCACTATGCCATGATAACATTCCATAAAAGGAACAAAGGAAAATGGCCCCATGATACCCGGAGAAAAGAGGGAACTAGGCCAGGAAATCGGATTGGAAAAAGAAAGGATACCCGATAATTTTGGCAGGTTCAGATGGATTTGCTCCTTGGAAAAAAAATGGTCTGCAATATGGACTTCGAATTTCTTGCTATCAGGTTGGAATGACGAGGCATCGAATCGGTGATACTCCGCAGTCCTATTCTTTCCATCCAAAACCTGAATGAAAGCTTGTTGCTGTCCCTGCTCATCCATGGCAATTCCGGGAATGAAAGCAAAGGCGTGTTGTTCGTCCTTACTGACAATCTTGAAGTACCATCCCTCAAAATATCTGCGTTTTCTTCCCCAACCATGATAGAGTTCCGGATGGAATAAAGCCCTGATTCGTTTTGTAATCATAGTATTAAGTACAATGCCTTGGTAGACAATGAAAATACAGTATTAATAAGGACTTGTTGCAGGATTACCTGAATTCAGACCGGAAAGTCCGCATTGGGACTGTTATTCGTCTCGATTCCTATCCTTTCGTTTTCTGAGTTTCCATTTTTTGAATTCCAATCTTTCCTTTATATCCTTGAACTGTTCCTTAATACTTTTCTTGATGTCAGGCTTCATTCCCTCTACCTCGATATATTTTTGGTCACTGGAATCCTTATCAAGGGCATGAATCGGAACTTTGATGAGTTGTTCACCTTTTTCAATCATTTCGGATTGGTTTGTGATAATGCTGTCAATCTGTTCGTTCAATTCATCTGGAATGATTTCTTCCTCCACTACCGGGCTTGGAGTAATTGGGGGAGCCATCCTTTGTGTCCTTCCTTGTTGTGGAATTCCAATGATGGCATTCGTAGTGGATTCAACAGTGGTTGTTCCTAAGTCAGGCTTAGGCATAGCAGCTTTTTTGGGTGTGCGCTCCATCGGCTTTTCCACCGCAGAATAAGCATTGATGATACTGACCAACTTATCGGATTTGAAACCACAATCCACAAGATGACTCTGTACTTCCAGATTGGCGAATTCCAAGGAATCCTTGATATGATTCAGAAGACCCACTTCATTTTCGAGCTGGTGTACCCGTTGGTTCATATGTATGGAATACCCAATGATACTGCCTATCAGTAAGAATAAGAATAAACCCGAAGCCCATATCTTCGGCTGTTTCCACCATACGGGTGATTGGTCCAGACGATTATTGATTCCATTCCAGACGGAATCGGGTGGTGCATCATTAAAATGCTCCATGGAGTTGTTGAAAAAATCTTCTATGTTATTATTGTCATCCATTCTTATTCAATTCTTTGTTCAGGATTTGCTGTAATTGTTTCCGAGCCCTCAGGAAATGGGACCTGAGTGTAGCTTCATTGGCACCCAGTTGTTGGGATATTTCCCTAAAGGAATATCCTTCCATAGCCCTGAGGTTGAAGACAGTCTGATAGGAAACAGGAAGTTGTTGGATGAGATGGATAACGGCATTAGCTCTATCCATGATTTGGAATGTGTCCTCGGAGTAGTGTATATGATCGAGCTTGTCTACCTCAAGTGCCGAGAATTCGATTTTCCTATGTTTTCTGATGTGCATCAGGGCCGCATTGACCATGACCTTTCTCATCCAAGCCCTGAGTGGTGATTGTCCGCTGAATTGCTTGATATCCCTGAGGATGCTGAAGAATCCCTCTTGTAGGATATCCTGTGCTTCTTGTGGGGATTTGGCATATCGCAGACAGATCCCATAGAGATAGGTTTTGTACTGTCCATATAAGGAAAACTGGGCTTTGCGATTTCCCTTGATACAAGCTTTGATTAAAGCGGTTTCGGTATGTGCTTCATGTGCCATCTACTTTTAAAGGTGCGGAGAAAATCCGTTTTGTTGCAGATGACCCTGATTTTTTTGAAAAAAGTATGAATGGATGGTAATTAATGATTCGCTTCCATAATTTTTGAGGCCTTGATGTTAAGGGTATTGACCATGCAACTTTCCATATTGCCAACCAGTAAGGCACATTTTTGATTGACTTTTGGGCCTTTGTTATAACTGGCAGGATTCCAGGTAGGCATATTACAGACGGAGCTTAGAATAGCTTGGTCCACCGCTTCATCGCCACAGGATGTGAATAATTCGGGCTCCCGGATTAAACCCTCTGATGTAACGGTGAATGTGATGATGGTAATCTTATATCCCGTAAATGTACCGGAGGGTATCTGGCTGATGGCATTTTGTTCAATATATTGGTTCAAAGCTTTTTGGCCTCCAACAAAAGCAGCTTCCTCTTGGGGATTGACCCAAAAATCGAAACTGATTTCCTTTACATCATTGTATTTGAGATTATTGTTGGGGATATAGGAAATCCTAACTTCAATCTCCTTTCCTAAATCAGCTTTGGTAATGAGTGCTTTCTGCCGTTCATTCAATAGCTCATCATTTCCGGTGGCTACTTCCGTTTTTCCATTTACGGAAGCCATAATGTCAACGGATTTGAATTCCTTAATCCAAATGGATTTGTACATTCTTCCCCTTGGGTCAAGGTCGGATAGGGTAGTGGCTTTCTGAATATTTTCCATGGAAAGGGAAATGAAAGGAAAAACCTTATTCACTTCATATTGTACTTCTGTACATTCCTGAGTGTAACTGAGGAACGAAACGAAAATCAAACTGATGATAATGACTAATCTCATGTCTCTTACTTTAAATAATGCTATTCAAAGATACGGGCAAAGGTGTTTTGGGATGTTGAATGAATGTAAAATAGTGTAAAATCAACGTAAAATGGAGGTTTAGTGCTGCATTTGGAATCCATGAGGCATACATTTGTAATATGCGAAGTGATAAGATGAAAGTGGGATTGCGTATCAGTTATTTCATGGTACTATGGCTAGGTACCACTACCTTGTGGGCTACCCATGAGAGTGAACAGGAAGTTAGGCACAACAAGGTGGTCATGCGAATGATTGGGCATGAGATACTGAAACATCTCGGTGACGATACATCCCGTGTCCTAGCCATTGAATACGTGAATAATAGATATCGTATTCCATTGGAACAACCCATCTCTTTCAAACCGGCAGATATCATAGGTATAGTGGATAGTGTACTGACTGCATCAGGTGCCGAACCTAAATGCATAGTAGAAACAGAAGAATGCGAAACCAATGAAATCGTACATAGTTTTGAGTTGGGAGGGAACGGAATACTGCCTTGTGGAGGGCGGGAAATGCCGAGGGATTGTTACCATTTCTGGATTACCTTTCTCGACCAGCCTCCACCCATGTCCAACTTCGTAGCAAAGGGTTCTATGTTGGCTGCCATGGATTTGAATACTTCCTATTCGAAATTCTGGTGGATATTCCCTTTGGTTCTTATTCTATCTTTCCTTGGGTTCATGTTCTTTCGCCAAAAGAAGGTCATCAATGAGGATACCGTAATCATTGGTTCCTATACATTCGATACCAATGCGATGACATTGACAAGAGGAAAAGAAAAAACGGATTTATCCCACAAGGAAACAGCATTGTTGGCATTGCTTCATGCATCTTCCAACGAACCCGTGGAACGTCAGGTAATACTCAGGGAAATATGGGGCGATGATGGTGATTATGTAGGAAGAACCCTGGATGTATTCATCTCCAAACTTCGTAAGAAATTAGAAGCTGACCCTAACTTACGAATCATCAATATCAGGGGAGTAGGGTATAGGTTAGTCCTGTCAGAACATTGATAGTTACCCCTAATCTTTTTCTGAACTAAGAATGTCAAAATGTGCATCAGAATAGATTAATGGATAACCGGTTAGGGATTCCATATCTTGATGTTTGTCTATAATGATGTATTCCGCACCCAGATTCTTCCTGAATCGAATCTGAAAATCGTCCTTCAATGTTGATGGCGAAACGGACCATCCTTTCCGATGACTGAAATACATCAGCATAGGAGAATTCCCACCATTGATGATGATTCGTGATGTTTTGGGAATGTATTCATCACAAAGTGATTCCAATCCAAGGACATATTCCTTATCCGAACGAATGAAGAAATCGTGTTGCTGGTTCGCAATACTTTCCACCCCGATAATAATGAGAACGAGATAGGCCCATTTGGGAGGAAAGGATTCTATGGCCATACCCACCAATATGGCCATGAAGGGCACAAAGGGTATGATGTAATAATTGTGTTGGGGAAAGAAGTTCCCGGTCTTGATAATGAAGATGGAAAAAACCAAACATACCACCCCGAAAGCCCATTTGACCCATGAATTCTTACTTTTGAAAAGTTGGAAAATACCCAAGAGAAATACGGCAAAAGCCACAAAGGAATGAAAGGCACTGAAATAGAATTTCTCTAGTAGTTCGGGAATGAAACCGGATATTTCAGCAAGTCCCTCACCCATTTCCTTAGGATAGAACAAAGGGAATCCATACACGGAATTCAAGTGAGGAATCCAATAGAAGTACCAAAGGCCAACGATACCAACACTAATGAAACTAGTGATATAACTGATCCATTTTCTCCTTAGGGCCACCTCCTTGATAAAAGGAAGTATAACCAAGGGACTCATCAGTATGAGTGCGGGTAGTTTGGATAGGATTCCTAGTGTAATGAAGATGAAATAAAGGAGGACGAACAGATTCTTTCCTTGCCTGAGATATTGTATCAAATAATATATACCAATAAAACCTAGTGCCATACTAAATGTATCAGGCATTAATTTTCTCATGAAAGCAAACCAAATGGAAAGGAGTAGGACCAAGGAACTGTATAGGGCCACATCCCTATTGAATAATAATCTGACGGACTTGAAGAAGTAAAGGATGCCGATACTACTGACCAGCAGATTGATGATTCTACCATGATGATGCTCGAATCCGAAAATCATGGACATTCCAAAAATCATATAATTCAACAAGGGGAATTCCATACCGGTGATACCTGTAAGGTGTCCTGCATGGTCCACTCTCGGATAAAACGGATGAGCCTGTATCTCAAGGAAATTACGGGCAATCATATTGGTATAGGCTTGCCTCCAATTATGACCCATTTCTATGGGGGGATCCGTGATTCCGAATAATCGGATAACCAAGAAAAATAATATCCAGAATCGGATATCACCAAGTAGTTTTCCTAAGCTATCTTTAGTCCCAAGGCCCATAGGGGCAAAGATAGCCTTTCCTATGGATTAGGAATCCGAAAGACTGATGGAATGAATCAGTAAATATCCTCCTATTCTACTCTGTACAGGATAATCCAGATTGGGACTGGAATCGAGTTCCCCATTCATTGGACTGGCCTGCACGGTTACGGATTGGTTGAGATAGGGTAGTAGTTCCTCTTTGGTCATACCTCCTGAATCAACTATGGTTTTAATGAAAATCCTTGTCCCATCGCATTGTTCGAGATAAAGGTCGAATACATCGGGTATCACCTTTCCCCTCTTATTAATGAACGAACGCTGAACGATTTTTCCTTGGAGTTTTTTCATTATCTGACGAGTAATCTATGATGTAGGATTCGATGGTCCTTGTGGGTAATACTACAATGATACAGACCGGGTGATAGCTTGGAAATATCCAAGGAACTGTCGACTATTTCCTTGAATTCCAAGCATTCCATTCCTTTGGTATCAAATATTTTGATAGACTGGATGGATTCTGTTTGGGTTATATGAAGTAAGTCATCCGCAGGGTTGGGATAGATGTCAATGGATGCCTCTGAAGCTTCAGGAACACTGGTTGAGGCACATGCTTCTGCATTGATTTCAATGTGATAATAACCCGTGTCAATCGGATTTTCAGGTGCTCCGTCCAAGGAGAATGTCATCATGATATCACAACACCCGGGTATCGTATTCGGCCAAAAAATCTGACGGACAATGATATGAGAATCTGTAGGTGATAAGGGAATAGGCATTTGCGATTCATTGACAGGTGGTGTATAGGTTAGTATTTGGTCTGCCGTGAGGACATCCCATTCCAAGGGACATTCGTCACTGAATTCCCGTTTCCAATTCACATTGATATCATTATCCGTATTGTTCTTGAAATACAGGTCAAGTGAGATATCATTGAAATTATCGGAAATATCCAAGTTCTCATATATTCCCGATACGTATTCTTCTTCCAAAAGAATGACGGATTGTGCCTGGATAATCAAACCGAAACAAAGCCAGAAAAGTGTGAGTATATATTTCATGGATAAGTATTTGTAATGAGATTGTCTAGAATGGTTGGTGGAATGACAAATGAATCAGTCATGGGATCATTTTCGAAAGACTCAAATATCCACGGTATCAAAGCCTAAGTTAATAAATGCGAAAGCCATTTCAAAAAGAAATGGCTTTCCATCATCATGCATATTCGATGAAGAATTCATCTAGGAATTCCCTGTGTATTTCCAATATTTCCAAATGGGTCCAAGGAAAATCATCCAAACCATTTTTCCTCAAGAATACTTTCCAAGTCCTGCGACTGCTCTTACTGAGTCCGAATTGACCATTGAAAACCCTACGATACGTCCACATGGGCGTATTCTTGTCCTCGAATGCAATGCCAATTACCTTACCGAATAATTCCTTGTCAATGGTTAATTCCGTAAGGATGAGATGGATATCATACAATGTCTTGGATGACCACCTGTATCCCTTATCCCAAAATTCGAAAAGACCATGTACTTTCCATGCCAATGCGATTTCGGGAGAAACCGTAGGTATGGGAAAGGAAACATCATCCAACATGGTCTGATATTCATGGATGATTGGTTTGGGATATACCGTGTCATCAAAACCAAAATCCATTTGGATGGTATCCTCATCTCCTAGGAACCGATAAGGAATGATGATCCTCGTCCCTGGAAAATCAGTTTCCACCCAAGTTTTTATCAAAGCCATCTTGCTAGGATAGAATTCCACAGCCGGACAATGCTCATTGCTGCCTAGTGCTTGGGTAATCAATTGTTTGCAGGCAGCCATGTCAAAACCATCCATTCCAAGGAAATCAAGGTCCTTGACCACCCTTTTCTTGGGGTAGACCCAATTTTGTAATATCAGACTTCCCCTAAAAATGAAAGCGGGTTGCTCTTGCGAAATGAGGATTCGACTGATACATCGGGCCAGTTGTTCCAAGACATACAACCGTTTGGCATCTTCGATGTCCATTTGGTGCCGTTGGGCATAATCCTGTAATTGTTGATGTAAGTCAATCATGATGTTCTGGATATCATGTATTAGCCCAACTACCCCATCATCCAAGTCTGAATGATGGAATAGGGGCATATGGTTTTAATATTATTCATTCAATCGTTTGAGACAAGGGTCCTTACATAAATCGCAAGGAGAATCCTGTGTCAGCCAATTCTTATCCAAATCGATATTCGTATCGAATACACAATATTCGGTAAAGTGTTTCAGGATGGTAATTCCCAAATCAGCAATATCCTGTTTGAGCATTTCAAAACGGGTATAAGCTTCATCTTTACCTAATCCGTATGCACGGGTTGTGATGAAGTTTTGGTATTGGCCATCCTCCATTTGTTTGAATGCATTGGAAGACAAATGTGCCTGATGCAACTGGCAAATATCAAACAATGTCTGTTTATCGGATTGTGTATCCAAAAGTACTTTCAGATGATGTTCGAAGTAATTCTTATCCGAATGGTGCCGAGCTTCAAAACCATCCTTGGGTACACCGATATTATCCGGATGGGCTTCGATTTTCAACCGACTGACCTCAAGGCCATTGCTCTGCAATACTCGGGCAATATCCAATACTTCAAGATAGATTTCCTGAAAACTACCCTGATGTCTGGAGCATGTCATGGGTTGGACCATCACATCTCCCCGGGACAATTGGATTTGTATGGATTTGACTCCCAAATCCTCACAGATGTGATTAAAGATGGGAATTTGTGAATCCGACAGTTGTTGTACGGTCACATGTGCTTCGAACCATCCCGAATAGGGTGGGATGTCGTCTGTAGTGGTAAAGGTTAACATGATTTTGGAATTAAATAATAAACGTTACGGATGAATAATGCTTCAACTGGCTTATTTAGTTCCATTTTGATGGGTAGAAAAAACGGATTCTTATGGGGATGGGTTTCCGTAATATTTTTCTGATGGTACCAAAGGCGAGATTCGAACTCCCACGCACTCTCCCACATGACTCCTATCTAATCATGATTCCGAAAAGCTGCTCTTCCATGTTGGCATACTTTGGTGAGTATATGATAAAAAACGAGGGGGAAATCACTATATCCTATGAAGATCCCCCCTCCTTGGCATGTAATCCTGTTCATTCCCCTTGAATCTGATGCTGGTTACAGTGTAAATACCCTGCGTATTCCTGAGCGTACTGAAAACGAATTGGAGCTCAGGAAGAGACTCGAACTCTTTTTACACCATGGTTGAATGATAGGAATGAGTTTCCATGCGGGTTAATCTCAGTCTCAAACTACAGTCTCAACACTTACACTAAATCTCAGTGATAGGATGTACTGAATCTAAGACTAAAAGACTGATTCTTAATACCTGTTTCGGACTTTAGTTCCCAAACAAATATTCAAATATCTTATCGCTTTTCAGCTTGCTTTCTACGATTTCCACTTGGTTGGCCCTTTGTAAGGCATCAATGATGGCTTCCTTAAGGGATTGCAGTTTCTTCAGGGCTCCGGCCCTACTGATGTGGCTCCATTCTCCTGAGAATTCAGTGAATGTTCCATTTCCGATGACCACCTGCTTGGTTCTGACTGTTTTCTGAGGTGAATAATTAATATCCTTACCTGCTTCGATGGCCCTTTCGATGTTAGGGTCAATGAGAATCATCTCCTCTTTTTCCGTCGTCTTTTCCTCGAATTGCATGGTGGGGATTTGCATGACTTTCCTGTTCTCATATCCTTCTTCTACGGATGAGATCCAGTTCTTAGCATCACTTCTAGTAGGAATATTGCCTAGCATTTCCACAAATTTCGAATTGGAGACGAATGACTTCAAACGGAGTAATTCCAAAGATGAGAATTCTCCCCACGATTCACCATCCACAATGAGTTCGGCCTTGGGAGTACCAGAGGCGTTGGTGGACTCAAGTGTGAGCATATTCTCAAGAATAGGTGAAAGGGTTTCTTGGAGATAGTTGATTTTTTCATCCACCGTAGTGACAATCCTGCGGTGATATCTGTTTTGGGGTACATCGACATATCCCGGGACGGATTCGTAGGTTTTCTTTTCCCCTCGGAAATCTCCTTGGTTTTTCTTGAAATAATTAATGTAATCCGTAAGCATTCCCTTGATTTGGGATTGTTGATTTTCTGTTAGGGCTAAAATCTGATTCAGCGTCTTCTGCTTCATGATGTTGTCTTTTATATGTTGGTTTTTATCTTTGGACCAACTGTTTTTAATCTTTTATATTCTACACCTCAATCAATATGATATTGACTTTTTAAAGTTCCATTGGTTTTAAAAAAAGAAGTTTTAATGTAAGGATTTGTACAATGGGTGTGTTTTTAAGTGTCTGATAATCAGTATTAATTTGTGTTTTTTAATTTTTTATTTATTTTGTAAATAATTTGATGCTGGATGTAATATCCGGATATTATGAATAATATTTTATGGATATTTGAATAGATATTATGAAGTATTTTACCTTATTTATTCTTGTTTTTTATTTGTCCCAACCTCTTTTTTGCCAAGTGGATGTTACAGGTTTTTCTGCGAAATTGGAGGTGAATCAAGTACTTTCATTCAGTCCTGAATTGAATCCTGATTTGATTATATTACCAGAGAGAAAGCAACTGAATACAAATTACGGTATAGGATTGCAATATGCATTTCGCAATGGAATGTACCTTGAATGGATAGGGAGCCTTAACCACCAAAAAAGAGCTTACTGTTACGGTGTCGATTCGGATGCTGACCCGTTTGATTCCAGTCCACCGTTGGTCTACAATACGGATTGTACCACGGATGTTCGTTTTGAGGACTATTATACCCGATTGCAGTTGTCCGTTGGTTATAGATATTATTTCCCCAATTTGAGCTGGAGCATATATGGTGATTTAGGGTTCGGGCGGAATATTTATATGTATTCTTGGTTGACATATGATGAGATAAATGGGGATTTATCTTGGAGAAATCGAGAAAGAAACACAGGGACATCCTATTGGACCATTCCTAGTGTTCATGTAGGATTTGAGTATTCCGTACTTCCTAGAATCATGGTGTATATGGCTTTGGATTATTCCAAGGACAATGCCTCTGTGAGAGGAATGAATCACTTGGGATTGGATGTAGGAGGACGGATATGGCTGAAGAAAAAGAGAAACCTGATGGACTAGGATTGAGTTTCCAAGACATAATCCCCCCAGTCGGCAATGGATTGTATCAAAGGGATAAGTGTTTTTCCGAAGTCCGTTAATGAGTATTCGACTTTCAGAGGTGGTTTGGAGGTGTATACTTTCCTTTCGACTAACCCATCTTCAACCAAGGCTTTCAATTGTATGCTCAATGTACGTTCCGTCACACTAAGCATCTGTTTTCTTAATTCACTATATCGGAGTGTCCCTTTCATGAGGTGATAAAGAATAGCCGTCTTCCATTTTCCTCCGATGATTCCCATTGTTAGGCTAGTACAACAGGGATATTCCCGTCCTTTGAATTGATGCATGATAAAATAAAATTTAAACTATCCTTTTTGACCGTTATTGCAAAGGTATTACACTATGATTAGTTTTGCAACTATAATTATTATAGTATAAAACGAATCAAGAATATGAACAAACCTAATTTTTCAAAAGAAGACATCATCCAAGCTTTTCAATTCAGACATGCCTGCAAGGAATTTGATGCTGATAGACAACTATCTGATGAGGATATCCAATTCATTTTACAGACAGCGAACCTATCCCCGAGTTCATTCGGATTCGAGCCTTGGCACTTTGTTGTGGTACAGGATAAGGAATTGCGTGAGCAGTTGAAGCCAGTGGCTTGGGGTGCGCCATTGAAATTGGATACTGCGAGTCATTTTATCTTGGGTTTGAGCATGAAATCTCCGATGTTGAAATGGGATGCGGATTATATCATGCATATGATGAGGGATGTCAAGCAATTTCCGGAGGATGTGATTGAGGTATATTCCAAATTTTATAGGGAATTCCAAGAACGTGATTTCAATTTGGATACGGATAAGAAAATTTTCGATTGGGCTTCCAAACAGACATACATTGCATTGGCAAACATGATGACTTCAGCAGCCCTTGTAGGCATTGATAGTTGTCCTATAGAGGGCTTCCACCAAGAAAAGGCGGAAGCATTACTCAAAGACCAATTCGGAGTGGATACCGAAAAATACGGATTGTCCTATATGGTTGCATTCGGTTATCGTAAGGGAGCTCCGGCTCATCCTAAGTCTAGAAGACCAATGGAACAAATCGTAACATGGAAGTAGAAAGGTAGGAATGAAGACATGGGCACCCTGATTATCAGGATGCCCATGTTTTTTATTATCAAATAATTTTAATTCTATTCTAATTCTATTACCAAATCATCCTGTTCTACCATTGTCTTTTCTCCCAGATGGATTTTCTTCACCTTCCCTTTTATAGGCGAAGTAATAGTGGATTCCATCTTCATGGCTTCGATGATGAATAGCGGCGTATTGACTTTCACCGCATCTCCCTCCTTGACCAGAATCTTGGATAGACTACCCTGTAGTGGGGCACCGATATCGCTATCTTTCTCTACTTTCCTGTGCTCGATTTTTTCGATTTGCAAGGATTGGTCGAGTACGGAAATTGAACGAGTCTGTCCATTCAACTTGAAGAATGCAGTACGGAAACCATCCTCATTCGGAGCTGATACGTTCAGGAATTGAATCAGGAGGTTTTTTCCATTGGCAATTTCTACCAGAATTTCCTCATTCTGCTTCAGGCCATAGAAAAATGCCGGGGAGGGTAGGGTACGCACCACACCATATTCCTGATAGTGGTCATAATAATCCTTGAATACCCTTGGATACAGTTTATAGGATAGGAAATCCTTGTCATCACAATAGTCAAAATCCATTTTGAACTCCTTGAATTCCTTGACGAAATCAATAGGTTCCAAATGGGCATTAGGTCTTTCCGTATAAGGTTTTTCGCCTTTGAGAATCTTTTTCTGCAATGCCTTGGGGAATCCTTCATAGGGTTGGCCCAAATCTCCCCTGAACAATGCTTTTACGCTATCAGGAAATGAAAGTGTATCTCCCTTGTCGATGATATCCTCCTTGGTTAATCCATTGGAAGTCATGAACATAGCCATGTCTCCCACCACTTTTGAAGATGGTGTTACCTTGACTAAATCACCGAATAATTGATTTGCAATCCTGTAATTATCCTTAATGAGCTCGAATTGGTCCTCAAGTCCCAGTCCCCTGGCTTGTGGTCTGAGATTGGAGTATTGTCCTCCGGGAATTTCATGTTCATAAACCTGGGCTGTCCCCGCCTTTAATTCCGTTTCAAAAGGATAATAATAACGCCTGACCGCTTCCCAATAATTGGAATGGTTCTCCAAGGCTTGATAATCCAACTGATTTTCACGGTCATGTCCCCTCATGAATGCCGCAACGGAATTGAAGTTGGGTTGGGAAGTCAAACCAGACATGGAACTCAATGCCACATCCACAACATCAACACCTGCCTCTATGGCTTTCAGATAGGTGGTGGATTGGATGGATGAGGTATCGTGTGTGTGTAGATGAATAGGAATATTCACGGTATCCCTCAATGCTCCAATCAGGGTGGCTGCTGCTTGGGGCTTGAGCAATCCGGCCATATCCTTTACACCAATCATGTGGGCTCCGGCATCTTCTAATTCCTTGGCTAGATCCAAGTAATATTGGAGGGTGTATTTCTTTTTGTCAGGATTGGAGATATCTCCTGTATAGCAGATGCAGGCCTGTGCAATGGAATTCGTTTTTTCCCTTACGGTTTTGATACTTACCTTCATGGCCTCCACCCAGTTCAGCGAATCGAATATCCTGAAGATATCAATACCCGTATCTGCAGCCTTGACGATGAATTCCTCCACAAGGTTATCCGGATAAGCCGTATAGCCCACGGCATTGGATCCCCTCAGTAGCATCTGAAGTAGGATATTGGGCATGGATTCCCTGATGATGGCCAACCTCGTCCATGGGTCTTCCTTTAGGAATCGCATACATACATCAAAGGTGGCTCCTCCCCAGACTTCCGCTGAGAAGACATCATTGCACTGCCTTGCATAGGCTTCTGCAATTTTTTGGATATCATACGTCCTGACCCTTGTAGCTAATAAGGATTGGTGGGCATCCCTGAAAGTCGTATCAGTATATTGGATCGGTTTGGAAGTCCTGAGCCACTTTAGGAATTTTTCCCTCCCCAATTCATTATATAAGGTTTTGGAACCTCTAGGGAATGGTGCACTTGTATCAAAATCCGGAACCACAGGATTGAGGAATGTCTTGGATTCATCCACGTACTTGACATCGGGATTACCATTGACGGTAACATTGGCAAGGTATTTCAATAATTTGGTTCCTCTGTCCCGATATCTGGGGATACTCAGGATTTGGGGATTTTCCTGAATGAACTTAACCGTACATTTACCCTCTTGGAATGTCTCATCATTCAGTAGGTTCATCAGGAATCCCATATTGGTCTTGACGCCCCTGATTCTGAATTCCGTTAGGGCACGGTGCAATCGCTGTGCGGCTCCCTTAAGGGTTCTGCCTCTTGCGGTTACCTTAACCAGCATACTATCAAAGAAAGGTGAGATCTTTGCTCCTGCATAGGCACTACCCGCATCCAAACGAATACCAAAACCAGCTGCCGAACGATAAGCTACCAAAGTACCATAATCAGGTTTGAAATTGGCCGTAGGGTCTTCTGTTGTGATTCTGCACTGGATGGCATAGCCTTGGCATTGTACATCCATCTGGCTCCTGATGAAGATGGTAGGATGGTGGAGTGGATAGTTCATGGCCACAAGAATCTGTGTCCTTACGATATCGATTCCTGTCACCTCCTCCGTAATGGTATGCTCTACCTGAATCCTTGGATTGACCTCAATGAAGTAGATATCGTCACCCTCAACCAAGAATTCCACAGTTCCGGCATTCCTATAATTGGCCTCCTTGGCAATTCTTAGTGCATAGTCGTATAGTTTTTCCTTGACTGCAGTTGAGAGCGTACTAGCAGGTGCAACTTCCACTACTTTTTGGAAACGTCTCTGTACAGAACAGTCCCTTTCATAGAGGTGTACAAGATTACCATGGTTATCTCCCAGGATTTGAATTTCTATGTGCTTGGGATTGGCAATGAATTTTTCAAGGAATATGGTATCATCCCCAAAGGCGGTCTTTGCTTCCCTCTTGGCTTCTATGAAAGCTTTTTCGAGGTCATTTTCATTATGAACGACCCTCATTCCTCGTCCACCACCACCTGCGGCAGCTTTGACCATGATAGGGAAAGTGATGCGTTTGGCCTCCTTGAGTGCGGTGGCTACATCCTTGAGTTCTTCCTTACTATCCTCAATCAGTGGGACATCCATGGAACGGGCCAATTGTTTGGCCCTGACCTTATCACCCAAGCGGTCCATCGTATCGGCGGTAGGTCCCACGAAGATGATTCCTGCCTCATCACACTTACGAACGAAGTTCACATTCTCAGAAAGGAAACCATATCCGGGATGAATGGCTTCCACACCATTTTCCTTGGCGACCCTGATGATTTCCTCAATATCCAAATAAGGCTTTAATGGCTGATCTTCCTTACCTATCTGATAAGATTCATCCGCCTTGTATCTATGTAAGGAATAACGGTCTTCAAATGTGTATACGGCTACTGTACGGAGGCCCAATTCTGATGCGGCCCTCAATACCCGAATGGCGATTTCACCCCTATTGACAACCATCAGTTTGGAGAAACGTTTCTTTTCGTTCATTGTATATTTGTAATCAATCCTGTTTAAATAATAAGCCCGATTCATATCCCGACTCGTTGCCGGAATACATTTTATAGTATCTAACTTAGGTAAGGTTGGAATGCGGTGCCAAAATACTATTGTTTTAACTTAGTTGCACGTCTTGGTGTCAGATTATTTTTGTCTTTGGACGCTTAATTTTTTAATTTCATCATTCGAATATCAATTAAGATTTGGATATCATGGGTAAGAAAATATTTGCAGTTGTTGCGGGTTTGATTGTTAATGCTTTGGCTGTTGCCATAATTGAGACCATTGGCCACACAATCATACCACCACCGGATGGTTTCGATAGGATTCTGGAAATGACAAGGGAGCAACAAGCTGAACTCTTTTCTGGATTGAGTGTGGGAAGTTTACTTTTCAATATTGTAGGATGGGCCGTAGGTCCTTTCCTTGGAGCTTTGGTTGCCGCTAAGATTATGCCCGAATATTGGAAGAATAGTTCATTCGTGATTGGTGTAGTCGTGGCACTGCTTGTATTATTGATGACCTTTCAGTTGCCTCATCCCACTTGGATGGTAGTCGTAGGCTTGATTGTGCCGGTTCCTATGGCCTACTTAGGCGGGAAGCTATTGGGTAAGGATGAATAAAGGGTAGGATTTATCCCTTTACAAGCCTTTAGGATATACGAGGATTAGTGCCATCGGGATTGGGTACAGGTAGTTGTTTGGGAACCATCAGTTTTTTAATTCCTTGATAATTCCCAAATATCCTTTATGCTTCGTCCATAGATACCATATTGGATGCCTTTTTCCTCCATTCTATCATGGAAAGGTGCATAGGTGTCCAATCCCAATATGCCTGACCATAGTTCTTTTTTTGTGATAAAACCCAAAATGTAGTTTTCCGCTCTTTCATGAAATTCTGATAGATTATTTTCCTGCCAATCTTGGTTGTGGTTTATGGTATGATTTGCTTCAATGAGAATCTCCTCTTTTTTTAAGGCTTCATCGATTTCTATCAGGAAATGATTCGTTAATGCAGATACTTTATTTTGAATTTCTAGTATTTGCACTACTTCCGAAGTCATCAAACTATAAATGCCAATTACATTTCCAAAAAGTGTATCATCGTGTAGGAAATTTACAAATTTGAAGCTTCTATCTGATGGGATGAATAAATCCCATTTTGGGCAGTCTATATGAACATCGAAATAAATGGTTTCCTTATAATTTTCATTCATTAAATCGTTCAATTGGATAATCGTTCCTTTTTGTATGATGCTGCCATTCAGGCATTTATAGCTAGGGAGTTCTTGTTCTGATTTTATTTTATTGATAATTAAAGGTTCATAAACTGAATTTCTATCAATTCTTGCATATCCATGATTCCAGTTTATCTCATTTTGGAAATCGTAGAAAACTTGGATGAACGTTTCAACCCAATGCTGCTCTTGGATTTTTGAAAGATGATTAATTGAGCGTTCAAGATTGATATGTTTAATCTTGTATTTATTCCATAAGTAGTTGCTTATTAATCCCGATATAGTGTGGTCTTCTCCAAGGGATGGTATATTTTTATCGTAGTTGAGCAATGTCTCAAATCCTTTGATAAAGGAAATGATCGTGTGTTTATTAATAGGAATGCTTGTATTCCAATTATTGAATCTCCTATTTAATAATTCTAAATCCGTTTTGCTAACATGATACGCCATTTCGTATTTTTTAAGGATGGGGATGCCCTTGGATAAATCCCATTCCTACTCCTCCTTTTTCCTTTCAAGTGTATATCTGAAACCAACATAGGCTTCCCTACCTCTTACCGGTCCCCATGCGAATGAGGTGTCAAAGAAAGGATTGAATGGATCGGAAGCTGATATGATAGGATTGTCCTGTCTGAAGTCAAAAATATTTTCCACTCCCAGATACCATTCCAATGATTTCCACTTATAGGTGAATTGAGCATCCACTGTTGTATATGGAATGGAAAAATCATCCTGTTTGAAATTATCCGGATAGAATTCCGTATCAGGCAAAGAGATTGGGCCATGCCACTTCAGGTTGGTGTCAAAGTGCCAATCCTTACCCTTGGGAGCCAAGGAGAGGGTGGTGAGGAATTTATGCCTGATAACAAAGTCCATGGGTTGTCGTTCACCATCCTCTATATCATAGTGTTGCATATCCATGAAGTTGTAAGCGGTTTTGATGTTGACCCAATCCCAAAGGTCTATCGTAATTTGTGCTTGGAAACCATTTCCTACAGCAGGCCTGGAATTATTTTCGAATACGATGGCATCATGGAATTCATGATAATGTGGCTGCACATGATTGGTGAATCTGGTTTGGTAATAGTCTACTGTGAATGTTCCCGAATACTTATTCCCCTCAAACTTCTGGGTAGCATTGATACCATAGTTCCATGCCTCATCCGGTCTTAGGATTCCATGGAAATGGATATCCCTTTGGGTGCCGAGAACCCTGACTTGTTCAGCGAATGGCTTGGGAAGATGCCAGCCATATCCTGCGGATAATCTGATATCCGTTTTCTCAGCCGGTGAATATTTGATAAGTGTACGAGGTGCATACTTCCATCCGAAACGATTCAGATGATCGACCTTTAACCCCAGCATCAGGGTCAACTTATCATCTTTGGTAAAGTAGGT
The DNA here is from genome assembly GCA_020631355.1 of Saprospiraceae bacterium. Taxonomy (GTDB): domain Bacteria; phylum Bacteroidota; class Bacteroidia; order Chitinophagales; family Saprospiraceae; genus JAHDCE01. Next base: position 65,178 of record JAHDHL010000007.1, on the reverse strand, counting down.
GTTCTCAGCAAAAATACCCGGAACGACTTCCTTGGTTTCATATTGTCCCGCAAAGGTTTTATCCAAGGGATTATTGCTAAATGAAATATCCTCGTCCAAATCCAGGTATTTGAAACTTGTACCAACCCTAAGATTACTTCCGTTGCCATATACGAATTCGTGTTGTAATGTGGCATTGATTAGTAATTGTTGGGCATCGTATAGCGTTTCGCCATACCATGCTTCCTGTTTATGGTGTTGCCCCGAAATGATGAGATTCAGGGCATGGTTCTCATTGAAACGATAATTATTCCTATTCCATAAATCGACTTGGTTGTACTTGATTTGCTGCCCGTAGATTGTGCTTGAACCTAAGTCAGTCTTAGGGTCATAGGCTTCTTGGCCACCAACACGTTTCTCATTCGTCCAGCGGATACCTCCCTTATTGGACCAACCATTTTCCGTTGCCTCTCCATAGGTCCACTTATCCATGAGTTCATATCTGGAAAGTTGGGGGAGGTCTAGGAAACCATCATCATTACGATCAAATTTCCTAGCAGGTTGTACGACATGGGCTCCGATGAAGTGCTCTGTTTTCCCCAATTTATAACCACTGTAAAGATTGTATTGGGATTCTAGGAAAGAATTCAGGAATACATTGGCATAGAGCCTTGGTGCATCACTGGGTTCATGAATGATGACATTGATCTGTCCGCTGATGCTCTCCACACCTTGTAATACGGAATTGGTACCCTTGGAAATGAAGATGTTCTTGACGAATGGTCCCGGTACGGAACTGACCCCATAGGTGAATGATAAACCTTGGATCAGAGGATTACCATCAAGGAGTAATTGGTTATAAACCCCGCTCAACCCTAGGATTCGGAGTTCCTTGGAATTCGTGACAATATTGGTAGTAGCAGGTTCTACGGATGCATTGGTATTGAAACATCCGGCAAGGTCACAACAAGCAGCCTTACCCAACTCCACATCATTGATGACCTCGATTTTGGATGGGGATGAGGAAGAAATGAAACTTCCTGTTTTCTTCCCCTCTACCAACACTTCACTGAGAGCACCCTCAGGTATCATCTGTATCATGAAATCGGCATCCATATTACCCATAATGGTATCATTCGTATATCCTACATAGGAAATGACGATGCGTTTATCCTCGATATTATCACCATTCAATTCGAATTCCCCCCATTCATCCGTTGCATCACCTATGGTAGTATCCACCCAATAGACCGTAGCACCGATGAGAATTCCCATATCTTCATCCACCACGGTACCCTTGACCGTTTGTGCAAAGGAAAGGGTTGTGAAAAGACAACATCCAGTGATTAGTCCCATTAATTTTTTCATACTTCAAAGTTACTGAAATTAGCTTGCCATAGCAAATGATGAATTGCCGTATCTGCCATATCTTTTTAGAATTGAGTCCTGACGAATTCTTTATGACTTTTTTTGGCATAAAATGCTTGTTAAGGAACTAGAGGATGGTTCTTCCTGTTGTCATTGTACCTCCCTCTCCAAAGAAACTTCATCATCTCTGATGGGTACATCAAGGACTGAATAGCTTCGAAGTCATACAATGGCTTCCCTATGATGGGTATTCCATGATAGGGTTCTATGAGAAAATAAAGTGGAGATGAATTATTATGGATTAGCGGATTGTAATAATTTTTATGCATCCTGTGAACGGGCTTTCAATCCAAGATTGAAGGATAGGCCCGTTGCCATTCTATCGAACAATGATGGTTGTATCGTAGCTAGGAGTAAGGAACTGAAAGCCTTGGATATTCCGATGGCTATTCCTTATTGGAAATGCAAGGAGATACTGAGTCGACATAATACGGCCATATTATCATCGAACTACCGATTGTATGGAGATATGTCGGATAGGGTAATGGATATTTTGGAACAGGCATTTGCAGAGATTGAGGTTTACTCGATAGATGAGGCATTCATTCGTGCCAATGGTTTCGAGCGAAAGCAACTGATGGAGCATGGTCTGAGGACAAGGGCATGGATTCTGCGTTCGACAGGCATTCCTGTATCCATTGGTTTTGGTCCTACTAAGACACTGGCCAAGCTCGCTAATAAAATGGCTAAGGCTAATAATTATTCAGGGAGTGGGGTATATGTCATAGAACCGAATGACAAGATAATGGATGAACTACCTGTGAATAAGGTTTGGGGTATCAGCAAGGGATTGCAACACCGATTGAATCAAATGGGAATCCATACGATTAGGGAATTCACAAAGGCGAATGAGCAAGCGATACGGAAACGTTTGGGTGTATTGGGCCAACGAATGCTATTGGAATTGAATGGTATTCCCTGTAATGACCTGATAGAACCCCGTACTTCGAGAAAGCACATTCTGGTTTCCAGAACATTCAAATCTGATTTGAAAGGAAAGGACGTATTGATGGAAGCCGTAAGCAAGCATGCTGCCAGAGCTGGGGAGAAATTGAGGAATTATAACCAGGTGGCCCTGGGATTGAGTGTATTCATCCGTACGAATCCATTCAAGGACAATGTACGGCAACTCAAGCTGTCGGGCGTTTGTAGTTTGCCTGTTGCTTCCTCTGATACGTCACTACTCATCCGTGCAGCAAAGGATGTATTGGATTCCATTTATGACCATAGTGCATCCTACAAAAAATTAGGTATTGGGCTCTTTGATTTGCGCCCTCGGAATCCTATACAGACCCATTTATTCGAATCGACATCCCATATCCCAAGACGGAATGACCTGATGGATACAATGGATGAAATCAATTCTAAGTTCGGAAAGGGAACACTCCGAATGGCAAGTTATGATGAGGATATTCATAAACTGTACAGAAAAGAACGCCAATCACCTGAATACACTACGGACTGGAACGAATTATTGGAAGTGAAATGACAATGGATTAATTGTCTCCATAGTCCCGCTTGAGAATTTTGATGTGGTATTCCGTATGGAAAATAGTGAAATAAAGTATCTCGTTGAGGGTCATCTTGCCAATTAACGGATGAGGTAGCAGATAAGTACTCAAGTCCTTATCATCCCATTTGTTGATGATGCTTGTCAGTTTGGAAACTTCCTTGTTGAGCTTTTCAATCAATTCGGATTTCTGTTTGTTCTCGATGGCTTTGGGAACGAATTGCCCCATAGCCTTACCGCCATTCTGGATGGCCTGGGTATACTTGTCAACGACCTGGTCATAATTCCGTTCCTCCCGATTGTTCTTTCCGAACATGGTTCTTAAGCCTAGCTTAGGCATCCGCATGGCTTGGTTGATAGGAGCCGTACTCTTGACCAGATGGTCAGCATGTTGCCCGGGAGACCATTTTCCCTCTATATTCACCTCGAAAAGGTCATAGGGTTGTTGGGTCAACCACAAGGTCAATTCCCCATATTGGGCCTCCAGGCCCGAAATGATTTCCGCTTTGGTCATTTTAATATGCTTATTGGTTACCCATCAGGATTTCAAATATTCGCTGACACCCACTTCATGGTGGTTTCCATCATAATCCGTTACGACAGTAGCTACAACCTCGGAATTCCCATTCTTAACCCTTTTGAACTCTACCTTATTCTGTTCTACATTATCCTCAAGGAAAACCCTACAAGCAATGGATTCGTTCTTGATGATGAATGTGTACTTGATAGGGAAGCCTCTGGTATTGCGGATTCTCAAATCCTTATATCCATAGACTACGGCAGCATCGGCACCAAGGGGAGTATACCTTTCGTTTTCCTCATAGATATCCAAGGAATGAGGATGGCGTTCCAATATCTCAAGCCCGGATTTGAGAGAGGTATGATAAATGATGCCAGCCAGTTGGCACAGGCCGCCACCGATGTCTTCGGTCAATGCTCCATTGACCAGGTTCCTTCCTGTTTTATAACCCTTTCCCTTAGAGGGTTTGCCTACGGCTTTCCAAAAAGAGAATATTTCTCCGGGGAGTACCTGCAAGGGCGCAATCTGGCTACTGGCCAGTTTGATATTATGAATCTTGTTCTCAACAAAATCCGAATGATGGATGGGTTGTTGGGTTTCAATCATTCCGTTGTAGGGAATCTTGAAACGGTCAGGCTTTGCAAATTTGGATAAATTGCCCTTGAACAAATCACTGGAATAACGGGTCATCAGTCGGTAATTCAACCGAATGACTTTAGGAATCAAACGCTTCATGAGTGTAACCGGTTAGTTTTGTTTCGTTCTGACTTGTATGATTATTGCCTTAGAAATCCTCTTTTTGCATAATGATAAGCATGTAGGAGGAGTATTCTGCTGTTAAATTACGACAAAGAAATGTGTCTATCCCAAAAAAATAGGGACGAATTGCTGACGGAAGTCTGTGAATAGGCAGAAAGAGAATGCCTTTATGATCAATGTAATCCCAATCATCTCCTAATGTCAGCTTGATTTCCTCCATCGTGTAGGCATTACTACCATGCCATGACTTACCGGAATGTCCCTTGAATAGCTCCCGTCTGACCAAGGAGGGGACATCAAAGATGAATCGTCCTCCGGGTCGAAGCAAACGGTATACCTCATCGAAAATCTCCTTGGATTTTTCCTTGTCCAGATGCATGAACATATGCATGGACAGAACCAAATCGAATGAAGTATCAGGGAAGTCCGTATGTGCGGCATCAGAGAGGGTGAAACTCTTATTGGGATATTTTTTCTCCGCTTGTTCCAACATCTTGGGGCTGAAATCCACTCCGAAATGACAGTGTTCCATGAATCTTCCCGTACCACAACCGAGGTTGAGGATTTTCATGGGATTGAATAAACGGAGTAGGGGGAGAAGATATCTTTCTTCTTGTTTTTGTAGGAACTGACCATAGGAATTGGCAAAACGAGATTGGTCGTAATCCTTGGCCGATTCGTCATAGTATGCTTGTATGTCTCTATCCTTGGACATATAGTGAAGTTAGGAATAAATGTCGCAATTTGAATGGATGATGAATAATTATAATCCAAGTGACCCATAAATATAATGACAGGCTGTATTTTCGTACAAACGACTTAATCATGAATAGAATAATTGGATCTTCTTTGTTATTAATGTGCTTATTGTTGGTCTCATCTTGTAAGAAGGATGAGGAGGGCTTGGGTAGGAATCTGAATACGCATGCGGATTGGATGACCCAGCTGATTGTGGACCATGGCGATGAGGCGGTATTGAGGAGTATTTCAATGCCTGAGGCTCATGATGCAGGAATTTATACCCTGACGAATTGTACGGTAGGAGGTAATGAATGTAACACACAAACCCAGGATGAGGATATGACCAATATGCTCAATTATGGAATCCGAGTGTTTGATGTCCGTCCCGTATTGGTGGATGATACCTACTACACGGAACATGTAACCGAGTGTGGGGGATTGGGTTGTAGGGGAGATGCCTTGGAGAATATACTACAACAGACCAAGGGATTCCTAGACGAGCACTCTGAATTGGTTGTGTTCCTATTCTCGCATTGGTGTAATACGAACTATGATGATAATAATCTATTGGAATTGGTGAATAGTACAATGGGAGACCGATTGTATAAGGATGACGGTAGCTTAACCGGAACATTCATCAATACACCTTTGGATAGGATTTTGGATAAGGAAGGAGCCAAGGGTAAATTGGTCATTCTTTATGAGGGGGCACCGAATGATGCTGCAATGAGAGGCAATGGTGTCTTTGATTATTCCTATCTGCCGATGACGGGATCCTATTCGAATACCTATGACTTCGACCAGATGCATAATGACCAACTCTCGAAGTTCAATGATTATGATCCGAATGGAAATGCCCTTTTTGAAATGTCATGGACAATGACATTGGATGTTGAGGCATCCGTGAATTGCTTCATCAATCCTGATGGTCCATCCATCCAGTCATTCGCATTGGGAGCCAATGGTCAGTTGGGTACCAATATGGATGCATGGATGGATAACGGAACCATTACCAAGGATAAGATACCGAATGTCATCAATGTGGATTTTGCGGATGAGTTCGTAACGGATGTTTGTATCCGTTTGAATGCCCTAAGTCTGGATTAATCGTCATCCCTGTGGCTGGCTGGAAAATCTTCCATACTACCGACAGAAAGAGAGTTGTTTCTGATTGTAAACCCGATGCTACGGTCAAATGGATCGCTGAAAGTACTCCCGCTGGCTCCTGATGGCATGAATACCTTGATTTGAATTCTTTCAATTCTATCATGGTCGTTGAAAATGGTGCCTTTATAGTCAATGTATATATCCGCTTTTTCGTAGAATTCATCCTTGATAAGACTCAATTCCTGCATCGTGGCATTGGGTGTAATCTTGAGGAAAGAAAAATTGTCACCTATATAATATCGGGTAGGTTGTTCCTTGATACAGGACAAAAGGGATAACGATATTACAAAGAAAAAAATAAGACGTAGTTGTATCATGGTATCATTATTATGGATTGTAAATTATTCCAATTTAATGATACTTGCAAGCAGACTGAAGTGTAATAGATTCATTTGAAAAGATGGAATGCATAGACATCTGAATCCATTCGTAGTTGAGGTTCCGGTGGAAAAGATATTGTCTGAATTGCAATTATCAGGTTTTCTTTCTGAAGATAAATTTACATATTACTTGCCCTTGGACAAATAATAATGGTATGTCAAATAGCAACTTAGATAGGATTATTGATATTGTTACGAATCAGGGAGAATTGAATATTATCTTGAAATCAAAAATAGAATTCAGGTATTTTGTTGTATTTGGACTAGTGGTGGGTTTTGTAGGTTTTTATTCGATTTGTAAGGAAGTCATGAATGGTCTGGAAGACTATGGGATTTTACTTCATTTATTGGGTTCGATAGTGTTTTTAATGGTGTTCATGTCTGTGTTAATCATTAGTTTATGGGGTAGGGAGATAGTCACAGTTAATAAGGATGAATTATGGCTTCAAAGAACCATTTTTGGTATAGGAAGAAAGAGGATTTATAAATTGAGTAAGATAAAATGTATTCATTATATGAGACATTCCATTGATGAAAATAATATATCAGGAAAAGGCGGATGTATTCAATTTTATTATGAGGGTATTATTGTCAGATTTGCAGAAAATATAAATAAGGAGGTAGGTATTTCCTTAATGGATTCATTAAGGAATTGCGAATTTATGGGAGAAGAAAAATTCGGAGAATATAATGCATTGGAAAGCATATGATGAATCCCACGAAGATAAAGGAATACCTATTTTATTATTCTATGAATAATTTATACGATATCAAGAAAAAGGAAAATTCCCTTTTTCTTGATATCGATATTTATACACTAATTCTTGAAAAATTATTTGTTTTATATCTTAAAATAATCGAATCGATTCGAAGCAGAATGTACTCAGAATCAAATGGACTAAAAGTCAATCTTAACTCCACCATAAATTCTACTACCCATAGGACTTCCTTCCGTTAGACCTCCCTCGAATTCATTAGAAAAAGGATTTTCGGAACCAATGACGGCCTCATTCAATTTATTACCTGTAATGTTATCAAAACCAAGGATGATGTCGAATTTTTTGAATGCATTAAAATTTCCTAAATAGGCATTGATGGGAACAACAAACGATACATCCCACCTCTTTCTTTTAGGTGCATAACCATCAGCATAAGCCAATGCACTGGCAGGCGTTTTTCCTATGACATGGATTTGGGTATTCATTTCTACATAAGACCTGAATCTGAAATCCAGGGAAAACATGAAGCTATTCCTTGGGTGATATAATCTATTTTCCAATATGCCATTATTTTCCATTTTGAATACATCATAACGGTGCATGAAAGTGACATCGACATGGCGGTAAGGAGAAAAGAATAAACGATTATTCAATGAAGTCTTATAAGCCTTTTCATCATGATTCCTGAATATGAGCATATTGTCTTCCGAAATATCAGCAACATTGAGATTCTGATAAATATTATGATAAAAAAGAAAGAAATACTTGAAATTACCAATAGACCAATCATAAACCGGCTCGAAAAATTTATTGTAGGACCATCTGTAACTCAATCCATAATGCCAGGCCCTTTCAGGAAGCAGGGATTCATTCATGTTCAATTCCCTATTGCTGTATAGGAAGCGATGATGTTCTGATAAAGCCCTTGCATAGCGGGTTCCATTCCCTGCGAATATACTCAGCGCCATCCTGTCCGCAGGTACATAGGTAAGCCTCAGGCCGGGATGGATGAGGACTTCTTTCTGATCACTATGATAATTGACCCTCAAATCGGTATAGAGCTTTAGCCTATATCCCAATTGGGTTTCACTTCTGGCATATATACCTGGAATGGATACATTGAATTGGGTGATTTGGGAGTCCGCATAACTTTCTTTCAGGTTTTCATTCCTAAAATGGAGGCCGAATTCCCAATCAGTAAGATTCTTCTTGAACTTATATCCCGTATATGCATTCAGTAATAGCTCATCGGCCTTATATTCATTCAATCCATAGAATCGGGTCATATCCGTAATGCGAACTTCTCCGTCTGCAAATAATTCTCCCTTAATCTGGTCATCATTATCATCCATGAATTTCCAGCTGTGCTGCGTGGCAATACCCGAATGATTCATAAGAATTCCCTTGCCGTATGCATTCTGACTGAGATAATCCGTCTTTTTATCAAATTGGACTTCCCCGCCTGCCTGATCAAGATAAAGGTGGTAACCTGTCAGACTTCCACGATAATTCTTCCGCTTGAATGACCAATGATTGATACCCATGAATTTCTTCTTCCTGTCCAAGTCAAGGAAACCATCCTGATTTCTATCAATGTTACTATTGTTATGATGATAATTCAGTTGGATACTCGTATCTATACTTTTCTTTTGGTTCATGGCGTATCTCCCATTGAGGGTCATATCCATCTCACCGTTGAAACTCCCCAAAAAGCCTATGGAACTACCATAGGTTCCGCCATTGATGCTCATATAGGACCGACCGAATGGCGTAATGAAATCAGAGTAACGGGCCGTAACCGGCAAGTGATTCAGCGTATAATAGTAAATCCAGGTAGATGGGATGTTGCGGGATAATGGCATCTTGGCGACTCCGTCATAGGTACGTCCGAGTATGGTACCCACGGAACTTTCTTGGATGTTGGGGCCCAGATAATAGCTGAGGTAGGGATTTTCGTTGAGGGATTGGGAGAAAATGGAAATAGGTAAGACGAATATGATAATGGTAATGATTCTTTTCATGATAGGTGGTAGTTCTTCATTTTCTAAAAATCAAATAATGGGAACCGGACATCGAATCTTCTACAAAGATAGGCGATGTCCGGTTCTGGGCTATGAACATTAAGGAATAATGGAAACGAAAGTACCGGCATCCCAATCCTTATCCTGCTTGTCGTAGTAGAGATAAGCAGTACTGGCCGGAGCCTTGTACGAACCGGGAATGTCAGCTTTGAGATCCAGATGGATGACCTTGTTCTCGCCATTGTCCATACTGGTGAAATAGGCTACGAGATAATTGCCTTGAATCTCATAATAATCGAATACTTTCTTTTCCTTCAGTTCCTTGAGTTGCCAAGGCTGAAGACTCAAACCCGCAGGAATTCCGATCAATGCGATAGGAGTCGGTAAGGCATCGTTGTGCATATTCTTGATGGTCGCAGTTAGGCGGACCGTCTCACCAACCTGTACACGCTTACTTGCCAACTTCGTAATCAGGTCCACACGACAATCCTCGGAGCTGGCAGGCGTAAGGGATGTCCATTCCACCTGGGCACTGTAGGGTAGGGCCTCATCCGTTTCGTCAAAGGCAACCGTAATGGTATTCTCACCGCTTTGCAGGTATTTTTTCAAATCCACATTGAGTTTGCCCCTATGTCCCTTTTGGTATTGGAAATCATAGATTTTCTCACCATTACAATACACTTGTATCTTTCCGGCCTTGTCTGTTTTGCCAACAAAGTTAGCGTAGTCGACCATCGCTTTCAGTGCAAGTACGGTAGATTGAGTAGAACCGAAACCACCATAATTCCGCTTACCCGCAATATACATGATGACCTTGTCCAATAACATTTGGTCTACCTTATCCTTTCTCATCAGACCTTGTGCGTAAAGACTCGCTGCTTCGGTGTATCTGTTGTTACCATAACTTCTGGTCACAGTTTCAGCTACCTGCATCTTGTCTCCCTCAAAACCAAGGGTGCTTCCTACTGCACTCAGGCATTTCAGAGCTGTTTCCTTATTCCCGAGATTGAAATTGGAAAGCGCCATCAAGGACAATAGATAAGCATCGTTGGATGAAAGGGCCTTTTCTGTTGTAACCCTTACTTCCTTTTCAATATCCGTGAATCCTGACTCGGACAATGCATAACAGATATAGGCATTACCTACGGTATAGGAAGACCCTCTGAAACGGTCCAATCCGTTACCTCTTTGTTCGAAGCCTCCTTTTCCGTCTCTCCTGTCCATCAGCCATTTTGCGGTACGGGCAATCATTCCCTCATCCACGCCTTTGTACACCTTTTTCATATCGGTGAATTGGATGAGTCCATAAGCTGTCAGTGTTTCGTGTGCGGGATCATTGCCCCACCATTCAAAACCACCGCGGCTACATTCGTATCCTGCAAGTTTGGCATAACCTCGCTTCAGATAACCTATGGCTTGAGCTTTCTTATTCGGGTCAATCTCACCGGAGGACTGCATGTATTGCAAGGCCATGATATTGGGATAATTACTGGATGATGTCTGCTCAAAACAACCATGTGGTTCCCTGAGGATGGATTCTGCACCAGAGAATAATTCTTCCATGATATTGGGATAAAAACTAATCTGTCCGTCCAGGGTGTTATCCAAATGGTCATTCACATCAAATGTGAAAGTCCTTTGCAATTCCTTGCTGGAAAAAGCAGCTTTCCTAGGGAATCCCTTGGGATTAATGGTAAAGTTGAAAACCTTGAATTCACTTCCCTTTTCAGAATTGAATGTGAAAGTAGCCGTTTGGGGTCCTTTCAATCTATTATCCACCACCATTTTGTAATACTCCGTATGGGTTTCACCTGCCGGAATGCTTACTTGGGTATTAGATGTATGGTCTAATGGAATCATACCATAAATATTGGTGGCGAAGAATGTTCCCGCAAGGGTGCTTTCTAAGTTATTCTTAATCGCAACAGGTACCAATAAGGTGTCTCCATGTGTTACAGCCACAGGCATCTTGGAAATCATGGATACTGCTTTCTGGGTGGAGTAGGTACTCTCATGCCTAATGACCTGTCCCTTGTCAGAAATCCCCTCCATGACGATTCTGAAAGTGCTTTCCTCATCACTATTGGAAAAGGTACATTCATACTTACCCTTGTTGTCCGTTTTGACATTAGGAACCCAGAATAGTGTTTTTCTTCTATCAGTACCATTGGTTGCCTTGATTTGCTGCTGGTTGTAAACGGGAGCATAAAACTGCCTCGCATTGTGGAATTGTACTTGCGTACGACCTACATTGGTAAAGTATAAATTGGGCATATTGAATCCCGGAGCCGTTTCAAAGAAGTATCCGGGAGCATTGGGGGCAGATTGAATCTGTACCCCGGCGACTCTACCTTGTAATGCATTGGCCGCCATATTGGCTTTTCCGCTTGCCACACCTGCTACCACAACCTCATTCAATGCTATGGCATCCGCTTGCATGACCATGGCAGCAGGTTTTTCTGCCACTCGTTTATTCTCAGCTTTGAATTTTTTGTCCTTACCATCCATTCTTTGAGCCAATTGTTCTTTTTCATCCGCTACGGCAAAGATAGGTTCATCCGCAGGCGCGGGTTCCAAAATGGCTTCCTCATCCTCTACTTCAACCTCGGCAACTTCCTCTACAAAATCATCCATCTTGAGTGCTTCTTCCTTTTCGACCAAGGCGATGGGCTGATTCTTGACATTCTCTATGGTGAATTCCATGGGTTTGTATCCGATGTAATTCACCACCAATACATCACCGGGATTGGCCTCTATGGAATAATTACCATCTATATCGGATACGGTTCCCTTGTCGGTTCCCTTAATATTGATATTGGCACCAATCATCGGTTCGCCGGTCTCATCAATGAGTCTGCCCTTGTAGACACCATTGGCATAAATCTGGTTGTTTTTCTTAGGCTTGGCTTTCACCCTGCTGGATGAGTAGTAATAAATGGTTGTATTCGCTTTTAAGCCCCTATACCTGGTTTCTACTTGGGCGGGTAAGGAAACATTCGTGAAAGAGAAATAACCATTCTTATCCGTTCTTGAGAATTGGGAATGGTCCTGAAGCCAGACCCTTGCACCGGATACAGGTGCTCCGTCCACAAGCAAACGACCACTGGCTACGAGTTCATCCGGTTGATGAACAACGAATTGGTCTAGTTTCTTATCATTGAATTCTAGGATATCCCTCCATTGGAATCTTCTCCAGCCATGAGTCATCATAACCAATTCGATGGCATCATCAGCTTTTTCTTCCTTGGGGTCGAAATAGAAGTTCGGTTCTTCCACCTGACCTTTCAGTTCGGAACTCATCAAAAGATAGGAAAGGATATTATCCTGCTTATCATCAGCGAAAGTATGGATTTGGTCATCAATGACAGCCAGGGAGAAATCTCCTGGAATACCTTTTCCATCCTCATCCTTGACGGACACACTTAGGCTTACACTTTCCCTTGGTAGGTACTTGTCCTTATCCGTTTTGATGTCAACACTGATTTTACGGTGTTTATTCACAAAAACCAATCGCTCTGCATGATTCATTAGTTGATTGTCAAATAGGGTCAGTTGGAGAATACCTACAGGCATGGATGAGGTAGGTATGTTGATTTTATTATTCCCGGCTTCTAGGGTAATAGGAAATACTTGCTGAAGTTGGCCGGCAATGAAACCGGTGATATAGGCACTCTGTTGCTCCGGAGAATAGACATTAAGGTATAATTTTTCCTCATCCTGATTCAGCACCCTTAATCCGAAAGCATGATCCAGGATTTTGGGTAGGGCATAGGTATCTTCGATTCCGGCTGGGCGGGTAATTCTGAGACGATAATCCTGTCCTTTTTCAGGAGTGAATGTGAATGCACCCATTCCCTTATGGAATGATTCGAATGATGTAAGGACAGTTCCCTTATCATTTATGAGTTCACCTGCAATATCAGCAGCCATACCGAATTCATTCAAAGCCTTGAAAGCGATTTTATTCTCCATACCCAAAATGACATCGCCACCTTCTGCAAAGAATTGGATATCAATATCATTCAGTACAATCGGTACGGAGCGACTGATGGATTCTTGTTGGCCATCATGGAAGAATCGGATATTGAGTAATGCATCATTGGTCTTGAGTGTTTTGGGAAGTTGGAAAGTAATCTTTGCCTTTCCTTCCTTATCGGTTAGGCCCTCGATTGATTTGAAACGGCTTCCGTCTAAATCTACAGTAGCATTGAACGATTTTCTGGCTAGGGGCAAATCATCCAAACTCCTGACATCCAATTCTGCAGTTACTTCGTCATTAGGGCCGTAGGCATCCTTTTCAAAATCGAGTTTCATGAGTAATCTGGGTAGTACAACCCCCTGTACGGTGATTTCTTTTTCGAAAAAGAAACGCTCACCTTGGTTTTTCATCCAGTTGGTATGGGCCCTGATTTTGTACAATCCACCTGCAATATTGGCTCCAAGGGGGAATTCGCCATGAATGATTCCATTCTTACGAATCAACCTGATTTCCTGTACCACACTCCCTTTGGGACTAAGGAGTTGGGCGTAGACAATTGGACTTGTTTCACTAGGTAAATGTTTCGCATCTGTCAGATACGCTTTGAACCAGATGGTTTCTCCTGGTTTGTACAAACTCCTATCCGTATGTAGGTACAGCTTTTCTTGGGGGACGGCTTCATCATAGGACTGATAGGCTTTCTGTAATTGAGCCTTGCCGTTCTGGGAAAAAAGGAAAGTGGTAGTTAGACTTACAATTAGAAGTGTAATAATCTGCTTCATCGTCGTTTATTTTTCCAAATGATAATATACTTCCTTTGATGCTGACGATGTGGATATGGTTGTGAACGGATTTGGAGAGGACGAAAATTGTTAAGTAGTATTGGTTTGGTAAATACTTGATTAATAGGTGATTACTATCAATAATATATTTTTATAAAAAAAGTTATTTCTCATTATTGAATAAGTCTTTCAATGCAGGAACAATATCAGGGAATGAGAAACTAAAACCCGAATCCATGATTTTCTTAGCTGAAACATGATTGCCATGCAAGACGACGTCAGCCATCTCACCCAAGGCCAATCTCAGGGTGAATTGAGGAACAGGCAACATGATGAATGGCTTATCTTTAGCTTCCTTTATGGCATAGGCCATTGCTTTGTTGGAGACAGGATTGGGTGCAACGGCATTGTAGGTTCCCGTTAGGTTATTTTCAAGCACATGGACAAACATATCACACAAATCATCAACATGTATCCAGGAATAGATTTGCTGTCCATTCCCGAACCAATTGCCTGTTCCGAATTTGAAAGGTAGGAGCATTTTTTCCAATGCACCTCCCTTAACGGTCAGAACAATGCCGATTCTCAGTGCAGCGACTGGTGTACCCGTCTTGGATAACTTTTCCAGCGCATTCTCCCATGCTACGGTACAATCCGATAGGAATCCCTCACCCCTGGGAGAATCCTCCGTAAGGATTTCATTTTCACGATGTCCATAAAATCCTATGGCAGATGCTGATATGTAGGACTTGGGTTGTAGTTCACCCTCAACAATGTACTTTGCGAATGCGGTTACACCATGAATTCGGCTATCAATCAGGGCTTTCTTTCTCTTATTGGTCCATCGTTGGTCAGCGATGCCTGCACCTGCGAGATTGATGATATGATCAACATTCTTAAGGGCATCCAAGTCAATTTCACCTGTATGAAGATTCCACTTGTAGGTAGGGAATTCAGCATCAGGATTGGCCCTGCGGCTAAGCAACGAAACATCATGTCCCTTGTCCTTAAGTTTACGACTAAGGACTTTCCCGATTAAACCTGTACCTCCGGCAATTAGAATGTTAGCCATGAAAATTTCGATTTAGTGTGCAAATTAGCGATTATAGTTGATGGATGAATCATCTACTTGCCATAATCCATATCTGTATCAGTAACATATAGGATATTAACCTAATTGACCAGAATATGAAGCCATCAAATAGAAAATGGAATTTGGACGTTTTAGTTGAGGAATCCTTAAATCAACTGTAAAATTTTCGAATAGTGATGAATTCTCGCTATTATTACACTTATCTTTAATTTAAGTAATCACACTCATTTAATTCAATCAATAAAAACCATTATAAGAGTATGCAGGAAACAAGATTAACGAATCCATACAGGCGTCTGGGCAACCTATTCCTTGCCCTTGTGATGAGCCTCTCTGCAGGTATTATTTTCACAGGTTGTGCTGGTGA
This sequence comes from Saprospiraceae bacterium, assembly GCA_020631355.1. GTDB lineage: Bacteria > Bacteroidota > Bacteroidia > Chitinophagales > Saprospiraceae > JAHDCE01. Next base: position 49,733 of record JAHDHL010000007.1, on the reverse strand, counting down.
CACTACGAATGAGGGAGGTGATCCGGATCCAAGTTCGACTTCCAATGGAGACGATTTTGAGTTCAATGTGGATTTGCCTGAACGCACCCTGAGCGATGATGAATTGCAAACTGCCAATAAGGTGAGGATTCACCAGTTGGGAGATGTACAACATATCAATTTTGTAACTGCGACAGATAACCAAAGTACCATCATGGGTTTCCTTACTCATCAGTACTTGTATAATTTAGATCCTAAGACTTACGAATATGTGCCCGTATTGGTAAAGGAAAGAGCTACGATAAGCGAGGGAGAGGATGGTAAGGTCAGAATGGTATTCGAAATTCGTCCCGAAGCCAAGTGGGACAATGGACGTTCAATCACTGCGGAGGATGTGATTTTCTCCTTGAAAATTATCTTTAGCCCGGATATTGAGACAGTGGATCGTTTGAAGCCATATCTGGATTATATTGAGGATATCGAAGTGGATGCTAGTAATCCTAAGAAATTCACTGTTGTATGTAAGCGTCCGTACATGAGTGCCGAGACATCCATCAGTAACAATCTATTGATTGTTCCGGATTATGTGTACGACCCACAGAATATCCTTGATAATTACTCCTTGAAAGACCTTTTGGATGAGGAAAAGAACAAGGAATTACAAAACGATGCAAACCTTAAGGAATTTGCCAAGTTCTTCAATTCTGATGAATTCAAGTTCGAAAAGATTTCTGGCTCAGGACCATATGAGTTCGTGAAATGGGATACCAATGAGCGATTGGTTTTGAAGAAAAAGGAAAATTGGTGGGGTGATGCAGTTCACGGAAATGATCCAGACCATCCTTGGTTCCAAGCTTATCCTGATGAGGTGATTTATACTACGATTACGGATTTGACCACTGCTGTAGTGGCATTGAGAGGACAAAGTATCGATGCGATGCAGGCAGTTCCGAATAAGCAGTTTGTTGAGGAATTGAAATTGGATAATGATTTCTTGGGTAAGTATGATATGGATGCTCCGCCATTGTTCGCATATGATTACATTGGTATCAATACTCGTGACCCACGTCTAACGGATGTTAAGGTTCGTAAGGCCATGGCCCATGCAATGAACGTGAAGCAGGTGGTGAAGACTGAATTGTACGGTTTGGGACAACAAATGGTCAATATCATTCACCCATTATTCAAGAATAGATTCAATAGTGATATCAAACCATATGCCTACAATCTTCAACAAGCTAAGACTTTATTGGAAGAAGCAGGATGGACTGATTCTGATGGTAATGGTATCTTGGATAAGGAGATTGATGGAGAATTGGAGGAATTGAGCTTCAAGATTTATGTCAATAACGGTAATGATCGTAGGAAGTCATCCGCAATCATCTTCAAGGATGGTCTATCCAAGATAGGTGTGGAGATAGATATCAGAATCTTGGAATGGGCTACATTCCTTGATAAGATTCATAAGAAAGACTTCGATTTGTATGTCGGTGGATGGGCAGCATCTCCGGTAGAGAGTGATCCTGCACAAATCTGGCACTCCAAGTCCTATGCTGATGGTTCCAATTATGTAGGATTCGGCTCACCTGAATCAGATGCATTGATTGATAAGTTGAGGGAAACCGTTGATAATGAAACTCGCTTCGGAATGTACAAGGAACTTCAGAAGATGATTCACGATGAGGTCCCTTATATCTTTTTGGTGGTACAAAGGAATAGGGTAGCCGCTTCTCGTAAATATGACAATGTCTATGGTACGGGTCTGCGACAAGGTTTCCACCCTAACGGTTTCAATGCCGTATCATCCATTACACAAGACTAATTTATTGATTCGCATTCAACCGACCCAAGGAATTTCCTTGGGTCGGTTGAGTGTTTGACTGATACCTAAGATATGTTTAGATACATACTCAAACGGCTTTTCATTTTCGTTCCGACACTACTGGTTATTTCCTTGGTAGTCTTTATGCTCGGAGTCTATGCACCGGGAGATCCCGTACTGAATCTTCTGACCCAACAGTCTGGAGGTGAAAGTATGGATGATAAGAAATCCGGTGAAGAAGCATATATCAAGAAGTGGAAAGAACTGGGAATGAACCTTCCGGTTTTCTATTTCACGATTTCTTCCCAAGCGAGTTGCGATACCATTTATAGAATCCACAGAAAAGCCCATAGGGAAACCCTGGAGGCCATGACCAATGAATACGGGAATTGGAATGAAGTGGATTTGTATTACAAGCAATTACAACAATTCGAGAATACCGTCCTAACATTCAAACCCGATTCCGTGAGTTCCAGATCGTGGAGCCGATTGAGGGATAATGTAAGTCAGTTATACTTGAGGGGAGGAGAGTCCTCTTTTACGGAATTGGCAATGGAAAGGATGGATAAGTCCACTGCGAAAATCAACGATACACTCAATGTATTGGTACCTGCACTAACGGACTTGAAATCCAGCTACCAGAATGTCAAGTCGAATGCTACTACTTGGAAGAAATATATACCGAGTTTCAATTGGTATGGTTTCAATAATAGGTATCACCAATGGATAACGAGATTCGTCCGTTTTGATTTTGGTATTTCCTATCAGGATAGGAAGCCCATCGCCAAGAAAATTGGTGATAACATCTTCTGGACGATGCTGATTAGTATCATATCCATTATTCTTACCTATATCATAGCCGTACCCCTTGGGGTCTTTTCTGCCATACGGAAAGGAACGATGGCAGACGGTATTACGACCACATTCTTATTCATATTGTACTCCCTGCCTAACTTCTGGATTGCTACATTATTGATTATCTTTTTGTGTAATCCGCAATATATCCAGATGTTTCCTGCTTTTGGTGTAGGTACGGAGGCCGCTGAGGGACAATCGTTCTTCTCCGCATTGGGTATAAGGATACATCACCTGATACTTCCATTGTTCTGTTGGACATATGGATCATTGGCATTCCTCTCCAGACAGATGAGAGGTGGAATGTTGGGCGTTTTGAGACAAGATTACATCAGAACAGCCAGAGCGAAAGGATTACCAGAAAGCAAGGTAATCTGGAAGCATGCATTTAGGAATTCATTACTTCCCGTCATTACCATCTTTGCGAATATCTTCCCATTGATGATATCGGGATCGGTAGTGATTGAGGTCATCTTTACCATTCCGGGAATGGGTAAGATGTTAGTGGATGCAATGGTTGCGCAGGATTTTCCTGTCGTATTCACCATTGTAATGATGGTAGCCACACTGACAATGATTGGTTATCTAATTGCAGATATTCTTTATGCATTTGTTGATCCAAGGATTACTTACTCCAGTAAGAAGTAATCTTTCCAACTAAACAAGAAACAGAAAGAAGAAGATGAAGCTGTTCAATAAAAAGGAAAAGGAAGTAACAGAGGATAGTAAGGATGCTCCTCAGACTTATTGGTCTTATGTAAAGCGACAGTTCATGAAGAACAAGAGAGCTTTATATTCGCTATATATTGTGATATTCCTGGCATTCATTGCCATTTTTGCTGATTTCCTATCCAATGATAAACCCTTGGTATGCAAGTATGAGAGCGGAATATATTTTCCGGTTTTCCGTGAGTATGCCGTTGATTTAGGACTGGCGAATTGGCAGGAGGAATTCAATAATGCGCTTTGGAATGACCTAGAATACGATTGGGCTATTTTTCCACCCGTTCCCTACAAGAATACCACATTGGATTATGATAATTCCAATTATGCGGGACCATTCGATAAACAAGAGGTTCGCTCTACCCAATGGAGGCATTGGCTCGGTACGAACAAATTAGGGAATGATGTATTGGCTTGTATGATTCACGGAACCAGAATTGCGTTTCTGGTTGGTATCGTATCCATGGGAATTGCATTTTTCATAGGAATATTCTTTGGGGCACTGGCTGGTTTTTTCGGAGATGACCAACTCAAGATGACCCGTGGGCGTATATTGATGAATATCTTAGCATTCCCTCTGGCAATATTCTATTTCTCGGTATTCTTTGAATGGTCCATCATTGCAGGAGTACTTGGATTCTTAGCCGTATTTGTACTGGCTAATTTACTAGGTAAGGCAATGGATTTTGTTCCTTGGTTGAATAATAAGGTCAAGGTTCCAATGGATATTATTATCACACGATTCATAGAAATCGTGGTTTCTGTTCCGGTACTGATATTGGTATTGTCCGTTGTGGCAGTATTCCCTCCCTCAATCTTCTTGGTGATGGGAGTCATCGGATTGGTTCGGTGGACAGGAATCGCACGCTTCATACGGGCTGAATTGTTGAGGGTTAGAAGCTTGGAATATGTGGAAGCTGCATATGCACTAGGATATCCGAGATGGAAGATATTGCTGAGACATGCGATTCCCAATGCCTTGGCTCCTGTATTTATTGCAGTTGCTTTTGGTATTGCGGCTGCAATCCTTACGGAATCATTCCTGTCATTCCTAGGATTCGGTATTCCTATCGAATTGAATACTTGGGGGCAACTCCTGACCCAATCACGTTCTGCTCCTAAGGCATGGTGGTTGGCCATATTCCCGGGGTTCGCCATCTTTATTACTGTGACCCTATTCAATTTGATTGGAGAAGGCCTTACGGATGCGATTGACCCGAGACTGAAGCAGTAATATTCACAGATTAATGCGTGACAACAAAAGCCTTATGGGATTCCATAAGGCTTTTGTTGTTTTATCATTTTGGTGATAAAATTACTTTTTGTAATAAAAAAAGTTATATCTTTGACCTATCGCATATTCTTAGGGAAAAGATTGGACTTACCCCTTTTCTTTCCAAAATTCCCTTTCTTATCAGGTTTGACATGAGCCTTTTCATTAATGGGGCAACCTGTTTTCTTTGAGCAAGAATAGGATGTCAAAGTGAATGCCGTAAGGAAGAAAAGGATGGAAAAGCGTACGAAATATTTTCTCATTTTATAGAATATTTATTAACTCAACGGTAAGTTAAGACGAAATTGTATCATATTCAATTATGAAATAGAGTATGAAATGCTAAAAAACCCCTGAAATGCCTATAAATAAAGGGATTTAAGAGCATAAAAACTTGATTTTACAGTATGATGCAGTTAAATTTGCCACACTTAAGTTCATTTATATTAAAAACCTAAATCATGAACAAAGGAGATTTGATCAACAAGATTGCTGAGGATGCTGACATCTCAAAAGCAAAGGCTGGTGCAGCATTGGATGCTGTTCTTGACGCCATTACTGACGCATTGAAGTCAGGCGACAAAGTTTCTTTAATTGGATTTGGAACATACTCAGTTACAGAGAGAGCCGCTCGTGAGGGCCATAACCCTGCAACCGGTAAGAAGATCCAAATACCTGCGAAGAAAGTTGTTAAGTTCAAGCCCGGTGCTGAATTGAAAAGAGCTGTAGAGTAATCAGAACTTTACCAAAAAAACAAAGCGGCGCTTGGATAAAACCTTGTGCCGCTTTTCTTTTATATTGGGTTGGAAAGTGATTGTTCGTGATAATATTCCAAAAAATCAGAACTAATTTTGATAGAAAGACCATTCTAATACTGTAAAGTAGAAACGTACCATTATGGAAAAGGTAAGAATTGATAAGTGGTTATGGAGCGTCCGTATATTCAAGTCCAGAACGATGGCAACGGATGCGTGCAAGTCAGGTAAGGTCAAAATCAACGAATTGAATGTGAAACCCTCACAAATGATAGAGGTGAATGAAATCATTGAAGTCAAGAAGAATGGTTTCAACATGACATTCAAATCCCTAAAACTCATAGACAAGAGGGTAGGGGCACCCATAGCAGTGGAATGTTACGAGGATTTGACTCCGGAGGAGGAATTGAATAAGTATAAGAATTGGTATATCGGTAAGGCCGCTTCCGAACGTAGGGAAAAAGGAGCAGGTCGTCCGACAAAACGAGAACGTAGGGATTTGGATAAGTACAAGGATAAGTTCAAGGATAAGTTCTAATATTCATTCTATTGGAAATTTTCATCATATCAATCATTGCATTCCTTGTAGCGATACTCACATTCTTTTCCGGATTCGGATTAGGTACCATCCTTACGCCTGTATTCATGATTTTTTTTCCTGTTGATTTGGCGATAGCCCTCACGGGAGTGGTGCATTTTTTCAATAATCTATTCAAGATAATACTGGTAGGAAAGAAAGCAGATAGGACGGTGTTACTTCGATTCGGGATTCCTGCGGTCATTGCAGCTTTTATAGGTGCATGGCTCCTGCTAGAAATTCCGGATAGCCAACCCTTGATGGATTATCAGTTATGGGGCAGGACTTTCGAGATTTATCCTGTCAAATTATTGATTTCCATTATACTGATCATATTTGCACTGATGGACCTCATCCCATATTTCAGTAATATGCAATTTGATAAGAACAAATTGTCCATAGGTGGTTTCCTAAGTGGATTCTTTGGGGGATTATCAGGTAACCAAGGTGCATTGAGAACCGCTTTTCTCATCAAGGCAGGACTCAGAAAGGAAGCATTTATTGGAACAGCTGTGGTGCTTTCTACCATGGTGGATTTTACTCGATTAGGTGTATATGCAACTCGTTTTACTGATGCGGGATTAATAGATAACCTTTTCTTAGTGACCTGTGCCACTTTATCAGCCATTCTGGGTGCTTTCCTCGGAAATAAGTTATTGAAGAAAGTAACACTATTGGCCCTCCAGCGAGTCGTGGCAGTCATGCTGATTGTGCTTTCCATTGCATTGGGATTGGGGTGGATTTAGTAGGGCGATTGAGTAGGTTTAGTCCATTCACTCCCAGTTATTCACACTCTTACATTCATCGCCACCCAATTTAATACCATAGATAGCCTAATATCCTACATCAATACTTATCTTGTGGCATTTTTAGACGAAACCCCTTTTTTAGTTAATCTTTCAAATTCTAAATCTGTGAAAGCCAACAAAGAATTGAGTATGAAGGCTGCGGACAATGTCCGTATCCTAGCCGCAGCTATGGTGGAAAAAGCGAAGTCAGGACACCCCGGAGGACCGATGGGTGGTGCTGATTTCGTACATGTATTGTATTCCGAATTCATGAATTATGATCCTAGTGATATGACATGGGCCATGAGGGATAGATTCTATCTGGATGCAGGCCACATGTCTCCTATGTTGTATGGAATACATACCCTTTTGGGTAATTATAGCCTCACAGATATTAAGAATTTCAGGCAATGGGGAAGCTGTACTCCGGGACACCCTGAGGTGGATATCAAAAGAGGTGTGGAAAATACATCCGGTCCATTGGGTTTGGGTCATGCGTTTGGTATCGGTTCGGCAATTGCAGAACGATTCCTACATGCCCGTTTTGGTAAGGTAGTAGAGCATAAGACTTACATCTACATTTCTGATGGAGGAATCCAAGAGGAAATCTCACAGGGAGCAGGTCGTATTGCTGGTCACTTGGGATTGGGCCAAATCGTTATGTTCTATGATGCGAATGACATACAATTGTCTACCGTAGTGGACGATGTAACAGGTGAGGACACCGCTAAGAAATACGAATCATGGAATTGGCATGTATTGACCATAGATGGCAATGACCATGATGCTATCCGTAATGCCATCAAGTCCGGTATTTCTGAAAATGACCGTCCGACGCTTATCATTGGTAAGACAAAAATGGGTAAGGGTGTTGTCAAGGAAGATGGCAGTGGATACGAAGGAGAAGTGGAGTTGCATGGAAAGCCATTGAGTAAGTCTGCTGCATCTTTTGAAAAGACCATAGAGGGATTAGGTGGTAATGTAAAGAATCCATTCAAGGTATTTCCGGAAGTAAAGGCATTCTATAAGAAAGTTATTGCCGAGAAGAAGAAAGACGCCAAGGCCAGAAAAGCAAAGTTCAAGGACTGGTCCAAGAAAAATAAGGAAAAGGCAGCTAAGTTGAAGTTGTTCTTATCCGGTGAATTACCGGAGATAGATTGGAAAGGTGTCGAGCATAAGGCGAATACGGCAACTCGTAATTCATCTGCAGCTGTGATGTCATATTTGGCAGGAAAGGTAGAGAATTTGGTTATTTCTTCTGCTGACCTTTGTAATAGTGATAAGACCGAGGCTTACTTGAAAAAGACCGGTGATTTCAGAAAAGGTGATTTCAGTGGGGCATTCCTACAGGCAGGTGTGGCGGAACTCACTATGGCAGCTGTAATGACAGGAATGGGATTGCATGGAGGTGTCATACCAGCATGTGCCACATTCTTCACATTCTCTGATTACATGAAACCGGCTATTCGTGTGGCTTCCTTGATGGAACAACAAGTCATTTTCATTTGGACGCATGATGCGTTCAGGGTAGGGGAAGATGGGCCTACACACCAACCAATTGAGCAGGAAGCTCAGATTCGTTTGTTGGAAAAAATGAAGAATCATTCAGGTAATAATAGTTTCCTTGCCCTGAGACCTGCTGATGCCGAAGAAACTGCAGTAGCTTGGAAATTGGCACTTGAGAATAGGAATTCACCCTCGGGATTGATTCTGTCTCGTCAGGATGTGAATGATTTGGAACCTATGGGAAGAAGTAGGTACAGAGAAGCTCAAAATGCCAAGAAAGGAGCATACATCGTTCAGGATTGTGAGGGGACCCCTGATATTATCCTTGTAGCGAATGGTTCGGAAGTATCCACCTTGGTAGAGGGAGCAGCTATGCTGACGAAGAAAAAGAAAATGAAAGTACGAATCGTTTCTGCACCATCTGAGGGCTTGTTCAGAAACCAAACCAGGGGATACCAACAAAAGGTCTTGCCTGCAGGAGTACCCAAATTTGGTCTTACCGCAGGTTTACCCGTTACATTGGAGAGCCTGGTAGGAGCAGATGGAATCGTATTTGGTATGACACACTTCGGTTATTCCGCACCTTATACGGTTTTGGATGAACAGTTCGGATTCACTGGTGAGAATGTATTCAAACAGGTGAATACCATGCTTCGAATAAGGAAATAAGAGATACTGAGAACGTATTCGAATTTAACGCTATGACCTAGAATTATCTTCGAAAGCGAATTCTGAACACGTCCTTATTCCTAGAATATTGAAAGGGATGCGATTATAATCGCATCCCTTTTTTCATACATATCTTATTCATTTTCAGTATGAAAAGGTAAATCCTCTTTTCATACCTGAGAAAGGTGAAGTCATCCAAACCCATAATATTACAATTCAACCCAAAATATGACGGTTCAGCAGGAATCGATTGCCATGCTTGTGTTTCATCCCTAGTTTTGAAATCGAAATGAACAATAATTCTTAAATGAGGACACGCCCAATGTCCATTTTCCGAACAAGGAATGGGGCATTGGGTTTCCTTTTTGATGAAAAAATAGCATCATGAAAAAATACATAACGATATTCATCTTATCCTTTATCGGATTTGCAGCACTAGCCCAGAACACACAGAATGTCAAGGGCATTGTTACAGATAAGCAATCTGAGATGCCTGTAATCGGAGCCACGGTCATTGTAAAGAACAGTGACCCGGTCATAGGGACGATGACAGAAATAGATGGTGATTTTATTTTGGAGAATTTACCCATAGGGAGATATGATATCGAGATTGCCTACCTCGGATATGAAAGCATTACGATACCGAATGTAGAGGTTACCGCAGGTAAGGAAGTATTCTTGGAAATAGGAATAGAGGAATCGGTGGAGATTTTGAATGAGGTAGTGGTGACGGCCAAGGTAGAGAAAGACAAGGCACAGAACGAACTGGCTACGATATCGGCAAGGACATTCAGTGTGGAGGAAGTCAACCGCTATTCAGGCGGTAGGAGTGATGTAGGACGATTGGCTGCCAATTTTGCAGGTGTTTCTACAGCGGATGATGCAAGGAATGATATCGTTATACGTGGAAATTCCCCGACAGGGGTATTATGGAGAATGGAGGGAATCCCCATTCCGAATCCCAATCATTTTTCTACCGTCGGTACTACGGGAGGGCCGGTGAGTGCACTGAATCCCAACCTGATTAAGAACTCGGATTTCATTACCTCGGCATTTCCTGCAGAATATGGCAATGCCTTGGCAGGGGTATTCGATTTGGGATTGAGGACAGGTAATCGGGACAAGCATGAATTCATGGTACAATTGGGTGCTGTGAGTGGAGTGGAAGCAATGGCCGAAGGCCCCATAAGTAAGAAGAATAATTCGTCCTATTTGGTAGCGGCCCGTTATTCATTCATAGGTATAGCATCTGATTTGAATTTGCCCATAGGAACCAATGCAACACCGAATTATCAGGATGTGGCCTTCAATATCAATCTGGGAAAATCCAAGGCGGGTAAGTTTTCCATTTTCGGAATAGGAGGGAATAGCGATATCGATTTCCTACATGACGAAGTGGAAGAAGGCGACCTGTTCGCAGCAGTGGATGAGGATAGTTACGCCAGATCAAGATTCGGAGTCATTGGCTTGAAACACAATGTGATTCTGGATCAGAATACCTACCTACGAACGGTGATATCAGGTTCCTTGTCAGCCAATACATTTGATGTGGATAGGTATTCCAACCTAGGGCAGGAAAATGAGGAAATCAACCGGATTACGGAGGTGGATGATGCACAATCCCGTTTGTCCTTGTCTTCATTCGTGAATAAGAAATTCAATTCCAAGCTGACTGCCAGGGCGGGTATCCTATTGGAAAATTATTATTATGATTTGAATAATAGAACCCGTGAATTCACACCGGAATGGATAGAAACTTACCAATTCAATGATAATAGCCTATTGGCGCAGGCCTATATCCAAACACAGTATAAGTTCAATACCAAATTGACACTGAATCTGGGATTGCACAGCCAATTGCTTACACTGAATAACGACTGGGCATTGGAACCGAGGGCTGCACTGAATTATAATATCAGTGAAAAGCATATGTTGAGTCTGGGGTATGGAATGCATACCCAAGTAGCACCATTGCCGATTCTTCTTGCTAGGGAACAAATGGCTGATGGTGCATTCGAGGAGACCAATATCAATCTGGATGGTACGAGAAGTCAGCATTTCGTATTGGGATACGATACCAAACTGGCACCTGAATGGAGGATAAAGACCGAAGCCTACTTCCAATATGTAGACAAGGTTCCGGTAGAGTCCGACCCATCCAGTTTTTCCCTATTGAACCTAGGTGAGGATTTCGGTTTTCCATCGGATAAGGTCGGTTTGGTGAATGAGGGGACAGGTATGAACTATGGCCTGGAATTGACGGTAGAGAAATTCTTCAGCAAGGGATATTATGGATTGGTGACAGCCTCCGTCTACGATTCCAGCTACAAGGGGAGTGATGGTATCAGGAGGAATTCAGCATTCAATAATCAATATGTCCTTAATATCCTGGCAGGAAAGGAGTTGAAAATTGGCAAGGAGAAACGCAATGCACTTACATTCGATACCAAGCTGACCACAGCAGGAGGTCGATTCTATACTCCGGTAGACCTGATGGCATCGCAGATGGCCGGACAAGAGATACTGGATACGGAAAATGCTTACAGCGAACAATATGCTCCATATTTCCGATGGGATGTGAAGTTCGGTGTAAAATTGAATGCCAAGAAAAGGAAGTTGTCACAACATTTTTATTTCGATGTACAGAATGTAACAAACAACCAGAATCTTTTCCAAAGGAGGTACAATAGATTGACGAATGAGATAAATGATGTATACCAACTGGGATTCTTCCCCGATTTTATGTACAGATTGACTTTTTAGATAGATATTAGACTGATAGATGTCAGATAATCAGAAGTTGGATGTATCTAAACATCTGGCTTCTGATGATCTAAATATTCCGTACATGTCCCTACTCATATTAAATAAACAAGAGCGACTGCGTTACATCGGGTTCGATGATACCCTTTTCCTGATATTGGGTATTCCGGTACTGGCATTATTTGTACCGATTGCTTTCTTTGATTATGGGGTTGATATTTTCAAGGGACAAAACTTTCTCATGAATTACATAGAATCCATGATTCATGTAATGGTATACTGGGTGGGTTTCCGAACCTTTGTGATTTATGTAAGGAAAAAATATGAGGGTTTCGGGCATACCAGAAAAAGAATAATGTATGAATTCATATTTATTCTTTTTTATGGAGGAATCATGTCTACGGTATTGAAATATCTCCTAAAGGATTATTGTGGTTTTCCTGCGGATGTAGCACCGTACAAGGGATTTATTGCGACTTATTTTTCTTCGATTTTTGTGTTATCCATTTATGAGGGTTTGTATTTGTATCATCAGAATAAGGAAAATATCCTCAAGCAGGAACAATTCAAGAGGGCACATATCCAATCACAACTCCAAGGATTAAGAGACCAGGTCAATCCTCATTTCCTGTTCAATAGTCTGAACACTTTGACGAATATAATTCATGAGGATAAGACATTAGCCACTTCATTTCTTAAGAATATGTCGGATGTATATCGCTATATTCTGGAAAAAAGAGATGAGCAATTAATACCATTGAAAGATGAGATTCAATTCATCGAATCCTATGTCTTTTTACAAAAGGAAAGATTCAAGAATAATCTGGAAGTAACCATAGAGGTCAGTGATTATTTCCTTGAAAAATGTGTAGTGCCATTATCATTGCAGATATTATTTGAGAATGCAATAAAGCATAACATCATTTCAGGGAAATATCCTTTGCAAATAAATGTTTTCGTGGATTCCGACAAAAAATTAGTGGTAAGGAACAACCTGCAAATCAAATCCCAATCCATGCCATCCACAGGGGTGGGGTTGAAGAATATCATTTCCAGATATGCTTTTTTTACGAACCAAAGTGTGGATGTGGTAGAGACGGAAAACGAATTCAAGGTAGCTATTCCATTAATTGAATCACCAGAAATGAAATCAGAATGAGGATATTAATCGTTGAGGATGAATATCATGCGGCAAAGAGATTGGAATCATTGATTTTGAGTCATTTGGAACAATCGGAAATACTAGCCGTTCTGGATTCCGTAGAGGATGCAGTAGCTTGGTTCAAGGAGAATGAACATCCGGATTTGATATTCATGGATATCCAATTAGCGGATGGAATTAGCTTTTCCATATTCCAACAGGTAGAAGTGAATGCTCCGATTATTTTTACAACGGCCTTTGACCAGTATTCCCTCAAGGCATTTAAGGTGAATAGTATTGATTATTTATTGAAACCCATTGATGAAAAAGAATTGGTGCAGGCATTGGAAAAATATCATAAAATCAATAAAAAAGAATTACAGCCTGATATCCAATCCCTAGGACATCTGATTCAGAATATGAATATTCATAAGACCTACAAGGAAAGATTCCTATTGAAAAGTAGGGATAAATATTATTTCCTTTTGTCAGAGGAAATTGCATATTTCTATTCTGAGGATAGCCTTACATTTATTGTTACTAATGCAGGTAAGAGTTATGTGTATGATGCTTCATTGAATCATATCAATGAAGCATTGAACCCGAATAAATTCTTTAGGATTAACAGGAAACAAATCGTACATATCCAATCCATTTCCAAAATTCATAATTATTTTAATAATAGGATTAAATTGGAATTAAAAACCCCGGCATCACAGGATTTTATCGTGAGTAGGGATAATGTCAAGGAGTTTAAGACTTGGATGGGTGGATAAGGAATATCCCTAAAGACCAAGGACATCCTTCATGCTGAATACGCCCTTTTTCCCTTTGATCCATTCTGCAGCAGATAAAGCTCCCTGCGCAAATCCATCCCTTGAATGAGCCGTATGCACGATATCTATGGTGTCGATGGAAGAACGGTATCGGATGGCATGGGTGCCGGGCGTTAGGTCGATTCTTTTCGAATGAATACCAATGGTATCATGAGCTGCATTTTCAGTTTCTTCCCACTTGGATTTTCTTTCTACTTGCCCAATGATTTGATTGGCCAGTGTGATGCCGGTACCACTGGGTGAATCCAATTTATGGATATGATGGATTTCCTCCATGGAAATATCATATTGCGCATGGGAATTCATCAATTTGGCCAATAATTTATTGATTTCGAAAAAGATATTTACACCCACACTGAAATTGGAAGCATATAAAAATGCACCATTCACTTTTCTACAGTAATCCTGCATTTCTTCAAGGCGGTCAGTCCAACCGGTTGTACCCGAAACCACAGGAATACCTGCATCCAAACATAACTTTATATTCTCGAAAGCAGAACTGGGTAACGAAAAATCTATTGCGACATCCGCTGATTGAAGATGCTCAATCGTTAATTCATTCAGATTTTCCTTGGTGATTCTGAGTACGATTTCGTATCCCTTTTCAATAGCGAAACCCTCGATGGATTGTCCCATCCTTCCATAACCCAATAATGCAATTCTCATACTTTCAACTTTATTATGGCCTTCTGCAATAGAAAACCAAAAGTAAGTATTCGCCCTTAATCCTACATTGATATCACAGAAAAAATGGACGTTTATTCATATTGACTCAGTTCGATGAGATTCTCATCAGGGTCCCTGATATAAATTGACCGTATTTTTCCTATCGCTCCGGTTCTGCTGACAATGCCATCAAGAATTTCGATTCCCTTGTTTTCCAATTCTGACAGCACGATTCCAATATCCGTAACGGTAATGAGACAGAGATCAGCCGAACCACAAACAGGAAACTTCGCTTTGGGTTCGAGTTCATTACCCTTTTCATGTAGATTGATTTTCTGATTACCAAAGGTCAATGCCTTTCGTTTCTTACCAAAGGTAATGGCTTCCATTCCCAATATTTTCGTATAAAAACGAATGGTCTTGTCCATATCCCTAACAGTCAGAACGAGGTGGTCAATACGGTCAATTTGCATATTACACTATTCTTTGATTCTCTGATAATACATGACGATACTCGCCTTGGCAATGGTATTATTCCAGATATAATATCCGACAGTCGCAGGATTATTACTTTCATCCAGTCCGAGTTGTTCCGTTTTCAAGGCATGAATGGTAATGATATATTGATGCAATCCATGGTTTTCTGGAGGACAGGGACCGCCGTAGCCAGCTACGCCATAATTCGTAATGCTTTGGATGGCTTCCTTAGGCATGAGACCCGATTCGATATCACCGGCACCTGATACAATTTGCTCGATATCCGAAGGTATATCAAAGACCACCCAATGCCACCATCCACTACCTGTCGGTGCATCAGGGTCGTACATTGTTATGGCAAAACTTTTGGTACCATCAGGTGCATTTTTCCATGATAGTTGGGGGGATTGGTTTTTTCCAGTACAACCAAATCCATTAAATTCCTCTGTTTTCGTTGCCTGTCCACCAATATCCTCGCTAGAAAGGCTGAAAGTTGCTTGTCCATGTAAGGATAATATTGAAAGCAGTAGGAATGAAATGATTAAATTCACTTTTTTCATCATTAAATAATTTTAGGGGAATTATTCTAAGACATTCGATTAAGAAGTATGTGTAATACCGAATGAAATCCATCACTTTAGATTATTACAATAATTCCAGATAAATAATGATCACAAAAGTATAGGAGATAGGAGTGTGGTAAAATTGGATTCAGCTCAAAAAGTATGGCTAAAAGCTCAAAGTCATCGGTATTGTTTGGGCGTTACGCCATATTTTGATTTGAAAGCATGAATGAAACTCGAAAGACTTTCATAACCGATTTCCAGATAAATATCAGAAGCTCTCTTTTGTTCCTGTTTCAAAAGGATGGATGCATATTCAAGCCTTTGGTCCTGAAACCATTTTATGGGAGATGTACCGTAATGTTTTACGAATTCTCTCTTGAATGTGGAAATACTCATATTGGAAAGAAATGCTAATTCTTTCAGACTTAGTTTATTGTATTTGTTGCTTTCTATTACGGATATGAATTTTTGACTTTGCTGATTGTTTTCGGAAAGTATGGAGTATAGGAAATCAATGCCCTCTCGTTCAATCAGATAAAGCATGATTTCTTCAAATTTCAAGGCGAATAATGCTTTTTGATATTGCTTTGACAACTTTGAGATTTCAAGTAGACTCTTGACATAATTCCGAATGAAATCGTCATATTCGAAAGCATGAACCGAATGTTGTGGAGTGACTTTATTGGATTTTAATTTGAATTTTCTGATGAATTGGAACAAGGCATCATTCGAAAAAAATAAGAGGGTACTCCTATAGCTCTTATTTTGTGGAGATAATTTTTCAGTCATCAAACAACGACCGGATTGCATCAATAAGAAATGTGAATGATTAATTGAGATGGATCCATTTTCCGTGATGACCTCTTTCTTTCCCTCAGCTAAAAAACTGAATGTATTTTTTGTTAGGTTAATGAGTTGCTTGTCGGTATGCTTATATGTTTGATAATCATACAATCTGACAATACGATGATCAAAAGACATAAAATCATCAGGTATGGTTATTTCTTCCATCGTTTATCCGATTATATTAATTTTCCAAAATTTGGACGCACTCTAAATATCAAATCATCTGGTGGGCGCCATTAGGATTTGATGCTTATTCTTTTTCAAAAGTGGATTTATCTTTCGTTGGATTTCTTTTTGTAATAATTCTAGGACCTGTTTCTTAACGAAGTGCTTGTGTGTTACGATACCGATATTCCGAACCGGAACACGGTCTTGGAACATACTGATTTTCGTTCTATCCTTTTCCTCAAAATCCAGAATAGCCAGATAAGGAAGCAATGTAACCCCGTGACTTTGCCTGACAAAACGGATAAGACTATCAATAGAACCTGCCTTGAAATCGAAATTGATACCGGCATTGTATTTTCGGATATCCAAATCACATATATTCACAATCTGATGATTCAGGCAGTGGCCATCCGCTAGGAGGCATAGTTTATTCTTATTGATTTCCTCAATCTTGACCCTTTCCTTGATATCTTTCTTATAACAATCATATAGGACAAATTCCTCATTGTACAGTGGGAACTCCTGTATGTCATCATCTTCAAGGGGTAGGGCGGCAATACCCAAGTCCAGTTCCCGACTCTTTAGCTTTTCCAGGATGACATCCGTAGTTAATTCGGAAACAGAGAACTGTATCCCGGGATGTCTCCGTGCAAAGGAACTCAAAAACCGAGGCAGCAAAAATGGAGCAACTGTGGGAATGATTCCTATTCGGATATTACCACTGACCTCACCCTTGAGTTCGCGGATACTCTCATTCAGATAATCCACTTCCCTCAGAATATTCCTCAGTTTCTGTATGATGACCTCTCCCTCCTGTGTGGTAGTAACAGGCTTGGTCTTACGATCAAAAATCCGTATTTCCACTTCTTTCTCAAACTTGGCAATCATCGTACTCAGCGTGGATTGGGTAATGAAGCATTTTTCGGCAGCCATACCGAAGTGCTTGTATTCTGCTACCGCAATGATGTATCGTATTTGTTGAATATTCATTGATAATGTCAATGATGGAATGAAGAAAATCGTTTTTATAAAAATAAAGAATGCAATTGATATCAATGATTTTCTTAGGAATGAAATGCTAAATTTGTATCCATGACGATATTTCAGGCCATAAAGAAACGGGATATAACCTTGGTAATTCAGATATTGGAAGAAAACCCTACTGCCATTCATGAGCTGAATGATAGGGGAGCCACTCCGCTGATTTATGCTGTCTACATGGGTAATCCTGAACTGGTAGCCTCCATCCTTGATTTTCAACCCGACCTCAATGCCAAGGATAATTTTGGATACACTGCACTGATGGGAACCTGCATGATGGGATTCACAGATATCGTAAGAATACTTTTAGAAGCAGGAACACCAATCGACACCGTTAATAGAAAGCGTGTTACGGCCCTGATGATTGCAGCATCATTCAATAGGGAGCATGTTGTTCGTTTGTTAATGGATTACAATGCCAATAAGGAACTTCGGTGTCATCGAGAAATGACAGCCTATGAACATGCCATGATGCAAGGAGTATGGGAAATAGCAAATTTCCTCCGTTGATTGCCATATTTTAGCTAACTTGGATTGAAATTAGTTTCGTCCTACCATTTTGAGCCATTCTTTTGGAATTCTTATTCCTATCATTTTCCAATTGTATTGGAACCAATCCTTTATCTATGCGTTATTGTTGGATTTTTATCCTATTCGTTGTACAAGTACAGGCTCAGGTAACCTTACCTGTGGATTTTGAATCTTCGGCAGCAAGTTATTTTGTTGATTTTGAGGGCAATGCAAGTGCTGTGGTAGCTGATCCTACCAATCCCAGTAATATGGTGGCCATCTCTACCAAGACCGTAGCTTCCCAGGCATGGGCTGGTACTACGATTGGTGACCCTGCTTTTTCGAGCCCGATACCATTTTCAGCTTCTGACACTAAGATTTCCTTACGAGTGTATTCCGCATATCCCGGAACACCAATCCATCTGAAAGCGGAAGACTTGGATGACACCAGTATATTTGTTGAAACAAGAATGTATACGACCAAGGCTAACGAATGGGAAACCATCGTCTTTGATTTTGCTGATCCCATTTTTGAATCACCAATACTGAATCTGGGAGTATCTTATTCTAAATTATCAGTATTCTTTGATTTTGGAACACCGGGTAGCGAAGCCGGGGCTCAGGATTTTTATTGGGATGATGTCATCATGGGAGGAACCAGTACCACATTGGATATGTTGGATTTGCCGGTGACATTCGAATTACCTGGTATTAGTTATGCACTGGTTGATTTCGAAAACAATTCAAGTGTTCTGGGTACTGACCCTACGGGTGCTTCAGGTACAGTAGCTATTACGACCAAGCCAGCTAATGCATCTCCTTGGTCCGGGACTATCGTAGGTACAAGAAATGGTTTTGTAAATCCGATTCCGTTTACTCCGAATGCTGCCAAGGTAAGGATGAGGGTCTATTCCCCTGCGGCTAATACCCCCATCTTGCTCAAGGCTGAGGTATCTTCCAATCCGGGGATTTATGTAGAGACTCTACAATTCACCACTACGGCCAACGAATGGGAAACCATCGAATGGAATTTTCTTCAACAACAACCCAATACACCATCCTTGGATTTTACAGTCAATTATGACCTACTGGCCATTTTCTTCAATTTTGGAATAGAAGGAGCTGCAACAGGCGAGACTGTATATTATTGGGATGATGTGGAGTTCATATTCAATACCAGTCAGAATGATTTGGAAACCATTGAATTCTCAGCATATCCGAATCCCGTAGTTGATGTACTGAATTTGGAATTGGAAGAAAACATACTTTCCATCCAGTTTTTCAATACCCTAGGACAGGAAGTATACGCGGAAGAAGTGAAGAATGACAAGAAGCAATTTGATCTATCCCATCTATCTTCAGGGACTTATTTCCTTAGGATGACCACGAATGAGGGCGAGGGATACCGCACCATTCTGAAACGATAGTTCAGAGCGAACTGATAATACAAAAGGGGCATACTTGATTTTCTGTGTAAAGGAAATCCGGTATGCCTCTTTTTTATTTAATTAAATAGAAACAGGTTCCTCAATTTTCTCTATTCTGACCCTCACATTCTTGTGATAGGGTGTTTTGGCTAAGGGATCACATTCTTCTAAGGATGTAAGCTCATTCACAATGGCCCCGGTTGTTCTGACACCATGTCCCTCATAAGAAAACCCATATCCGTGGGGCATGGAAAGCATTCCTCTGGGAACCTCGTCCGTAATCAGGGTCTTGATGGTAATTGACCCCACGTTGGAGGAACATACGACCCAATCACCCTTTTCAATATGATATTCGGCAGCATCATCAGGATGTATTTTTAATGCACCTTCCACATCCTTTTTTCTCCATTCAGGATTCCTGAACAATGCATTTGCATTATAGGAACGACGTTCACCAGCTAAGAGATTGAATGGATATTTTCGGGCTCTTTTTTCTGCTACGAATTGCTTATTCGGCAAGTCGTCGAGCCACTGGAGCATCTCTGGGATTTCCAAATGCACTTTCTTATCCTTGTGCCTGACCAAATCCCAACTTTCTTCATAGGTATGTTCACTGATAAGCGTACCGGATTTACTATTGAGTATCTTATCAAATAGTTTTTCGGCTAATGCATATCCTTTTTCCTTGTATCCCAATCTTCGGATTTGCTTTTCATACTTTTTCGTGAAAATCTGACAGGCAACCCATATGAATGCACCGGGCGCTTTGGCATAGGAATAGGGTAGTGCTTTCCCTAGTGTTTCCTTAAGGATTAACAATTGGTATTTGTTCCATTTCGGATTGACTTTGGTTGCCATTCCCAATGCTAGCGGTAGTAATTTAAGTTTCGGAAAACGACGATCCATCTTTGCAATGGTAGCAAGGATAGGAAATGACTTTGGAATCTCACCCATTGCCGTTACGATGCGATGATAAATTTCAGGCTCATCAAGGGTATTCTCCAAAGGTTTGCTGATGGGATGCCTAAGATGATAGAAATTCCTAGGAAATTCGAGATTGAAAAAGGTGGATTCCATCTTTTCGAATTGGGTTTGTGCAGGTAGCACATACTTGGCTGCCTGT
This sequence comes from Saprospiraceae bacterium, assembly GCA_020631355.1. Classification (GTDB taxonomy): domain Bacteria; phylum Bacteroidota; class Bacteroidia; order Chitinophagales; family Saprospiraceae; genus JAHDCE01. The sequence goes on along the minus strand of JAHDHL010000007.1, from coordinate 29,222 downwards.
GCCGTTTCTGTCATTGCTACATCTATGACAACGGACAACTCCAACATTTCAATGGCTTCCCTTTGGGCCTGGGTATTGGCATAGGTAGCAACTGGATTCGTACTATCCACAATCAGCGCCCTAAGTCGCTCTGGATGGTCTGTATTGATTTCTTGTGGTAATATATTCGGAGGGAATAACTTCCCAATACCCTGCATTTTGGTAACTCGGGTTACCACACCACTTTCTGCTGCTGATTTGGAGTGCCCGATAAGAGGGAAAAGGAAATTGTGTAGGCAATTGGTCCCTTTTCTATTGAAATGTCCCGTAATCAGGAATAGTAATCTGGCGAGATAAGCATTCAGCGTACTATTATGACTTTGTTCAATACCCAAATCAGAACGAAGTGCGAATGTATTCGCATTAACAATGCCATTTGCCACTTCCTTAATGGTGTTTTCATCAATACCTGCGATAGTGGCATATTCAGCAATGGGAACCTGTTGGAAATGAGGCTTGATTTGCTCGAATCCTACAGTATGCTTAGCAATGAAGTCCTTATTTTCCATTCCGTTTTGGATCAAATATCCCAACATGGCTGCCAATAAAAAAGCATCCTTACCCGGTTTGACCTGCATGAAAATATCAGCTTTCTTGGCAGTTTCAGTCTTACGCACATCAACAACGACCATTGTTTTTTCCTTATTCCTCGATATCTCGTTGATGGTCGGTCTTGCCTGTGGAAATCCGTGGGCTTGGATAGGATTAGCCCCGATAATCATGACATATTCTGCATCATGCAATGCTTCGCAATAATTGGTATTATGCCTACCAAAAAGGTGGCCATTCACCCAAAAATTACCCGTTTTTTCCTGCGCCAAAGCGGAGTAGAGATAAGGGGTGTCACAAGCAGCTCTCAACATGGAACCATACACACCACCCATATGGTTACCTTGTCCACCACCACCTGCATAGGCAATGGTATGTCCTCCGTGCGTATCCCGAATCCGAACCAGTTCATCAGCAATTTCTTGTATGGCTACATCCCATGATATGGCTTCGAAAGTTCCATCATCCTTTCTTTTGAGTGGACTTGTAAGGCGATTTTGTTTCTGATAGAAATTAAGCCTTGTAGCTTTTTGGCAGAGATACCCCTTGGAAATGGGATGTTCCTTATCTCCAATGATTTTGGTATAATTCCCCTCTTGGTCCTGATGGACTAGAATACCACAATTCTGGTTGCAAAGAATGCAGGCGGTGGGTTTTGCATTTTCTGACATGATGATTGACGATTGAATGATTGGAAAATGAATGACGCGGATTAACAGGCATCAGGTGTATCAGGAGCCAATTCCCAGAACGTATCTGATTTATCTTCCTCTGGTCTATCCAGACAGGGGAAATCCTTTTCAATTAGGAGATGGAGTTGTTCTCCTCCCCCTAAATCACTGTGGGTTTCAATACCAACTTGGTTGGTATTCATCCACTTTTGGGCTTCTTCAGTAGGAATACTCAGAATCAACTCATTGTTTTCCAAATGTGCATGTGTAGTAGGAATGTTCGGTTTCGTTACCAATGCAAACTTAAGGCAAACGCCATTGGGGAATTGTATGCTTTCCTCAACTCTTTGCTCGTTTTGTAGAGTGACTAATTCCGATTTTCTGATTCTGATTCTGATACTATTATGGGTGGTACGAAGTTTCATGACTTGATTACTATATGAATAAGAGAGTGGACACTCTCAAATGTACTTAATTCCTTTTAAGAGAGCAAATACTTTCTTAGATTTGTAGGAATGGACGGGATGACACATACCCATAACGTTTCAATATGAAAAGAACAACCAGAAATGCGGTAAGGACCAAGCAGGAAATCATAGAGAAATCCGCACCTATTTTTAATGTTCATGGTTATTCGGGTACTTCCATGCAAATGCTAGTGGAGGCGACAGGATACCAAATGGGAGGTATTTATCGTCATTTTGGGAGTAAGAAAGCATTAGCGAAAGCGGCTTTCGATTACAATGTGGACCAATTGGTGAGAAGCAATTGGGATTTTGGGGATGTGACGAATCCCAAGGAAAAGCTACGACTTTTATTGAAGAATTATAAGAGAATGGTATTGAGTCCGGCTATTCCCGGAGGCTGTCCATTATTGAATACAGCCACCGAGGTAGATGATACGGATAAGGAATTTTCAAAGTTGGCTAGGAATTGCCTGAACGAATTGATTGATAAGGTGGAGGAAATATTGAATGATGGCCAACAACAAGGAATGTTTCCCGAAAAACTGAATCCTAAGGAAACTGCACTTTATCTAACTGCAACATTCGAGGGGGCTATCATGATAGGAATGCTAACCAAGAGTGTTCAGTCTATTCTAAGCATTTTCAATCAATTAGAAGATTATCTGGAAAGGAATGTTTTCGGTTTGCATTAGGGATTGATTGGTTCTTAGATGTTATTATCCGAATGTTGTATATGATAAGATTTACTCCCTAACCTTGACCACATCCTCTTTCTCAAGTCTCTCAAAAACCTTTCTATAATGGATTCTTATTTCCTTTTCGAACATGTCTAAAGGGAAATCATGGAAAACACCATAGTCATGGAGGTATTCCATGAAGTCAGCTCCACTGCGGTCATACTCCTGAAAAATGGAATCATTGACACCATCGAATTCAAGCGTAGCAACATTCAACTTATCACAAAGACTCTTATTGAATGCTGGAGTACATTTCACCCATTGTCCATCCAAATAGAATTCCATATATCCATGAAAGACAAGGATATCCGTCCCTAGGTATTCCTCTAGTTTTTCGGTAGCGATATGATTCTTCACGTTCGCAAAGTGCAAGCGGGTAGGAATATCTACTGCACGCCCCAATGCACATAGAATAATAGCCTTGTCAATACAATGTCCGGATTTTTTCTCACGAGCCAATATACCCGATGCTTTGGAATGTCTGGGTTGTAATGAAATCTCATAAGGATTATATAAATAACTATCCCTAACATCATTATATAAGGCAACTGCTCGATCCCTAGGATTGTCAATGCCTTGAATCACCTGATTTGCATATGCCTTGACATTCGGATGGTCGGAATCAATGAAATAAGCCGATTGGGAGAAATGTTCGATAGAAGATAAATCCATTAGGATTGGTGTTTCAGTATGTTCTTAGTCATGATTTCCTTGGTCATTTCCATGAGCCTTGGAACATCATCCAGGGTCATTCCTTTGGTTTCGATAGCTTCGTCCCAATATACATGAACGATTCCCGGCCTGCAATCAAAAAGACTTACACGCAAGTCATTCAATTGACGGGCATTAGCTATGGTCGTGACAAGGATTGGAATCTGACATTCAATAGCCATCTTAAAAGCTCCGGCCTTGAATTCCCTTAAATGATTCTCAGTCAGATTGCGGGTTCCCTCAGGGTATATGAATATAGAATAACCCAAATCTAATTTTTCCTTGAGTTTTGCCAGGCCTTTCTTACCGGATTGCTTATTGCCCCGTTCCACAGGCACGGCAATGGACTTCATCACAGATCCGAACAAAGGTAGTTTGGCTAATTCTTGCTTGACCAAGACCCTGATATAAACCGGGGCAGTATGAGGATTGACATAAAAATCCAGATTGGAAACATGATTTCCTACCACCATATACGAACGGTTTTTGTCAATCTTTTCCCTACCATGATTCTTAATGAAATGTAGTGATGGAATCAGGATGAAATAAGCTGCAAACCTATAGGTCATGAATAGAAGAAACTTGGCTGCCTTCTCTCCGAAGATCGGAGCGAGTAGTATATGAACAGGGGCAAATAAAATGACTGTAATGACAAACCACAATAAGTGCCAAGCTCCCCAAATGGTCCTTAATATTCTTGTAAGTATCCTCAATGGAAAATTTTTGCCAAAGATAGGGAATTTTAAAATGGTAGAACTGAGAGGAATTACCTCAATTTCTTCTTGGTCAGCCTGGCTTCACCATCCGTATCGACTAATGCACCAGTGGCACCCCTACTGATTTCAGCAGCATTACCTTCGTCTGTATCTATGTGCATTTCTAATTTATACTTGGGTGAAACCCTAATCAGGACATTACCAAAGGTAAGGCTCCTTTCCTTGGAATTGATTTTCACATCCACGACATCCCTATCCTTGACACCGAAAATTTCGGCATCCTGAGGTGTCATATGGATGTGTCTCCATGCACAGATAACCCCATCACGAATCTGAACCTTACCCTTGGGGCCCTCAAGGATACAACCCGGAGAGTTCCCGGTCTTACCTGATTCCCTTATGGGAGCATCAATACCAAGGAAGAATTCATCCGTTCTTGATATTTCCAATTGATTCTTGGAACGTAGGGGGCCGAGAATTCTTACAGTTTCAAAGCTATTCTTGGGCCCGATAACTTTCACTGTTTCATTGGCTGCGAATTGTCCGGGTTGGGAAAGGGACTTCTTTTCGGTCAATGTAGCTCCCTTACCAAAGAGTTCCTCGAATGTTTCCTTACATAAATGGATATGTCTTGCCGAAATGGCAACGGGTATGGGAGGAATGGAATTGACCTTGGTCTTCTCTACCAATTTGGCACTTTGCCTTGCTATGGAAAGTTGTTCGTCTGTTTTGCAGGCCAATAATTTGACCTTACTGTGATTCCATGAGAATTCGGCATTGGGTTGGGTCTTGCTCAGTTTCAGGTCATGGTTCTTATCGTCGTTGATAATGGCACCAAGGAAGTCAAGCCGTTGGCAAACCCGATGGCGAATCATAGGACTGTTCTCACCTATACCTCCAGTGAAAACTATCATGTCCACACCACCCATTACGGCAGCATATGCACCAATATATTTCCTGATTCTATGTGCAAAGACCTGAATGGCCAATCGGGCATTGTCATCCCCATTACCGGCCCTTTGGATGATATCCCGCATGTCATTACTGGAACCACTGATGCCCAGTAGGCCGCTTTTCTTATTCAGAATCTGATCCAATTCCTCAGGGCTCCATCCTTCTTTCTTCATCAGGAATGTGAGTATCCCTGGATCGATATCCCCACTTCGCGTACCCATTGCCAAACCTTCCAATGGCGTCATCCCCATGGAGGTTTCGACACTTCTCCCATATTCAATGGCAGCAATACTGCATCCATTCCCAAGATGACAGGTAATGATACGCTGTTCCTGGATATCCGTATGGAAAAACTTTGCGGCTTCCTTGGCTACATATTCATGACTGGTTCCGTGGAATCCATACCGTTGGATATCATACTTGGATGCCAATTCGTTGGAAATGGCATAGGTCTTGGCCCGCCTGGGCAAGGTGGAATGGAAAGCCGTATCAAATACGGCTAGATGGGGTATTTCCTTGAAATATTCCTTGGCCTTACGAATTCCCAATAAATTAATGGGATTATGTAGGGGAGCCAAACTACTCAGATTGTCAATGATATTTTCTATCTCATCATTGATTTCGATGGGTTCGTCAAAATCCTTACCACCATGCGCTACCCTATGTCCAACAGCACTGATATTCAGGTCTCTTGATTTTTCAATCAAGAGAGGGAAAGCTTTATCCAATGCAGCTTTATGTCCCGTTTTCTTGCAACTGATAAGCTCGCCCCCGTCAATCTGAATCTCAGGAGATTCATTGACCCTTTGGATATTCATTTCGAGAAGTCGTTCTCCTGTGATGGTGTCAATGATTTCACTCTTTACAGAGGAGCTTCCGCAATTAATGACAAGAATATTCATATGCTGGTTTTATGATGGTAAGTAGTGATGTTCTGATGTAGGAATTAGAAGAAATCCACCATTTCAACATTAAAGGTAAGGATGGAACCTGCTTCGATGGTGACACCCGAACTGGTAGGTTGGTCCACCAAATTACCATAACCCAATACGGATGGAATATAAATTTCCGCCTTATCACCACGCTTCATTTCTTGAAGACCGATACTGAATCCTGCGATGAGTCCACCGTTACCGATTTGAGTGAATTGTACCGTGTTATTGAAAGAATCATCAAAGGTTTCACCATCTGGGAAAAGGTATCCTCTATACTTGATATTTACGGTAGAAGATGCAGATGGCGTATCATTACCTTGATTACCTTCTTCTAAGAAATAGACGAAAACCCCTGACTCGGTTTCTACTGAATTGTCTATTTTTCCACTGGCTTCAAGATAGGCTCTGATTTCTTCTCTATGATCTTTGAGCGTATCATTTTCACATGAAAATTGGGTAAGGGATAGGGAAATGACGATGAAAAACAAAAAATACTTCTTCATTATGATTGTAATTATATAATTGAGAGTGCAAAAATATAAAACCAAGGACTACTTACCAGATAGTTTCAGTAATTCTTGGTGTACTTTTAACGTCTGGCGGATAATAGGGTGCTGCCCATCATTCTTGATTACATAATCGGCTAGCCTCGCTTTTTCCAAGTTTGGCATCTGTTTGTCCATTCGGGCCAATACTTCCTTTCTTGTAGCCTGGTCCCTACCCATGACCCTTTTGAGCCTGATTTCCTTATTGGCAAATACCGTAATCATCTTATCCATCAAGTGATACCCTCCTGTTTCGTAAAGTAGGGCAGCTTCCTTGAGGGTGTAGGGCGCATCAGTATGTTGGCTATTCCATATTTCCCCATCTTTCCATACGGCAGGATGTACGAGGGCATTCATCTTTGTCAGCTTATCCTTATCATTGAATATGATGGAAGCAATGAATGGTCTATTGAGGTGGCCATCATCGGTATAGGCTTCCTGACCGATAAGTTCCTTGATACCTGAAACAAGTTCCTTGTCATTTTTCATGAGCCATTTTGCCCGATCATCAGCATAGTAAACGGGAATACCTAATAATTCGAATATCTTACAAACGGTGGTCTTACCACTTCCAATCCCTCCTGTAATTCCTACTTTCAACATGTATTGTGCTCCTAGATGTGATTAAATTCCCAATTTGAAGTTGTTGGATGGTGTACTATTATTCATCCTTTTCCCAGTCCATGGTACGTTTTACGGCTTTTTGCCATCCTTTGTATAGCTTTGAACGCTGGTCATCTTTCATTTTAGGTTTGAATTTGATATCAGTTTGGCGATTTTTTGAAATTTCATCTTTCTTCCAGAAACCCACAGCCAATCCGGCTAAGTAGGCCGCACCCAGTGCGGTTGTTTCAATGACCTTGGGTCTTTCTACTTCTGTTCCGAGAATATCTGATTGGAATTGCATGAGCAGATTATTGGCGCTGGCTCCTCCATCTACCCTGAGTGAAGTTAGCTCAACCTTGGAATCCTTAACCATTGCATCCAATACATCCCGGGTCTGGTAGGCTAGGGATTCTAATGTGGCTCTAATCAAATGGGATTTACTCGTACCTCTGGTAAGGCCGAATATGGCGCCACGGGCATACATGTCCCAGTAGGGAGCACCTAATCCAGCAAAAGCGGGTACGACATAAACGCCCTCCGTATCCTTGACTTTCATGGCATAATATTCCGAGTCAGGAGAAGAATCGATGATTTTCAGACCATCCCTAAGCCACTGAACAGCAGCTCCTGCTATGAATACTGATCCCTCCAGGGCATAGGTGACTTCACCGTCCAGTCCCCAAGCAATGGTGGTGAGTAAACCTGATTTGGAAGCTACGGGTTTTGTTCCTGTATTCATTAGCATGAAACAACCCGTACCATATGTATTCTTGGCAGTTCCCACACTATGGCATGCCTGACCAAATAAGGCTGCTTGTTGGTCGCCGGCTATTCCGGCAATGGGTATTTCCTTACCGAATAGCGTAGCTGAACTATGACCATAAACTTCGCTAGATGGCTTCACTTCAGGTAGCATATTCTTAGGGATATTCAATTCCTTTAGCATTTTGTTATCCCAGTTCAGCTTTTTGATGTTATATATCATCGTTCTTGAGGCATTGGAATAATCCGTAACATGGACTGCCCCCCCAGTTAATTTCCATACCAGCCATGAATCAACTGTACCAAACAACAAATCACCATTGTTCGCTTTTTCTCTGGCTCCATCCACATTATCAAGTATCCAATTGACCTTTGTACCAGAGAAATAGGCGTCAATCACCAAACCCGTATTTCTTCTTACATGATTGGTAAGTCCATTCTCCTTGAGTGCATCACAAATACTTGCTGTTCTCCTATCCTGCCATACGATTGCATTATAAACGGGCTGTCCGGTATGTCTATCCCACACAACGGTGGTTTCCCTTTGGTTGGTAATGCCGATGGCACCAATACTCTTGACAGAAACCCTGTTGTTTTTCAGAATATCCTGTGCAACTTTCAATTGGGACGACCAAATTTCCATAGGATCATGTTCTACCCAACCGGGTTGTGGGAAAATCTGTGTGAATTCCTGTTGTTCTACTGCTTTGATATTCCCTTTTTTATCAAAAAGAATCGCTCTGGAAGAAGTTGTACCTTGGTCTAGGGCAAGAATATATTTCATGTTATGAATGGAAATTGGTATTAAAATTCAAGTTTCAAAATTGCAATAAAATATAATTGTTCGAAAACATCAAAATATGCTAGTTATTTCTGAATTGAGATGGCGGAGTCTGTACTAAAAACTGAATTCCAAGCATAAATGGAAGCTGAAATTTTAGCATCTTTGCAGCTCAAAACCTAACCGTATGCAATATTTCGAGAATATTTTAGGCACAATTGGGAATACACCATTGGTCAAATTGAATAAGACAATGGAGGAAGTTCCTGCCCTTGTACTCGCCAAGGTAGAATTCATGAATCCGGGAAACTCCATCAAGGACCGCATGGCATTGAAAATGGTAGAGGATGCAGAAGCAAGGGGAGATTTGAAACCCGGAGGAACCATCATCGAGTGTACATCGGGAAATACAGGAATGGGTATTGCCATTGCAGCTGCTGTTAAGGGATACAAGTGTATTTTCACTACGACGGATAAACAATCCCAAGAAAAAGTGGACATACTGAGGGCCGTAGGAGCAGAAGTGGTTGTTTGTCCTACGAATGTGGCACCTGATGACCCTGAGTCCTATTATTCTGTTGCAGAAAAATTGAGTAAGGAAATCCCTAATTCGTTTTGGTGTAACCAGTATGACAACAAATCCAATACCCAAGCACATTATGAAAGTACCGGACCGGAAATCTGGAAGCAGACAGATGGTAAAATCACACATTTGATCGTGGGAGTTGGAACAGGTGGAACCATTTCGGGTACAGCAAAATATCTCAAGGAACAAAATCCTAATATCAAGATATGGGGAGTGGATACCTATGGTTCAGTCTTCAAAAAATATCACGAAACGGGTGAGTTTGATGAAAAGGAAATCTATTCCTACATCACAGAGGGAATAGGGGAGGATATCCTACCTGAGAATGTGGATTTTAGCCTGATTGATTATTTCGAAAAGGTGACGGATAAGGACGGAGCTGTAATGGCAAGAAGATTGGCTAAGGAAGAAGGTTTGTTCCTGGGCTATTCTTGTGGTTCTGCAGCTGCAGGTTTGGTACAAATGAAAGATCAATTAACAGAGGATGATGTGGTAGTCATTATTTTCCATGATCATGGAAGTAGGTATGTAGGTAAGGTTTATAATGATGAATGGATGAAGAAAAATGACTTTATGTAATAATAATGTTTGATAGATTTCATTAATTCTGCGTACCGATAGTGGTATTTTTGCAATAATTCAGGAATTGCCAGTTCGTTTGACTACGGATTGGCAATTCTTGCTTCCATACCAGTGGGTTGTAATGATTTTCATTAATTGAATTAGTGTTTTTATATTAAATTGACTGTTTATGTGCAATGAGTTGTGGTCATTCGAAAACTAAAACATCATGAAAAAAATCTCTTACCTAGCAGCCCAATTTCCCAAATCGACTGCTGTTCTAATCATCATGGCCCAATTCATCCAGATTATAGCCTTGTGCTTTATTGGTATTATTTTATACCTAATTGGAATTGATATTCCTACTTGGTTGGAGTATGGATTGGTAGGTCTTATGGCATTATCTATATTACTATTTCCCAAGGGGCGTTCCAATAGGGATACTTTCGTTAGCTTTAGGAAGCATGGGCTCATACTTCAGTTTTGTATCATATTAGCCATCGCTGCAGGTGCCAACCGATTACCTATGAAATTGGATGCATTGACCAGCACACAAATTGAGAATCAAATTCCTAGAAGCCATAGTATTGTTTTCAAAAAGTATGAATCGGATGAGAAAAGGAATTCCAATGTGAATGAGACACCTCGCAAAAGGGGAAAGTCCAAAGTGAAGCAGAAAGTCAGGGATATAGTTAAGCAATTAAAGCATCAGCGAAAAAAGAGAAAACGAATGATTTGGTTGGCTGTTGTCGGTATTCTGCTGGCATTGGCACTGGCTTCTTTCCTAGGGTATCTGGTTGCATTCGGATATTGCGAATTGGCCTGTATGGGCAAGGGAGTGGCAGCGGTTTTGTTATTGACTTTTGGATTTGCTGGTATAATAACAGGCCTGTATTTCTCGATTCGTTTCTTTATCCGCCTAATTCGAAAGAATAGATCATCCGCAGAATCCACTCCGGAAGAATAAACATTGAACTCGATAGGATTTCCCAATATGAATCGGAGCGCCATTGGTATGCCATAGCGCTCCGATAAAAGGTTTCAACTTTATTTTTCTGGTAAGAAAATCTCAGCCATCATACATCTGGCACTTCCCCCACCGAATTTCTCAATCGTACTGATATCCGAATGTAGGATATGGGTATGCTTTTCAATCTGATTAATTTGGTCGGTTCTCAGTGATTCATAGGCTTGTTGGGACATGACCAAGAACGTCTTGCCGTCAGTATTTTGGACCTGCAACATATTGCCTGCAAAAGAACCCATCTGTTCCAATGAAATATCAATGATTTCCTTTCCGGTTTTCTTGAATACCTTTTCTAGTTTTTTCCTATCCGCCTTATCCTGAATGGTACCCATACAAATGACTACAAACGCATCTCCCAGTGCCATCATGACATTGGTGTGGTAAATATCCACACCATCACCATCGACCGAACGGAATTCCACTTTCTTATAATCAGCCCAATGACAAAATTCGTCCAATAATTTGGCATCTGTCCTAGGACTCAGACAAGCATATACAATCCTATTGACTCGATCCAATATCATACTTCCCGTACCCTCAAGAAACTGATTGGAATTTTCATATTCCTCGAATCGAACCATTCGTTTTACTTCGAATTGTTCCTTGATGGAAGCAATGATATCCTCGCGCCGTTCGACCCTTCTACTGGGGGCGTACATCGGATAGGTAATGATGGTGCCATTGTGATGGAAAGTAATCCAGTTATTAGGAAAAACAGAATCCGGACGAATGATATCATCCTTTTCTTCCATTACCAATATCCTCATTCCATTATCCCTGAGTTTCTGAACGAATGCATCAAATTCAGATTTGGCCTTTTCTTTGATTTCATTGACGCTGAGTTGGGTTTCCTTGGTTTGGAAAGCATTATTCTCGGCCGTCTGGGCATTGTACCCAAAATGTGATGGACGAACCATCATAATGGTACTAGTGGTTTGCGACTTCATCGTACTTGGTTAGTTTTGCGATGCAAATATAAGGCTTGGTGACACTTTTCAAATCCTAAATCAACCGAATAAGAGAAATGCCGGAACTTTACATATACAAGGGAATCCACTGCATAAAATGAGCCACTATTCTACCACCAAGGCCAATTGGTTGTCCTTGACTGCTATGCGGCTAATTTTCTTATTCTTGATGAATGACTTAAGACTGACTATCGGAACCCATTCAGAACCATTCTCTGGTTCGAGTCGATAAATATTTCCCATATGTCCTGTTATGATATAACCATTGGGTAGAACCTCGAAATCCTCCTCGTCCGTTAGGGTTTGGCCCAATAGAATGGTCTGGCCTGTTTCGGGTTTCAAGGTTTTCAACCTCCAATTCCCCTCAATTTCCTTATCCAGATAGATGAGATTACCATTGGGCGATTTCTTCAGACAACGGCCCACATTGAATGCCACATGCTTGATGGCCCCAGTTTGTGTATCACCAATGACTAGTCGGTGGCCCTTGGCCTCATCTACAAGGAAAAGTGCCACTTTGGTGGATGTGAGCCAACAGTGATAACCAATATTGGAATGTTTTGAAAAAAGGATTTTCCCTTTGCCTTTCCGATCCATTGCATACTTGACCAAATGCTGTCTTCCATCTTTGTATTGCTTGATGACCGAAAAGGATTGGCCATCAGGATGGGCTGTGGGTGAATATTCGTTGTCACCCGTTTGCGTCACTCGACTCTTGGTTTTGTTATTCACATTCAGGGCTACGATATCTGTCTGGTCACCACCATTGGAATAGGAGGATTGTGTGATATAGATTTCGTCTCCGATGAAAGAGGGCTGATTGTTATATCCATTCTTATTATCGAATGTCAATAATTTGGGATTGGAAATCGTCCATTTCTTTTTCTTACCTGTCGATTCAAAGTTGAAGTGGAAAATCTCAGTCTTGGGAAGCTGGGACCATAGTGATGTGCTGAATGCACATAGGATTAAAATGATGATTGACCTACTATTCATTCTGTTTTGTTTTGAGAAAATAATGTAAGGAAATAATATCATTTGTTAAAGAAATGGAACATGATATTGACGAACGAAACTAAACTTGAATTCTCGGGGGCATAAGTAGCGAATTTTTACAATATTTGTATCCGATTTCTAATCAATTGATACCAAAATATTCCATTCTGATGCTAGAAGATAATTTGAACCTACTCAAAAGTAAGAAAGAAGCAGCCGAATTAGGTGGTGGAAAGGACCGTATTGCCAAACAACATCAAAAGGGGAAACTCACAGCCAGGGAAAGAATCCATTTCCTTATGGATGAGGGTTCTTTTGAAGAAATTGGGATGCTTGTGACCCATCGTACGACTGATTTCGGAATGGATAAACAGGTATTCCTTGGTGATGGTGTCGTAACGGGATACGGAACCATTTCAGGTCGTTTGGTCTATGTCTTTGCGCAGGATTTTACGGTATTCGGAGGTTCTCTTTCAGAGACACATGCTGAGAAAATTTGCAAAATCATGGATTTGGCCATGCAGAATGGTGCACCGGTTATTGGTCTGAATGATTCAGGAGGAGCTAGGATACAAGAGGGGGTCCGTTCATTGGGTGGATATGCTGATATTTTTTATAGGAATACCTTGGCATCGGGAGTGGTTCCACAGATTTCCGCTATCATGGGGCCATGTGCGGGTGGAGCTGTTTATTCCCCTGCCATTACTGATTTTATCATGATGGTTCAGGATACTTCCTATATGTTCGTTACAGGGCCGAATGTGGTCAAGACCGTTACGAATGAGGAAGTGAGTTCAGAAGAATTGGGTGGTGCCTCTGCACACTCGACCAAATCGGGTGTTACCCATCTAACAGCTGCCAATGATATTGACTGTATCGAAAAACTCAAGCAATTATTGAGTTATATGCCTCAGAATTGTAACGAGAAACCAGCTCGGTTGCCATATACGATAGGGGAGGAACTTCGGGATGAATTATCGTCCATCATTCCTGATAGTTCCAGCCAACCTTATGAAATAAAGGATGTAATTGCAGGTATTGTTGATGAGTCATCATTTTTCGAAATCCATCCTGACTATGCTGAGAATATCGTAGTCGGTTTTGCAAGACTTGCAGGTAGGAGTATTGGTATCGTAGCCAACCAACCCATGAATATGGCGGGTGTCTTGGATGTGGATAGTTCGAAGAAGGGCGCCAGATTCGTTCGTTTCTGCGATTGTTTCAATATTCCCTTATTGGTATTGGTGGATGTACCGGGATTCCTGCCGGGTACGGATCAGGAGTGGAATGCCATCATCACCAATGGAGCAAAACTTCTCTATGCTTTCAGTGAAGCTACAGTTCCTAGGATTACACTGATTACCAGAAAAGCCTATGGAGGAGCATATGATGTGATGAATTCAAAGCATATCGGAGCAGATATGAATTTTGCTTGGCCCAATGCTGAAATTGCAGTAATGGGTGCTAAGGGAGCCAGTGAAATTATTTTCCGCAGGGAAATCAAGGCAGCTGATGACCCTGAAGCCAAACTCAAGGAAAAAGAAGCAGAGTATGCGGATAAGTTCGCACATCCTTATCGTGCTGCTGCAAGAGGATTCATTGATGAGGTTATCGCACCGAGGGATTCTCGTAGAAAACTCATCAAGGCATTTTCAATGTTGGAGAATAAGGTAGCGGAGTTACCCAAGAAAAAACATGGTAATCTACCTTTATAAAGATGTAAGCCTAAGCTATGCTTAGGCTTTGTCATTTTTATTCGGCAAGGGGATGGCATCAAGGAATGCATAGGATTTTTCCTCCTGATTAATGGAGCATGCATAAGTGTCGAGACCGTTACTGACCAAAAGATAAGGGACTTGTAATTCAATATTATAAACAGAAATCTGGTCGAACACCTTTTGGTCAACCGGAATTTCCGGTCTTTTGCATTCAACCAACAGGTAAGGTCGAAAATCCTCATCATACACCAGAATATCAAATCGTTTCTCCTTACCATTCACTACCAATCCTTTTTCTATCTGAATCTTATTCTTGTTGTATCCACAGTCTTGAATCAGATATTGGACAAGGAGCTGTCTTACGAATTCTTCAGGTTGGAGAACATACCATTTCTTCCGGATATCATCCCAGATATATCTTTTACCGTCCTCAGTTTTGGTTTTGAGTACTTTGGCATATGACATGAGAGGGATATCCAGTTTCATTCTGTTGATGTTTGATGATAATGGCCCCATTCTTAGTATGATAAAATGGGATATGGCCCATGGATGGTGGGATATATTGTTTCCACTTTTTGACTTTATAACTACTGTTACTTCCGTCTGCAACAATAAAATCAAAGTTATAATCCTCCATCAATGCCTCAAAATTAATAAAAGCTCCTTTCCCGAGGATAATCCCATCTATATTCATTTTGTGAGTGCTTGATATTTGCGGGTGTTCGGAATTGATAATCATTAATTTAAGTGGCCCTGATTGAATGAAAGCTTCATGTTTGAATATGGTATCTTTTTCATAATGATGGTACTTGTCTCGGTTTCTCTGGCCATTACTGGCATAGAAAAGTTCCTTTTCATTCAATGGACTATGGTGGTACACCTTTCCATTGAACCAAGAATCCAATGCCAATCCCTTAGCATCATATATGACAGTTTTGGACTGATGATAAAGTTGGATATTCCTTACACAATAGCTACTGCTGAAAACCATTGCCAAGGTCAATGCACCTAAGTATAGTTTAGGATTCAGACGATATATTCCCAACATAAGACATCCTATACTAGCATACAGCATCAACATTTCGAAGATGGAAATATTGATATGTTCTATCTTACTGAAAGGCAAGTGACTCAACATGAAAATGAAAGAATTCATCAACCAGATGACGCCATATAATAAATGACCAATCCATTCGCCCAAAAAGGCAAGGAAAGGGATTTGTTCCAATACCAATAAAGCCAATCCGCAGTTCATGATAATACCTGCAGCAGGTATTACGATAATGCCTGAAATGAGAAAGTAACTGGGGAATTGATGGAAATAAAACAAGCTGATGGGTAAGGTTGTCAATTGTGCGGCCAATGAAACAGAAATCAATTGCCAGATATAATCCCCGAATTTGTTTTCTACATACCATTTCTTATAAATAATCGGCTGGAAAAAAACAATTCCGATGACAGCCAAGTAGGAGAGTTGGAATCCGGGTTGGAACAGCATACTGGGTTGGATGAAAAGCAAGAATATGGCTGAGGCAGCTAATGTGTTATAAATGTTCCCACCCTTGTTCATGATGGTGCCGACCATTACGAATGAAAACATGGTGGTTGCTCTCAGAACGGAAGGGGAAGCCCCTGTGACCAATGCAAAAGACCATAGGACACCCAATGAAATCATCAATCTAATCCAAAGGAAGACATTTCCATTACGGCGGCCTAAAAGCCCGAATAGAAAATTCACAATCATCATCAGGATACCCACATGAAGCCCAGAAACAGCTAGGACGTGTGTTGCTCCCGTATCTCCGTAAGCATTCTTGACGGCTTCTCCCATTTCGGATTTGCTTCCGAGTATCAAGGCAGCACCCACAGCATATTCATTGGGACTGTCCAGATGCTTTCTTAATATATCCAGTCCTTTTCCTTGTAATTGGTGACTCCACTCCCATATGGAAGTTTCAGCAGGATAGGATAATACCCGATATTCGGCTTCCTTGATGAATGTTTGGTAACGAATACCTTTTCGGTAAAGGAAAGTCTTGTAATCAAAACTATTCGGATTCGTTGCTGTCGGAATGTCCTGAATCCTTGCATTCGAAAGTATTTTTTCTCCATAACCGAGTTCCAGAGATGTTTTATCCAATTCAACCCTTGATAAAATCTTAGCATCTGAAATCTGATACTGACCATTGATTTTTATGGCATCCAACTGAACTTCAAACTCGATATGATTCTTAATCTTAGGTACTGAACGTATGGTACCAATCCATCCCTCCACTTGCTTCGGAATGACCTTGTCAGATGAATCGGATAAATAAGGCACCGCATGATAGTGACATACGGATTGTCCAAGTAAGAATAGATTTAGGTAGAACATGATTCCAAAACCAAAGGGGTTGCGTTTTTGGAACATATGGAGCAGGATGGATAGCCCTAATCCTAAACCTAGCGTAGGATAGATGTAGGGGAGTTGGAAGTGGTCATAACTGATAATTCCAAGTATGAATGGAATACAAAACCTGATCAATGGTATGCTTCTTAGGGTATTTTTCAAGATGTTTGTCCAGTTTTTATATACATAGAGAAAATTTGACGAAGAAGTGAGACTTCGCAAGCCACTTTTCAATAATATTGCGGCATGGAATTAAAAAATGATCTATTTCTAAGGGCAGCCAAGGGTGAGTTGACGGAGCGTCCTCCGGTTTGGCTGATGAGACAGGCAGGTAGGATTCTACCTCAATACAGAGCCCTGAGGGGGAAACTTTCAGGATTCAAGGAGTTGGTGGAAACACCTCATCTCGCAGCTGAAGTGACCATCCAACCCGTGGACGAGTTGGATGTGGATGCAGCCATCATTTTCTCCGATATCCTGGTGATTCCGGAAACCATGGGGCTGGAATATCAGATGGTAGAGAAAAAGGGACCTTGGTTTCCAAAGACCATCCAGAGTATGGATGATGTAAGGAAGTTGAAATCAGGAGCTGAAGCCGCTGCGGATTTGGATTATGTGTTCAAGGCATTGGAGATTACCAAGAAAGAACTGAATGGCCGCATTCCATTAATCGGTTTTTCAGGTGCACCTTGGACATTGCTTTCATATATGATTGAGGGAAGCGGAAGTAAAACTTTCTCCAAGGCTAAGAAATTCCTTTATACCCAACCTGAGGCAGCTCATTTATTGTTGGATAAGTTATCCGATACCATCATTGAATACCTCAAATTGAAGATCCAGTCAGGGGCTGATTTGGTACAGATTTTCGATTCGTGGGCAGGTATCCTCTCTCCTAAGCAATATGAGGAATTCTCCTTGAGATACATCAGGAAAATTTGTGATGCCATAGATGAGGCTCCGATTACGGTATTTGCCAAGGGAGCTTGGTTTGCATTGCCGTCAATGGGAAGTTTGGATTGTAATGTTATTGGGTTGGATTGGAATACGGACCCACACCACGCGAGGAATATTCTCGGTGATGAACAGGTTGTTCAGGGAAATCTTGATCCTTGTATGCTTTATTCCTCCCATGAGAACATAGAGGCCGAGACCAAGAAAATGATCCGTAAATTCAATGGACATCATATCGTCAACTTGGGTCATGGTGTTTATCCTGATACGCCTTTGGATGGAGTGAAGTGCTTCGTCAATACCGTTAAGTCTTTCAGCTATTAGGAAGTCAAGATAGTATCCTGTCTCTAGGGCCCTGTCCAATAATTCATGGTCAATCCTAGACAGGATATAAGTATCACAATCCAAAGGGTACTTCGTATGCTATTCTGATAAAGGTTGAGGAAAGTAAGGTTCCTCACGTTTTCCAATTGTATCCTTTGGTAACTTTTCCAACCTGAAACCAATATAGGAATAATGGCCAGGGTACCATAGGTCCAGGATATGGGACTCGTTTGCATCACGATGAATATCAGAAATGAGAATGCGGATAGGATTTGTAATATAAAGGATGTCCTTTGTCCGCCCATGATACCAGAAACCGTTACCAAGGTGGATTTCCCAATGTATTGATGTTGCCTTTTCATGGGTAGATTAGCTGCTATCAGTGCTGCCAAGGTAAGCATGAACAAAGGAGTGATGACAGAACCACTCCGTTCCCATATCCATTCCCCTGATTGTATATGGGCAGAGAATAAGGGAATCAGTACAGCCAAGCCCAATGCTTCGATGATTTCACTTCCGCCTTTGAAATTAAGATGAACAGGTGGGAAATATAGGATACCAAGTATAATGGCTGCCATAATGTATCCAAATAGTGTAAGATCATTGGATGTTTGAAACAATAACACAAGCATTCCCAATACTAGAAATATTGAAACTCCAAGTCCCCATCGACTGAAGGAGAGGGAGGGAACCCCACTTTTATTCTGATTCGGGAATAAGGAACAAAGTATACTGTATTGTCTTTGGTAAATAATGAAGCCTGTAAAATGAAAGGCAAAGAGCATCCCGATAACAATCATCCAACCGATCAGTCCAACGTGGGTGTGATACCCTACACCATGCTGGAGTCCTAGGGTTTGTCCCAATAGATAAAAGATAGACCCTTTAAAGAAAGCATCTATGGGAAGATTTGTGGCTACTTTTCTGAAAAAATCGGACATCCGAGGAATCCTTGGACAAATTATTTGGTTATACACCAAATGTAATAACTTTGCGCCACTATAAAGAACCAAGTTCTTCATAAAACATAAAGCATCTGATGGATATTTTACAAATCATAGACGAAAAGGTACCTGCTGCGCTCAAATCATTATACGATATTGATGTGCCGAAGGAGAAATTGATTGTTAATACTACCAAGAAGGAATTCGAGGGAGATTATACAGTTGTTACATTTCCATTCGCTAGGGATGCACGCAAGAAACCAGATCAAATTGCAGAAGAACTAGGAGCTTACCTGATAGAAAATACCAAAGACTTCACGGCATATAACGTCATCAAGGGTTTCCTTAATTTGACGGTCAGTGATGATTATTGGAAGCATTTTCTTTCAAGAATCAAGGAGGATACCTCCTATGGCGAATCACCAAAGACAGGAGAGAAAGCGATGGTGGAATTTTCCTCTCCAAATACGAATAAGCCGCTTCACCTCGGTCATGTTAGGAATATCCTATTGGGTTGGTCCACTTCAAGGATTCTTGAGGCGGCTGGTCATGATGTGGTTAAGGTACAAATCATAAATGATAGGGGAATTGCTATTTGTAAGTCCATGTTGGCCTGGAAAAAATTCGGAGAGGGTAAGACACCCGAATCCGAAGGGGTGAAAAGTGACCACTTTGTGGGTCATTGGTATGTGGTATTTGATGCTCAGTTAAGGGGAGAATATGCTGAATGGCAGAAGTCCTCAGCTGCCCAACAGTTGTTGGAGTCCAAGGCAGTGAAACCGGAAAATGTTGAGGCATTCTTCAAGAAATATAAGAATGATTATTTCAATGAGTATAGTGAATTAGGTGCGGAAGCCAAGGACATGCTTCTGAAATGGGAAGCCGGGGATAAGGAAGTCAGGGATTTATGGAGGATGATGAATGGTTGGGTTTACAAGGGGTTTGATGTAACCTATGAGAATCTGGGTGTTCATTTTGATAAGTTATATTATGAATCCAATACCTATCTATTGGGTAAGGATATCATAGAGGAAGGAATCGAGAATGGTATTTTCTATAAGAAGGATGATAATTCAGTCTGGATTGACCTTGAGGATGCCAAGCTAGATCATAAATTGGTGTTGAGGAGCGATGGGACGTCCGTTTACATGACCCAGGATATCGGTACTGCCAAGTTGAGATACCAGGATTTTGGAATGGAAAAGATGATTTATGTCGTTGCGGATGAGCAGAACCACCACTTCAAGGTGTTATTCGAGATTCTCAAAAGACTGGGAGAATCCTTTGCGGATGGTTGCTATCACCTGAATTATGGTATGGTCAATCTGCCCTCAGGAAGAATGAAGTCAAGGGAAGGTACTGTTGTTGATGCCGATGATCTGATGAAAGAAGTCATACAGGAAGCGGCTAAGAATGGTGAAGCCATTGGTACTTTGGATGGAGTATCTGAGGAAGAAAAACAAAAAATCTTCGGTCAGATCGGCCTTGCCGCACTGAAGTACTTCATTATTAAGGTGAATCCTAAGAAATCCATGATTTTTGACCCGAGCGAATCCGTGGATATGCAGGGACAGACGGGCCCTTATATCCAGAATGCCGGTGTGAGGATTAAGTCCATCCTAAGAAAATTGGATGAGGTGGATTTTGATGATTTGAATGGCTATGAATCCATCCATGAGGCTGAAAAGGAATTGCTTCAGATGTTGCATGCATTCCCAAGCATTATCAAGGAAGCAGCCCAGGATTATGATCCGTCCCATCTGGCAAATTACTGTTATGCCCTAGCTAAGGGATATCATAAATTCTATAATTCAGGCTTATCCGTCATAAGGGCTGAGAACCAGGAAGCCAAGGCTTTCAGAAAAGCACTCTCAACCAGCACCCTCAATGTCCTGACATCTGGAATGGGATTATTGGGAATTGAAATTCCTGAAAGAATGTAATAAAGTAAGAGGCTGCAATTTGCAGCCTCTTTTTTTGTCTAGGAATGAATGGAATAAATAACGAAAACCCTACCTTTGCATCACATGGAAAAGGGGAGAACCATACTAAAGGATAAACAATTCCAACTCACCATCGACAGACTGTCTCATCAGCTGATCGAAAACCATGACGATTTCAGTAATGCTTGCCTGATAGGTATCCAACCGAAAGGGACTTTCCTCGCACAAAGATTACATGCCAAATTACTAGAACTAACAGGACTGGATAGTATAGAAATGGGTATTCTGGATGTAACCTTTTACAGGGATGATTTCAGAACCCGACTGAAGCCATTGAGCCCTAGCCAAACGAAAATGGATTTCCTAGTGGAGGATAAGAATGTCATCCTTGCGGATGATGTACTGTACTCCGGAAGAACCGTCAGGGCCGCACTCACTGCCCTGGAACATTATGGCAGAGCAAGGAAAATCGAATTGGTAACCATGGTGGATCGTCATTACAATAGGCATTTACCCATCACATCCGATTATATCGGCATGAAAGTGGATGCTTTGGACGAAGCATATGTGAGCGTGGAATGGAAAGATGTTCAAGGAGAGGATAAGATTATTCTATATCCCAAAAGATAATTCCTAGGTTCTAGGAGTATGATTTGTTGTTGATTTTTTGATTAAAACGGAAAATTCGTGTCACAACGCCAACTGAGCACCAAACATGTTTTAGGAATCAAATACCTGAATGTCGATGATATCCAACTGATCTTTGATACGGCTTTGGAATTCAAGGAAGTCATCAATAGACCCATCAAGAAAGTACCCTCCCTTAGGGATATCACCGTAGCTAACCTGTTCTTCGAAAATTCTACACGTACTCGTATTTCATTCGAATTGGCAGAGAAGCGACTATCGGCAGATGTGGTCAATTTTTCCTCCTCATCATCATCGGTCAAAAAGGGAGAAACCCTACTGGATACCGTCAATAATATCCTATCCATGAAAGTGGACATGGTAGTCATGAGGCATCCCGCTCCGGGAGCACCATTATTCCTCTCAAGGAAGATTCCAGCTAATATCATCAATGCAGGGGATGGTACGCATGAACATCCGACCCAGGCACTCTTGGATGCCTTTTCCATGAGACAGGCACTGAATGATGACCTGGGAGGAAAGAACATCGCAATTTTTGGTGATATCCTACATTCAAGGGTGGCTGTCAGTAACATTTATTGCTTGAAAAAATTGGGCGCGAATGTCCGTTTGTGTGGACCACCTACCTTAATTCCTAAACATATTTCTAAATTAGGTGTTGAGGTCTCCTATGATGTCAGAAAAACACTCGAATGGTGCGATGTTGCCAATGTACTAAGGATACAGCTAGAAAGACAGGACATCAAATATTTCCCCTCATTAAGGGAGTATCACCAAACATTCGGAATCAGTAAGGCATTATTGGATAGCCTTGATTCTGAGGTGGTTGTCATGCATCCAGGGCCAATCAATAGGGGAGTGGAACTCACCAGTGATGCTGCGGATTCCGAACAATCCATCATCCTCGAACAAGTGGAAAATGGCGTCGCAACCCGTATGGCCATTCTTTATTTGCTTGCCTCTAGGAGAAGTTAAGCTCGATTGGAATTTAATTAGTTTTTTTATTGATAATCACAATTATCTTTTGTGAAACGTTTACATATTGAATAATTATTCAATTGATAGCGTTTTTTTACTATATTGCATAGTACCGCTTTTTTACGTCACAAATAAACCATGTATCATGGAGAAACAATTTCAAACCAGTTTGTTTGTAACCATACTCACCCTACTTTCTTTTCAAATTCACCTCGATGCCCAGTGTTCTAATCTTATAGCAGAGAATAAGACGCCCGGAAGTATCCAAATCCTTAAATCAGAACGGGAACAGTTGGCCGTAAGGTCAGGCTCCAATTATGATTTTACCTTGGAGAATGCAAATACAGGATTGTATATGGTATTCTATTCTAAGGGGGGAGCACAGCTGAATCAGGATGATAGGGTTGTATTCGAGGATGTTTCGAAGCGTAAGAAAGTATATAAGTTTGATAGTATGGCTGATTTGGTCAAGGATGTGAGCGGTGTACCGACTTATACCAACAGTCTTACTGTTGATATAGGATTCGTGAAGTGGTTGGCCAGTTCCAAAATCAATAGAATTATCATTTTGGATCAATTGACAGGGAAAGGGCCCATGTTGACATTTCCATCCAATAGACAATCCCAGATTCAGAGTATGTTCAGTTGCTACAACAAGACGCTGGATCCCAATAAGGTTTCCTCTAATGCCAAGAGGGATAATTCATTGAATAGTGGTATTACCAATAGCTCCGCAGGAAAGTCCAATAAGAGTGAAGGCGGAGCTAAATCAGGTGGTTCATCATCAGGTGGCGGCGGTAAGGTCAATCCTCAGGATGAGCAAGAAGTAAGGGATTTGCAACAGGAGTTATTGGATTTGAAAGCAAGGCTAAAGGAGGAAATCGTCAAGGAAAGGGAACGTGGCGAGGCAATGAAAAAACAACTCCAAGAGGAAATTGCCAAATCCGTAGAGAATGCGACACTCAAGAAAAATGATATAGCCCAAGAGGTATTGGAGGCCCGGAAGAAAGCTGATGCAGCCATCAAACAGGCCATGGAGGAAGAAGCCAAAGGTATAGCAACTGCCAAGGAAAAAGCCGGAGGCGAGATAGAGAAAATCAATCTCACTGTACAAGAGGCTCGACAGAAAGCTGGTGAAGAAATACAGCAAGCCAAACTGAAATCAGCAGAAGAAGTGGCTGAGGCAAGGGCTAAGGCTGCTGATGAATTGAAAGTGGTCAAGGAAAGCCTAGAGAAAGCAAAATTGGATTATGCCGACGAAGTTGCTTCCGCTAGGGAGAACTCGACACTCGAGTTACAGAAGATTCGGGAAGAAACTGCAACTATGATTGCAGAAGCCCGACAAAAAGCCAAGGAAGAAAAGAATAAGACTACGGAAGATGTAGTCAATAGCAAGAAGACTGCTACTGAACAGATTCTTCAGGTCAGGGAGGAGACAGCAGAGGAAATTGCCAGATTGAAGGAGAATGCTGTATTGGAAAAGGAAAAAATTGCATTTGAGGTAGCTGAGGCAAAACGTAAGGGTGCTGAGGAAAAAGCATTGGCCAAGGAAACAACAGCTGCAGAAATTGCCGATATCAAGGAAAAGGCAGCTTTGCAAAAGGAAACGACGGCCAAGGAAGTAGCTGATTCCAAGCAAAGGGCTGCAGAGGAAATCAATGCGGCTAAGAAGCAAGTGGTTGAAGAAAAGCAATTGGCTAAGATGCAGGTGGATTCCACTAGGCAGGATGTTGCTGCTGATATCGCTGATACCAAGAAAGAGGGAGATGCACAGAAGGCAGAATTGGCTCAGCAGGTAGCTGAGGCCAAGCAGAATGCAGCATCAGCCATTCAGGAAATCAATCAGGAAGAAGCTACGAAAGTACAGGAAGCAAAAGCCAAGGCTGAGGAGGAAAAGGTGAAGATAGCAGAGGAAGTGAAAGCTGCTAAGGATAGGGCTGCTGCTGAAATCAAGAAGATACAGGAAGAAGTCGCTGCTGCGGCCGAGGAAGCTCGTAAGAAAGAGGCCGAGGTAAAGGAAAACTCAGCTAAGGAGGTAGCGGAAGCACGAGAAAAGGCAGCAACTGAGGTACAGAAAGCAAATGAGGAAGCAGCAAAGAGTGTTACGGATGCCAAGAGCAATGCCGAGGAAGCTCGTAAGAAATATGCCACTGAGGTACAATCTGCACAGGGTGCAGCCCAAACCAAGATTACGGATATCCAATCTGAAATGGCCAACAAGTTGAAGGAAATCAAGGAAAAGGAAGCTGAAACCAAACAAATGTCTGCAGAGGAAGTGAAGACCGCCAAGGAAAGAGCTGCTGAGGAAGTGGCAATGGCCAGGGAGACAGCTGCCAGGGAAGTAGCTGCATCCCAGGAAGAAGCGGCTAAGGCCAAGCAGGCATCTGCTGAAAGTGTGGCTGAGGCCAAGAAGACTGCTGCTGAAACCATTTCCCAGATCAGACAGGATGAGGCAGAGCAAGTAAGGTCTGCTAAGGAAGCAGCTGCGAATGAAAAGCAGAAATTGGCAGAAGAAGTGGCAGCTTCGAAAGAAAGGGCCATGTTGGAAATCAATGAGACCAAGTCTGCTGCTGCTGAACAGGTGAAATTAGCCAAGGAATCTGCAGCTAAGGCTGTCGAGGCAGCCAAGCTGGCTGAATTGGAGGCCAAGCAAAGTTCTGCTGAGGAAATCGCCAAAACCAAGGAGAATGCTGCTAGGGAGGTAGCAGAAACCAAATCCAAGGCAGCTGAGGAAGTTCAGTTGGCCAAGGTCGAAGCGAATGAGAAGAAAGAGGGCTTTGCCCAGGAAATTGCCGAGGCGAAAGCGAAATCAGTAGAAGAAATTAGGGCTGAACAGGAAAAGACAGCTCAGGAAATTGCCGAGGCTCGAGAAGATGCATTGGAAAAGAAGAACCAATATAATAAGGAAGCAGAAGAAGCAAGGAAAATTTCTCAGGAGGAAATCAACCAGGCAAAGAAGGATGCTTCTGATGAGGTATACGCAACCAAGCAGACTTCTGCCGATGAAATCAAAAAAATCAAGGAAGATACGGATGCAAAGATTGCCGAGGAAAAATCCCGATTGGATGGTTTGTCGGAATCCGTAGCAGAGAAGCAGAAAGAATTAGAGGAATTGAAAGCCGAAATTGAAAGATTGAAAGCCGAAAAGGAGAAAGAAGGGAACAACTAATTCTCCTCGGATTTTACATTTGATACATGTGGTGACCAACTGGAAAAGTTGGTCACCATTTTTTTGCGGATAATGCCATTTATGTATTGACAATCAATAGATAGGTATGAAAACACGAGGATTTGCAGAATAAGATTTATGTTTTCATACTTTTAGCTTTTCGATTTTGTAATTTGGAATCCTAGACTAAAAACAATGGTTGCTAACAAAGGAAACCTTAAGGATAAGATTAACATTGCGGTCATCGTAACCGATAAGGATAGGAATATCCAATGGGTTAATGAGGATTTCACTGCAATCACCGGGTATTCCCTAGGTGATGTGAAAGGTCGCAAACCAAGTATCCTACAAGGCGCGAATACGGAACCACAGGTCGTTCAGGATATCAAAGATGCCCTGAATAACCTCATTCCGATTAAGACAGAAATTACGAATTATCGTAAGGATGGTGAGGAGTATATCTGCAAATTGGTCATTTACCCTATTTTTGATGAAAAGGGAGTACATACCAATTACATCGCTTTCGAAATAGATGGTGATAAGATTGCGGATGACTCGGACATTACCCTATTACAACTTGAACCGAGGTACCACTCCAGTAGCCTAAGTAATGTCAAGGCATTGGATATATTCGTTAAGTTGAATGCCTTGTTCGAAAACGAACAAATTTACCTTCAGCCCGATCTCAAGCTAAAGAATCTAGCCGATATGCTTGGGACCAATACCAGATACCTGTCGCAGGTCGTCAACAAGAGGACAGGAAAGAATATCCTTTATTTCATCAATAAGTTCAGAATAGAGACGGCCAAGAAGAAAATAATTAATCCGGAATTTTCCCATCTGACCACATACGGAATTGCCCAATTATGCGGTTTTAGGAACAAGTCCACTTTTTACAAGGTATTCAAGGAATTCGAGGGTGTAACACCCAAGGATTTCATTAAGAATCTCAGGAAAAAGGATTAACCAAGATATTCTATACTATAAACAATGGGTGGTACACAATTCAAGTGTATCACCTTTTTTGTTATAAATCCCTCTCCTTGATATATTGCCTCACGATTTCCTTGATATTGGTATAGATAGGGGAGTAGTTGGCTAGGAATTCATTGGGCATGACCCATTCCGCTTTTTCGATGTCTTCCTCGGTCTGCGGTACTAAGTCCTGTTTAGGCGCATCCATTCCGAACCAATAGGTTCTTTTGAGTACCCGTTTCTTATGCCTATTGACGAAAGTATGGAGCGTCGTACCCATCAAATCATGTAGGGTGATACCATCGATACCCGTTTCTTCCATTACTTCCCGGACAGAAGCTTCCTCAATGGTTTCTCCTGGATCCACCTTCCCCTTGGCGATATCCCAGCTACCTCGCCTGAAAATGACCAGCATTTCACCCTTTTCATTGATGACGATGCCACCGGCTGCATCCTTGATGTCGTACAACCCGAAAAAATCCTTCTTCAATCTTTCGATGTCCCTTGAATAGATATGTATGGATTCGAGTTTGCTCTCTTTTTCCAGATTGTCAATATATTGGAGTAGTGTTACAGGCTTGTTCATGTACACTGCTGACAGCTGTACGGCATTACCCGGTTGATATTCCTCAAAACCTTGCAAGAATAAGGGTTTATCGTTGATGTATATTTTGTACATTTGCACGAATATTTGATTGGTATCGATTTAATGTTTGTAATTATGAAACAACAACGAATCGATATGCGTTCCAACTGGGAATTCAGATATTTTCCATCATTTTAGAAATCATTGTAATCAGCAACCATGGAAAAAATCCTCGCCCAAAAACTCCTGCAAATAAAGGCAATCCGACTGAATCCACAAAATCCTTTTCAGTGGGCATCAGGTATGTTGTCTCCCATTTATTGTGATAATAGAATTGTACTATCCTATCCTGAAGCCAGGGAAGTGGTCAAGAAAGGACTCAAGGAAGCATCCGCCCAATTCGGTGACTTCGATTATGTGGGTGGTGTGGCTACTGCCGGGATTGCACACGGGGCACTTTTGGCCGATGTATTGGGTAAGCCGTTCATCTATGTCAGAAGTAAGAGAAAGGCACATGGTCGCCAGAATCTGATTGAGGGGGATATGAAACCCGATTCCAAGGTCTTATTGGTGGAAGACCTGATTTCCACAGGAGGTTCTTGTCTCAAGGCCGTTGAGGGCGTCAGGGAAGATGGCGGAGAGGTAGTAGGCGTTCTTGCCCTTTTCACTTATGGATTTCCCAAGGCGGATGAGGCATTCGAAGCTGCTGATTGCAAATATGCAACCCTAAGTAATTATCCTGTAATGTTGGAAGTAGCCTCCGAAATGGGTTACCTTACAGCTGAGGAAAAGGAATTGTTGGCTCGTTGGAGGAATAATCCCCAAGTTTGGGCTGAACAATTCGCATCATAATTCATTTTTATAAAACCCGAATAACCTCTAAATCGAAATTATAATGGCTAATATACTAAATAAGAAGTCGGATGAATTCATTCAGTCCTACTTGAATAATGCATCTCCCGTAGGCTTCGAATCACCGGGCCAGAGGGTATGGTTGGATTATATCAAACCTTACATTGATGATTGGGGTTCAGATAATTATGGAACAGTCTACGGTATCATCAACCCGGGCCAGGAATACAAGGTAGTTATCGAAGCGCATGCGGATGAAATCTCTTGGTTTGTTTCTTACATTTCCGATGACGGGATGATTACCGTATGCAGGAATGGCGGTTCTGACCATATGATTGCACCGTCCAAGCGTGTGAATATCCATACGAGACACAACGGAATCATCACAGGTGTATTCGGTTGGCCTGCCATCCATACCAGAAAGGGTGAGAATGCAAAATTAGCACCATCCCTGAAGAATATCTTCATTGATGTGGGAGCCAGTTCCAAGGAGGAAGTTCTTGGAATGGGTATCCACGTGGGTTGTGTCATCACTTATCCTGATCCTGTTATTAAGTTGAATAACCGATATTACTGTGGTCGTGCGCTGGATAACCGTATGGGAGGTGTATGTATTGCAGAGGTAGCCAGACTTCTTAAGGAAAATAAGGTAAAATTACCATATACCCTTTACATCGTGAATTCCGTACAGGAAGAAGTAGGATTGAAAGGGGCCGGCATGATTGCACATACCCTTGCACCGGATTTGGCCATCGTAACGGATGTGACACACGATACCACGACACCAATGATTGATAAGAAAGTCTATGGTGATGTCAAGTGTGGCCTGGGACCGAGTATCACCTATGCGCCGGCTTGCCATAATAATGTGGTGAGAATGGCAGAGGATGTTGCCATTGACCATGAGATTCCTTTCCAAAGGGAAGCGTCAAGTAGGAGTACGGGTACGGATACGGATGCATTCGCATATTCAAAGGGTGGTGTACCTTCTGTGTTGTTGTCCCTTCCTTTGAAGTACATGCATACCACTGTCGAAATGGCACATATAGATGATATCGAGAATACCATCAAGTGGATGTATGAGATGTTGAAAGTTGTGAAAAAAGGCCAGAGCTTCAAGTTCATCTAAGTCTT
>JAHDHL010000081.1:3207-8138 GCA_020631355.1 Saprospiraceae bacterium | reverse complement strand
CAGGACTTGGAATGTGGCAGATTGGAATAATGGCGTTTACTATTTCGTATTAAGGAATAAGGATGGCGAGATATTGGGGACGAATCGATTCATCAAAATCGAATAAATAATCATGCACCCCTATTGAACAAGGCCCACATTTGATTATGTATTCGAATGTGGGCCTTGCTGTAATTGTATTGAATCCAAACAGCATCAATTCCATATATTTGCATACCTCATTCACACATCATAATTATATCCATACATGAACACGATGAATTTCCCCCTACAGCACCTATCATTTCCACTCATTTTTCTTTTTTCTATCCAGTTGTCATATGGCCAGAACTTTTCAGTTCCAAAACTAAATCTTCGTGGGGATGTGGCCATGGTTCTTGAAACAAACCATGAAGTAAGTGAAGCCATTTCAACATTCGAATACGAAAAACAAGAATGGATAAATGGTCAGGTGTATAAGGTTTCACCACAAAAGCAATATCTGGAATACTCCCAATACAGATTTTCGGGTGAAGAACCCTCTATGGAATCATTCTACATGGAGGGACAAGATGGATACATTGAAAAGGGACAAATGAAAAACGCTAGAAAGGAAACCATACCCATCGAATTCAAGTATGGCCCCAACTCCGAATTAGAGCAATTGACCATAAAGAGAGCAACGAACGCTGAGTTCCTTTATTCCTATACAGATGGTAAAATAACAAAGACCGTTAAGAAAACTAATGGAGTCATTGTAGGAGAATCCCTATTCAAGGATGGATATATATCCGAAATCAGGCATTACGGTAAGGATGGAAAATTAGTCAAAAAACTCCAGTACCGACTAAATGAAAAATCCTATCCTGCTGAGATTATCGAACTGGACATGAATGATGAGATTGTGGGTAGAATCACTCTCCAATACGAATATGATGACCAAGGAAATTACACCAAAAGACTCTCCTCAGATATTAGACGCAGTATCCATTTTCTTTTGGAAAGAAAAATAGTTTACAGGAGTGACATCAAGAATAAGCAACTCGAATCCAAGGACCTAGTGGGATATTGGGAAAGTTGGGATAAGAAAATGATAATTGCACTCAAGGAGAATGGCGAGTCAATTGTAAGAACCAAACAACGTGGCAAAACCAATGGAAAATACGAGTATAGTAATTATTCGGAAACATTATCCCTTAGGACAAAGGATAACCGCGGTATCGAAGAATTCTCAGTGGTCCAGAATGGTGATATCCTGAGCCTTTATGAAACAACACCCCGTAATCCCAGGCACATACACCTCCAACAAATCGCATATACCGATGAGGAAAAATTATTAATCCATAGAATCAGCCAATTGGATTGGGATGGAAGATCTTTTCAGAAAGGATTGAAGGATAAGCAAGGAAAAGTTATTTATCCGGAATCCTATTCTTTAAGTAGGGCAGGAAAAAATGCCATTATCCTTACGGATGAAAGCAGGAAATATGCCTTGGGAGATTTCGACGGAAAACTACAGACCCAATTCATTTATGATGAGATCATATTAATCAATCATAATAACTATAGGATCAAGGTGGATGACAAATACGGCATATCGGATGCCAAGGGGAATGTGCTTGTACCTCCTATTTATTCCAGACTGGGTGCTTATAATGAAAACATTTTCATTTCCTACGGCAGCTTGTCGAATACCAATGACCTTACGGTCATCAGAGGGGATGATAAAACCTCCAAAAAATATGATCGAATCCTATTCCTAAACGAACGAACCAAATTTGCATTAGTGAGTAAATCAACATCGGAATGGGAAATACTGGACAACGATTTCAATGTGGTCAAAACATTCGATGGGGTTGGTTCCGTACAGCGGTTATCACCCAATCATTATCTATGTTCCCAGCCGAACCGAAAGGTGGTGATGGATAAAACGGGAAATGAGTTGTTCGATTTTGAATATGATAAGATCGAGGTACTGAATGATTTCCTTTTCTCCATTAAAAAAGGAAATACCTACGGCTTGATGAATAAGGATGGAAAAGTCATCACACCTATCCAATACGATAGGATCATCCCTACAAGGGAACTTGACACCTATTTCGAATATCCCATCATGTATAGAAAGGAGAATACTGTGGGACTCATCAATGGCTTGGGTCAGGAAATGGCATTTGAGAAGGAAGACCATCTGAAGCAATACCTTTACGATAAGGAATGGACGAATCATAAGACATTCACACTGTACTATACCGCAGATTGGAGGTATGAATCCCATTTCCCTTTCCTTATCCATAAGGATTCCAGGGACAATCACACCATTGTGAGCCAATCCCTGCACCAAAGAAAAAACGGCAAGGATCTCGTTAAGGATGTCAAGGCAATTATTGAAACCCTTGATACCACAATCCAACCCTCCCTACAACCCACAACCATAGATGGGCACAAGGCCCTTATATTCGTCCAGCAGCAAGACAAGGGATTTCCATTACAACTTTATTACGAAAAACATCTATTCATCGAATTAGACAAGAAAGAAATCTTACACTTTACCTTTTCATGTCGTGATTCCCAGTTCATGACTTTTGCATATGATTTTTTCCTGATGGAAAATTTCATTGATATTCATCAACAATAATTCATCATTCCAAACATGAATCAGAAATTACTATTATTATTTTCCTTATTGTTCCTAGGCATATGCACTGCTTCGGCACAGGAAGCGCCCAAGACCGTTTACGAACTATTGGATGTTCCAAGAGAAGGATGCAACATTCTGCCCAAAGAGACTGTGGATTCCAAATCTAGTAAAATCATCAGGCGTCCCTCGCCACCACCTCCACCGCCGCCACCGCCACCAATCGCAAGCAGGCCCGGGAGCCAACAAATGGATGTCAATACCACGCTCTCCAATCTTTTCAAAAAGGGTGCCTCCGCCAAGGACAAAACATTCGTAACCCACAGAATCGAACTGTCCAATGGACATTATGCATTCTTCGATAATAATAACTGGGGCATCAAGGACGAATCCGACCAAGTACTGGTACCTCCTACTTTTTCATACATTATTCCGGATGAAACCGCTAAGGGATTCTCTGGATACAAGGGTGCCAAATGCCAGTACTATAATTATGACGGGACGGAAAAAGTCAAGGAATCCTATTATGATATCACACCTACCGAAAAAAATACCTTCGTCGTCAGGGGTAAGGATGGCTATGGTGTGATACACGATGGGCAACTCGTCATTCAGCCGCAATACAAGCACATTACGAAAGCAAGGGGAAACAAGTCCGTTTATAATGTGTACCGCAAGGATAAAGGCAACACAACAATCTATTGGGACGGTTTCAAACAGCAATTCACCCCTCCGATCCGATTCAAGGAATATCAAATCATCAATGATGAATATATCCTCCTGGACCATGCACTGGTGAATATGAAAACGATGATTTCCATGTTTTGTGGCAACAATTACAACATCGAGGTCTACGATAGTGAAAACCTTATTTTCTCCATCAAAAAAGGCAGGGACAAAGCTGTGTTCCTATTCGATATGAAAGGGAATATCATTACGAAGAACATCTTCCATGATAGACCGCCATTCGCCAATGAGAACGGATTAGCCATTGTCGGGGCACAGACCGAACAATTCGGTCAGCGGGGCAAGACAACTGTTTACGGATTGATAGATAAGAAAGGAAATTGGGTGGTGGAACCCCAGTACCAATTCCTACGCTTTTACAAAGGTAGATACCAAGCCCAGAAGGATGGCATGGCAGGCCGACTGGATGACAAGGGACAAGTTCTGATTCCATTCGATTATAACAGCCTATATACCATCAATGACGACCATTTGCTGGGATATGTAAAGAATAGCGACAAGACCATCAGTAGGTGTGACTTATTGGATAAAAATACGGGAAAGGTCCTGAAAAAGGATTACATCGGATACGAGATGAAATGGATAGAATTTTGTGATAAGACATTCTATGAAATATCCAATATCCAGGGACGGGAAGTGGAATTATACCGGATACTCGATGAAAAGCTGAAACCTGTTACGGAGTGGCACAAAAGGCTGAGTACCACGGGAGATTATATTGTTGCGAAAACCTTTGCCGGCCGTATTGCCTCACAAAGGGATACTTCCTTTGCCTATAATTGCAAGGGTAAGGTACAGACGTTCAAGGTTGACGGGAAATCAGTCAAGGAATTTTACGATATGCGCATCATTTCGGATGAGCAGACCTATTTTCATTTATTGGATGACCGTCGTGTACTGGTGGATCAAAAGGGTAAAATCCAAGTACTCAATGCCAAGGCTTACAGTTCCAGTGAATTGGGTATCAGTGGTCTGAAAAAGCTAAAGACGAACCAGTACACTACCATATTGGATGAGGAAAACCAGATTGCACCTGTCAATCTTAAGGATATCCAATCTTTTTCTCAAAAAACGGGTTACATCCAAATCGACTTGGATAACAACCATACCATCCAAATGGATAAGGATGGTCAAATCCTTTTCGATGGTGCATATGACCAGACCCATTGTCTGCATACGAATGCTTTCATTGTAACCCAAAGGAAGAAAAAGGGATTGGTTGATGTCAATAATAAAATTATTATTCCTCTGGAATATGATTCCCTTAGTTTTCACAAGGGAATCATCAGGGCGAACAAAGGCAAGGAATCCTATTATTTCGACCTACTAGGGAATAAGATGGATTAGGGATATAAGCCGAGTGGTTGGTATGAGAATGGAAAAGCCCCAGTGATTGACTTCACTGGGGCTTTTCCATTAAACCCTTTCATAGCGTGTCCATGCTTTCAAGGCTAGGAATGCAAGCGCAAGTTTAGGAAAAGTTAGACCTACTGACATCATCAATAATGATAACCAAACCAATCAACCTGGGATTCACTTTGGAACTTCCACATCCCCATTTACCATTCAC
>JAHDHL010000081.1:0-3107 GCA_020631355.1 Saprospiraceae bacterium | reverse complement strand
TACCATTCACAACACTATTCCTGCCATTCACCATAAACATCATTCTACAAGCACAAACCAAATTACATTTACAAAGTATTGTATACGAATCAATTACAATGTTTTGATAACAATTAATTCATAAAAAGTCAAAAAAGATGACAACATCTCTAACATTAAGCTCAAGATTATCAACCCTTAAAACAGCACTATCCCTATTGATCATAATATGTTTTGCCATAGCGGATATGAAAGCCCAAACTCCTGTCAGTCTTACCCCAAGTGGAGCCTCCCTGATTCCAAGGGGTGACGAATCTTACAATTTGTTCCCTAACAGCTTTAGTGATGCAAAAGTCCAGTTGCCAATATACAGTAATATATTAGCTGATGCAGGCGTCACGAGTGGTTCAGAAATTGTTGGTATCCAATGGGAAGTAGTCACTGACAATACACCCTCAACAAGTACATGGAATCTTTCCATCAGTGATTCATACACAGGACCAGTAGTACCATTTGGCGAAAATATTCCCTTCCTGAACGGTCCATTTACCACTGTAGCAACAGATGCTCCAGATGCAGGTCAGTACACGGGTACCCACACCATGATGTTCGATACTCCATACATTTGGGATGGTAACAGTAATTTGGTTTTGCAAGCGTGCCGTACAAGTGCGGCACAATTCGCTACAGACCAGACACTTGTCTATTTCGGATCGAATGCAGGTTTAGTCACCCATTATTTTGCAGATTGTTCGGAAACCACTGCCATATATGGCTCCTCTGGAGCAACATCCGTTACATTATTAGTCAACTATAATTGTGCTACCCCATCCAATATCAATCATGCGTTACTTGCTCCTGCAAGATGCTTTATCGTATGGGATGATGTCGAAGGTGCACAACGATATGATGTACACTACAGGGTACAGGGTACAACAGATTGGACCAGGGTATCATCCATCAACAGCCAAAGATCATTGTATGCCCTTCAACCTGATACTTGGTATGAGTACTTCGTACGTTCATCCTGTGATGGTACTTGGGATTTTTCTGCAAAGAGTGAAATCAGACGTTTCAATACTGCCAATATTCCATCTTCCGCAACCAGAATGGCTGGTTTCCAAGAAGAAGAAATGACTGGCACCGCCATCAATTCCATTTATCCCAATCCGGCAAAGGATGTCTTGAATATTGAGTTCGACAACCCAAGTGAGGCGGATGTTCTCTTTTCAATTATGGATATTTCGGGGAAGATGGTTCACCAAGACCAAATCTATAGTAGAGAAGGCATACAAATCGAATCCATTGATATTTCAGCATTGAATCATGGGTATTATATTCTGGTAATGGAATCCGATGGTGATAAAACCTACGAGAAATTTATCGTAGCAGAATAGGGATATTGAAATGACTTAGGATATCATAAACGAAATCCCTCATTGAGATTCAATGAGGGATTTTTTTCATTATGAAAGATATTATTAAACTTGAGGAGTAATACGCCCACATCAAAGACAAGAATAATGAACCCGTAAAACCCAAGGATGTGGTAGAGCATCTGACGGATTATACTATTATACCTTGAAAAAGGATTTAGCCTACTTAATGAAAGAAAATGGGAAAAGCGAGGGCTACGATTTATGTTTTGAAAGCAAAAAATATAAAAGAGTTTCAAATAAACGAAAAAACGCCTGATTATCTATTGGTAATCAGGCGTTTAAGTGTTGCCCACCTAATGGGTTTTCGCTTAAACTTCGTAAACACGTCAGATTCTTGAAGGGAATTGCATAATCGAATAAAAATCAGATAAAAATCGAATAATTGCAAAAACCTTTGGACATGATTTCACAATGAGGTTATCGCTTTGTCAATAGTTCAAAAAGAGGTTGATTAATATAAAAATTAGCACTTCCTATTTTTTGTTTTATGAGTACATCATCTTCAGCAAGCTTATTCAAATAATTGGCAGCAGTAATCCTTGAAACTCCTAAATCCCTCACTACAAATTCTATTTTTGTATAAGGATGCATGAACAGATTATTGAGTAAATCCTGACTGTAAAACTTGTAGTTATTCCTGATTCGATGCTTTGTCTCCAACATCAGGAATTTTATATCTTTTACAAGGCCTATCGTCTCCTTTGAAGTTTCATAAACACCTCTTATCATATAAAGAATCCATTCCTCCCAATTATCCTTTGTTCGTACTTCTTGAAGCAATCTATAATAATCAGGTTTATTCGCTATGATGAATTTGCTGAGATACAATATTGGAGAATCAAGCATCTCATTCAATATCAGATAAAGAATATTGATGATTCTACCTGTTCTTCCATTTCCATCATAGAAAGGATGGATGCTTTCAAACTGATAATGTATAATTGCCATTTTCACCAATGGATCATAATCTGCTAAACTATTATCATTGATGAATTTCTCAAGGTTGGACATTAATGCAACTATTGTATCATATTCTTGAGGAGGAGTATAAATAACCTCGCCTGTCAATGCATTCTTTAGAGCTGTTCCAGGCAACTTCCTCAACCCTCCTCGATTCTGTTCTATAGTGGCTTGGATTTCAAGAATGATATTGTTAGATAGTATTTGCTTCTCTGAAATAAGAACAAAACCTTTTTTGATAGCTGTTATATAATTCTGAACCTCTTTTGCTTCTAGAGACTGTAAGGATTTAAGGTTGAGTTCACTCCTATATAGTTCATCATGTGTTGTAATGATATTTTCAATAGCCGAACTGTCCTTTGCTTCTTGTAATGCGAGCGTATTGATCAGAATATTCTGGTTGGGGATAGTAGAAGCAATTCCCTTCAGTTCTGCCAAAGCAGCATGTGCCTTAGGAAGTGCCTTTAGTATCGTTTTAGTCTCTGGGTCAGTCTTAAGAGGCAGAGATGATAATGACCATTTATCTTGCATAGATTCTAGAATTTCCTTTACAAACACCAGGCTCACTGTAAAGAAAATGATAAAACCTTTACAAAGCAAAGATTACATGATAAGAAAATCTGGAATTAGTAGGGTTGTTGAATAAATCAGTAAAAGAAGACATACGCTCGAATCAATACAAAAAAGTACTATTTCACCTAACATGACTAATCACAAAATAAAAAACGC
>JAHDHL010000126.1 GCA_020631355.1 Saprospiraceae bacterium | reverse complement strand
TTGCTGTCACCTTAAAAAATCAGTGGTTGTTAAAAATCGTAGGGACGTTGCACTGTAACGTCCAAACCTCCGCAACGTCCACCTGCATTATTTATGCTCAACCACAGTCTCCGTATTTTTAACCCCCAATATCTCCCGAATCGCCGCCAACTGCTTAGCAGACTGATCCACCTCCTTATGCTTCCACTCCGTCGTTTTTTCAATCGGATAATAATCCTTCTTCATTTTTTCAAAATTATCACAGACGTCTTTAATCGCATCCAAGATGAAATACAATTCCTCATTCGTCATCAATGGGTGCAAAGAAAGCCTCACCCAACCAGGTTTCAAAGAAGAATCTCCATTATTGATTTTTTCCGTAATCGCACTCGAAAAAGACTGATCAATATTCAATAGACAATGCCCATAAGGCCCTGCACAAGCACAACCCCCTCTAACTTGAATACCATAATGATCATTCAGCAACTTCACCATTAAGTTATAAGCCACCGCATTACCATTCATATAAAAAGAGAGAATTCCCAAACGATCTTCTACGTCCTCTTTCAATACCGTAATATTATCCATCGCTTTCAAAGCAGGCATCGCAATCGCCAAAAGTTCATGCTCTCTCGCCATCATATTATCCGTGCCCATTTCCTCCTTGAGCAATACACACATCGCCGTCTTGATCGTTTGCATAAAAGGAGGCGTACCACCATCTTCTCTTGCTTCAACACCAAGGACAGTCTGACCATCATAATAACTCTGTTCTCCCCAACGATTCACCCACTTGACCGTTCCGCCACCAGGCACATCAGGAATCGTATTTTTATACATACACTTATTAAATACCAAGACCCCAGGCGTACCAGGCCCACCTAAAAATTTATGCGGAGAAAAATAAATCGCATCCAATTGTTCCTCCGGATCAGCAGGGTGCATATCAATATCCGTATAAGGCGCACAAGCCGCAAAATCCACAAAACAATAACCACCATGCTGATGCATCAACTTAGCAATTTTGTGATAATCCGTCCCAATACCCGTTACATTAGAACAAGCACTAACAGCCGCTACCTTATGCTTTCTATCCTTATATTGCTCCAATAAAGCTTCAAATTCCTCCATATTAGGCATCAAGCTATTCTCACAATAAGGAATATAAATCACATCCGTCAAACTCTCTCGCCAACTAATCTCATTAGAATGATGCTCCATAATGGTCGTGAATATCAAAGGACGCTCCTCTTCAGGAATTTGCGCCTTCACAATTTCCTTATAATTTTCATGCACTCGCCAACCTAATATTCGAATCAACTTATTGATAGAATCCGTCATGC
>JAHDHL010000043.1 GCA_020631355.1 Saprospiraceae bacterium | reverse complement strand
AAGAAAGAGGGTAATAAGCATTAGGTGTATTCGGATTTGGGTTTATTACTATGTTAGTCTGCAATCCTCGCTTCGCTCGGCTTGCAGACTAACGTTGTGGCCAGGCACTGCCATCGGTGTCTTGACAGTAACCGGATATGTGGGTCCACTCCCACTCGCCTGTTACTAACCATCGGAACGTTGCGAGGAGTTCCGGTAGATGCTTAACGTTATCTCATTTGTGTCGCTCGCTGCGCTCGCATAGCAGATAACAACAGGCAAGTGGCAACAGCTAGTCAGCTACGCCCTTGCCAACTAACTAGTTAGTTGAGGGGCGGGTAGCTGTCTAGCAGCAGCACCTGCCCACAACGTTAGCTCTAAAAAAATCAATTTCCAAAACTTAACTACCATGATTAGCAAGAAATTATTCAATCAAATAATAACTGCATATATTATTATTACAATTAGTTGTTTTTCTTGTGAAATTAACCGTCAAGACAACAATACTGATTTAACTCAAACACATAAAATTGACTCAACTATCCTCAGTAATAAAGATTTAATAAATTATAAAGGCTCTATAAAAGAATGGAGTTTAAATAAAAGAACTAACTACCTAATGAATTCAACGGATTTCATTCATGGCGAATTTACAAGGTTATTCACCGAAAAAGTATCTAACTATATACAAAAAATTCATGTAATAATCTTATTGATTCTACGATTACCCAAACAAGTATTGAACTCTACGATTCCTTATTAATAAATGGGATAACTAATATTTCACATATAGGTGCTATGCATCAAAATGAATCAAGCTATATTGATACTACTTATTATAGCTTGGAAAGAATACTATATTTTGAAGTTGCCAAACTAAATAATGGCATCGAAAAAGAAATAATTTTCAAGACTGCTCCACCAAATGAAGCATATAATAATCACCCCAAATTTAATTTTAATGTTTCAAGTGCATATCAAATGAATAATTTTCATGTAGCTAACACTTCGAATATGATCAAGGCCTCATCAGATAAAGATAATGAACAAAAAGCCTACTTTTCATTTTCGGAAATCAGACATATGGAATTAGATTGTAGATTCACAATACTGTTAAAGACATCACTAGAATAAACATTTAAAAATCAAAGAACTCACAAAGTACATACCCCATTTCCTAGTCAGGGCAGTGCAGGTACAGAGCAACAGAATTACGGTCGGACGCGCCATATTGTATCCCTCACCGGTGCAACCAAATTAGTTCGGTCCAACAATATGGCTCAATACAGATTTTTGTATATTTACCTCGCACTCGCTTGGTACGGCATGTGTATTAGGCATTGTGGCCTACACTATTTTAGCTGAATAAATTTTGTTTTTCGTTTATTTAAAAACTGAATTGGAACATCAGTATTATTAACAATAAAAGACAACTATTGTGAGGGATGAAAATATATTAGATGCTAAAGTTGAAGAAAGCGGCAATTTTTGGTCTAAGGTAATTGTAAAAGATAATCCTCATGCATGGGATATTATACCCATAGTATTATACTCGGCGATAACAATATATATTACTCTAACTATTATAATCCAAAAAGAAATTGACTTCTTTACTTCCACTTATTCTATGATGACTTTTTTATTCCTAATGTTCTATCATAGATCGATGAGGAAAATTAAAATTTATGCTATATGCATACTGGTATCCATACTTCATTTATGGTTATACTACCAAGGTTGGATACACTTTGGTAAGGAAATGACAGAGCTCGAATTAGGGCCTCTAAAATTCACATTGGCAACGCTACTATTGTATCAAGTTTGTAGAATAGTTAATTTAAAAGTAATGGGTTTTGAATTTGAGTTACTTCTTCGTGGATTTGAAATCAACAGAAAAAAAACAATTTTGGATTATGCCTTTACAGGCTTATTCTTTATAATTATTTTTAAAGTCTGGGATATCCTACCTTTTTAATCATTTTCCATTACCCCGGTTATCATAAATCCTATACGTTCCATTTAATTCAAAATATTACATTTTACTTATCGGATACATGAAGAACAATAAATTCATATTTGCTAATGGTAAATATCATTTAGCCAGCAATCGGGTCGCACTAACCGCAGGACTCGATTTTTTAAATACCCAATACCAAGCACTAGGAGGATTAACAAATTGGAATCGAGCATGCTACCACGAATGCCTGTACCAACTTTTAAGACTATCCCATCCTAATAGCCCAGAATATGATGCGCAAATTAATCCTTTATCTATTGTCGCAGATTTCCATAACACAAGAGTTTCCCATGATGTTCTAGGAATGCATTTCTCAATAGCTACCAAAGATTTCATAAAAATAATTGAGGAATCTTTTCTATTTAGACATTATGTAAGAGAGGCCGAAAGCTCCAAGGAACTTATACGTCTTGCTATTCATAAATTAATAAATGAAAAACCCAAATACTCCTTGGATTTCAATAAGGCACATACCGTAACTATCTCTCATGAATCACATGAAGTTAATGTTCATATCGTACTAACAGAACAAGATTATGATAAAGGAATAAATCATTTTATAAATAGAATAGATTTCGAATCAGACATGAAGTAATTTCAAAATTACAACTTGAAAAACTGAATGGAATAAGGATTCCTACATATTATATTCCAAGTATAAGAAAATACAGTACACAACCAAAACGTTACCTCAT
This sequence comes from Saprospiraceae bacterium, assembly GCA_020631355.1. GTDB lineage: Bacteria > Bacteroidota > Bacteroidia > Chitinophagales > Saprospiraceae > JAHDCE01. The sequence goes on along the minus strand of JAHDHL010000043.1, from coordinate 40,767 downwards.
TGAGAAAGATGAAAAAATACAAGTTATATATAACAGCAATACTATTGATATTGACCAACAGTGCACTATTTAGTCAATCAAATCGATACCCAGACCAAATTTCAACTTACATTGAATTGCCCAAAGATACATTACTACTTGGCGAACCTGCTTTCTTTCATTATGTCCTGGAAAACAATTCCGATGCATCCATTTATGTGGAAGAAGGAGGTGATTATAGGAGTGGTAGAAAAATCAGTTTCAATGTCCACATCATTTCATCAGACAAGGACACATTGGAAAAGAGAAAATTATGGGGATTTATGGGTGGACTGGTTGGATTTCATGAGATAAAACCGAACGAAAGTAGAAAATTCAAACTTTTTCTACCCATGTGGGGAGATATAGAACAAGCAGACAACTACACATTAAGTGTTTCCAAAAATTTTACAATAGCCGAATCCAATCCTTTTTTATCCACAAAAAAAGATGACATCTATACTGAAATAGTACCGAAAAAATCAAGCATTGCACTTCCTATCATAGATAATCCAAAACAATTGGGTGATTTCATTTTTAAAATGATTGAAGACATAAAAAAAGAAACCAAAGGACGGATAATTGAAGGTTCGGGTTTCAAAACCGGAGAACAAACATATCAATCAATCAGTGACAAACTTTCTGAATATTTGAGAATCATCAGTGAATTAGAAGATGAGCGGATAGTTCCTTTTTTAATTGACTGCTATATCCAAAAGGAACACTTTAGTCAAAATCGTGTAATCAACTATCTTTCGAAATATCCAAACAGTGAAAATGTTCTTGAGATATTAATTGATGCCGCAAATGGAATAGACAATTCAAAATATAAAATATTAGGTGACTCCATTAGCATATCTTGGTCTTCGGGTTATACCAGACAAAATGCTTTAAAAACCATATTGAAATCTGAAAATGAGCATGCAATTGATTTTTTAATTTCAAAGAAAAATGATGCATTTCCTCATGAAAGATATATGATTCTAATACAGGCAAAACATCTTTTGAATAAAGAAAGAAGATTAAGAATCTACCAAGCATTCATGGATGACAAACATTCAGCAGTTGCGAAAAAAGCAAAGGAAGAATTGGAATTCATGGGAAAGGAATGAAACGAAATAATGCAAAGTGCATCTATCCAATTCAGGTATAAAACCGATATATACAACATACCGTAAATATCAAGATGACAAGATTGATATTTATCTTCATTCCTATAATAAGTGGAATTGTTGTGAGTTGTCATCATCGAATCCAGCGTGAGACTCATGATCCGATAGGAATCCTTTCGATTATTGACACTACGGAAGTTAGTGCTATCCAAATCACCAGGATGAATACTGGAGGAATTATTTAAACCTGCTACTCAGATTTACTATTTGAAAAAGAAGTAAGGAACATTCACGAACAAATTAAACGGCATTAAAAAACACTTTGGCCCAAACGATGGATAAGCTGACTGAAACACATAGTCAAATTATTTTTGTTGGGACAAGGACAAGTCCTACTGAATTACTTTGAGAATCATCCCTCTTTGGATATTTTTGGAAAAAGCGAAAAATGAAAAGACTGACTTTCCTTCTCCCTTGTATTATATTGATGTTATTCGGATGTAATTCATCCAAGGATGATGGTATGGCTGCCCATTGTAAGGACCCTGAATTCAAAAAGGCACATGAGATTCCAGATTCACTTGTGTTTGCTCCAAAAGGCAGTATGGTCACCTTTGATACTCCGGATGGAAAGCAAGGCTCACTCTACAAGGTAGAGGCAGCTGAAGCATCCTCATCCTATATTTTCGTTATTCATGAATGGTGGGGGCTGAATGACCATATCAAACAAGAAGCTGAAAGACTAGCAAAGGAATTAGGCATCAATGCATTCGCACTGGATATGTATGACGGAAAGGTAGCTACGACCAGGGATTCCGCTTCCCTATATATGCAAAGTGTCCAACAAGAGCGTGCCGAAGCCATCATCCAAGGCGCCATCGGTCTTTTGGGAGATACCGACCAGATTGCAACTATTGGTTGGTGTTTCGGTGGAGGCTGGTCCTTGAATTCAGCCATATTGGCCCAGGATAAGACCAAGGCCTGTGTGATTTATTATGGTATGCCCACTGATGATATTTCCAAACTGGAAACCCTACAATCAGATGCCCTAGGCATTTTTGCTGAAGCCGATAAGTGGATTACTCCTGAAGTGGTCGAATCATTCGAAAAAAACATGAATCAGGCTGGTAAGGAAGTAAAGAATCACATTTATGATGCTGATCATGCTTTCGCGAATCCCAGTAGCCCGAGGTATCATGAGGCATCCGCACAAGCTGCCAACGAAGTGGTTATCCAATACCTGAAAGAAAGGCTCCAGTAAAATTCATCACAATCATTATTAAAAATTTCAGGAATGGCTGATCGGTTCAAATCCATTTTCATATCCCTTGTGATTACTTATGCAATCATAATTTTTTGTATTCATATTTTCCAACTCATGAATACCGGGCTCGACTACGTCGTCTTATCCAGTATGATGGTTCATGTGCTCATTATTTTTTATTTCGCAAAAATTTTCTTGATTGAAACACCTCGTACCAGCCATTCCATGATGGGGTATACCGTCTTTTCCGCAGTGGCTTTGGTCGCTGCAATAGTGGCACATTTCATGTTTGCTCCGAATCCCCAAGCACTTCTTTTTTCTATCCTCGGATTCATTTTTTGGCTCATTTATGTATTCTGGGCTACTGATTTTTCTACTAGGAATTCCAATGCATTGGAAATAGGCAATCCTATGCCTAATGTGGAACTCAAGGATATCAATGGCCAATCCATCCAACTTTCCAACTATTTCGATGCACCGGCCATACTGCTTTTTTATCGTGGAAACTGGTGTCCGTTCTGTATGGCCCAAATCAGGGAAATTTCCAAGGAGTACCAACGCATCAAGGAAAAGGGAGCGAACCTGATTTTCATTAGTCCACAATCACCCAAGCACACCAAGAGCTTGGCCAGTAAATTTGACATACCTGCTATCTTTCTGATAGATGAGGATTTGAAAGCAGCCAAGAAACTGGATATATTCAATGCCTTTGGAACGCCATTGGGGATGGAAGTACTGGGTTATGATACAGACAATGTCTACCCTACCCTTGTCGTTACGGATCAAAAAGGAATCATTCGTTTTGCGGATCTTACCGATAATTATAGAGTAAGGCCTGAACCAGAAATGTATCTTAATATCCTAGATCAAATCGCAAACTAATCCTTTATATCCTATTGATTCAAAATATCCTTTATTTGTTGGAGTACATCCCTTGATTCTGGTATGAAAGTCGCTGCCATCCACACATGGAATAGTTCGGGGTAATAAAAATAATTGATGGGTATACCCTGTTTTTTCATCATCCCATGGTATTTCTGACAATCCGGATATAACAAATCATGGCCTCCGATAAAAAGTGATATTGATCCCAAATCTTCGAATGTTCCAAAAATAGGACTGACCAAATGATGACTGGTATCCCAATCATTCGCATACCATTTTCCTGCCTCCTTGATACTTGCACGATCCAACATCTTATCCTTGGTTTCCAAAGCAGTAATCGCAGGATGGTCCATGTTGACATCCATCCAAGGAGATAACAATATGATATGACGGGGTTGGGGCCTATTCTGGTCCCTGAAATGCATGGCTAATCCCAAGGACATCCCACCTCCTGCGGAATCTCCCATAAAAATCCATTTCCCTTTCATTCCCTGCATGATATCCGCATACATTCCATCTAGGAATCCAAAAACAGCCTTACAATCATATTCGGGTGCCAATGGGTAATCAGGTACGATGATGCGAGCTCCTGTTTCCAAACACAATTGTTCTATCCATTTCCAATGGAAATATGTGATATTGAATACATAGGCACCACCATGTAGGTAAAGGATATTCCATTCGGAGTCCTTGGCATTATGAGGTGAAACAATCCATACTTTCCTGCCTGCCTGTTCCTGAATTTCAAGCTTACAATTCTTCTTCAATGAACCAGGTATCCTAGCAGGCCTTTTGATGGCATTATTCTCAAGGAAACCCTTTAGTCTTTTGTTGATTTTCATGAAGAACAAACCAGTTTCTGCCATTCTGGCCCTTAAGCTTACTGGTTTGGAATGCACATAGTCCATTATGAATGGTATTATTTCTTGGAATAGATTTGTCTAGCAATCATTCCCTCAGCGTGATCATCCTCGGATATCATGAACATGGCTTCATAGTATTTTCCATTGGCCCAAGTATCCAGAAAATCATCATAATACTTGGAACCCGGATTCCCGGATTGACCGCCGGGATAGGAAACGAAAGCCTTGACCTCATCACCCAAAACTACGATTTGTCGCCAGGAGGGACCATGCACATGTGTTTGCGCATTCAAGGCAGAATGCACACCTCCCACCTCAGGTGTCCTATTGAATGCAGGAATGGATCGGGTAATGTGATAAATCGTAGGATTCTGAAAATCCGACCATTTGGGAATATCATCACCAAATTCCTTGATCGCTTTCTTGAAACTCTTGGTGACAATATCATTTATGGTTTCTGCCTCATCTGTTCGTCTGTCATCAAAAAAGATACTTTCGGGTACATCCCGCATCAGATGGATGGTTCGAATCCAACTGGGTCTCATCAAGGGATAAGGCTCAGTCTCCATTTCATCCCAAAGATCCTCATTATGAAGATTTGACCACCATGCATTGAAGAATGTGGCGGCTTTACTATCCGAACGATAAGTATAGTCCCAATTCTTCAGCAAAGTCATGACTCCGGGATTGGCGGATTGTTCGGCCTCATCCAGGTATTGCATCATCAATGGAAATGCTTCTTCGGACTTGAGGCAATAGTTGCTATTCTGCATATCCATCATATCCTGTACCGTGAATACTTCCTTTTCAGATAGTAATCTATTGGCAATACGCCCTCTGAATGCCTCGAATTTTTCCTTATTATAATAATAAGGATATGAGGGGTCTGTCGAATGCTGATTGGCGGAGGATACGAATCCCTGCGGAGGATTCTTTACAAAAGGGACATGTTCCTTGGGAATGAACCCTTTCCAACCGGATGAGGATAGGGAGCCATCCCTGACGAATCGTCCCTGCCCTTCTTCCTTGAGTGGATACTTGCCCATTACCCTGAGCGCTATATCCCCCTCACGGGAAGCGAATGCATAATTCTGTGCAGGGACATTGTAGGTATTCAATGCCTTATAATACTCATCGAAATTACGGGCCTTGTTCAATTCATAAAAGGTGGTAATCTCATTCTTATCCGAACCATGATGTCCTAGCCATTGGTAAGCCAAATCATCTTCCATTCCGTTGGGGTTTTCATAGGTTACGGGGCCCCAAACGGTATATCTCACTGTATCCCTAATGGTTCCTAGACCTTTGACTTGGTATTCATCCACCCTCAATTCCACTTTTTTATATTCACCATCATAGAGATATTCCATCTTGGTTTTATCCTTCCATGTCATCTGATATAAATCCGTGACATCATGTCCTACATTTGTCTGTGTCCAAGCGATAAATTCGTTGAAACCGATGATAACAAAAGGAATTCCCGGCAGGGTAACACCGTAAGCATTGAGTTCGGGTGTATTGATCTGCATTTCATACCATATGGATGGCAATGTGAGGCCTAAGTGAGGGTCTCCACATAGAATCGGGTCACCAGATTTGGTCTTACTCCCCGAAACGACCCAGTTATTGGACCCCAGACCAGCAGGGGGATTGTCATAATTCTTATAATCGAAATAGGAATCAATATCATTATCAATCTTATCATCCGCTACTTTCTCAGCCTTGAAAGCCCAATTCTTCCTGTCAATCGGGACGATGGGTGTTTCTTCCTTAAAGTACTCAGGATAGAGGTAGTCGAATGTATCCTTGGTGAATCGTTTCAGGGAATTGGTTGCTTCGATATCCAAGTGTCTACCTGCCAAGGAGTAAGCCATGGCCTTTACGAAAATGGCTGTTTTCAGTATGCTCCATTCCTCGGGTTCGAAACCCATTAGTTTGTATTCCAAGGGATAATCTGCAGGACTCAGGCTATTCACATAAGCATTCACACCATCCACATAAGCTCCTAACAGTTCCTTGGATTCCTCATTCTTCATCCATTCCCTGACTGCATTCTCAGCTGCGAATACCATACCCTTACGACGCTGCTTGAGGTCTCGATCCAATATACTCTCTCCCAGAACCTCGGACAATCTACCCGCTGTGGAACGGACACTTATATCCATTTGGAAGTAGCGTTGAGAGGCCGTCACATAACCTTGTACAAAAAGGGCATCCTTGGTATTATCCGCAAATATGTGAGGAACCATACGTTCATCATAATGCACATTCACCTCACCATCCAGTGCGTCGAATGCCATATTCTGTTCGGGAACGAATGTGGTGGGTTCGGCATTGGCCCAAACTCCAGAAAAAGGATTCATGAGGTTCCCTACAGGTGGTATCTCCCTCCCCTCTCCAATGGTTTGAGGTTCGCTGAGGAATTGGATAAAAAAATAGGTCAGGATTGAAAAAGCAATCCCTAATATCAGTTTTATTAGTCTCATACCTGTATGGTTTTCACAAATTACCTTTAGTACATCATGATGCTACAACACATCTACGTTTTTGAATTGTCTCAGGTTGGAAATACTGGGTCGGAAAACTGTCTCAAGTCTCGGAAAAGAATCTATTTATTCCTGGAAAAAACAGCTTTGAACCCAAAAACGTAAATTAATCAAATTAGTATAAAAAACGAGCCCTGTAAGATGAAAACATCATACAGGGCCCTTGAACATATCATAGGTTTCTTGATTATCTTGTGAATATCCATTCGCGCTCCGAAGATAAGTCAGGATTGAAAGCATATCCATCCTCATCGAAAGCCTTGAGGGATTCGGGTTCTGTCAGCCTGTTCTTAATGATGTAACGAGACATGACCCCCCTAGCTTTCTTGGCATTGAAAGAGATGATTTTATACTTACCATTTCGTTCCTCCTTGAAATTGACATGATATAAATCACCCTTAAGGGATTGTGTTTTGACCGAACCGAAATACTCCTTGGATGCCAGATTGATAATGGCATTACCGCCTGATGATTTCAAATCCTTGTTCAGTGTCTTGGTGATACGGTCATCCCAGAATTCATAGAGATTCTTACCTTTTTCATTCTTGAGTCTGGTCCCCATTTCCAAACGATAGGGTTGCATGAGATCCATCGGTCTCAGGACACCATACAATCCGGATAGTATCCTAAGGTGATCCTGGGCGAATTCCAGGTCTTCCTTATCCATTTCCTCTGCTTGGAGTCCCGTGTAAACATCCCCCTTGAATGCCAAAACAGAGGGCTTCGCATTCTTGGTATTGAAAGGTGTCTTGAATGATTGGAAGCGCTCTACATTCAAATTGGCAATCTTCTCACTCACACTCATCAATTGCTGTAAATCCTTACTGCTTTTCTGCTTCAGGTCTTCAACAAGGACTTGGCTATCCTTCAGCATTCTTGGTTTGGAATGGAATTCATACGATGCCTCAGAATAATCCAGGGTCTTAGCAGGTGATATCAATATTAACATCCGTTCATTTTTTTCCTTTGCTATCGCAAAGATAGGCTTGTTTGTATGGTTTTCAACGTTAGATTCAATTATAAATAGTACAAACGGGACTATTAATTGTTCAGAGGCCCATCTTGGAAATGAACGTACATTAACATATCTCATTCATCCAAAAAAATCAGTCACAAACTAGGCTATATTTAATTGATTATTAGAGAATAACCTATTTAAGGAATTATCAATCGAATATTACCTCATCACAAATCAATGGCTTCTTGCAAAAAAGTTAACTCACATCTTTTGTTAATAAAAAAACACAAAAAACATCATTACATAATGAATTACAACATCTTATACAGATGCAAAAGTTATATCTATAAGTAAATAACTGTCACAAAATTTAGGGACAACACTTGTTGCAAACATCGTTTTGCAAGTATATTTGTATTGTCAAGATTGTTTAAAAGTAGTTTTTGTGTTTATTTGTTTGGGTTAGAGACCCTTGCCTTCCAAAGGTGAGGGTTTTCTTTTTTCCATATTACTAAAAAGGGGCATGAGTGCGTACACTCATGCCCCTTTCCAATAACAATAATATTATCATAATCACCTGATAATCAAATCCATTATCTTACGCTGATTATTCCATTCCACTTCTAACCAATAATTTCCTTTGGGCCATTGATGCAGGGATAGTGCATCTCCGTTGGCATATACTCCATCCTTGATCAATTGTCCGTTGACATCAAAAATCCTGATGTTGAATGGTGCATTTATATCCGTCCTAAAATAAACGGCTCCACTTGATGGGTTAGGATAAATATCAAATGTGACATCGGAACTCCAATCCTCATTCGAAAGACTGACAATCATAATCTCGAATGAAAAATTTTCCGTGTTACAATCATTGGAGGCCGTATAAATTACTTCGTAGGTTCCATCTTCGGTGTATTCATGATTACTTGGATTTGCATCCATACTGGTTGTACCATCACCAAATTCCCAGAGATGATTCGATACATTATTGGTATTATTCGTAAGGGTAATACTTGGGTCATTCAGTTCAAAAGTTACATCCAATTCTATATCCACCAAACTGAAATTCCATTGTTCCAATTCATCAAAAACCGTTTCTTCAGCTATGGTACGGAGTTTTTCGGCATCTGATTCCTCCACGCCATTGGGGATATAATATCCATTGCCCATTTCCTTATCAAATAACATATTATAAAAGACGCATGCAGCCAGAAACGAACCATTGATACTCGGATGTGAACCATCACCTGCATACAACCCGATTTCCGGGTATGTGGCCCTGACCCTCCTCCAAGCTTCGCCAACAGGAGATACATTCGCATCATTGTCCATTGCCATCAGATTGTAACTTGAAGTCAATCTGGATTGCATTCCCTCATAGGTACATAATGGTTCGTAGAATTCGCAGTTACTCTGATCACCATTCTCCCTACCCCATGTCATAAAAAACATCGGTTCGGTACAAGGATTCACATCACGAATATCCCCAACCAGTTCCTCTGCAAAAGGCAATACCTGATTTTCCACTTGACCGGGAGGAAATGATGGAAGCTGGCTTTGCTCTTGCATTACCACAAAATCCCAATCCCCCTCTGCAATCTTATTTTGGGAAGTCGCATTATTGGTATGTCCCTCTAGGGTATGTCCACCCGGAGTATTCTTATCATGAACCAATAGATCTCCTTGGGAATCAGCAATGCTGGCAACCAATGCAGGGAGATTATTATTATTGGTATAACTATTCCCCAAGAACAAAACCCGCAGGGTATCCTGAGCCTGGGATGTCGTAACGGAAAGGAAGACAAGGAAAATAAATGTCAAGTATTTCATATCAATTGAATCAATTCGTCAGAAAAACCTATGAGTAAAATGGATACCATAGCCAAAAGCGCACCTATGACATTGAGGAAAGATAATCGTTCCCTAAACACGACATAGGCTGCAACTGCGGCAAGGCCGATAATCCCCACATTGGATACGGGTAGAATAACAGAGGCTTCCCATTGTGGTTGGCCCAGGGCCAACATTAGGAAGTAAAGTGAAAAGAAATTGGGCACGCCCAATACCAAACCTCCGACAAGGCTTTTCCTTTCCAGTTTCATTTTTCCTCTCATCATTTGGGATAACCAATACAAGCCTCCCAGAATGAATGCCACACCAAAGGCGAATATAATAAAAGAAGCATCCTCTCCTTGGGATTCCATTTCCTTTTCAACGTATTGTATAATGATTTCCAAAAAACCACTGATTCCGAATGTAAGTACGATGAGGTAGAAATACTTACTGAACTTCTCCTTGGGTGTGATACTATCACCCCCTACCTGTTCCACTTCGCCATCCTTGGCAGGAATATTCGTGAGAATAATGGCTGCGAATGCCAAAACAAGTCCGATAATCTTAATCAGATTGGCACTTTCATTGAAATAAATGATGGCAAAGGTAACTGATAACAGCAACGACATCTTCTGGGCAACGGAACCAACCGTCACTCCAAAAACCTGTACGGTTTTCGCCACAATATTGAATCCTATGATAAAACACAATCCCAATCCGATACCGAATAGGAACCAGGGCTCGTTCCAAAAATCCCTTGTGAATGGGGAATCCTGGGTTACAACATATCCTGTAAGGACACATACCAGATAATTGATGACAATAGCCTGGAAAGTACTGACCCCTTTTCTTTCAAAGACCTTGAATAGAAGAATGAGGATGGAAGAAGAAACAACACTCAGAATGAGATATAAAAGACCTGCGTCCAAAATATTGAAATTAAAAAGGTTGGTTAAGAAGTAGGTTTCATAATGATATCCAATTGGTCGTCACCTACCTGAATTCGTTCGTGTATCGTATCAAATGGGAAATCAGGAGCCTTGATACCATGCCCTAATCTTTTATCTGCCGTAAAAATACGGGCTTCATCCCATAGGCCCAATCGTATGAAAGTTGATAGTAATTCGGAACCGCCCTCGACAATCAAGGATTTCATCTTATGTCCAAATAATGCATCGAGCAGATTAGGAATCAATTTTTCATCAAATGGCATGACCATAGACCTAACATGAGGATGGTCAAATGGTTGTTCTGTAACATACCATGTCGGAACCTGTCCGTCCATGAGATGGGCTGTCTTAGATAATCGTTGCTGACGATCCAGAACGATTCTCAAGGGTGGTTCTCCGGGATAGAGCCTATTGGTCAATTGGGGATTGTCCACAACTGCAGTGTTCGTCCCTACCAAAATGGCTGATTCCTCAGCTCTCCATTTATGTACCAAGGTCTTGGACACCTTACCTGTCAGCCAAACCTGTTCGCCATCCTTTCCAATAAAACCATCCTTGGATTGGGCCCATTTGAGTATGATATAGGGCCTGTTTTCCTGCTTGTAGGTAAAAAATCTACGAACAAGGTGTTTTCCCTCATCTTCCAACACCCCCAAACTGACCTCTACACCATGATCCTTGAGTTTCAGTACGCTATTTCCGCAAACCCTTTCATCCACATCCAAGCATGCGATGACTACACGCCTGAATCCTTTATCCAGTATGAGATTTACACAAGGAGGTGTATTTCCGTGATGGAAACAAGGTTCCAAACTCACATAAATAGTGGAGTCTACCAATAAATGAATGTCTTCCTCTCTTACGCTCGATACCGCATTGACTTCGGCATGTGCACCACCGTATTGCTGGTGCCATCCCTCCCCTATGATACGACCATCATGGACAATGACCGCACCTACGATTGGATTGGTTCCTTCTTTCCCCTTACCCAGCAAAGCCAGTTCGAAACAACGTCTGATATATGATTTGTCTGAAGACATGGCTGCAAATTTAGGCAGATTATGATTCGTATGTTTACTTTTACGCTACAATGAATGAAAAAAGGGAAAAGAAGATGCGTGAAGTCATTCGCAGGAGACAGCCAAGCCTGACCGTCATCCTTGAGAATGTCCACGACCAACACAATATCGGAGCAGTTCTTCGAACCTGTGATTCTGTGGGAATCATGGAAATATTCATTCTACAAAGCCATCCTGATTATGAGGCTTCTAATGTGACCTTAGGTAAACGAACTTCTGCAGGAGCCAGAAAATGGGTGGATGTCCGCTTATTCAATGACACCAAAAAATGCTTCGATGCCGTAAGGGAAAAATACAACCATGTTTTTGCCACCCATCTCGGCAAGGATTCCAAATCCTTGTATGATTTGGATTTGGCCGCACCTGTTGCCTTATTGTTTGGCAATGAACAGCATGGGGTCAGCGAGGAAGCACTCCGACTCTGTGATGGAAATTTCATCATTCCCCAAATGGGTTTTGTACAAAGTCTCAACATATCAGTTGCTGCGGCAGTAAGCCTGTATGAGGCAATGAGACAAAGAAAACTAAAAGGTATGTATGATGAAAACCCACCCCTTTCGAAAGAACAGCAAGTTACCCTTTTTGAGGATTTCCATGAACGGCATAAAAATAAGGTGAACAATAAGTATATCTTCCCCGAAGATGCAACTCCAAGTAATTCAGTATAGAGGTTTCTTACCTATCAGCCTAATTGTTCCAAGAGCCAGTTTCTTTCTGTCAGAATTTCCTCACTCTCTATCCTTATCCTGAGTTTATGCTTTTCGGTTTCGTCTGAACGATTCAGATAAATCATCTTCTTCAGTATGGAAAGAATATTCTTATAATTGGTCTTATGATAGGCAATGACCTTTTTCCTTGTCAGATAGGTTCTAAAACTATCAATCAATGCTTCCAAGGCATCGAATTCCTCCAATTCGTAGTACATCTTAAGTAGCATCCGCTTTCCATCCAAATAGACGAGTACATCATCCACATCTGTTTGCAATAGGATTCTCATGGCTTTCCTATATTGCTTTTGTTCGTAATATAATTTGGCCTGATTGTAATCAAGAAAAGCATTGCGGTAGCGTTTGTCCAAGTACTTCTTATAATCCAACAAAAAATCCTGAACCCATTCGAAAGCATTCATTTTCAGGCCTAGGGTTACAATATTCGTATAGGTATAACGCGAGAGAATCCCATCATTCATAAAGATGCCGGTTTCCAATCCCGATTGATACAATTCGAATAAATCCTTATTGAAATTCGTACTTCCCAAATTCAGTTGCTTGATACAAAAATTGATGGCTATCAAATACAAATCCTTGAGTTCCTCCTTGGGAAAAGCAGTCTGATATTCCAATAATAAATCCTTGAATGAGTAGAAATGATTCTCGTCTACCTGGCTTAGTATCTTATATCCATGAAAATAAACTGCAATAGCCGGGATTTCCAGATATCTACTTTGTCTTTCTACATAATTCAATACCTCATCCAACAATCCCAAATCGTATTCCTTGATTTCTACATTTTTGTGTGAAAGAATCTCACAGGTTTGTTTGAGTTTCTCCGCTATGAAGAATGAATTCAGACCGTTGGAAATTTCCTGAAGATTGGAAGTAATCACCCTACGCTGCTCACTGATATGCCGATAATGTTCCAATTCCAACTGATAATTGAAATAATGATACCTCGAATCCCTGTAGGGTTGTTTTTCCTGAATCTTACGAAAGGATTTGATTTCCTGCCTGAATTGCTTGTCCAATCTTCTGTTTCTCAGATTCCTTATCAGGTTCAACTGCTCGTTTGTGGGATGGGACTTCCATTGTTGGTAAGCAAGGAAAGATTCCACTATCTTCAACAAATAGGACATGACATGTATGATTCTCATATTATCGAATGCCTCGCCCGGAAAAAGGCATTCGTAAGCTTTCATCTTGGACACACTTTCGGCTGTAATTTGCCGGGATTCAAATATGAATGCCAATAACCTAGATACATTCTTATGTTGGTTATGATAAGAGGAACGAACGAACTTCGTCAGTTCCTTCCTCTCCTTTGTATCAAATGTAATGAGGGTCTGAATGAGTTTACTATCATACATATCCGATAAATATAATAATAATTACCTGATATACAATATAATACAATAATACAACCTAATTTAACCCCGATAAATCAGATATATTGTAATTGAAAAACCTACAGGCTCAGCGCATCTTTAGCATTGTAAGGAAGTTAAATCCTCATTTCAAGCATCAATTAGCCTTGAATAATTAGGAACTTCCTTAGAAAATCGACTGCTATCCATGAAGTGTATCTACCTACATATCATCTTTCTCCTTTCCTCCTTGTCCATAATAGGGCAGAATATCGAACTGATTGTACCTCCTACAATAGAGGAGAATTACAGATTCGGAGCCGCCATTTCAATGGATCACCAAGGGGAATGGGCTGTTATCGGTAGTCCTCTGGACAGTGATTTATTCAGTACAGGTGGTAGTATCGAAATCCTTAGGAAAGTAGATAACCAATGGACCTTACCATTCCATCTTATTCCGTCAGACATGTCATTATTCGATAATTTCGGACATGCCGTGGCCATAAGTGGGAATGGGAACTTCATTGTAGCCAGTTCCTTTTTTAGTGACTCGAATGGATTGGACAGTGGCTCGGCATATGTATTCGCAAGGCAAGGTGGCACATGGATTGAGCAAGTCAAACTCATTCCGAGTGATGGCGCAGCCTTAGATGGATTCGGACAATCCATCGCCATTAATGAACAAGGTAATGTCATAATAATAGGTGCCCATCAGAATGATGACAATGGCCCTGAAAGTGGTTCAGCCTATATATTCACTAGGGATGGCGATACTTGGACGGAAACCACCAAGCTCATACCCACAAACGGAAATGACAATGAGCAATTCGGTTTTGATGTAGCCATCAACGACTCCGGGAATCGTGTTGCAGTGGGTTCTTTCATGACTACAGGAATAGGAAAAGTACATGTCTTCGACTTTGATAGCCAAAATGACATCTGGTCCGAAACGAATATTCCCCACCCATTGGATACTCCAATTGATACTTGGTTCGGACGCAACTTGGACTTGGATGGTTCAGGTGACAGATTGGCCATATCATCTCCTTTTGATGCCAGTGGTGTGGGAGCTTTTTATGTGTATGATTTCGATGGGAATAATTGGAATCAAATCCAAAAATTGACACCTGACGGAGTTGCGGATACAGAACTCATGGGTTTTGACATCGCCATTAGCAATGACGGGACCCAGGTAGTTGTCGGAGCACCCGATGCAGAAGATAATGGTCCACAGAGCGGAGCTATTTATCGTTTCGGTTGGGATGGTTCATTGTGGCAGCAATCCAATCGGTATGTCCCCAACTCGACAACCAATAATGACCAATTCGGAAAAGTCGTAGCAGTTGATGCTTCCGGACTCAACATTATGGGAGGTGCTCCGGATGATGACCTCAATGGCACATTATCCGGGACGGTGTATTATATAGCCGATTCTGACTTGTTATTCATTACAGGCAATTTGATTGCTGACACCAACGATAACTGTATTACAGATGGTTCGGATTTCCAGGTTCCTCGTTGGCTCATTGCATTCGATAACGGTACGGATATTTTCTATAGCGTTACCCAACCGGATGGAACATTCAGCCAAGCCCTGCTGCCCCTAGGGAATTATGACGTCTACCCTATTATCCCGAATCGGTACTGGGAGGTTTGTTCCGCTCCCCTGAACGTGAGTAATGTCCAAGGCCCTGATAATATCTCTTTGGATGACATCATCATCCAACCTATCGTGAATTGTCCGAATTTGGTGGTTGGCATCAATGCCCATCACCTAAAACGATGCTTCGATTCCCAGTATGTGGTACATTATCAAAATACAGGAACGGATAGTGCCCAGAATGCGAATATCGTAGTCGAGTTGGATAGCTTCCTGACCTATACCAATTCTAGCATCACACCTATCTCACAAGATGGAAGTACTCTGACTTTCGATTTGGGTGACCTTGGACTTTTCGAATCGGGAAATTTCACCATAGATGTAGAAGTCAGTTGTGATGCAACACTGGGTCAGACTCATTGTACAAAAGCTACCATCAATCCCAATAATTACTGCTTTCCAGCTTGGAATGGCTCAAGGATTGAAGTCGAGGAGGTTTGTACCGGCACCACATTGGAATATACCATTCGCAATATTGGAGTCGGAAATATGATTGTTCCGTCCAAGGCACAAATCATCGAGGATATGATTATGCGGGTAGACCAGGATTATTTGGTTGACCCCGGCAATGAGGAAACCATTATTTTTGATGTCTCTGGCGGAACCGTCAATTTCCAAACCTACCAAGAGGCAGGATATCCTTTCCCCGATAGTCTGATTTCCATCACCAATGAGGGTTGTGGTGCGGACATTCCCAATATGTTGGGGATATTCGGAGAATTCCCTGATTACGATGACCATCCTTATATTTCGTTAGATTGCCAGCCGAATGTAGGATCATTCGACCCGAATGACAAACAGGCATTCCCTGTTGGATATGAAGCAGACCATCTCATAACCGACCATTATGATTTGGAATACAAAATCAGATTCCAGAATACGGGAACGGACACAGCCTACGAAGTGGTAATCTTGGATACATTATCCGAATTCCTTGACCCAACAAGTATCGTACTGGAGTCATGGAGCCATCCATTTGAATTCAGCATCATAGATGGTCATATCATCCAGTTCTCATTTGATAATATCATGCTACCCGATAGTGCTTCCAATCCTATATTATCACAAGGATTCGTACAATTCACCATCAGTCAAATAGAAGGTAATATTCCGGGTACTGTGATACTGAATGATGCTTCGATTTATTTCGATTATAATGCCCCCATTCATACCAATGAAGTATTCCATACCATAGCAGAGGACTACATTTTGGTGGATCTTATTGACCATGTATACCACTTGGATAAGATGATTGATATCAAGATAGGTCCGAATCCTTTCCATCAGGAATTATTGATTCATTGGGAACAAACACCATATCATCGTCTGCAATTCCAAATTCTGGATATACAAGGAAAATCCATTGCTCGTCATAACCTCAGCCAAGGCAACAATATCATTCACTTACCCCAATTGTCAACGGGTACCTATATCTATCAAATTCTGGACGGAAACACTTTGGTACAGACCGGAAAACTAATTGCCCATTAATTCATCCTGAATAAAACAGAAACCATGAAAGGAATTATCACATTCTTTACAACTTGTATCATCATCTTGGGCCCAATGGGACTCCAAGCCCAACTGACCATCAATAAATCGGTTGATCAGAATTTCGTATTCGTCTCACCCATCCAACAAGAACCCCTCAACTTCACAATTGAGGTCACGAATAATGGATTATGCCCCATCATTTATGAAATGGTGGATGATATGAGGGATAGTTTCTCATTCAACCAACCTTATGCCCCAATTATCAATAACCTAAGTTCAACGGAGGGGGTATACACTTTCGATGCCAATACTTCTGTCGTAACTTGGAATGACACCATACCTCCCGGAGAAACCGCCACACTAATCATCAGTACTTTTCTGGAATTCCCCTGGGGTGGCTATGATACTCCATTCACCTATACCAATACCGCCAATATCACATACACGAATGATTGTTGCAACCAAATCCTACAGGATAATGATCCCGATAATGATATCCTATGCCAATGTGCCGATATCCTCAGTGATACTGACATACTGAACGATAGTCTATGTACCAATGATTGTGATTCCATACTTACGGATACAATCATGGAAAACGATTACTTGTGTGTGGCGACACTTTCCAATGGTCCATTTACGGGTTCTGCATCTGTGAATGTGAATATTGAATTCTGTGAATTCTGCGACCCGTTCTTTGCATATTTCGTTGATGGGAATGGCATGCTTTCCACTACCAGTAATGCATGGTTCGGAGATTGGTATATTGATAATCAATATATCAGTAGCGGAATTACGCTCCAACACCAATTCACTACGTCTGGTATTTATGAATTATGTTATTATGCATTGGACAATTGCGGTTTTTACCAATGCTCAGAATGCCAGCAAATCACAGTTTGTGTACAGGATGTGACCATAGATGCAACACATATAATAGCTGATTGCAACGCTCCTACTATTGGTCTCACTGCCATTCCGAATCTACCTCCCGCTACACCCAATG
Source organism: Saprospiraceae bacterium (assembly GCA_020631355.1). GTDB lineage: Bacteria > Bacteroidota > Bacteroidia > Chitinophagales > Saprospiraceae > JAHDCE01. Next base: position 23,016 of record JAHDHL010000043.1, on the reverse strand, counting down.
ACTATACATACCAATGGTCCAATGGTACAATAGGAGAATTCAATTTTACACTTCCTACGGGCCCGGAAACCCACACCGTAACGGTAACGGATATTTATGGCTGCTCAGCTGAAGCAACGATACAGGTCGATGCTGACTTTTCCGTACCAAATGCATTCTTGAATTATCCAACCACAGAACTCACCAATACGGTGACCAGTATTACCTTGGAAGTTATCGGAACAGGCAATCTCACCTATAATTGGTGGCAACAAAACAATAGTACGTCCACATTGGTCGTGACCGAACCGGGTACTTACACCGTTTATGTCGGCGATTTGGATAATGGATGTGGAACACAATTCTCCGTAACGATTACAGAAGATCTCGGATGTACACCAACTTTCCCTTGTGATGCTTCATTCACACCCAACATCAGTTATAATACCGATGGTACAGCGACAGTTAGTCTCACAGCTAATTATGATTTCGGTTATATCGAAGTAAACGGACAGGTTGTAGCTACATCCAACTATCCTTTTGATTTGAATCCGGGCACCTACAATCTATGTTACTTTGCATTCGATGACTGTAGTAATATCTGTTCCGAATGCGAATCCATCACTATCAGTCCGCCTTGCGCCTTGAATACATTCATCGAAGCGAGCAGTCCCATAGCCAGTTGTGATAATCCGACGATTGCCTTGACTGCCATTTCAAATCCTCCCCCTAATAATCCGGGGGACTATTCCTATATTTGGTCTGATGGCTCTAATGGAGAATCTATTCCTGCATTAATTACAGCACCAGAGGTATTCTCAGTAACTGTAACGGATTTGAATGGATGTACTTCAGAAGCATCCATTTCCTTGGATGCTGACTTCTCCATTCCTAATGTAATCTTAGACTACCCTACTACGGAACTAACCAATACAACAACGAGTATTCCACTTGAAGTTATCGGAATGGGTAACTACACTTATAATTGGTGGCAACAGAATAATAGTACATCCACATTGGTCGTGACCGAACCAGGCACCTATACCGTATATGTTGGAAATTTGGATAATGGATGTGGTACCCAATTGTCCGTAACGATTACAGAAAACATCGTTGATACCTGTCATTATGAATTAGGTCAACTCGAATTGAGTTGCCAAGCAATGGGGGATAATTCATTCTGTCTTCCACTGATGACCAAAGGAGATATAACGAACGGAATGATAGGCATGGACTATTGTCTGGTATATGATCCATCACTTATGGCACCGACAGGTTTTGCAGACTTGGGTTCAGTCGTTTTGGATAGTGACCCTAATGCTACCTATGCCATCAATGCCAATTCGTTTCCCAACATGGTTTGTCTGACCATTTATTACACATCTGCCGCTCCTGTAGGCACGTCATTTACAGGGAGTGGCGAGATTGCATGTATTGAATTCGAACCCCTTGCTTCATTCTATGGTCCCAATCCATTGAATGCTGAATTCTCCATTGATAATCTAATTGAAAGTTATGAAATTGATATCGTTCAGGGCTGCGCTGATGATGGATGGGCATCCAATACAGGCAGTAATTCCATGTTGCAATCACAGGTTACTTTTTGGGATGATACAGCACGTCCATTAAAATACGATACAGACAATCCAAGTACTTACAACCTGACCCAAATAGGAGGAACGGACTCCAATTGTTGGCCGAACCAGAGCAATCTGACACAACCCGACCTGAATGGTTCGTTTTATTTCAATACTGTTGATGATTCCCATATACAATTGGAAAGGGATATTGATAATAATGTCCAAGTCATGCCTATCATTAATGGTATGGATTGTTACTGGACACATCTCGTCACTACACTCGACCCACTTTTCTCACCATCGCCTTACCAAATGATCGCCATGGATGTAAATATGAACGGAAGTGTAACAGCAGGAGATATCACTCATATACAAAATCGAATTACACTCAATATCGGAGAGTATCCACAACTATGGAATGAGAACACAATAGACGCTTCCAAGGATTGGTTATTCGTAGACAATCATACTGTTGACAATACCAACCAATACCAAATAAGTAGTACCTATCCTTTCGATGATGGTTCGGGTTTCCATAGGCTGAACATCCCTCAGACTTCTTTCTGTTATGAGATTCCGATAACCAATGACGGAACTTGTAGCTATCCATCACCAACTGACTTCAGGGGTATTCTTCTTGGAGATACGGATGGTTCCTGGGATAATTCAGCAGCTGCGCTGCGATTGGACGAAGAACCTATCGTTAGCATGAATATTGACGAATCCGTAATCATTGAGGAGGAATGCAGTATCCTGATTCCTATTTATGTGAATGACCAAGAATGGGTCAAAGCCATTGATTTTGTAATGGATTATAACTCAGCCAAGTTATCATTTGATGGATATACACATGGCTCTCCCTCTAATGATGATATAGGAATGGCCTATAACCAGATAGACAATGGCGATATCCTATTCACCTCATATTCCAAATGGGAGGAGGGAATACAGGCACCCAACACAGTCTTCTTCTATGCCAAATTCAGTATCCTGAATGAAGATGAGAACATCTTTCCGTCAGACTTCATTTTCAAGCATTCATACGTTGACGGAAGAATTTCCAACCATACGGTTATGGGTTCTGAAGTTTCCTGTAAACTGGATACAGAGGAGGAGAATTACTTTGCTATCTATCCGAATCCGTTCGAAGATGAATTCACAGTGGAGACAAGAGGGTTCCCACAAGGCACCACATTCTCATTGTTCTTTTATGATGTTGCAGGAAAACTGATTGAATCCAGACAATTCCAGGATGAAATGTATTATTACCAGAAAGAGGGACTACCAAAGGGAGTTTACTTATATGAACTCAAAATCGGTAAGGAACGAGTAGGCTCAGGTAGGCTCATCGCACAATAAAAGCAAATTAACACTCAATCAATAGAAGCAGTATCCAATCAAATGAATGGATGCTGCTTCCTATTTTAGAACGGGTCAACGCTTCATGTTCTTTCTTCCATACTGGCTGCAAATCGGGCAACTATCAACATCATGTCCTCTGGCAGGACAATACTCCCTACCAAAAAAGATAATCTGAAGATGAAGCTTATTCCATGACTCCCTTGGAAAGAGTCGCTTCAAATCCTTTTCGGTCTTATCGACGTTCTTGCCGGTACTCAGTGTCCATCGGTATGCTAAACGATGAATGTGCGTATCCACCGGAAAAGCAGGCACACCAAATGCTTGGGACATGACTACGGAAGCCGTCTTGTGCCCTACCCCTGGCAATTCTTCCAAGGCCTCAAAACTTTGAGGTACTTCACCGTCATACTTATCAATAAGGATGTGCGACAAGTCATAAATGGCCTTGGATTTCCTAGGCGACAATCCACATGGTCTAATAATCGCCTTGATATCCTCCACCTTTTGCTGGGCCATGTCAAAGGGGTTGTCCGCCAATTCAAATAAGGCAGGAGTAACTTGATTCACACGTTCATCTGTACACTGGGCAGACAATAATACAGCAATAAGTAATGTGTATGGTGATGTATGGTCCAACGGCACGGGTGTCTCGGGATATAAGTCCTCCAAGATTTCCATGATGGCCGTAGCCTTTTCTTTTTTGGTTATTCTTTTTTCCATGTTGAATAAGTTTGAGATGTTAGACTAAAAGCCAACTGATGCTAGAAACACCATGTTCGGACATCTATTGTTGAATCATCCAGGAATCTAGTCATCAAAGTCATCATCATCACCCAGATTGAGTTTTGCAGCAGCCAATTCACCCAAGGCGTGTTGGTCTCCTGCCTTTCGGGCCACTTCCATTCCTTCCCTGTAAGTAAAGAAAGCTGTTTCAATTTCTTCCTTACGTTCATAGAGTTTACCCAGATGATAATATAAACCCACGTAATCAGGTTGTGTTTGCTTGAGATTCAAAAAAAAGGAAAGTGCTTCATCCTCTTGTCCTAATCCCTCATATTCCTTTGCAATGGCAAATAGTAAAAATGAATCCTTTGGATTCTTTTCCAGCATGGATTTCAACAATTCCAATCTTTGAGACATATAAGTTTGTATTTTTGCGCCAAAGTTATGGAATATTGTTTTTTATGATTTAGCGAAAATTCGCTTTTGATTCCCATATCCCATATATTTGCGGTGAAATTCACAATAATATTATAAATATATCATATGAAATTACTGGTTTGTGTAAGCAAAACTCCCGATACCACGGCAAAGATTTCATTCAATGCTGATCATACGGAGTTCAACGAAGCAGGGATTACATTCATCATGAACCCTTATGACGAATGGTATGCCCTAGTAAGAGCAATGGAACTAAAGGAAGCTACAGGAGGTACGGTTACCCTAATCAATGTAGGTCCTGCATCCAATGATGCTGTGATTAGAAAAGGATTGGCTATCGGAGCCGATGATGCTGTAAGGATTGACTGTAACCCAACAAGCAGCCTTTATGTAGCCAAGCAGATTGCAGAATATGCCAAGGAGCAGAATTACGATATGGTTTTCTGTGGTAAGGAAACGATTGACTACAATGGTTCTGAAGTAGGAGGAATGGTAGCTGACATGTTGGCTATGCCATTCATTTCATATGCCAGTGAAATGGAGATGAACGGCAATACTGCTACAATCAAGCGCGATATCGAAGGAGGAAAGGAAACAATCGAGGTGGATACTCCATTCGTACTTTCTGCTGCAAAAGGTTTGGCTGAACAAAGAATCCCTAACATGAGGGGAATCATGCAGGCAAGAAGAAAGCCTATCAATGTGGTATCTCCTGTTGACTTTGAGGATGTTTCTTCTGTGGTGAGTTATGAGTTGCCCCCAGCCAAAGCTGCATGTAAGATGGTTGATCCTGAAAACATGGAAGAATTGGTTCGCCTACTTCATGAGGAAGCCAAAATCATCTAATACTCGGCTATCAGGATATTGTGGCCATCTATTGCCACTTAGCCAAACCGAGTTCATTCTTTAATCCAACTCTGTTAAGAGTCCAAATAAAAACTGAGATATGTCAGTATTAGTATTTGCAGAAAGCCAAGGCGGCGAATTCAAGAAAGCTGCCTTCGAAGCCGTAACCTACGGTTATAAAACAGCTCAGGTCCTAGGCACGGAATGTGTGGCCCTTTGCTTGGGAGATGCTCCTAATGCCGCCCAATTGGGACAATATGGTGCATCCAAGGTATTACATGTGGCAGATGCTGCATTGAATAATTTCGATAGTCTTGCCTACACAGGAGCGATTGCCGCTGCTGTGGAAGCAGCTGGTGCAACCGTCGTTGTAATGATGCACGGTTCCACGGGTAAGGGATTGGTAGGTTGCGTATCTGCCCGATTGGGTGCTGGTTCCGCTCCCGGTGTGAATCAGATTCCTACGAATGATGGATCATTCAAGGTAAAGAAAAACGTATTTTCCGGAAAAGCCATTGCAGAGGTGGAACTCAAATCCGCCATCAAGGTTATTTCCGTAATGGGTAATAGTTTCCAACCTGAGGTTGTGGGGTCTGATGCACCAGTTGAAGCACTAGCGGCCGCAGTTCCTGCATCAAGGGTTTCCGTAAAGGAAGTAAGTCGTGTAAAAGGTACGGTTCCCCTTCCAGAGGCGGAATTGGTTGTTTCGGCCGGTAGAGGTATGAAAGGACCTGAGAATTGGGGAATCATTGAGGAAATGGCTGAAATCCTAGGAGCCGCTACTGCATGTAGCCGTCCTGTTGCGGATACACACTGGAGACCTCACCACGAACATGTCGGTCAAACGGGTGTGGCGATTCGTCCGAATCTATATTTTGCCATTGGTATTTCCGGAGCTATCCAGCACCTTGCAGGTGTAAGTAGTTCCAAGGTGATTGTAGTCATCAACAAGGACCCAGAGGCACCTTTCTTCAAGGCTGCGGACTATGGTGTATGTGCCGACTTGTTTGATGTCGTACCAAAATTGAATGAAGCGCTGAAGAATTTTAAGGCGAATGCCTAATCCAATTCTCGCTTGAAAGCATATCAAAGCCTCCTGTGGTGCCACAGGAGGCTTTTTTAATGAAACAGGACTTCTTACTTCCAAAATTGAAACAGTCCTAGCCTCAATGGCGTTATAACGAAGTGCCACATTTCATCGAACGAATTATTTTAAGGGCCCTTGTGATATTCTGCATATAGTATATTACCTTTGTAGGCCTTTTGGGCGGCTCTACCTTAAATGTGGTATTGGAATGTTGAAAGAGCCATCTTGAATTAAATTATATATCGTACTGGTTTTGATATCGAGTACGACTGCCTAAAGAGCAGTCCAATGTCTAGTGATTCATGAAAAAAATTGAACTGGAAATAGTTGCACTTTCCCACAGCGTTACCCAATCTTCTAATTATGCTGTCGTTTTGGGTGAATTGGAGGGAGACCGCAGATTACCGATTGTCATTGGTGGACCGGAAGCACAGGCCATTGCCATTGCAATGGAGCGCATGACTCCCAATCGCCCCCTGACCCACGACTTGCTCAAGAATACCCTTCTTACTTTTGATATCGACCTTAAGGAAGTCATCATCAGTAACCTGATAGATGGTATCTTCCACTCCCGATTGGTTTGTGTAAGAGGAGGCGAAAGGTACGAGATAGATTCCAGGACTTCCGATGCCATCGCCTTGGCCGTAAGATTCGATTGTCCGATCTATACTTATGAATTCATCATGGATAGCGCAGGCATCATTCTGGAATCACCGCAGGAAAAAAGCAAACCCTCTCCCAAGGGATCAAAAAGGAAAGGAGAAGAAAAGGAGGGTTCCCTCAATAAATTCTCTGATGAGGAACTTCAGGAAATGCTTGAGGAAGTCCTGAGCAATGAGGACTATGAACAAGCTGCCAAGATCAGGGATGAAATGACCAAAAGAAAGGGAGAATCCTAATCCCACCCCCACCTAGAATGAGAAATCCCCTCTGCATGCAGAGGGGATTTTTTTATAACCCTATTCAAAAATTCTGTCGTCGTATGTTGTTTCGGCATGGTATTCGTCTAGTATCGTATGTATTTATTCCTAATATGTAATATCCAGAATAAAAAAAACCTGCACCTTAGGAGGGAGGATTAAGATGCAGGAACATAAAACATACTATGAGAAAACCAAGACCAAGATGAGGGTATTTCACGGTTATTTCTAGCAGAAATTATGATAGCATCTAAAATTATGAGAAAACGGTAGGTTTTGTTTAGAAAACGGTAAACATAAAAAAACCTGCATCTCTTCAGATGCAGGCACACTAAACATACTATGAGAAAACTAAAACAAAACTAATACTGAATATTAACTCGAATTCTTTATTTCTAATGATTGATTGTAATTAACTTACGATACAAATATAAGCGCTTACATCCTTGTTGTCACCTCCCAATTAGAATACCACATTGACAGATTACGAAAAGGTATAATTCGTATAGAAAACGGTTGATATACGAAAAAATTATATGTTTAATGGGTGCAAATACCGCATTCTCAACAAAACGACCACTTTCTTACACTTTTTTATACATATCTAATACTCTCATTTACAATCTATTCATACATATTTACTCTTTTCGCATGAATTTTAGGGCTACTCATGTTATCCAAACTGAAAAACACAATTATATTTACACTACCTTTTGGATTAAAGAGGAAACATTCACCTAACATTAATAGGACCGTTTCTCTCCCTATTATCCTAACCAGACCTTGTTATTGATATATTAAAAAACGTTAAGCCCTAAAATGAGATGAAAATATTCTCGTTTTTACAAGGGTTTTCAAGTTTCGAACACAGACCTTCTTATTTTGACGGTCAAAAATCTTTTAGGTTATGCAACTACAAACCATAGAAAGACGTGCTGGACTTAACAGGGAATCATTCAGAGAAGAATACCTCTTACCTCAAAAACCCGTAATCTTTACCGACCTAATGGATAGTTGGGACGCTAAGGACAAATGGACCATCGAATTCTTCAAGGAAGAATACGGGCATTTGATTGTACCCGTCTATTCTGCCGAGTATTCGAAAGCAGGTAAGGGTTATATGACTGCCGATAAGGAGATGCCACTCAAGGAGTATCTTGAGATTATTGAAGCGGGCCCCACTGACCTAAGGATGTTTCTTTTCAATATCTTCAAGCATGCTCCCGAGTTATGTAATGATTTCCAAACTCCGACCATTATGGATGGTTTCATCAAGACCTATCCTTTCATGTTTTTCGGAGGAGAGGGTTCTTCAGTTAACCTACACTACGACATTGATATGTCGCATGTATTCCTTAACCAATTCCATGGTAGGAAAAAGGTTGTCCTTTTCCCACCGGAAGAATCCGTGAATATCTACCACCAACCATTTACGGTAGCAAGTTGTATCAAGGATTTTGCCAATCCTGATTATGATAAGTTCCCCGCATTGAAAAAAGCCAAGGGATTCGAGTGTATCGTACAACCGGGTGAATCCCTTTTCATGCCAAGTGGATACTGGCACTTCATCACATATATGGATGGCGGCTATTCCATTAGTCTCCGTTCGAATGAATCCATTCTAAGGAGGGCCAAGGGAGCTATCAATATTGCAAGACACTATGTGGTCGATAAGGGAATGAATAGGGTCATGGGTGACCGTTGGAACCAGATGAAGACCGATATCGCCAAGAGGAGGGCACAAACGGCCAACGGATAAAAAGGATGGGATTCCATACTTAGGAAAAGCCATAATGCTAAGCGTTATGGCTTTTTTTGTTGAACCATGTCAAGGGAATCATGTTAGGTTTTCATCTAAATCAAAGACGACATGAAATTGACCATATTCTGGCATAGAAGGGATTTGCGTATTGAGGATAATGCAGGGTTATATAGGGCATTGAAGGAAAGTGGCCATCCTGTTCTTCCATTATTTATTTTCGATAAACATATCCTAGATCAACTTGATGATAAGAAAGATGCCAGAGTACAGTTCATCCATGACCACATTCAAATAATTCGTAATCAGTTGGAGGAATTGGGAAGTGGTATCATCGTCCGATACGGAAAGCCGGAGGAAATATGGCCCAGTCTACTGGAAGAATACGATATTGCCCAAGTGTATACCAATAGGGACTATGAATCCTATGCTATCAGTAGGGACCAACGAATAGAAGAAATACTTGCCCAACAGAACATCCCACTCCGAACGTTCAAGGACCATGTCATCTTCGAACAAAAGGAAGTAGTGAAAAAAGATGGGCTGCCCTATACGGTTTTCACGCCTTACAGTAGACGCTGGAAAGAGAAATTAGGAACAAGGCTATCAGATTACACGGATGTCAATGGAAAAGAACACCAGATTTCCTATTATCTCAAACCCTATCCCAATCAGGAATACCAAGATAGATATTTCAAGACCTCTCCACTTCCCTATCCTACCTTGGGAGACATGGGCTTTGAAAAAAGCAATATCCAGATTCCAAAGAAAACCGTAGCACAAAAACTCATCAAGGAATACGACCAAAAAAGAAACTTCCCGGCCATAGAGGGTACGTCAAGACTGGGCATACACTTCAGATTCGGTACGATAAGCATCCGTGAAAAAGCATTGAAAGCATCCTACCTGAACGATACATTCCTCAATGAATTGGTATGGAGGGATTTTTACGCCATGATTCTATCCAATTTTCCCAAAGTGGCCAAGAATGCTTTCAGGCAAAAATATGAGTACATCGAATGGAGGAATAATGAGACCGAATTCCAAAAATGGTGTGAGGGCCGGACAGGTTATCCCATTGTGGATGCAGGGATGCGTGAACTGAACCAAACCGGCCATATGCACAATCGTGTGAGAATGATTACGGCCAGTTTCCTGACCAAACATCTTTTGATAGATTGGAGATGGGGTGAAGCCTATTTCGCCAGTAAACTACTGGACTTTGATTTGGCCAGTAACAATGGCGGATGGCAGTGGGCTGCCGGCTGTGGCACGGATGCCGCACCTTATTTCAGGGTATTTAATCCTTACTCACAGCAACAAAAATTCGATAAGGATATGAAGTATATCAAGAAGTGGGTACCTGAATACGGTACACCCGAATACATCAGTCCTGTGGTGGAACATAAGATGGCCAGAGAGCGTTGTCTGAGGGTTTTCAAGGAGGGTTTGGCCAAGGCAGAAGAAGCCATCGTTTAGTCACAATCACCAGATGACATGGGGCTGGTCTTAGAATTTAGGAAAATTCAGCTTAACTTTGCAGTATGAATGTTCCCAACATACTCAGTTCACTGCGTATCATATCCGCCCTGACTGTACCATTCCTGCTCATTTCGAATGAAGAACTGTGGGTCCATATCGTAGTGGGTCTGGTTTGTGTCCTGACAGTCCTTACGGACTGGTTTGATGGATGGTATGCCAGAAAATACAACGCCATTACCAAATTGGGTAAGATCTTGGATCCCATCGCCGATAAGATTTATGTACTGGTTTGCTTATCCGTACTCGCCTACTTGGATATGTTCACATTCTGGTGGGTCGTTCCCATAGCTATCAGGGAAATCGTCATTACGACTTATCGTTTTATCTTTCTGGAAAGAGGTACGGTCGTAGCTGCTGCCAGAGGTGGCAAGGTCAAGACCGTAGTGCAGATGTCTACCATCGGCCTGGCCTATGTGGCATTCATGATTAAGAAGCATCTCGATTACTGGCATGAATCATTCTGGTGGATTATCGCACTAGCGATGGCCATTACGCTGTTCCATACCCTACGTTCGGGATATAGCTTTTTTGATAAGAATTGGAAATTGGTCAAGGCCTATCATAATTCCTAATCCCTGGCTATTGAAGCCATGTCTTTCCAACGATTCTTGACCCAAGTATCCTAAACCCAGTAACCATGAAAGAAGGAGAAAATTTTTATGCCTACAAATTCAGGGAGTGGATGCGGGATTTCACTTCCTTGGCCAGTCCACTCATCCTTTTGTTTGTTCCTTTCATATTCATGGGGCCGTCAAGGGCCTTTTACATTCTTTTGGGAGCATTGGTTATCAATGAGGCATTGGGTTCCGTCATCAAGGTGGTATTCCCTAAAAAGAGGCCTACAGGCCAGACTTACAGCAACACCATGGAAAAAATTGATGCCGGCAGTTTTCCCAGTTTACATGCCGCAAGGATTTCACTCGTATACCTTACCTTATTCTCGGTAGCGGAATTATGGATATTCAAGGTATTATTCCTATTGGTCATCGTACTGGTCAGTGTATCAAGGATTATTCTGAGCAAACACTTCTGGACGGATGTAGCAGGTGGGCTTACGATGGGCAGTCTCATATTCCTTGCTTCCATTTACCTCTAAATCCTAACTTATCTGAATTTTTTTGGGATGAAATACTTCAAATGGATTACGGGTTTATCAGTGTTTCTGGTAATCCTCTTGCTCATATTGGCACATTTCCCAAGATTATTGGTTCCAAAACAATTCAGTTACTCCCAATTCCATGTTTATTCTCCTAAAAAGATAATTCTGGATGAGGAAGTGATTTTTGTGTTGGACAGTGTGCAGGCCATTCTTGAACAAAGTGACTTCTACGCCAAGGAGCAGGAACATCACCTCTACTTTGTACACCAATCGAACTATGAAAGTATCATTCGACTGATTGGTAGGAAAAATATGGCCTTTTCCATGCATGGTAACATGCAGATTTACAGTGCTATTCCTGATTTCAAGAAAAGAATCATTCATAGGAATGACAATGACATAGAAAAGATGGCCATGCTACAGGTTTTTCCTCATGAAGCGGTACATAATCAGATGCGGATTCCTCATTCCAATTTTTCCATACCTACCACACCCTATTGGCTGAATGAGGGGTATTGCGAATTCGTTTCCTATGCCCCAATCAGGAGTGATGAGAATTATTCATTCCCTGACCTCTGGAAAGCATTACAGGAAAATGATGATTACTGGGTGATGAATTCATTTGCTTATTATTCTCCAAGGGACTACATTGAGTATAGGCTAATCATGGAATATCTTATTCTGGAAAAAGGGATGGATATTGAGCAGATTATCCAAGAGGACATCCAACCCGATGTCATTCGCCTTGAAATCAACAACATATACCTATGAATTATTTTAGTCCCAAGGAAGCTGCTAGAAGATACCACATCGGCAGACCCCACCATCACCACCTGAGTATCCAGAAAATCAAATCATTCCTACAAATTGAAAACCCATTGGATAAAGGATTGGATGTAGCCTGCGGAACCGGCTTGTCCAGCATAGCCTTGAAAACCATTGTGAAAGAAGTCCATGGTCTTGATAATGCTGAGGAAATGCTCCATTATGCCCGAAAACACGAGGACATACAATGGTATCATGCAGCCGCATTACCACTTCATTTTGAGGATGCATCCTTTGATATCATTACGATTGCATCCGGCATCCATTGGCTGGATATTCCTGCTTTCCTCAAGGAAGCCAAAAGAGTACTCCGTCCTAATGGGCACTTAGTATTGTATGACAATTTCTTCAGAGGAAAATGCAAGCAGAGACCCGAATTCGGAGCTTTCATTCCCAAGTATATTTCCGAGTTCCCATCACCTCCCAGAAATAACCGATTCAGATGGGATAATGAGCATCTCGCCCCCCACAATACCGAATTGGTATTCCATGAGGTATATCCTAATTTCATCTCATTAACAGCCAAAGGACTCATCGCATATCTCACCACCCAGAGTAATATCAGCCATGCGGTAAGACAAGGCCGAAGTTATGAAGATATAGAAAAGTGGATTTCTAGTGAGTTAGACGCCTATTTCCATTCCGAAGATGAATCCTTATATTTCGAATATGGTAGCTGGTGTAGGATTTTGAGATTTTACTAAAAGTATCGAACAAAAAACATTGTCATGAATATTTACAAGAACAAGGTGTATCTCCTTATTCTATTCATTTTTCTTGGTTGGAATACTGCTGAGGGACAGGATGAGAAATTAATTAGCATCAAAAAAATAAATAAGGATTTTGATATGCTAAAAGCCATCATTAGTGCCCACCCCGATCCTTTTACCCATATTCCAGAGGAAGAATTCAACCAACAATATAACGATATCAAATCATCACTGGATCATGAGCATGACATGCTTGAGTTTTATAAGAAAGCTTCGTCATTGGTCGCCCTTATCAAGGATGGACATAGCTCTGTGCATCTACCTGAACACTGGTTCAAGAACCATGTCAAAAAGGTAGGATTATTTCCTTATGAAGTTTTCTTATCAAATGATGACGAATTAGTTGTCATTAAGGATCTTAATCAAGGAAAAATACCAGAAGGAGCTAAAATCACTAGCATCAATGGAATTCCAATCGACGAATTCATACAACGAATTGACCCATATATTGCCTATGAAAAAACGCATTTCAGAAATACGTTGATTGATGATTTTTTTGACAAATATCTCTGGCTGGCTTTTGGTCATCGCACTGAACACGAAATAGAATATTATTATACGGATACTTCCCGAATTAATGTTCCAAATATGTCTTATAAAAAATGGATGGTATATCAGGATGAAAAAGAAATACCGTATTCCAAAGACAAACCATATGATTATCAAAAATTGGCAGGTGGTGTAGGTATTATTAAGATATATGCTTTCCACACATCGGATATCAATACCTATAATTCCTTTTTGACCCAAACATTCAAATCCATCAAGAAAGATGGCATACATTCCTTGGTCATTGACGTTAGGGATAACCTTGGAGGTTGGCCTAAGATATCCTCAAAATTATTCCACTATATATCCAATCATCATTTCAAGACATCCGGAAAATCGAATTTGAAAATAAGCGAAGTGTACAGGGAAAATATTCTGGAACAAATGCCGCAACTAAGGGAAAACCCATTGCTCGCCCCTGTCCGTAGGCACTATGTAGATATTGGTTCAATCCTAAATAAGCCATTGGGTTCATATGTAGAGGAAGAAATATTTTTCAATGAAAAACCTATTAATAAGAAATTCGAATTCCAAGGAGACTGCTACTTACTAACCAATAGGGATTCTTATTCTGCCGCTTCCAGTTTTGCATCCACTTTTCAATGCTACAATATGGGAACCATAATAGGTGAGGAAACGGGAGGCACAAAAATATTCAGGGCGAATGCCATTTATGAAAAACTGAACAAGACAGGACTCCGTGTGAGCATGTCCACCACTAAAATCTATACGACCTGTTACAATGAGGAATTAGAGGGCGTGAGTCCACATATTAAATACACGCCTACGGTATTGGATTTGGTTTCAGGTATGGATACGCAACTCATCTATACCCAAAGAATCATCAAACAAATAAGAAGAAAAAGACAAAAAAATAATGGCTAATAATATTTTGTATTCATATTTAATCCTATTTATTTTTTCTTGTTCCAATAATCTGAATTCAGAATATTCCGAACACAATATCCAAGAAGAAAAAAAGGACAATAAAAATCATTCGACAGAAATAAAATCGGGTGATATCATTTTTCAGACTTCCTTATCCAACCAGAGTAAGGCCATACAAAAAGCCACCAAATCCAAGTATTCCCATATGGGCATCATTTTCAATACAGATAATGAATCATATGTTTACGAAGCTATCCAACCTGTGAGTTACACACCCTTAAAAAAATGGATAGCAAGAGGAGAAAACCAACATTATGTCATTAAAAGATTAAGGAATAAAAACTTATCGGATAATGAAATTATCCGGATGAAAAAAGAAGCAGAAAAACATCTCGAAAAAGATTACGACTTACCTTTCGAATGGTCTGACCATAAAATGTATTGTTCGGAATATGTTTGGAAAATATATGACAGAGCGCTAGGAATACAGATAGGGAAATTAGAACAAATCAAGGATTTCGACTTAACGGATATAATGGTACAAAAGAAAATAAAAGAACGCTATGGTGATAAAATCCCAGAGGACGAAATCGTCATTTCACCAGAAAGCATGTATCAATCCGAATTACTTGAAACCATTCGATAAAATGTTTTGGGCGCATGCTCAGATATGAGTATCAAACCTGAACATACGCTATATACTCAATTCAATTATTTTGTAATCCCCATCGCTTCCTCAAGATATTCCATTCCGGAAATACCCTTTTCATCTTGTCTATTTAATCCATTATGTATAAAATCCAGCATAACGGTATAGGATGGAAAATTCGCAGCATCCTTTTCATTAAACGGAACCGTAGCCGCTATCGGAGAAATACAAGAAAAAGCATGTAAGGTTCCGACATTACCTCCCTTGATATTGAATGCAAGATTTTCCTTAGTCGTAACGGTATATTTGGTATAAATCAATTTTTGGTAACTGCCATCAGGTAACAATTCATCTGTCTTCCAGGTATACTGTGTCGTATCCAAGGTAACGGATTCGAAAATCTGCAAATCGGGAAAAGTGATGCAAAAATCCCTATCATACCAGCTATCCAGACAGATTCTTGTTTCTTCTTTCAATCCCTGACCAAATAAGTAAGCCAAGTCTATCGCTATTTCTGCACCACCTCCGGATTTCGGGGTATGTCCATTGGTCACATGGTCGAATGCCACGATATTGAATCCGTCGGCCTCATTCTTTTGTTGTAGCCTACTCACCATGTGCGCCACAGCCGAATTATCACACAAACCACCATCCGCAATCTTAACAGCCTTCTTATTCTTGAGCCCCTTTACATCTATATCCTCATTATCAAAATCCTCGTACTTGGCCTCCCCGTTTTCCAAACTGAAACTAATGGCAAAATCCTCGGCTCCATCCGCAAAATCCCATGAACCCGTAAGATGTTCACTGGCTAAAAAACCTAGTGCAGCACTGGAAGCGGCAGCAGCTTTCCTAACCTTGACATTCTGTGTTATAATTGGATTCTGGATAGAGTCATAATCTTCCGGATTAAATAAGTACTTATTCTCCGTGTACCCCAAATGAATTCCAGCATTATCATCACCATTCAATGACATCAGGAATGGAGGGCCATTCTTATCGAGGTTTGCGGCCTTGTTCGAAAAGGTCACAGGCAAGGCATCGGGTGGTGTTCCATTATCACACTTGGAACCATGATGTCCATCCAGACTAGGTCTATGCGGATAAGAGCAAGCTTGGTAATAATATTTCCTAAGACTCAAATCAATGGGCTTCAATACCACATCATTCATTAATAAGGTAGCTGCAAGTACCAATGGCTTACCATTTGCCCATTCCTGTGGCGGACTGTTAAGGGTCTGGTCATTCATCGGATAGCCATTGAATACGACATTATCCACGACTTCCGTCCAATAGTAGGGCAAGTCCTTTGAGGAATAATGCTTGAATACGCAAAATGGATACTTGTATCCGGTTTTCGAACCACAATCGGCAACATTGAACAATGCTTTCTGCTTACCCAACCAACCGATGGAATCCCAATCAGCAATGGCATTGGGGGCTTGTATCTCATTCACGAATTCCTCGGAATACATCAGCATGGTACTGAACCAACTCCCTCCTGAATTCGAAGAAATGGAACCTACATTTCCAAAAACATTCTTCAAATCATGGTCATTCTCAGCTAATAGCGACATGATGAATGCAGAATGTCCCGTATGTGCACGCCAACCACCACCAGCAAATGACACATGGACATCGCCAGTAGCAATATCCACTTCATCAATCGGAGATATCGGATCAGGATTCTCAGTGGATTCCGAGAAGCATCCACTCAACCACGCTATACTCCAGACACAAAGTAAAAGAATGAATGTGATTTGTAAAGGTTGCCGAATGCTTCGGTTATGGGGATAGGTTTCAAACTGTCTTTTCATTTTGTTTTTCATTTAAATATTAATAGATATACCTACACGAATCTTGTATAGGAACAGTAAGGTCATTCCTTATTCAAAAATCCAATAAAGTAGAAGTAGTAGAATGTGGTAAGCCATTTCCATCATTGATGGAATAATTGACCAAATCAGTTAATGTAATTAGAGTAGTCATTGAAATTAAAAACCAACCATGACAATTCTAGTCACAAATAGCGTCACCTTTCTTCCTAAGCCTAAACATAGCTTAGGAACCATCCATTTTGTATTATGAAAATCTAGCTATCTTTAATGGAATAAAATTCACTCCCAACATGAGATATGTTCTCTGTCTTATCATTCTAGTCATGCCCCTAACGAACCATGCACAAACCAACTGGGATACATTCATCCAGAATGAAATGCAATTGGAACACATACCCGGCATTGCTGCTTGTGTAGTCAAGGACGAACAAATCGTGTGGTCAGGCGCTTATGGTTATGCACATATTGAAGAACAAATACCAGTTACCACTTCTACCCTATTCACCGTGGCCTCCATCTCCAAACTTTTCGTGGCTACTGCTGTCATGCAGGTAGTGGAAAATGGGCAACTCGACCTTGATGCCGATATCAATACCTATTTGGATTATGATATCGTGAATCCGAATTTTCCGGATATGCCTATTACTGCCAGAATGCTTCTGGAGCATAAATCCAGTCTCAAGGACCCAGAAAGTCAGATGTACAACTATCAGACCCAAGGAGATTATGGGGATGATATCAGCAGTTTCATTCAAAATATCATCACACCATCCGGAAATAATTACCAGGCTTGGTATTTTTCTGGAGAAAATGCTCCGGGTAGCCATCAATTGTATTCGAATATTGGTTTTACCATCCTTGCCGTGATGATTGAACATATAACGGATACACCTTATCACCAATTTGTACGGGAGCACATTTTCAATCCGCTTTGTATGGATAATACCGGATTTTTCTTTGAGGATGTGGATATGGAACAAGTCGCCATGCCCTATGACAGAGTGGATGGCAATCATGTCCCATTGGGATATTATGGCATTGCACTTTATCCCTCTGCGCTGATTAAATCCAATGTCATCGAATTATCCAGATTCTTGATTGCATATACGGGCAGGGGTACCATAGATGGTTATCAGCTTCTTCAGGAAAGCAGTGTGGACCAACTTACCCCCTATGATTTCAATGCAGATAATTTGGGTTGGTGGAATGGGACCTACTGGACATTCACATTCCATGCTCCTGATGATGAGGTCTGGTTCCATGGTGGATATATGCCCGGTATCAGAACCCGTATGAATTATTATCCCGATGACGGAACAGGAATCATCATACTCACCAACGGAGAGGGACAATATGGTTGGATTGAGGAACAATTCGCAGCGGAAATGGCATCCTTTACCACTTCTGCTCCAGATGAGCTGCCATGTACGACGACTTCCAGTACAGATATCGAATCATTGGATATACAGCTCCATCCTAACCCTAGCTTAGGAAACGTCCATTTGGGCCATAGTGATTTTGACCGAATCAATGTAACCGATATCACAGGAAAAGCCATTGATATTACACCATCGGATTCCAATGTTTTACATTTTTCTGATAAGGGTATGTATTTCGTGGAAATCATTAAGGGGAAACAAAGGAATATCCAGAGGATTATCATTCAATAATCCCATCCATGTTGATATAATGATTAAACGAAAGTTATCCTATGCTGTTAGTTGGGCATGATTGCCATGAAAATCGTTTATATAGCCAACATATTCCTAGCAGGTTGGATTAGTATCAGTAGTTTGTTCTATCCCCAAATTGCGGTTGGTTCCGTATTTGAACACAACTTTGCCTATTCGGAATCCATTCGCTTGGTAGGAGCATTATGGTTTGCCATTTTCATTCTCTCCATCCTTGGATTATGCTTTCCCCAGCAAATGAGTCTTGTTCTTTTATTCCAATTGATTTATAAATCCTCTTGGCTCATCTTTGCTGCCCTACCTGCTATTATCAACCAGCAGGCATACCCTAAAGGAATGGCGACTTGCTTCCTCGTTTGGGTATTGGTACTTCCTTTTGTTATTCCTTGGAAATTCATCTTTGGTGCGAGTCCTGAATTGACATTCTAAAATAAATTCAAAAAAAGTTGATGGGGAATTCGAACCTTAGTTATGTACCGTTCGTTACATAACTATTCAATCTTATTCAAAAATCAAAAAATCGAGTACATTATGTCAAATTTGAACAACAAGATTGCCCTAGTAACAGGAGGGTCAAGAGGTATCGGAGCTGCCACAGCCAAAAGACTTGCACAACAAGGGGCCAAGGTGGCCATTTCCTATAATAACAGTAAGGAAGCCGCAGATCTGGTCGTTTCCGAAATCAAGGCAAAGGGAGGAGAAGCCATTGCTGTACGAGCCAACGGCGCGGACAACCAAGCACCCCAACAGCTGATTGAGGCGGTCATCCAGGAATGGAATGCAGGAATTGATATACTTGTCAATAATGCGGGCGTATTCGCCACGGGAAATCTGGCGGAATCCGGTGTGGAAGTCTATGACCAGAACTTCAACCTGAATGTAAGGGGTGTATATGAAACCACCCGTGCGGCTGTCCCCCACCTGAACGAACAAGGCAGGGTCATCAATATTGGTTCTTCGATAGCCCACTATGCTTTTCCGGGTGCCAGTGCATACGGTGCCACTAAGGCAGCTGTGGCTGGATTATCCCGTTCTTGGGCCAAGGAATTGGCACCAAGGCAAATTACGGTGAATACGGTACATCCGGGCAGTATCAATACTGAGATGAATCCGGATATTCCTGAGAATGATTTTGCCGCTTATCAAAAGACACTGAATCCTCTGGGCAGGTATGGAAGTCCTGATGATATCGCAGCGGCTGTTTCCTATCTGGCCAGTCCAGATGCCGGTTTTGTGACTGGTTCCGAACTGACTGTGGACGGCGGTTTGACTGCTTAAGCTGAAAAATGTATTTTTGTAAGGATAGCCTGATTCCCTAACATTGGGCTATCCTATAAATCATTCTGTATTATGGCACGTCCAAGGACATTCAATGAACATGAGGTAACGGAAAATATTCGCAATCTTTTTTGGAAAAAGGGATATGCAGATACTTCCATAGCGGACTTGGAAGCGGCCACAGGATTAAAAAGAACGAGCCTATATGCAGCCTTTGGAGACAAACAGTCCTTGTATCTAACGGCACTCAAGAGTTATAAGTCCATGACGACTGAAATACTCAAGCAGCATTTCAGTGATTCCAAACAGCCTTTGGAAAGTATCAAGAGCGTATTGGTGAGTTCCGTATGCAATGCATCCGATGACCCGGAATGCAAGGGTTGTTTTTTCATCAATGCAGGAGCTGAACGCTTCAATGAATGCAAGGACACCTCCCAAATCATTAGTACCAACCGACAACAACTCATTGCCATCTTCGAGGGACAACTGGGTATTGCCCAACAGCTTGGCGCCCTATCGCCCGATGCTTCCATTGAAAAACTAGCTGTTTATCTATACACCCTTTATACAGGATTGATTCTCTCTACGAAAAAAGGAGCGACCAAGCAAGAATTGATGGATGTGATTGAGGTGAGTATGAAGCCTTTGGAGGCCTAATTATAAAATGCCCATTCCGAGGTCATTTGAATTCTGTGTATCCAAAATTTCCCAGAATGAGCTCATTTGTGAATCCTAATATGCCTTTCCCGGCAGTCCTACGCCAATTCCTTTAGCAAGGTATTTACTGCCAATTTACCTAAATCATTCGATGCCAACGGACTAGCTCCCGTTATCAATCTTCTATCCAGACAAACCGTATTATCCGATTTCGTATTAACGATTTGGGCTCCCAATGCCTTTAATTCCTCACTCAAAGCCCAAGGCATGTGTCCGGGCAAGTAACCAATCATTGGTGTTTGCTTGTCCACTGAATCAGGGAATACTGCCATCTTATACCCTTTGTAAATGAATTCTTGCTGGTCCAAGGTCGTAGCCAGTAGCGAACCCGGACCATGACAGAGTGTAATCGTGAACAATTCCTTTTCATGGGCCCATCTCAATATCTTCCCTACATTCCTATCCTTGGGTATTCCCAACATTGCACCATGACCTCCAGGAATAAATACAGCAGCGTATGTATCCACCTCATCCATTGAATCATCAACGAACGATTGTAGTTTCTTAGGCTGTTTAAACTGGGATTCGTATTCCTTATAAATGGATGCCACATGCTTGTCTTTCTCCGGAAATGCCCACATTTCAAAAACTACCGGTTTTCCAGTAGGAGTGGCAATCTCGAATTCGAATCCGGCATTTTTCAAATGCAGCATGGGCAACAATGCCTCGACAGGATGGTTCCCGGTAGAGAATTGCTTACCATTTTGCATCATCATATTCTTCTCCTCAGTGAAGATGGCCAGTATTTTGGACTTTTTACCCTGATACACATTATATCCGATATTCTCGAAATCAGTTGTGGGGGAAGTAGCTAATTTCAACGCTACCTTTGAGGGACTGTATGAACCGTCCGGCTCCAATTTAGGAGCAATACCCAATAATTTTCTAATCATTTTCCTAATCTATTATGGTTACCAAATCCTCCATTGGTTTTCGAACCTTGACCAGATTCACCAACCAATCCTTATCTGCATCCCTATATCCTATCGGTAGAATGACTGTACTCCTAAGATTCTTTTCCCTCAATCCTAGAATCTCATCCAGGGCCTTAGGATCGAAACCACCCATTGGAGTACTATCCAATCCCTCGTAAGCTGCTTGGGTCATGGCGGACATCAGAGCGATGTAGGTTTGTTTGGCAGCATGCTCAAAGTTTTCCTCCGGGTCCCTTTGGGGATATTTGCCCAACAGCATCTGGCGATAATTTTCCCAACCCTCATTCTTGAATCCCCTGATTTCATTGGTAAGGTCGAACATATAATTAATGCGTTCTGCCGTATAATTATCCCAAGCCGCAAAAACAATCAGATGGGAACAATCTGTCACCTGTGACTGATTCCAAGCAATCTTCCGTATCTCAGCCTTGATTTCCTGATTGGTAATGACCATCACTTCGAACGGTTGTAAACCACTCGAAGTCGGAGTCAGCCGGATGGCTTCAAGAATATTATCAATCTTCTCCTGTGGAACCACCTCACCATTCATGGCTTTGGTGGCGTATCGTTCCCTTAATTTTTCTAAAAAACTCATATTGTCGTATTAATAAATCGCAATAGGATTTCAATTCACGACAAAGGTAGGACGAGGTTCCTTCCTAAAAATTGATGTATGGTAAGAAATTACCCCTGACTGATTTCCTTTCGAATTCGGCTCAGGCTCTCTGTAGTGATACCGAGGAACGAAGCAATATGGTAATTCTTCACATTCTGTTCGATATCAGGATAGGTATTCAAAAAATTGATATATCGTTCCTTGGCGGAAAGGGTCAGGTTATCAAGGATTCTTCTCTGAAATGTGGCGAATGCCAATTCCAATTTATCAATGTAAAAACTACTGACCTTGGGCATTTCTACACACAATTCATCGAATTCACTTTTGGGAATCCTGAATAAGGTCGCTTCCTTTATACATTCGATATGGGAAACGGATTTGGTTTTCTCCTTTCCATAAAGAGCGATATAATCACTGATCCACCAGCCCTTGACGGCAAATTGCAGGGTATGTTCCTTTCCTGTGGCATCGATGAAATAGGTTCTGAGGCAACCATCATGGATATAGTATATATCATTGATTTCCTCACCTGCCCTTAAGAGGAATGCTCTTTTTTTGAGCGTAATCTTCTGTAGTTTCGAATATAAATAATGAGACGCTTCATCAGTTAATGGAATTTCATTGAAAATCTCATGTATTATTGGATTCACTCTGCTTGGTCTTAGTTATTTGATAAAATGATTCAACACTCTGTATTGGAGTAAAGATACATCACATCCTTAGAACAAGGCGTTTCATTCAGTAATATCTTGCAGAGGTTCTCCGTCATTCAAAAATGCAAGTAACAATCGGATATCCCTGATGATATTCAATGAGGTTTTATATTCTTTTTTCTTCCAAACAAGTCCAATCCATATATTTCTCGCTTATTAAATGAGAAAATTGATTAAATTAAATCAATATGGATTGGTTTAATTCTTTGGTA
>JAHDHL010000125.1 GCA_020631355.1 Saprospiraceae bacterium | reverse complement strand
TTAGGCAGAGGTCTGCAAAACCTTGTACAGCGGTTCGAATCCGCTCGCGACCTCACTGTAATTTCAAAAGCTTTTGTAAATCATTGATTTATGAAAGCTTTTTCATTTTTACTGGCTATTTTACTGGCAAAGAGCCGTTTATACGGCCCTGAGGACGGGTCTGTTGAAGAATGAGTGGTCGGCCAGTAACACCGCAGCCTGCTTCGCCGATATCTTCACATACTTCTCGAATGACTTGACGGACTTGTGTCCGGTAATCTGCATGATCCAATGATAGGGGACTCCCTCGAGTACCGCATTGGTGGCAAAGGAACGGCGGGCCGTATGCGATGATATCAGTTCGTACTTGGAATATGTCTTCAGTATCCTATGGCTGCCCTTGTGTTCGGTCCTCGTTATCTTCTCATCCATACCCGCCAGCTCTCCCAGTATCTTGAGGCACCTGTTGAATTCCTGGTCGGAATATACCTTGGGTAGTTTCCCGCCCCTCTTGTTGAGGATGGAACGCACACTGGGATTGATGGGAATGATGACATCCTCCATTGTCTTCCGGGTCCTTATCCTTACGAATTCCTTACCTCCCTCCTTGTATATGTTTTCCCTCAGGAGTTTGGAGTAGTCCGATATCCTCAGGCCCGTATGGCATCCGATAAGGAACATATCACGGATATTGTCCATCTTCGAATCCAGTTCGAGTGAGTGGATTTCATCCAGTTCCTCTATCGAAAGATAGATGTGTTCCCTGACGGGCGTTCTCTTTCCCCTGAAATCACTCTTTTCGAAATGCCTGATTTCCGTTACACCCTTATTATATGCATTCTTCAATACCGTTTTCAGTATCCTGATGATCTTATGGCAGTAGTTGGGGGATTTCCCCGTGCTGAGAAGATACCGCTCGAAGTCCAGACAGAACTGCAGGTCCATGTTGTGGAAATCGTATTTCTCCCGCTTGCTTTGCCGGAATGCATCAAAGGCGTTCTTGGTGGTGATATAGGTCTTGGTTGTTCCGTCCGCCTTGTTGACCTTACTGTCCTCTATGAATTTCTCGAAGTAGGATTCAAAGGTTTCCTCCTGCTGTAATCTGATTCCTGAATACCTTGATTTTATCTCGTTCTTCAGTACCTTGGTGTCAGGAATTCCGCCCTTGATATTCAGGTCATGAAAAGCCTCTCGACTGATCATTTCCAGCTTTTCGATGTAGTGGTTGATTGTCGTTGAGTTACTGCCTTTCGCCCTCTTTTTCTTTACATTCCAGTTGGAGGATTTGATTTTCGGAGCTCCCAGGGAAGACATCGACATCCTCACCCGCCGATTGGAATACCGGATAGTGGCGATGATGTAGGTTTCCGGTTGGTCCGGTTTATCCAGATTGAAATTGATTTT
>JAHDHL010000124.1 GCA_020631355.1 Saprospiraceae bacterium | reverse complement strand
CAGGGCGTTGATTTTGGAGATTTTGAATATGGAGAATTATTTTATGAAGTCGGTCCATTTGATGCAGATTGCATTACCGATTATGTGTTAATAATCAATGATAATGAATTCCCAGCCTGCGCTCTAGAAACTGAAATTGGAAGCCTGTGCTGCCAGATAGATAGTTGTGAAATGAATATTCCGATTGCAGAAGTACATTCTTGCAATGAAGGAACTTTCCTAATTGATTTTGAACTCAATGTTGAGAATCCTGGTTCTGAAGGATTCCTCGTCGCCATTAACAATGAGCTCCTGGGGCCATTTGAATATGGTCAAACGTTTTACACCATTGGACCATTCGAAGCAGATTGTCAAAACGGATTCAATATGGTCGCCTTTGATAAAGAATTCTCATATTGTTCTAGTGAATACCTTTTTGAACCAGTATGTTGTGGATGCGCTATTGGCGAAATTGAAACTAATACAGGCATCTGCAATGGCGATAGTACTTTTTTCTTAAACCTCAATTTTAGTGTTCAATCTCCTCTGTCCAATGAATTTGATTTATTCTTGAATGGAAGCCCATATGGAACATATGATTATGAAAATCTACCGATTAATTTGACAAACATCCCTGATCAAGGCGAGCTTGCGCACGAACTACAGATTTGTGATTCTGAAGATCCGCAATGCTGTAATACTGTTCAAATTTATTCTCCTTGTGTATGTGGGATGGCAAATATTAGCTACAACATTAGCGCGTGCCAAAATGATAGCTTTTATATTTCTCTTGACTTCATCCCCGGAGCCAATGGCTCTGATGGATTTACCGTGGGTGGAAATGGTAACGTTTATGGGACATACGATTACGAAGCGCTTCCGATTGAGTTGGGTCCTTTTCATGCCGACAACTCTACCCCCTATGAATTTATCTTCATCGACCTGATCGATCCATTGTGCTTTGAATTCATTGATATTGGACAAATAAGTTGTGAAGAGATAAATAACTGCAATATTTCAAATGTTAATGCTATTGCTGGAAACTGTTCGGCAGATAATAGCTTCTATGCATACATCAGCTTCGACGTTGCTAATCCAGGATCCGACGGATTTACTATTCAAGGAAATGGCACCAACTATGGTAATTTTAGTTATGGAGAAAATATTTATCCTGTCGGTCCACTATCAGGTGATTGTAATACGATTTATGAATTTGTCATTATAGATTTGGCATCTCCTATATGTCAAGATTTTACCGCTTTTGAAAACCCGATTTGCTGCAATACTGATTGCGAAATCTGGGACATCTCAGTCGATCCCTTAGAATGTACTGGTGAAGGCACCTATGCCCTAGTCCTTGATTTCAATGTCCAAGGAAATACCAATGAGTTTTTCGATGTCTTTTCTGG
>JAHDHL010000080.1 GCA_020631355.1 Saprospiraceae bacterium | reverse complement strand
AAGGAATAGGAAAAATCTATGAAGCCAAAATGATTATCGTAGGTGAGGGCGGAGCAGGGAAAACCAGCTTGGCCTTGAAGCTAGAGGATATGAACCAGCCACTTCCCAAGGAGGAGGAAACCACGAGGGGAATTGAAATACAGCCCTTGAAGTTTGATTGTGGGAATGACCAGGAATTTACCATCAATATGTGGGATTTTGGCGGACAGGAAATCTATCATTCCACTCATCAATTTTTCTTGACCAAGCGTTCGCTTTATCTGCTTGTGGATGATACCCGAAAAGATGATAAAAAGGCAACGGATGCTTCTTTTAAATATTGGCTGGAAACCGTGGGCATGCACAGTGGCAATAGCCCATTGCTTATCATACAAAATGAAAAAGGTGGAAGAAGCAAGGATATTGACCTGCAAAACATGCAGAAGCAATTTCATTTCATCAAGGAAAAATACAGCACTAATTTATTGACGGGTAAGGGATTGGAAAAAATCGAAAAAGCTATTCATCACCATATTCAACAATTACCTCATATCGGAGAAACCCTACCCAAAAAATGGGTTGCGATACGGAAAAAACTAATTGAATTATCCAAGCAATATTCTTACATCTCATCTGACAAATATTATGAAATTTGCAAGGAGAATAATATTCCAGAAAAAAAGCGAGCCTTACACCTCAGTCAATATTTACATGACCTAGGTACATTCCTACATTTCCAAGAAGACCCATTATTAAAAAAGACAATTATTCTTCAGAATGAATGGGCGACCCAAGCAGTTTATCGTTTATTAGATGACGAATCTACCAAGGAGAATAGAGGTATATTCTTAAAAAAAGATGCAGGAAGACTTTGGTTCGAGGAAGCATATTCAGACATGCACGACGACTTACTCCAACTCATGGAAAAATTCGAACTGTGTTATGCATTGAACTCCAAAAAGAGCAAGTATATTATTCCGCAATTATTACCAGAAAGCCAACCCAAACATTTTACTTGGGATGATAAAAATAATATCCGAATTATTTATCGTTATGGATTCATGCCCAAAGGATTATTGAGTAGATTTTTTGTACGTTCGAACATGTATGTAAAAAATATTAAAAAAGCATGGAAAAATGGTGTAGTCCTACAATTGGAAAATACGGAAGCATTGGTACAGGAAACCTATGCCAAAAATGAAATTGTAATCAAGGGAAAAGGATCACATGCAAGGGATTTATTGAGCATCATTGCATCAAAAATGGACGAACTGAATGCCGAATTCGAGGGAATAAAAGTAGAAAAATTCATCCCATGTAATTGTGAGGAATGTTCCCAATCCCAAAAACCTTACTATTATAAATACAGTAGTATCCTAAGAAGAATTGAAAAGAAAAAACCCACTGTGGAATGCGATTATTCCTACATTGATGTCCCAGTCACAAGGCTAAGGGATGCCGTTTTTAATGACAGCTATCATCCGGATTTACCTACATCCAATATCATTAAGGAAATTCGTTCACTAATCGAATCCAATCATATAGATCAGGCTTTCCAGTTGGTTGGCAAGCATATCAAGGAGAAAGACCGACAGGAATTCACCCTATTACAAAACAGGTGGAAACAACTCCAAGATGATAAAAGAAATGGAATCGTATCACAGGAAGTTTCTGGTTTGGAACACAGACAAATCATACACTCATTCAATCAGTTCATTGAACTTGTATTCTAAGCAAGTAGCTCAGATATGTTATAATCCGACCAGATAAATATCCTGAAACCCAACCATCTCCAAAGTGACTTAGTCTGACACTATAATTTATCATGATTTTTCCCTAAATTGGTTCAATACTAACCCAAAACAACCAATAGAATAGCACGAATGAGAACCGCCTTTACTACTTGCTTGCTTCTAGGCCTTTGGGCCTATGTCAATGCTCAGGATGCCTACAGGGATAGTCTTGAAAAGGTGCTCCCTACCATTACCAGTGCTGAAGAAAAAAAGGAAACCCTATTCGTCTTGGGTAAATACCTCGTACAACGTGCCCCCGAGGACGCCGAGGCTTATGCCGACCAAATTGCCCAACTCCCCAATACGCCCAAGGACAGTACCGAATGGGGAAGATTGAACGACATCTATGCAGCCAGTCATCGTTGGCAGGGCAATTACACTTCATCCCTAGAGTACTATCAGAAAAATTACGACTATTACAAACGGCAGGGAGACCAAGAAAACATGGCTCGTAGCGGCTATAAGATTGGTACCATGAATATGTATCTGGGCAATAATGTACTCAGTCAAAAACACCTCATGGAGGTTGCTGAGATGTACAACGAATTCGGAACAGCCCGCCAAAAAGCCAGGATTAGTAATTCCCTTGCTAGTTTCTACCTGAGTATTGAGCAATATGAAAAAGGTAAGGATAAATACCTCGATGCATTGAAGCAATTCGAAGTCATGAATGACAGTTCGGGCATGGCCAGTTGTAATGCGAATCTGGGATATGTCTATACGGAACTGGGCGAATACGAAAAGGCTGAAAAACACCTACTCCAACAAAAGGCATTGAATGTCATTTATCCCACCTTGCGTGAAATGGGTTTCCACCATGATTTTATGGGCTTACTCCGACAGGAGCAAGGGAAACTTGAGGAAGCGTATAAGGAACATTCACAGGCATTAAAAATCCGCGAAAACCTAAGCAGTACTTACAATCTCTGTGAATCCAAACTCAATATGGGCAGTGTCCTGATTCAGATGCAACGGTATCAAGAAGCAATCGGACACCTCAAGGATGTACTCAGTTTCGAGGAACACCAATCCCTTACCCAACAGAATGCGGCGCACGAACAATTATCCCAGGCTTATGAGGCACTGAACCAAGCAGAATTGGCTTTGGGCCATTATAAGTCACACAAGGAAATCAGTGATTCTATTTACAATGAGGAATCCATCCAAATCATAGCCGACAAGGATGCCCGCTATAAGAAAAAAGAACAGGATGCGGAAATCGCCCTGCTGAACAAACAAAACGAAGTCAATGCCGCCCAACTCAAAACATCCAGAACGGTCTTGGGCTTCAGCATTACGGGCTTGGTATTATTCTCCATCCTATCATTCTATATCTATAGATTGTACAAAAGAATCAAGGGGCAGAATGGCATCATTAAACAGGCCTTGGATGATAAGAACCTGTTGATACAGGAAATCCACCATAGGGTAAAGAACAACCTACAGGTTATTTCCAGTTTATTGAGTCTCCAATCCCACTATATACAGGATGAAAATGCCATCAAGGCCATACAGGATGGGAGAAGTCGGGTACAATCCATGGCATTATTGCATCAGAATCTGTATAGGGAAGATGATATCACCGGCGTCAATATCAAAACCTACTTTGGCAATCTGGTTCAGGAAATTTTCAATTCCTACAATATAGCAGAGGATGATATCCGACTGGATATGGAAATTGATGCCATTACATTGGATATAGATACGGTCATTCCTTTGGGTTTGATTACCAACGAACTCATCACCAATGCCTTGAAATATGCCTTTGAAAAAGGGCATTCAAATGCAAAAATCCATGTAGGATTGAGGGATATGGTGAATGAATACCACCTTTTGGTCCAGGATAATGGCAAGGGTATAGAAGATAATATCCTTACTGATGATTCCGATGAGAGTTTCGGACAACAAATGATTACTGCTTTCGTGGAAAAACTGAATGCAGAAATGACAATTGATAACAAGGAGGGCACCACAGTCCTCATTAAGATACCTAAGAAACGGTAATCGTAATTCCGATTACATTACTCGTATTCCTTTTGTAATGATTTGCGAAATCCTTTACAAAAAAAGCAGCTTTGGATATCCAAAGCTGCTTCCTTATGTAGTCAATTAGAACGATTAGTGAGCCAATACTACTTTCTTGGCAGCCCTAACATTCCCTCTTTGTATTTCAACGAAATAAACACCATTCGCCAATCCTGACAAATCCAATTCCATCAAACGATCACCTCTGTTCATCATTGGGTTGATTACCTGGCTTCCAAGGATATCCCTTACCGTTACCTGATAGGAATCATTACCCTCCATCACCAAGTTCACCAAACCTGTCGTTGGGTTAGGAGAAAGGGTGAATTCATTGGCCAAGGCTTGTGATTCATCCACACTCAATACCTGCTGCACAATCCCACTCCTACATCCTTCCAATGAAGCTCTCATCACATTCATTTGGTCGTTTGTGAATGCAGCCATACAAGTCTCATCGGCATAATCCATATAGTTCTCGAACATGTCCGGTAAATCAGGAGTTCCTTCTTCACAAGAATTCTGAGTAGGGTCACAAGCAAACTGTGATGGAACACCTTGGTTAGGAGTATCCAATAAACCATCATCCTCACTACAATCCGGGATACCCAATTGAGCCAGAAGGCCATCACCCCAGATATGACGCAAGCCCATATAATGACCTACCTCATGAGTCAAGGTCCTACCCTCGATAGGAACTGTCGTACCTTGTGTGGAGAAAGTAGCACCCACATCAAAAGCCTCATAATGCACTACTACACCATCCAATTCAGATGATGGAGCCGTAGCACCAGCAGGCCAATTCGGAGCACAACTTGGAGGGTAGGCATATCCCAAAAGGGCACCACCCTCAATCTTACATACCCAAATATTCATGTAGGAATCCGTATCCCATGCATCAGAACCACCCTCAGATGATTGCTTGACATTATCGGGCAATGTTCCTCCGAACAAATCCAATTCGAATAAGGTTGTCGTTTCCACCCTAACAATGGATTCCAAGTTGAATTGAATGCCCGCATCACCTACGATACCTTGGAATTCGGGACGAATATTCACAGCATTCGCATTGGTATGACGGAAATCCTCATTCAAACGGTCAATTACATTCTCGATTCTTGCATCGGATATATTCTCATCAGCATTCTTATAGACAACATGCACAACCACGCCTACTTCGTAAACATCATTTCTGTTTTGCGAAACGTGGTTCCTTGCATCATCATAGTTACGGTTCACTACTTCCTTGAAACCCGGATGTTGGGCTTCCATGATTTGCATCAAATGGTCATGTCCACACTTCTGAACCGGAGTATCCTGAGCTTGGAGAGAAAATGAAAACACGACTAAGAAAAAGGGGAGTAAAAATTTGTTCATATTTTAAGAAATTCTGAAGTCACCCTAGATAATGGTCAATTATGATGGAGAATCATCAAGACATTTTAGAATGACTTTTCTACTAGATAATCTTTTGACATTGCGAAAATACGCCAAAACTCGGCCTTATCGTAAAAAATCAAGGCTTTGAGTTATGAATTGTCGCGTATGGTGTGGTAATTCATCTGATAAATAAGGGTGCTTGCCACCAAAAACATGATTCGCCCCAGCGATGATTTCTAAACGGGCCTTAGGGTTCAGTGCCTTGAGCCTTTCAGCAGCGGATGGTCTCACAGCCGAATCATCCGTACCATGAATGATCAACCAAGGCTTATTCATGGCCTTGGCTGCCGAATGCACATCAAACCTTTCTCCATTGGCCAGGATATCCTCATGCAATTGGTAATAAAGGGGCATTTGTTGTTTTGTACGGCCATTCAAAATGTAGTAGACTCCTTTCTCTTTCCATCCATCCAATACTTCCGGATGGCGGGTAGCAAACCCCAACTGGTCAACGGAAGCCAATGTAATCAGGCGATGGATCCGAGGTTCGCGAGCCGCTTTGGCAATCGCCAGTCCTCCTCCCCTACTATGACCCATCAAGGTTACATCATCCAGATTATATCCATTATCCGTATCCGTTTTCTCCAACCATTCCAAAAGTACATCCAAATCGGATTCTTCCTTGGTATAATTATTTAACCCAAATGCTTCGAGGTCACCGAATTCCAATGGATTCTCCGGTGTGGTTCCATTATGGGAAAAATTGAATTTGATGAAATAGTATCCCGCTTCCGCAAATGCCCGGGCTACCAGATGCCAATGCCCCCAATCCTTGAAGCCCTTGAAGCCGTGAGCCAGTATTATCAGGGGTTTATTTGGACTATCATCCATATTATAGGTATCCAATAGAATCGGACGACCATGTTTTCCTTCAACCTTTATATCTTTGCGAATGTTCATAGGTAGTTGATTAGAAATATTTGAATATCATTGGTATCAAAACGAAGCAATTCAGGGCTCCAAGCTACCAAATATAACGCAATCAACCATTTCAGAATCATATTGCCATGAATATCTGACTTTGCATACCAAAACTAACAGGCCAGTCCATGACCAAGACATTGAACAGTATCAAAGCACCCATTGAAGAAGAACTCAAGAGATTTGAGACATCATTCAGGGATGCCATGAAAAGCGAGGTTCCTTTGTTGGATAAGGTCACGGGATACATCGTTAAGCGAAAGGGCAAACAGATGCGCCCCATGTTCGTTTTCCTTTGTGCCAAACTCTCAGGTGAGGTCTGCGAATCGAGTTATCATGCCGCATCCCTGGTAGAAATGCTACATACAGCTACCCTTGTACATGATGATGTGGTTGATGAGGCTATTGAAAGAAGGGGATTCTTCAGTATCAATGCCCTTTGGAAAAACAAGATTGCCGTTTTGGTGGGTGACTATCTCCTATCCCGTGGTCTTTTACTTGCATTGGACAACAATGAATACCGTCTTTTGCAAATCCTATCCAGGGCCGTAAAGGAAATGAGCGAGGGAGAAATGCTCCAGATAGAAAAAGCAAGGAGATTGGATATCAAGGAGGAAATCTATTACGATATTATTTCCAAGAAGACCGCTTCCCTCATAGCAGCGGCCTGTAGTGCAGGTGCAGCATCAACGAGCAAGGATGATGAACTGATCGAAAAGATGAGGGTATTCGGTGAAAAGATAGGCATGGCTTTCCAAATCAGGGACGACTTATTCGATTTCGGAACAGATGATGTTGGAAAACCCCTTGGAATCGATATTAAGGAGAAAAAGATGACCCTCCCGCTCATCTACGCCTTGGACCAAGCTGAGAAAAAGGATAAGAAAAGGATTATCAATATCATCAAAAAATACAATGACCAACCTGATAAGGTAGCTGAGGTCATTGATTTCGTAAGGAATAGTGGCGGTTTGGAATATGCTTCTGGTATCATGATGAGATACAAACAAGAAGCTTTCGAGATTCTTGCCACTACACCAGATAGCCCATCCAAAAAATCCCTTGAAGATCTCGTTAATTTCGTAACAGAACGCAAGAAGTAATGGAAGAAACCAATAAAATCAATGCAAGTGCAGCCCCAAAACCTGTAGGGGCCTATCCACATGCCAGAAAAGTAGGCAATCTCCTATTTCTCTCAGGTGTGGGACCAAGAGTACCTCAGACAGATGAGACCCCAGGAACAGTCCTCAGTAAGTCAGGCAATTATCTCGAATTCGATTTTGAGAAACAATGCCATCAGGTATTCCAGAATGTAAGAACGATACTGGAAGCATCTGGTGCCCAATGGGAAGATCTCGTCGATGTGACCGTTTTCCTAACGAATATGCAAAGGGATTTTCATACTTATAATAAGGTATACGCAGAATATTTCAAGGATGTCCAACCTTGTAGGACTACCCTTGGCATCACTGCCTTACCCACTCCCATTTGTATCGAATTAAAATGTATAGCAGTCGTCAATGATTAGGAATGGAAGATTGGGAATTTGATTTTGAGTGGCTCAAGGTTCGCCACATGATTAAGGATGTAATGGGCAAGGAAGACCTACCCAACCTCAACGCCATCCTTTTCCTTATTGGCATACAGGAATGTGGTGTCATCAAGGAGGAATATAGTAAGGAGGAAAAACAGGACCTCATGCACATTGCCGTATGTTCCCTCCTGAGCATAGATGGGCATTTCGAATTTGCAGGTCGGGATGAGGACGGCTGGCCACATTATAACCAAATGACAACCATTGATGTCCAGGGCGTCAAGGCCCAAGGCAGATTATTACAAGAAAAAATCATAGAATACTTTAAATAGATTGTAGAACCATGTTTAAGAACAGAATATCCGTACTAGCCATTTTTGCAGCCATCATCTTCTTATCAGGTTGTGGCAATTCCGGCCCCGACTACGATGTAGTCATCGAAACGGAATATGGCAACATGAAAGTCATGTTGTATGATGAAACCCCCATACACAAGGAGAATTTCATCAAACTGACCAAAGAGGGATTCTATAATGACCTTTTGTTCCATAGGGTGATTAATGGATTCATGATTCAGGGCGGGGACCCCAATTCAAGGAATGCAGATCTCAGCACACCATTGGGTCAGGGCGGGCCCGGCTATACCCTACCCAATGAAATCGGGTTCCCCCATTTCAAGGGTACACTGGCAGCAGCCAGAAATCAGAATCCTGAAAAAAGAAGTAGTGGCTCCCAGTTCTATCTGGTTCAGGGTGGTGGTCCTATGGACCCCAACAAACTACCTAAAAAAGGCTATAATCAGGCTCAGAAAGACCTGTATGCCCAGATTGGTGGCACCCCCCAGCTTGATAACGAATATACCGTATTCGGTGAGGTCGTTGAGGGAATCGAGGTCATTGACGCCATCGCCAAAGTCCAGACTGGTCCAGGTGACCGACCTGCCGAGGATGTGAAGATGGTCGTCAGAATGAAATAAATATTACTTCGCAAGTATCCATTAGTA
>JAHDHL010000123.1 GCA_020631355.1 Saprospiraceae bacterium | reverse complement strand
GGCAGCCATCCACATCTACTACTAGAAAATACACACCTGCCCCACTTGCCACAACCGTTTGCCCGTTGGCGAAGAAGCCGTTACTAGCATCTAGCCACGTGTAGGTGATATTTGTTCCAGTAGAAGAGGTAGAACCGAGCAAAGTATAGGTATCTCCTTCACAATAATTGCCCAAGGTATCTGCTTCGGCATTGATTGTTGGGCAAACAGGGACACAAGGGGCAAAATTAGAGGATTCCAAACTCGTGACGTACATAGCCGTGACACTTTGCCCTGCCACTAATCCACTGATAGCTGCCGACCAAGTTCCATCAGAACCAATGCTAGTAGTCCCTAATAAATTTTTTCCCTGACAAGGGGCATTAGCACAACCAGTATCATCATTGGCGTATACGTACACCGTACCTGATGTCGCTCCCGAAATAGTTCCAGTTACGCTTGTATTCGTAGCCGTACTAATAGTCGGTTCTATTCTTCCTCCTTGTATCCCTCCGTTAATATTGCAGAAAAAGGAATTTTCTGCAATGGTCAAAGCATCCGCAGCGCCCGTAATATTTGCGCCAATGCCATTAAAAGCAATCGTGTTTTCTGAACCTAGACCTCCAACTTGGTTGCTGCCCGTATCAGAATTGATACCTGTACCATTATTACCTAAATTGACCGTAGCCCCAAAGTCGGTTCCAATCACATTATTTCGAATCACATTATCAGAACTTGAACTTAACGCAATTCCATCAATTCCATTAGTTGTTATGATATTATTCCTTATTTGGGCATTGAAAACAGAAAGGCATCTTATTCCATTTTGATTGTTTCCAATCGCTGTGTTTCCGAGGTTATTTATTCCTATAAAATTGGTATTGATATCAAGTACTCCTGCACTTATATTATTTATGTGGATTCCATTCCCAACATTTCCCGAAAGGGTGTTATTTACAATATCAATATTCCCATCTATTTGGTCTAGAAAAATACCGTCCCCACTATTGCCTTGGGCAGAAGTAGCATTTATATCTGTTCCAATTAAGTTGCCTTGTATGGTAAAATTACTCCCAGCATCAGAAGAGATGCCTGAGCCTCCATTGCTTGCGATGTGATTGGCTTGGTTGCCATTTCCTCCAATATTGATATTATTAGGGCTTGAAAAAATAGGGTTCAGGCGAATCAAAATCCCATTTCCAGTAAAGTTGATGATACTCAAGCCGTAAACAGCCTGATTTGTCGATTCCAAAACAATACCATTCGCCGAGGCCCCTCCCGTAATGGCACTTCCATCCAAAACTACTTGAAACAAACCCTGAGAAGAAGCATCAATAGAAACACCATCATCCGTCAGAGCAGGTAACTCAGATAGTAAATTGATTGTCCCTGATACAGAAAAGACAATATTATCTAAAGTTGGGTCG
>JAHDHL010000042.1 GCA_020631355.1 Saprospiraceae bacterium | reverse complement strand
ACAGCGGGCATTTTTTGTTTTAGAATAATCCGATTTGATTCTTCACCTCCTTATCCGACTTCGAATTAACTCCGTCCTTTCCAGATGGCATCTCATCCGGAAGCATCCTCTTAACGACCCTTAGTCTGTGCGTATACTTCCCTAACTCCTCATTATAAATTCCAAAATGGTCCAGATTATCAATTCTTACTTTTCCGTGGGCATGGATAATCTTATTGTCGGGGAATACTATTCCGACATGGGCTATCCGCTTTTTCTTATTCTCGAAGAATGCCAAATCCCCGGGTTGGGCTTGTTCCACAAAATCTATGACCCTACCCTGCGTTACTTGTTGGGAAGCGTCCCGGAGGAGTTTCACACCCAACATCTTGAATACAATCTGGCTGAATCCGGAACAATCTATTCCAAAGGGAGACCGACCGCCCCACAAATAAGGAGCATTCAAATACTTCCGGGCCAACTTCAGCAATAATTCCAGTGTAGGAACCTTTGCTCCCGGTTCTATGACCTGACCACTGAATGTAAACTTCAAATCACCCAATTCCAACCTCAATCCGTCATAACTAGGCAATGTTGAACCCATCATGATAGGAACAAAATGATCCTCACCCATAACAGCTTGCGCCAATTCCAAGCTATATATAGGATTCTCCTTATACGCTTCGAATTCGGCAGCAGAAATGGGTCTCAGTAACTTATGGTCCGTCCAGCCCATATAGTTATCCCATGAACAACGGATTTTCCTCCATGTCCCTTTCTTTTCCAAAATCGTAACTGTCTCCCCAAAAAGGAGTTGTGTTACAATCTCACTCCTATCCGAAAAATTAGAACGGACGGGAGCCACACTGACTTGACAAACGTTGTATTCCATACGTTAGACTCGTAGTTGGCGGATAAAAAAACCAGTACAGGTAATAATAATACTTGTATTTAGTTATATTATTGCGCCTTGATATTAAAATTCCCTAGATTCATACAAAGGCTGCAAAGCTTGGTTTTATTTTTGCAGCAACAAATGATAAAAATATCTAATCTGAAATGAAGCACATTTCTCTAATGATATTCTTTGGCTTACTTACTTCTGTAGTATACGGCCAAGATAAGCACTTTAGTCAATTTTATGCATCCCCAATAGCCATGAATCCGGCTTTGACTGGTGCTTTTGATGGAAAATTCAGGGTTGGGGCCATATATAGGGACCAATGGAGGGGTGCATTGGACAATCCTTTCGTCACTTTTGCCGCCTCCTTGGACATGCGATTCGACATCGGACAACGCCGTGTTTTCAGGGATGCGGTATCCGGTGGCATCCTTTTCTTTACCGATCGTGTAGGTGGTGTGGATTTCAACACGAACCAAATGGGTCTTTCCGCCGCTTACCATAAGGCACTGGATAGAAGAAGTACCCAGTATCTTTCCGCAGGATTCAAATTCGGTTTCACGCAAAGGAATGTGAATTATGAATTATTGACTTTCCAGGACCAATTCAATGGAGTGGATGGTTATGACCTCACATCAGGGGAGGAACTTCCGGAAAATAATTTTTCCTACACAGACCTATCCGCAGGGATATATTACACGATTACACCTAAAAGGCAGACCAGCTACTATGCCGGTGCAGCCATCCATCATTTCAATCGCCCTGACGTTTCCTTTTATTCGGAAGACATTGATGGGTTCCAGGATAAACTATACATGAAGACTACCGTGCATTTGGGTGCACGTCTTCCCATTGGCGACAACAAACAGATTTTCCCTAGGGTCATGTCATCCATACAAGGACCGCACATTGAAATTGATGCAGGTGCCAACCTCAGGATGGCCTTTAATGATTATAATAGTTTTGCATTTCATGTCGGAGCTTGGGTCAGACCTGTGAGATATGATTCAGGATTCGGTGTTGATGCCATTATCGGATTGGTCGGAATCGAATACGAGAATGTTTTGTTCGGATTAAGTTATGATTCCAACATCAATAGTCTCACCAATTATAATAGGCCGCATGGTGCTTTCGAATTCTCTGTTGTTTATCTTGGGGAATATGAGAATGAGACTATTCTTTGTCCTACATTCTAAGGATTTGAAAAATAAGGCCTGTAGGCCAAAAATCATGGAAAAGTCCTTGAAGCCGTGGCTTCAAGGACTTTTTTTATGGATTCTAATATTTTTTTTGAAAATGGGGAACTATTGGAATAAGAAGTGGGTTAGACGGATTAGCACGGGGTATCCCCACAAGCATTAACCTATTTTCCAACCCAAAATGTACCTATATTTATGGCTACCATGGAAAAGAATACAAAGGACAGGATTTTCGAGGAGGAATTGATGCCTCAAATCGATGCCTTATACAATTTTGCATACCACCTTACTTATAATGAGGCGGATGCCAATGACCTCGTGCAGGAAACCTACTTGAAAGCTTACCGATTCATCGCCAGCTACGAAGTAGGAACGAACGCCAAGGCCTGGCTCTTCAAAATCTTGAAGAATGCATTCATCAACCAATATCGCAAGAAAACCAAGCAACCTACCCAGGTAGACTACGAGGAAGTTGTCAACTACCACGCAGAGGAAGATGACACCAACTACAGCAGCTACATGGACCTTAGGGAAGAAATCTTCCAAGGTATGATGGGTGATGAGATTACCACTGCCATCAACACATTGGATGTACCATTCCGTACGGTTATCCTATTGTGTGATGTCGAGGGCTTCAAGTACGAAGAAATCTCCAAGATACTGGATGTGCCTATCGGTACGGTCCGTTCAAGGTTACACAGGGCAAGGAATATGCTGAAAGAAAAGTTGAAAGCATATGCCGAGTCCCTTGGATATACCGATAAGAGAAATTAATCCAATGGTTCGGTATAAGGATTGGGTATATCCCATTTCTTATGCCGGACCTTTTTATATTTTTTAATTGAATTTTAATTTTTAATCCAGCACCTAACGAGACATGAAGTAGTTTGCGAGTCAAGGAATACTGAAACATTATGAAATTTTCATTCAATCATATTACCAAATCATCAGATTCATCAGCCCAGGTTGGTGGAGGCTCCGATGATTTCGGGGTATTATGCCCGGGTAATGTGATATCATCAGTTTCCAGTAGACCCGGGCAAACTCCAGTGTAGGTGTGCAAAATGTAGGACTTATGGGTAATAATAGCAGTTTCAAGGACCTAACAAGACGAGTGACACTTTATTTAGACGGCGAATTAAGCACAGAGGAAGAAAGAGAGTTATTACAGGAAATACAGATGAACCCCCAATACGTCCAGCTCCTCAGTAAAGAACAGAATTTCAGAGAGTTTATCAAATCACGTCTCCAACGCAAAACAGTTTCTCCAACTTTAATCCAGTCCATCAAGGATAAAATCCGGACTACTTCCATCTAAACCTTTTATTACCTTATTTAGCTACGTGTGGATTTTTGGTTATCATTTAAGATAATGGTACCGAGCATCATTGATTTCCTAGGCATGCTATCCTAATCATTGTTTGTCAATGGCGGACACATTCCTAGGAAATACACATTAGTCTATTCAAAAAGAAATGGGCACATTCCTATATTTGTCTTTATACAAATGAATCGGAATGCGCCCATTTCTAACTGCTGAATGGAAAAATCTCATCCTACTGACTTATGCAGTAGATCCAACCCTACTGGAACCTTATCTACCCAAGGGTCTGGAGTTAGATATTTACAAGAACAAGGCATTTATCAGTTTTGTGGCTTTTGAATTCCTCAACACTAAAGTCAAGGGTATTCCCATTCCTTTCCATATCAACTTCCCTGAAGTCAATCTGCGTTTTTATGTAAGGAGAAAAGACAAGGATGGAAGTCAGAGGAGAGGTGTGGTTTTCATAAAGGAACTGGTTCCTAAGACCATGATTGCCCTAGTGGCCAACAAGGTATACAACGAACCTTACGTTGCTATTCCCATGGAAGGAACCAGTACCATAAGCGGGAAGCAGGTCATTATGGAGTATGAAATGCAGATCGGAGGCCAAAAGCATAGTTGGAAATTCATCGCCCTGAATCAACCCTATTTTCCACCAGAGGATTCGACTGAACATTTCTTCAAGGAGCATGAATGGGGTTTCGGCACCAATCATAGGGGCCAGACCATGCATTACCAAGTAGAACATCCTCATTGGAGAATCTATCCTTTAGAGGAGCGGTTCGAACTCAAAGTTGACTTCGGTTTGATTTATGGGGAGCAGTGGTCCTTTCTGAATTTACAAATCCCTTATAATATCATGGTTGCCGAGGGTTCGCCCATCAAAGTATTTCCCGGTGCGGTTTTGGAATAATATACTGATATGAAGACTGTAACAATTATCATGTTCATCCTTGTAGTCGTTTCGACATATGTGAGGGTCAGGAGGAATTATAAGGTGAATCAATTTGCCAAGAAGCAAAGAAAAAGAAAGGAACAGGAAGCCAAAGGGGAATAATACTCCATGCATGATGGTCTCAATTTCCCATAAAAATTCCATTAACTAAAAAAGCCCTCCGATATATCGGAGGGCTTTCTGTTAATAGTCAAATAATTATCAAACTTGAAAATAATTACTTCTTCATCACCTTAGTGGAATATACCTCACCATTGGATTGTAGGCTTATCATGTACATACCACTTGATAATCCCTCCAAATTCAATTCGATATTGTTCGCACCTTGGTTATATGTATTCGTTTCCTGACGAACGGTCTTTCCTAGGATGTCCGTCACAACTACATTGATATCAACTTTCTCATGTAACTGAAGTGAAACCACCAAGTCACCGATTGTTGGGTTAGGCGCCACACTGATTCCGGAAGCGAAAGAAACGCCATCGATACCAGAAAGCACATCACTACCTACTACCTCGTAGCTATTATCACCTACAATCTGAAGCGTAGGTCTTAGCTGTACCAAATCAGGTGTATGATTCACTCCATCAATATTCACATGAACAAAGTAATCGCCGAATTGTAAGCCACTGAATGAGTACTTACCTTCCGCATCAGTTGTCGTGGTTGCGATGACATTACCTGTTGGGTCCTGAAGATCAACAGTGACGTCTACCATTGGATCACCCTCAGCATTGGTTACCCTTTCAACTTGGCCACCGCCACCGATACCATCACCATCAACTACCTCACCACCAATGAATCCATTAGGTGTATCATCCAATACGATAGTTTCACAAATGGTAGCCGTACAGGAATCCTGCCATGAGATGGTAGTCAAACATACGGTATAAGCTTGGATGCTATCCGTAGGATTGAATGTATAGTTGACGAAATCACCTGTAGCGGTAGAACCATCACCCATTGTCCATACGAATTCATCAGCATTGACTCCGAATCCGAAGAAGAACACATCAAAACCACCATTAGGATTCTCATCTCCATAGTAGAAGAATTCAGCTGTAGTCTCACAACCTGGGTCAACAGGCTCTCCTCCTGTATTTCCACCTGAACCTACACCACCTCCGTTGTAGTTACAAGGACCGTCTGTCCATTCCAACACACCGAAACAGTAGTAAGCAATACAAGCATTGGTATACTCGATACCATCACATCCGCATACTGGATTGTAATCCATTGTACAAGGAGCATTAGCAAGGTCGATTACGGTCCAATCCAAGCATTCGTCTCCGCCTCCTTGGCCATCGTCAATGATGATATCCTCACAATATTCACATACAGAACCATCATCGCCATAAGCTACCACACAAGCATAGTAGTATACACCAGGAGCATAATTGGACAAATCCAATTCGTCATCAGAGCCTGCAAGGTTTCCATTCACCCACCATTCGTAGGTATAATTCACACCTGGGTCACCTGTTATGTAGGACTGAAGTTGGTTATAAGTACCCAAAGAATCCTGTAAGTGCTCAAAAGTAACAGCACAATCAGCAGGAGTACCTATGGTAACTGTACCACAATATTCACACACATCACCATCAGCACCGGTTGCAGTTACACAAATTGTATATGTTCCATCAGGATAGTTATCCAAACTCAAGAAATCACCTGAAGCGATTGCTCCATCCGGCATAATCCATTCGTAGGAATACTGATTGCTACTTCCTTGGGCCCAAGCTTGCAGGCCTGTTCCTCCAGCAGGAGATTGCACCTCGGAGAAACCTGTCCAACAATTCAAATTATCACCTATGGTGATTGTATCACAATATTCACAAGTCAGGCCATTGGCATCCACGGCCATGAAACAAACGTAGTAAGTGCCTGGAAGCATATTGGCCATATCCAAGGATTGGGAAGTGGAAACTGCTGTTCCATCCACGAACCATTGGAAAGTATAAGGTCCTGTACCTGCTGTAACATATCCATCCAATACCACATATCCGAATGAATCCACAGAAGTGAAAGTAGCCGTA
Organism: Saprospiraceae bacterium; assembly: GCA_020631355.1. Classification (GTDB taxonomy): domain Bacteria; phylum Bacteroidota; class Bacteroidia; order Chitinophagales; family Saprospiraceae; genus JAHDCE01. The sequence continues at coordinate 38,816 of JAHDHL010000042.1, read as the reverse complement.
CAGCCATTTCCTGACCAAGGATAAGTCACGGTAATACAATTGGAACAAAGGACATCTCCGGTCGTCAAATCCACTACATTGGCACAAACTGTATATGTACCCGGTTCGGAGAATTCAATATCAACATTGGAGCTACTAGCCGAATTAGGGTCCACAAGCGCAGCTCCCTGTGGAATATCCCAAGAGTAAGCCGTATTAGCAGGCAGTACACCAGCATCTGCATAAAAACTCCACCAAGGAGCAAAATCACCGGGAACATATTCCATTGAGACATAGCAGGAATCCGTATTGCCTCCTCCTCCGGAGTTACCGCAATCCATTACCAATTCCATTACTACCGTCTGATTCCCTGGATAGAATGCATCCTGACCTGTAACAACATTACCATTAGGGCAGATGAATGTTACAAAAAATGATACTTGGGAGCAATTGGATATAAGTGTATAATCGAAATAACCATTAGGATCTGTCAATAAGGTATCGGTCACAGTGGTGCCGCAATCCTCATACTCAATCAAACCACTTAGGTTCGGTATGAAGTTACCATTCGTATCGGAGACACTTCCGGTAAGATAAAACCCTTGGGCTTGGACTGCCAGAGACAGACCGAAAGTCAAAAGGAGTAAAGAGAAAAAATTCTTCATGTTAATATGGTTTTGATAGTTCAGTACAATTAATTCGTAATCATAATCTTTTCAGATAGTTGTCCCTCATCCGTAGAGATGTTGAGGATATAAATTCCAGTTGGCAGATGGGATACATTCATATCTTGATCGTTCAATCTGGCTTCTACTCTCCTACCCATCAAATCAAACATTTGAACATTGGCAGATGGATATAATTCCAAACCTTGGATATGTAGTACTCCATACTCCACAGGGTTGGGATAAATAGAAAAGTCAGATTGGGGTAATTCGGGTAATTTATTCGTAAAATCCAGATATAGGCTACTTCCGGTTGCTTCGTAATTAACGGAAAGTTGGTTATCCACCACAAGAACATTCTTGATGGTCAATACTTCTGTTTCAGGTGCAAAATCGGGCAGATCATCAATGATGACAAAATTGACATTGGCTACGACTCCCTCTCCAAAAGAATTGGTCATTGTTCTCCTACTCACTGCCACTTCTACTATATTCTCATTGAATACCCTTTTTTGTAGTTGGAGTAGTCCCTCAGCATTCGGATCCAACCAGGACTGTTCGAAGTCAATGGTCACAGAGGCCAAATCCACATATTCGGTATTCACCTCAATTGTGAATGCGAGACCATAAAAATCATCAATAGGCGTATTGTCTGTTCCTAGTGAAATCGGTATGGATAAGAATTCTCCCGGGACAGCAGGGATATTACCTGTGGAATCGAATAACAGTGCTGTGGGCTCCAGATTTGGATTGACCAAGAAATCATCTTGCAACAATGCATCGTGCTGGAGGTCATAATTCACTTGTATTGCCTGCAAATCGGTAGTATTCACTTCTCCGTCCCCGTTGCAATCCGCAAATGCGAAACTCACGCCATTCCCGAATGCCCCTCCCCAGTTTTGAGGTGTATCCCATCCGTTCCAGGATATTGTCGAATTATTCCTTACCGGTCCTTGTGTACCATAGGCTGCTCCCATATAGAGTACATCCAAATGGTTGACCAAACCATTATTGTTAACATCTCCCGGCCACACTAGGGAATCAGGGTTTTGCCCCCAGATAGGCATAGTGGCACTTCCTAGGAAGATGGATAAAATAAATATGATATTTCTCATGTTCTGAATCATCAAAATGGAATGGTCTTCTATTCTAACATCAAAAATAAATAGCAAATGGAGTCAGAACAAAGACAATATCCATTATTAGTTGTAAATTTAGCCACTCTAAAAATCAATAAAACACTGATATACAGTATTATAAATTCATTCAATAGTTGCAAATAAATACCTTATTTCTGAATGAATTAGTGAACAATTCTCCAAATATGGTTCAAAGTAAGTTGATTTTACTGTTGAAAAGCTTCAGCAAACAAGAATTCAGGGAATTCTCCAAATTTGTAGCATCTCCTTTTTTCAATCAAAAGGAAGATGTCATCAAAATGTATGAGATACTGAAAAAAGCTGCGCCGGATTTTCCAGAAAAGAAAATCAAGCGTGAAGTTGTGATGAAAAAAATCAATCCCAAACAAACTTTTGAAGAAAAACAGTACAAGTACCTATCCAATCTGTTACTAAAGCTTGCAGAACAGTTCATTTCCTATAAGGAAACGGAGCGGCGACCACTCATCAAAGAGTATCATCTCCTTAATGCATATGTAAAAAGGGATATTGACAAGAATTACAACTTCATTTATAGAAAAGCCGAAGCGTATCAGGATCACAGTTCGCATCGGGACGCGGAATTCTATTATAGGGAATACTTATTAAAAAATGTCGAGGCAGAACGGTTCAATAAAAAGCGTGTAAGAAAAAATAATGACCAAGTATCACAATTGCTCGGAGCATTGGACATTTATTATTTCTCCAATAAGCTGAAGCATACATGTCATATACTCAATGACCAAACCATCATATCCAACAACGCAGATACATTCATACCTACTAGCATCATTGAATACCTAATCGAGCATGATTTCATAAAATACCCTGCGGTGCATCTTTATCTTGTATTGTATCAATTACTCACTGTGGGTGATGGGAAATATTTCTCAGAAATCAAGTCCATCCTCAAGGCATATCATAATTACTTCGAGAACGAAGAACTAAAGGAAGTGTATTACACTGTCATCAATTATAGTATCCGACAAATCAGAAAAGGAGAACGGACAGATTACTATCTGAATGAGGCCTATGTTATGTATAAGAATGGAATTGAGTCCACCTTACTATTGGATGATGGATATCTTCCTCCTTGGACTTTCAAGAATGTGGTAAAAGCAGGTCTAAGACTGAAAAAATACGAGGATACCGAGCAATTCATCATTGAGAGCCAACCAATGCTTCGAAAGGAATTCCAAAGCGATGCATTTCATTACAATATGGCCGAAATCTCATACAGGAGAGGCCATCTCGATTCTGCGATGGAGCATCTGAACCAAGTGGAGTATTCAGATATCTACTATATCCTTGGAGCGAAAAAACTCCAACTCAAAATCTATTACGAAACGGATGAGTTCGATGCACTGGAATCCTTATTGAGTTCTTTCCAAACCTATCTGAAGCGCAACAAACTGATTTCGGATGACAACAGGAATACCTATCTCAATTTCACAAAATGCTTGAATAAGATTATCAAGAATGAATTAAAAAAGGCGGGATTAAAAGAGGAAATCGAAAACACCAGTCCCATAACGGATAAGAATTGGCTTCTGGAAATCATCAAAAAATAAGGAGTCGGCTCTCCTACAACCGACTCCTTTGAATATTAACACAAATTACTAATCAAAACCCATGCACGGGTTCACTATAATTAAAAACAACTGCTTTTCTGATTAGTTGCTTATTGCTTCACAACTTTTCTGGTCAGAACTTCATTCCCTGATACGATACTCACCAGATAAACACCACTCGCCAAACCATTCAAGTCCAAGGATTCCGTAAAGATTCCTTGTGTAGTGGAGTATGATTGTGAAGATATATTTCTTCCTGTCATATCACTGACCACGATTTGGATTTCGGCATTTTTTGTCAGATTCATGCTCAATGACACATCGCCTTTCGTAGGATTTGGCAATAACATGACATTTGTCGCCCAATCCAATTCATCCGTACCCAACACAACTTCTCCATCTTGTCTCAGTTCAAAATTGATCTCGTTCGCAAACTGCGAAGTAGGACTGATGGACACCAAATACGGCACATGAGTTGCGCCATCTATATTCACATGGATATGGAAATCCCCGAAATACAACTGTGTGAAGCTATACTTTCCATCCACATCAGTAACCACGGATTCCAGGACATTCCCATTCCAATCTACTAATTCAATTATCGCTCCCGGCAATGGCTCCCCATTACTGGACATGACTCTTTCCACTTCTCCTTGGCCGTTTCCTCCACCAATCTCATCACTATTATCAAAGACGTAACCTTCTATCCATCCGGTTGGGTCGGGGTCCAAGACAATAGTTTCACAAACGGTAACGGAACAAGTATCCCAATAGGAAACCGTAGTCATACAGACCGTGTAGGACGAAAGAGCATCCAAGCTATCAATGCTAAGGAATGCATCAGGTCCGTTGATGATGGTTCCGTCACCCATATCCCAAACGAAATCATCAGCATTGTTCCCAAAACCAAAGAAGAACAGGTCTACTCCGCCATCACCGTCAGGTTGGCCGAAATAGAAGAACTCTCCAGTACAATCCTCCGGTTGGGTCGGAACGGTTGGGTCAACATACCCCGGGCAAGGCCCTTGGACATAAGCTACCACTCCAAAACATTGTTCTGCAATACAAGCATTCTCATAGGTAATGCCATCACAACCACAAACCGGATCATATATCTCAGGGCAGGTGGCCGTCAAATCAATCACATTCCAATCCAAACAACCATCTCCAGGAGGCAATGGCGGGTATATCACATTATCACCAATGGGCTCACAATATTCGCAAACATCACCGGTTGCGTCCGTAATCGTTACACACAAACTGAAGAACAATCCATCCGGGATACTATCCGTACTGAATGATTGGTCATTCGATACTACGACTCCTAACTCAGGAATAATCCATTCGTAGGTGTAAGGTGCCTGGCCATTATTGGCAAAGGCTTCGAAGAAGTAAGTTCCTGTAGCGGGGTCCTCGTAATACCAATATCCTGCATCGCATGGAATATTAGATGAGGAATCAATGAGGACATCCACACATGATGAGCAATCAACTCCATCAAGTCCAGTTGCAGTAGCACATACCGTATAAACTCCCTCTCCGGGAAACTGAATGTCAACCAAATTATTACCCGTAGGGTCTCCAAAGAGATAATCCACACCACCACCTAAATCCCAAGTGATGGTCGTCCAATCCACATCTCCATTGAACTCAGCATAGACACTCGCAGTATAATCCGAATTCGATGTAATGAAATAATTCAAAACGACCGAACAAGGTTGTGGTACATATTCTGCTATCACAATAGTCTCACAATGTGTACAATTGCCACCATCCAATCCTACACCCGTCACACAAACATCATAGGTGCCAGCTCCAGGAAATTGTAGCTGCAACCAATTATCATTGGTATTGAGGCCAATGTTAGCACCTCCGGTATATGTCCACGTAAGTGGTTCACTCGTATCAATATCACCACCCGGATTGGCATAGAAATCATAAATATATGCTGCTGGGTTATTGGCATTGGATGTAACCGTAACCGTACAAGGCTCTGGTACATATTCTTCGACCATGACATCATAGCAAGCAGAACAAGGATTCCCATCAGCACCTGTTGCAGTTACACATACCGTATAATCCCCAGGTTCGGGGAATGTTACAAAACTATAATTACTACCAATTCCTATGGGGTCAATAGCGCCTACTCCACCTCCGAAATCCCAAACGATAGAATTAAAATCCACTTCTCCCTGAATATCTGCAGCGAAGTAATATTCATAATTGGCCGGATTCGCTGCCTCACCATACACCTGCATCGTACAAGGAGCAGGATCATAATTCGCAGCAATGATATTATAACAAGTAGAACAATCATCCCCATTCAAATCCGTTACATTCAAACACACGACATAGGTTCCTTCTGTAGGAAATTCTGCCGTAATGGACAAGTCATTCAGTGAAGCATTGGGATCAGGTAATGTTCCGCCACCCAAATCCCATTGGAATGTGGACAAATCCATAAAGTCCGTATTCCCGTCATAGCTGAAGGACCAGAACATTCCGGGTTGTGATATTTGTCCGGCAGAAAAGCCTGAAGTACAATTCACAGGTGGTGCATCCGTTACTTCCACATCGATACATTCTTGGCATACATCCCCATCCAATGATGTTACGGTAACACATACGGGATAAATCCCTGGCCCATTGAATGTCACCTGCACCAACTCCGGATTGCCGGGTAACAAAACACCCGTTGTTACTACTCCTGCTCCGAACGCATCCCAAACCAGTGTATTATAATCAACTCCCTCAGAAAACTGAGCCAGAACACCATAATCATAGGTCGCCTCATCCAATACACCATACTCCATCTGCACCAAACAGGACTCTGTGGGTATATCACTGTAATTTATATCCATACAAGCCGAGCAAGCATCTCCACTCAATGACAAATAATTCATACATACCGTATAAATTCCAGTAGAGGGAAACTCTATTGTGGCACTAAGTGTGGCAGGGTCCTCATTCAGGACATAACCCGTATCAGGGTCCCAACTTACAGTTGCCGCATCGACACTATCCGTATTGAAAGCCATTACTTCGTAAAATCCCGTAGTATCAGCTACTGCACTGGCATTAATGCCTGCATCTCCACAAGGATTACCTCCTGTAGGTCCCTGATAATCGAAATCAATACAAACCATGCACATCGGCGTTCCATCGTCATACGTTGCTGTTGCACATATGTTATATATTCCTGCTTCAGGAAAATCGAACAAAGCAGCGCCCATAGATGGGTCTTCAAATACCAATGAACCTCCGGACACCGTCCAGGCCACAGTATATGGCAATGGATTGGCTGCTGCCGAATTCAATTGGAATGCATTACCCTCAATCCCTAATGGCAACAAGGTTGAAACAGGGACGGGATCTATGCTACATTGGCTATTTGAATAACTCAAAAAGCTCAACATCATGCAGATACTTAGTAAAAATCGTTTCATGAATTTTCTTTTATGATGATTAGGTTCTACTCTTATTCCGTAACGAATACCTTTTGGTGGTGAATACCTTTATTCGTTTCTATTTCCAAGATATATACTCCTATTGGCAAATCGGCAGTCCTAACTTCCAATAGTTCATTGTTTTCTTCATAGTTGATGGCATATTGTTTTCCCGAGACATCATATAGGGCCAGATTTTTCACGTCCAGATAATGTGGTAAATCCAGATTGAAAACACCATTGACCATAGGATTCGGGAATACCTTAACCTCATCGAGATGAGTCGTGAATACGTTCTCGTCGTCCGTCAATATCTCTACTGTAAGGGCACCTCCTAAAACAGGGTAAATATCCGCATACTCATCTGCCATGAAAACATCCTCTATCCTGATGATTTCGTCATCAATGGCATCCGGGACATCATCTATGATGATGAAACTCAACTTACCGACAATCCCGTTCCCTTCTTGGGCGCTCGCATTGGTTTTAGTGACACCTATTTCCAACTTATCCAAGGCTTCATCCTGATGCTCTATGGATAAGACAGGCAAACCTGCGGCTGATTCAACCCAGTTCCCGAGTAGTTCAAAGTCAAGGGATTCTTCCACGATATAATCCACATTGTATGCTAGGCTGAATGCGATACCGTGGAAATTCTCAACGGGCTGGTCGTTGTTTCCCAACTGGAGTACGAGGGTCACTTCCTGCCCTTCCTCAACTATGATGGTTTCGATTCCGAAAGTCATCTGCGGATCCATTCCATCAACTGCGGTAGGTGGCACATCCGAATCTACCTGCCCATGAGATAGGCCATAATTATTCTCTATGACGAGATGGTCAAAATAATCTACCAGCCCATCTCCATTACAATCGGCATAACAATAATTGAGACCGCTTAGATAATCATATTCCCAAAGGGAATCCGGGAGGGGAAATGCGCCCCATGTATTCGTACTTTGGTTACGGGGTTCTCCCTCATGGGAGTAAGCTACTCCGAGGTATAGTAAATCAACATGATTCACGACTCCGTTATTATTCACATCACCCGGCCAAACCAGTACATTATCTGATTCCTGACCTGACATTCCTGTCCCTATAATGAGACAGAAAAGGAGTGATAGCATAATTGAATGAGTCCTAGATTTCATATTGATTGGTGGTTGTTATCCTTAAGGACATTATGAAAATACAACGGGACGGCCATCAGTTCAAAAACAATTAGCCTAATAAATTATTATTTTTATTACAAAAATCATTCAATTACTAACCTAAAACAACTGTTAATCAAGATATTGAATAATTCAAAAAGTTATCAAAAACAATCAATAACAGATAGACAATTCAAGAATTCATACAGATAATGGAGAATAGCAAACTCATATTATTACTTAGAACTTTCAGTTCACAAGAATTAAGGGAATTCCAGCGATTCGTGGAATCTCCTTTTTTCAATTCGAATCAGGAAATTGTAGTATTCTATACTACCCTTAGGAAAGAAGCACCATTATTCCATTCAAATCGAATAGGAAAAGAACGGATTTTTCAAAAATGCTACCCTAAGAGGACATTCAGTGATGCACATTGTAAATTCCTGATGAATCAATTACTCAAACTAGCAGAACGCTATATTTCCATTACCAATATGGAAAAGAGGGACAGCATCAGAGACTACTACTTGTTGGATTCCTATGTGAATCGGGGTTTGGATAAGAATTACCAATTCATCTTCAAAAAAACCAGTAAACGGTTGGCTGCATCCCAATTCCAAGATGCCCAATACCTCCACCAACAATATTTACTAAAGGATATTGCCAATTTGTATACCGATAAACAAAGCAAGAGACAAAGCAATGAATACCTACAACAAATGGTAGATACCTTTGACGAGTATTACATGGCCAACAAACTCAAGTACACCTGCCAAATGCTGAATAACCAGCATATCATTTCCGAGAGTTACACCATTCACTTGGCACCTGAAATCATTCAATTCCTGAGGCAAAACAATTATGACCATGTTCCTGCCATCCACCTCTACCACTCCTTATACCTAATGCTCACCGAGGGGCAGCAACATTTCGAACAGGTCACCCAACTTTTTTCCAACTATCAGGATATCTTCGAACAGTCCGAACTCCGACAGGTACTTTACTTCCTCATCAATTTTTGTATCCGCCAGATGAAAACAGGCGACACGAACAATTATTATCTGAATGAGTTATTTGGATTATATCAGAATGGTGTCAACACAGGGTTACTCTTGGATAATGAAATGATCAATCCTTGGGATTACAAGAACATCATCAAGATTGGCTTGAGACTGGAACGGTTCGAAGAAACGGAAAAATTCATTCTGGATTACAATACAAAACTCAAGGAACAATTCAAAGAGGATGCTTTCCACTATAACCTAGCAGAATTATATTATTACAAGAACCAGCCGCAAAAAGCATTGGAACATCTTGTCGAAGTGGAATTCTCAGACATCTACTATATTCTCGGAACCAAAAAATTATTATTGAAGATTTACTTTGAAAACGAGGAACTGATTGCACTTAAATCCCTGCTGACTTCGTTCCAAACCTATCTCAAAAGGAATAAACTCATTTCCGATCATGTGAGGGATACCTACATGAACTTCACCAAATGCCTATCCAAAATCATAAAACAAACCAATGAATCCCTCATGGAAGAAATCGAGAACACTTCTCCATTGACCGATAAATCATGGTTATTGAAATGTGCTGAAAAGTACTAGACAATAAAGGTATAAACGACTCCAAAAGCAATGACCGACCCTATCAATCCGTACATGAAAATATTGTAACAAATACTCAGCAGCCTATACTTCTGAGCCAATACTTTCCCTAACCAATATAAATCACGGGTCATCGAACTATAGAGAAAGTCCTCATCCTTTATCATTTCCATCACCCCCCAATGGAAATCATCCAAATCCATATTATAGAAGTTACCAAAAAAGAGCAGATTTGAGCGTTTCATCTCAATATCCTCCCTTGAGAATTTCCCTTCGGTAACCTTGGGCTTAGTAGAAAGTGTAGCATAAACAATAGCCAACATACAAGTCAACAACAACAGGAGCGTAGGAAGAATCAACTCAGGTTGTGACTGCAACTGTGGTACCAGTGTCGATACTACAATAGAAATGATAATGGCATTGATGGATAACATGATATTCGCCTTGTTATCTGCCATTGCAGATAAATTGACGTGAGTCCTGTAAGTCGCACGGTACATCGTTTCCACTCCCCTACCCAAATTCATTTGTTTGATTTCAATCCCCTTTCCACTGGGGCGAATCACACCTTTCTTCTTTTTCTTCTTCCGATTCAACAATTCCTCAGTTGTTGGGAATAACTTTTTCCTCAACTTATTGAGTTGCTTGATGTGCTGTTGTTTGGTCTTCCCCCAGGATGACCTTGCAATATCCGTATGGTAACTGTGCGCTTCCAAAAACTTGATTTCAAAATCCAACCATGCATCTTCCTGCATAATGGTATTCTTGGCAATCATCAATTCCTGACGCACCTTGACACAACGTTCCCAATAAGAATCCTTTCCCAAATGGTTCAGATCAGAATCACAGATGATTTGTTCCAATATCGTCTTTGGGCTCTGAGGCATTTTCGTAGCCATGATACATCCCTGCACCACCTTGATATCCTCCTCCGGACAACCTCTTTCCCCCATGAAATCGGCTACCTTTTCAGCACCTCTTTGCTCATGCCCCTCAGGTCCCTCCACATAGCCTAAGTCGTGGAACCATGCTGCCGTCTCCAACAATTCCATATCCCTGTCAGAGATATAGTATTTACTTCCTAATTCCTTACAGGAACCGACTACATTCTCAGTATGTTCTATATCATGATAGACATACTTCTTAGGCATATTCTCAATGAGATAATTCCTAGCAAAATTACTGGCCTCAGCGGCAATACTACTCCTGGATTCCATTCCCTTGGTTTTGAATGACGCTAATATAAGATTTTGGGAAAATACTTTTGGATTAATCATAATATGTCAGGCCTATATATCCACAATTAATCCACATTCGCATTCTTACAAAGAACTTTAACCTTGTCATACTGTTTCCTATTCGTACTTTTGCACTCGAATTATAATATTCAGCCAAACCTTAGAGTTTGATGGAATCCTAATCATTGATCTGAAACCAAATTCCAACAAACTCTTGCTTAAAACTTAACCATTCTGATGATTCATCACGATCGTTTCGAAAGAAGGCATATTGGAATTTCCAATGAGGAATTACAATCAATGCTACAAACCATTGGTGTAGGTTCCTTGGACCAACTTATCAAGGAAACCGTTCCGGAAAATATCCTATTGGAGAAAGAACTTGACCTTCCTGCTCCCCAAACCGAACACGAATACCTTAAGGAACTAAAGAAAGTTGCAGCTCTGAATAAGGTATTCCGTTCATATATCGGTATGGGATACTACGGTACCATTACTCCCTCCGTTATTTTGAGGAATATATTTGAAAATCCAGGTTGGTATACCCAGTACACTCCTTACCAAGCTGAGATTTCCCAAGGGAGACTAGAAGCCTTGTTGAATTTTCAAACCATGGTTTCTGACCTTACGGGAATGCCTGTAGCCAACGCATCCCTTCTGGATGAAGCTACGGCGGCGGCAGAAGCCATGACCATGTTCTTCAGTTTGAAGAATAAGCGGGATAAAACGAATTCCACCAACCAATTCCTTGTTTCGGACAAGGTACATAAACACACCATAGATGTCCTGAAAACCCGAGCTATGCCATTAGGGATAGATATCAAGATATCACATTGGTCAGCATTCGAGCCTAACGATAAGGTTTTCGGTATTCTACTACAATACCCCAACAAGGAAGGAAATGTTGAGGATTATAGGGCATTGAGCCAAAGTTGTAATGAAGCAGGCATTTACGTTACCGTAGCTGCGGATATCCTAAGTTTGGCATTACTGACTCCTCCTGGGGAATGGGGCGCTGATGCAGTAGTTGGAAATACCCAAAGATTCGGTGTTCCAATGGGATTCGGTGGGCCACATGCTGCTTTCTTTGCTACCAAGGAATCCTTCAAACGTCAGATTCCGGGAAGAATCATTGGTGTGTCCATTGATCGCCACGGAAACAAGGCACTAAGAATGGCACTCCAGACCAGAGAGCAACACATCAGAAGGGACAAGGCTACATCCAATATCTGTACAGCCCAAGCACTTTTAGCCATAATGGCAGGAATGTATGCTGTATATCATGGTGCAGAAGGCATCAGGAATATCGCTTCTCAAGTTCATCTCATGGCCAGGAACCTCAACAATGCACTTACTGCAGCAGGATTCCAAAACATGAACGATGGATTCTTCGACACCCTTAAGATACATTGTGGTGATTTGGCCAAAAGGGACAAGATTTACCTGCATGCATTAGACAGGGAAATCAACCTAAGAAAAATCGGGAAAGAATACCTGATGATTGCCCTAGACGAAACTACTCTTAATGAGGATGTTGAGGAACTCATTGAGATATTCACAGAGCAAAAAACAAACATATCCGAAGATGAGAATACATCATTCGGTTTTAATGAGCAATTGGTCAGAACAAGTGAATACCTGAGTCATCCTGTTTTCAACAGTTACCATACGGAAACCAAGATGATGCGTTATATCAAACGTTTGGAAAACAAGGATCTTTCCTTGACCCATGCCATGATTCCACTTGGATCCTGTACCATGAAGCTGAATGCAGCCACACAGCTCAGACCCGTAAGTTGGGCCGAATTCGCTCACATCCATCCTTTTGCTCCGCATTACCAAACTGGTGGATACCAGCAAATGATAAAGGAACTGGAACAATACCTTTGCGAAATCACAGGTTTCACAGCCTGTTCCCTCCAACCCAATTCTGGTGCACAAGGTGAATATGCCGGATTATTGAGTATCAGGGCCTACCACTTGGCCAATGGCGATACTGAAAGAAATATAGCCCTAATACCATCTTCCGCACATGGCACCAATCCTGCCAGTGCAGTCATGGCCGGTATGAAAGTGGTCGTTGTAAAATGTGATGAGAATGGCAATATTGATGTCAATGACCTCAAGGAAAAAGCAGAATTACACAAGGACCAGTTATCGTCCCTAATGGTTACTTATCCATCAACACACGGTGTCTTCGAAACAGAAATCAAGGACATCTGTGATACCATCCATAAATATGGTGGTAAAGTCTACATGGATGGTGCTAATATGAATGCACAATGTGGTCTAACCAACCCTGCTACCATCGGAGCAGATGTTTGTCACCTGAACCTGCACAAGACCTTTGCCATCCCTCATGGAGGCGGAGGCCCCGGAATGGGCCCCATTTGTGTCAACGACTCCTTGGCACCATTCCTACCCAAGCACGTCCATGCTGAGACAGGAGGAGAGCAAGGCATTCATGCTGTTTCTGCCGCACCATTCGGAAGTGCCAGCATCCTCTTGATTTCCTATGCTTACATCAAGATGCTTGGTGCTAGTGGTGTTACCAATTCGACAAAGGTTGCGATTCTGAATGCGAATTATATCAAGGCAAGATTGGATGGTGCATATAATGTCCTTTATCTAGGACACAATGGCCATTCTGCCCATGAATTAATCATTGACCTAAGGCATTTGAAATCCCTGAATCTAGGTGCGGAAGATGTGGCCAAGCGTATGATTGACTACGGATTCCATGCTCCTACCTTATCATTCCCTGTAGCGGGTACAATCATGATTGAACCCACAGAGAGTGAGGATAAGGACGAATTGGATCGTTTCTGTGATGCCTTATTGGAAATCAGAAAGGAAATCGACGAAGTGGCATCCGACGAAAAATACAAGGATAACAATGTATTGGTCAATGCACCACATACCGTGAATGAAATTACAGCAAGTGAGTGGAACCTTCCTTACTCCAGAGAGAAAGCTGCCTACCCATTGGAATATCTAAGGGATGGTAGAAAATTCTGGCCTAGTGTAGCTCGTGTAAACAATGCACATGGCGACAGGAATCTCATTTGCACCTGCCCTCCCATGGAGGCATATGAGGAGGAGTAATATACTATTGATTAATTGAGTAATCAGAACATTACTTTTTCCCTACTCCATCTTTCCCAATCCTTGAGATAATAATCCAATAACACCGGATGATCCAAGGAATTGGGAAAGATTTCTTTTACAACCACATCCTTCTCGAAAGAGAATAGATTCGGTGCCGTTTCCTTGGACAAGAATCGTGTTTCCACATCATCAAAATCAATATTATTGTAATCCAATTCATGATTGGATGCCATATGGAATCCCCATTCCCCAAAGGATGGAACATATGAATGATAGGGATACAAATGCTTAAAGCCCCCCTCCTTAATAGATTCTCCAATACACCAATAAGCCTCAGTCGTATGGAATGGACTTGTAGCCTGAGTAACGAATACACCATTCGGAGTGAGCCTTTTCTTGGCCAATTGATAAAACTCCTTGCTGTACAAACGAGAAAGATTATCATTAGTGGGGTCCGGCAAATCCGCTATGATGACATCGTATAATTGTTCATTCTCCGTAAGGAACACCATGGCATCAGCAGCAATTGGTTTCAGTTTAGGATTATCCATGCATCCCTCATTCACTTTTCGCAAGTGAGGATTCTCCTTGGACAAAACAAACATCTCAGGATCGATATCCACCATTTCCACAGTTTCCACATCAGTATACTTGAGTACCTCCCTAGCAGCCAATGCTTCCCCTCCTCCTAGTATGAGCACCCGTTTCTTATATGGTGACAATGACATAGGCAAGTGGACCAAGGATTCATGGTATCTGTATTCATCCACTGACGAAAACTGTATTACTCTATCTATGTATAATCGGAGATCTTCCTTTCCTTTCGTTAGAACCAGTGTTTGATAAGGTGTGGTTTTGGAAAACACAATCCTATCCCGATACAAATCATCATGCCAACGCTTCAGCAATCCTCCTGAAAACATCAGGGAAGCTATGAATCCCAGGGAAACCAACAAGGAAAATATGCCATACCACTTCACTCTATTAGCCTGTATCTTATCCCTGAAAACCCAAAGATTGAATATCCCCACCAATACATTCACAAAACCGAATATGATAGATGATTTGAATACTCCCACCCAAGGCAAAAGGAAAAATGGGAAAATCATCGTGGCAGCCAGTGCGCCGAGATAATCCAAGGACAACACATTGGAAAGGTTCTTATCATTCGGGTAGTATTCTTCCATTACGCGTGTCAATAATGGAATCTCCAAGCCAGTCAATGTACCTATCACACCGATTAGTGCGATGACTATCCAATTGAAACTGGTATAATCCACTTGGGAAAAAGTAAAATACAAGAAAGGTACGCTCAATCCTCCTATGATTCCCAACACCAATTCCACTTCTACAAAACGGGTCATCAGTTCCTTTTCCATCAATCTGGAAAGGTAGGCACCCACTCCCATTGCTGCCATATAAACACCAATGATAATGGAGAATTGCTTGATGCTATCTCCTAGGAAATAACTTGATGTGGTACTGATTAATAACTCATAAATGATTGAACACAAACCCACAACAAATATGCTCAGTATCAGGATCAATTTCTCTTTAGGGGCAAAATTCACTGTCTCTAATGTTGATTAGTAATTGAATGATGAGGCCAAAATTCAAAAATAGGCCTATATTGTTCTCAGGTTTATTATTACTCCAAAAAAGCTGTTCCTTTCTAGTTGAAATATCAATTGTTGAAGTAGGCTTTTTTTGGTTCAAACCCTTTGGGTTTGCAATGATACCCATTTATTTATGATTATCTAACCTCTTTTTAAATCTTACACCATGAGTCAGTACTCAACTAAAGTCACTTTGAAGAAAAGAAAATTACCCAAGTTGGTTTGTGGAGCCGCATTGATCGGACTAATGGGATTCTACAGTTGCTCAACAGATTCCGGAAGCACGGAGTATGTTGAAGAAACCACAATTGTGGATTATACTCAAGGGATTGTAACTGAAGTAGAGGAAGTGGAAAAGGATTTATTCAAAATCACTGATGAAACTGTTGTACCTACCAAGGACGACAGTAGAATCATCGCCACTTATCTTGATGGAGGAATTGACACCTTCACTTTGGAGGAAGTACAATTGGTAGATGCAGAAAACCCAGAAGAAACATCCAGAAGAAGCAGTATGAGAGGCGTTGTCTCTGCGGGTCTTCTAGGTTATTTTATGGGAAGAAGTTTCTCCAGCCCTACCAACCCGAATGCTTACAAGAGTACAGCTGCTTACAACAAGTCAAAGACTTCTACTTCAAGTGCACTAAGATCTTCTGCTAAGACCACAACGGTTAGAAGACCTGCTTCAGGTAGTTCAGGTTACGGTAGTGGCCGTTCAACTCGTTCTTATGGCGGATAATGTGAATAACCGCCTTTATGAATTCAAGGCACCGAAATATAAGTTTTGGAAAAAATTAGGATTGGCTTATTACGCAGAGGAGGATATGGAATACCTCTGCGATGAGCTGATTTGCCTGAGTGAAATCGAAGTCAAGGATTATTCAAGGGCATGTATGGAGCTATACAGCATGTATGAAAAAGCGGCCCAACATGTTATTGATAATAATCTGTATGAGGAAATAGGCATTCCCAATAATGCCATACCCTTGATTGAAATCACTTGGGAGCAAAGACAATTACATCCACATTTATATGGACGTTTCGACTTGGCAGGTATCATTGATGGTAAACCTGCCAAGTTGATTGAATTCAATGCTGATACGGCTACGGTAATGCCAGAAACAGCCATTATTCAAAAAGAACAACTTAGTAAGGCGAAAATTAAGGGAGCGACCCAATTCAATCGCCTGCAAGAAAAACTAGCCCAAAAGTATAACCGCCTCTCAATGGCCCATCCCGACAGGGACAAGACCATTCTTTTCAGTCATTTGGGACATGATGAGGACGTCCTTAATATAGATGTATTGATGAATCCAGCCAAGGAAGCAGGATTCGATGCTAAGAGGGTAATCCTCGAAAGGGTAATTTTCTCTCCAGAGGAAGGCATTTTTGTCCAGACGGGTCAGGACCAGTATAGCAAATTCGACTATTGGTTCAAATTGGTTCCATGGGAATTCATTGCTTATGAGGAACCAGAATTGATGTCCATCCTTACGGAAATCGTAAGAAACGACCTGGCAGTTATCCTAAATCCTGCCTATACCATGATTTTCCAATCCAAGGGAATCATGAAGATTCTCTGGGATTTGTACCCCAATCATTATTTGTTGCTCAAAACATCATTCTCTCCCAATGATTTCAAAGGCAATGCCTATGTCCAGAAAAGCTTTTTCGGACGTGAGGGAGAAAATGTAAAGGTCTTTGGTTCACCTAGTGATGTATGGGAAGCCAATGATGGGGATTTTGGTCATTATCCATCCGTTTACCAAGAATTCATTGATCTCCCCAAAGATAGGGATGAAGAAATCTACCAAGCGGGCATCTACTATACCAATGAGGCAGTAGCCCTCTCATATAGAAGACGCGACGGACTGATTACCGACGCTGATTCAGAGTTTATTGGTCATTATATTCTTTGATAGGGATTGAGCCTTGGCTAATGATCCCCTATCAAAGAATTGTACTTCCACTTCTTGGGTATTGAATGCCTGTTTCAGGTAATCGACAGCATCCTCACATCGGATATTCTCTCCACAAGTAAAGAAATCAATCGCTGCATAGCCATATTCAGGCCATGTGTGTACCGTAAAATGACTTTCTTCTATAACGATTACACCACTCACACCATAAGGAGAGAATTGATGGAAACTCTCACTCACCTTAGTTGCCCTTGCAGCATTAACCGTTCCATTCAGGATATCCTGAACTACTTCTTTCTTTTCAAGAAATTCAGAAGCTATCCCATATACTTCTATCAACCAATGTTTGCCGATGGCATTTTGTCTTAAGGGTTTCTGTATCATTGTTCTTATGCAATTGTTCTATTGATAAAGGTAGCGATTTATTTCATACTTACAGGCCAAAGGGATAATGACCGATGCCTAAGCTCTAGCAATAAAAAACGCCCTTGGTTGTACCAAGGGCGTTTTCAATATTATCTCAATAAGGTTACAGAACCTACCCGTCGTTTCTTACCATCTCCATAATCCATACCTTGCCATTCTCGACCATCAATGAATTCGGCCTTGACCACTTTCCATACATAGGCTCCCTGAGGTGCTATGACTCCGTCATGGAATCCATCCCAGTATTCTGTGGGCCTACCCAATTCGTCTATTGCCTTGGATTCCCACATCAATTCACCCCAAGGAGTGAATACTTGGATATGATACTCCCTAAGCCCGAATGCTTGAGGGAAGAACACCCTGACCTCATCCACACCTGTTTCCGGTGAGAATGCATTAGGCACTTGCAAGCCATAGAAATAATCTGGTTGGAAATCCATTACCAAGGTATCCGAACAACCACCATTATTATAGGCAATCAGCATCGCTACCCTAGGTCCGTTTTCCTCATACCTATGTACAGGATTAATATCCGTCGTCGTCGTACCATCACCCAAATCCCAGAAATACGAATCAGCATTGACAGATTGGTTGTTGAATGCTACCCAACCATCGCCATTCTGTACAATCTCAAAGTCTGCAATAGGTGATTCGAATACCGTTACTGCATTATACAGTGTAATGGAATCGAAACAAACATTATTATATGAAACATTCAGGCTTACATCATAAGTACCTGGTTCAGTATAGGTATGTGTCGGAGCATTACCAACTCCGGTATAACCATCACCAAAGTCCCACAGGTATGAATCGGCATTAGCTGACTCCTCAAAGAATTGGACGAATAAGTCCTCACATCCAGCCTCACCCTCAATACTCAAATCAGCAATGGGTGAATCCAAAACTGTAAATGGTTGTTGGATACTATCCGTACATCCATACTGGTTGGTTGCTGTAAGTGTTACATCATAATCACCCGCAGCAGGGAACACATGTTGTGGACTCGTATAAGGAGAAGTTGTTCCATCTCCGAAGCTCCAATTATAAGCACTCGCCTCAGTTGACTCATTCAAGAATTGTACAGCATTGGATGGAGAACACAATTGTTCCACACTTGTACTGAAATCAGGAACGGGTTGAGGGAATACTATGATATTCAATATCGAAGTATCGCTAGCACAACCCCAATTATCCGTATTGGTCAATGTTGCGGTATATGTACCTGGCGTATCGTAGATATGGCTTGGGTTATCCTCTACTGAGAAATTACCATCACCAAAATCCCACTGTGTGAACCCGATAATCGGAGAATCATTCTGGAAATTGATATCCAGTGGCTGACAACCATTGGTAACATCCAATCCTAAATCCACAATTGGATTATCACGAATCAGAATTTCCTTGGACACAGTAGCCGGACAGTTAGCTGTCGTGGAATAACCTGTCAATGTTACGGTATATGTTCCAGAAGCACTATATGCATGAGTCGGATTCGTAAGGCTTGACGTCGTTCCATCTCCGAAGTCCCATTCACTACCTACGATATCTATGGACTGATTCGTGAATTGTACCACATTATCCACACAGGAATAATCAGACATATCAAAATCCACTTCTGATGGAGGAAATACGGTAATGTCTATCGAAGAACTGTCTATTCCGCAACTATTGGTTGCATATTGGGTGACCGTAAATACTCCTGAAGTATCATAGACGTGTACAGGGTCTTCCAATACGGAGAAGTTACCATCTCCAAAGTTCCAAGTAACTGCAGCATCCTGTGTTGCCAGATTCGTGAAGTTAACCTCTAACGGTTGGCAACCCTCTGTTACATCCACATTGAAGAATGAATTAATCGTAGCAGGCAATACTTCTATCACAGTCGTGGATGTATCAGCTCCACAATTATTCGTCGCAATCAAGGTGACTGTATAATAGGTCACCGTTGTATCTGCTGTGAATACTTGGGTATTCGGTATGGAATCGGTTGACGTAACGCCATTTCCAAAGTCCCAATAATATTGCTCCGCCAATCCTACGGTATTATTCGTAAAGTTCACTGTCAGTGGTGTACAACCCGTTGACACATCCGAACCAAAATCAATGACCGGTACAGGAGAGACATAAACCGTATCGGATGATGTATTCGTACCACATTGATTGGTCACTGTTAGCGTAACAACATAAAATGTATCCACATCTGCTTGGAAATATGTTATCACACCCGGATTCTCAGCTACACTGACCTGACCGTTACCGAAGTCCCATTGATATGACAAGTTCAATCCTGTACTATTGTTAGTGAACGTTACATCCAATGGAGCACATCCACTATTCGGATTCAAATCAAAATCAGAAACGGGCTCTGCCAGTACATTGATGACTGAAGTTATTGTATCCGTACATCCATCAGCCGTATACGCCACCATCGTAATATCATAAGTACCTGCATCAGTATAAGTATGCTCTGGTGTATCCAAAGATGAATTATTCCCATCTCCAAATTGCCAGAAATAAGAATCAGCTCCTGATGAGTTATTTGTGAATGTGACCAATTCATTGGCACATACCTCAGCAGGGTGATCGATACTCGGCGTTGGCAATGGAGATACAGTGACCATTACGGTATCTGTATCATCACAACCCGTATTGGGGTTCTGGTACAAATAAACCAAGTCGAATGTACCCAAACCTGTTGCCTGTGGGTCAAATACACCAGTTAATGTATCCACACCCGGACCAAACCATTGTCCGCCAGTCGGAACAGGAGTAAACGTATAACTATCCACATCCTCACAGATAATTACATCTTCTCCTGCATCCACAAATGGTAATGGGAATACTTCTACGAATTTTGTTGCGGTTCTTTCACAAGTACCCGAACCATAGGTATAGGTCAATTCGTGTAGTCCCACTCCAGCAATTGCAGGATCAAATACACCATTCAATGCATCAATGATACCCGGACCTGCCCAAGTACCTCCCAAAGGAGAGAATGGAGCCATCTGTAAGATTGCTGCATCAATACATAGGGATTCATCCGGCCCCGGATCAACGGTTTGTCCCGCTTCGACAGTTACCTGTAATGTATCGTAATTCGTACAAGCATTACCATCTGTAAATTCGTATATCAAATCATAAACGCCGATACCTCCTGCTTGGGCCGTACTGAAAGTACCCAGTGTTGGGTCTACAATACCAGGGCCAGACCAAGAACCACCGGATGGTGCATAATTATCCAATAATATCAGTTCATCCCATACACAATAGGTTACGGAATCTCCTGCATTCACCAATGGAAGCGCATTCACAATGACTATGATATCATCCTGATTGGTACAACCCGAAATGGTATCCTCATAGAAGTAGGTCAATTGGTGAACACCTACACCTGCACCTACCGGGTCGAATACCCCGGCAGCATCTACTCCGTTACCTGCCCAAACTCCTCCTAAAGGACCATATCCCGTCAAGTTCTGAATACCTGCGTCGATACACAGTTCCATATCCAAACCAGCATCCACAACTGGAATATCACCAACGGAGATGGTTCTGGTATCTGTTTTTTGACATGTACCCTCTCCATATGTATAAGTTAAGGTATGCGTACCTGGACCTGCCAGACCTGGATCAAATAATCCTATTGGGTCAACGACACCCACACCAGACCATGTTCCTCCGGATGGAGAACCAACTACGTTGATCGGACCATCCAGGATACACATATCAATATGTGGTCCTGCAACTACCGTATCACCAAAGATGACATCTACCTGAAGTGTATCCGTATTGAAGCAACCATTAGCATTGGTATAGGAATATACCAAATCGTAGGTACCAATCCCTCCTGCGTCTTCTGTATTGAAAATACCGAAGACGGGATTCACAATACCAGGACCTGACCAAACACCACCTGTCGGAGTGTAATTCTCCAAAACAATATCAAATGGATTATCGCAATAGATTGCCTGCCCTCCGGCATATACTGTTGGCGTAGCCTCAACAATTACATTCTTTGTAGCAGAGTTCGTACAACCTGTTACAGGATCCACGTATTCATATTGGAGTAAGTGTGTACCCACACCTGACACCTGTGGATCAAAGATTCCATTCGGGTCAACGATACCAAATCCAGTCCATACACCTCCTGGGGGAGAGAATCCTGTTAGGTTGAATGCAGTGGCAATTTCACAAACCACATTATCCTGACCAGGGAATACAGGAGGCACCAAACCAACTGTCACCTGTCTCGTATCTGTTTTCAAACAAGTTTCCTCACCATAAGTATAGGTCAGTGTATGAATTCCATTTCCTGCAATTGTAGGATCAAACGTACCTGAAACCGCATCTACAATACCTATACCAGACCATGTTCCTCCTAATGGAGACTGACCTGTAAGCACCTGTATTCCGTCCGTAATACAAAGTGCGAAATTAGGTCCAGCAACTACCGTATCACCAAAGATGATATCAATAATCTTATCATCCATACTCGTACAGCCATTTGCATCCGTATAGGTATATGTTACTGTATAAGTACCAATTCCTCCTGCCTGTAGTGAATTGAATTGCCCTGAAGACAATACGATACCTGGACCAGACCATGTTCCTCCTGTTGGGAAGTAACCATCCAAGGTAATGGTCGTATTCGAATTACAATATGTAACAGTATCCCCTGCTTCTACCAGAGGTAGGGGATTAATGGTGATGACCTTAGAATCCGAATTCTCACAACCTGTAATCGTATTAATGAATGTGTATACAAGAAGATGGTCTCCAACCCCTGCAACAGCTGGGTCAAAGTTCCCCATTGAATCGATTCCATTACCTATCCAGAATCCTCCTGATGGGCTATTATCATTGATTGTGAATGCGGGGTCACCAAGACACAGTGTTTGGTCAGCACCTGCATTTACCGGGGGAATCGCACCTACTGTTACTTCGCGGGAGTCGACCTTTTCACAGGAATCCTCTCCGTAAACGTAATAAAGTGTATGTGTTCCTGCACCTGCAATATTGGGATCAAAGATACCATAGGTAGGATCAATGATTCCAACACCTGTCCAAGTACCTCCAAATGGACTAAAGCCATCTAATGTAATAACTCCCTCATCAATACACATTGCAAAATCAGGGCCTGCAACTACCGTATCACCAAAGATGACTTCGATAAACATGGAATCAGCTGCAAAACAACCATTTTGGTCTGTAAAGCCATAAACCAGTTCATATTGCCCCTCGCCTCCTGCCAAGACTGTATTGAATACACCATTAGCTGCATCAACAATGCCCAGACCGGACCAAGTGCCGCCTGCTGGACCATAACCCGATAAAATGATATCTGTACTATTATTACAATAGATAGTAGAATCTTGGGTATAGACGCCCGGAAGCCCATTCACCTGGACTACCCGTCCTACTTCATTGGAACATCCTGTAGTAGGATTGGTATAATGATAAGTAACCGTGTACAAACCAACACCTGTAACTTGTGGATCGAAAGTTCCTAGTAAAGAATCAGTGATACCGAATCCAGACCAATATCCTCCTTGAGGGCTAAAGCCTGTAAGATCGAATGCCAACTGATCCTCGCATACTGCCAAGGCGGGGCCTGGTACGATTTCCGGTAAGGCAGAAACGAAAATATCTTTCTCATCACTTACCTCACATGTCCCCTCTCCGAAAGTATAAGTTAATGTATGCAAACCTGCTGTTGCCACAAGTGGATCAAAGATTCCTAGGAATGGATCAATGATACCCGGACCAGACCAAGTACCGCCTGCCGGAGAGTAGCCTGCTAATGTTAGGAATCCATCATCCAAACATAAGGTATCCAATGGACCTGCCTCTACCACCGGAGGTGCTATAACTGTTACTTCTAATGTATCCTGGTTCGCACAACCATTTGGATTCGTATAGGTGTAAACCAATTCATAAGTTCCGATACCACCTGCATCCTGAGTATTGAATACACCAAAAATTGGGTTCACCACTCCTGGCCCAGACCAAGTTCCGCCTGCTGGAGAATAATCCGTCAGTACAATATTATCACTGATATTACAATACACTACAGTACCACCTGCTGAAACGGTAGGACTGGCTTCGACTTCGACTTGTTTAGTTGCAGAGTTCTCACAACCTGTGGTAGGTTCTGTATAGGTATATGTAATCAGATGTATTCCGATACCTGCAACTTGCGGATCGAAAGTTCCTGCGGCATCAACAACACCCGTCCCTGTCCATACACCACCTGCCGGAGCAAAACCAGTAAGGGTATAAGCTAAGTCATCCTCACAGACCAAATCATCAGGACCAGGGAAAATGGGTGGTACCAAACCTACTGTAATGGTTCTGGTATCTGTTTTTTCACATGTATCCTCTCCGTATGTATAAGATATGGTATGATTACCATTTCCTGCAACAGCAGGGTCGAATACTCCCGTAACAGGATCAATAATACCCGGACCAGACCAAGCTCCCCCTGCAGGCGAACCATCTGTCAATACTTGGATACCTTCTGTGATACAGATTCCAAAATCAGGACCAGCCTGTACGGTATCTCCATAGATTACATCAACGACAAGTGTATCATCATTCACACAACCATTAGCATCAGTGAATGTATATACCAAATCATAGGTTCCTTCTCCTCCAGCTTGTTGGGTATTGAATTCACCAGTTGAAACCACAATACCCGGGCCAGTCCATACTCCTCCCTGAGGTGCATACCCTGTAAGGGTAATGGAATTACTATTATTACAATATGTTACTGTATCTCCTGCAAATACTGCAGGTAATGCAGCAACAGTCATATTCTTTATATCACTATTTTCACAACCTGTTACTGGATTAATGAATGTGTAGGTCAAATCATGTGTACCCACTCCTGCCACACTTGCATCAAACATTCCAGAGGAGTCAACTCCCGGGCCTTGCCAGAATCCACCAGCGGGATTGAAACCTGTAATTTGGAAGATGGGTTCTCCGTCACAAACCAATTCAGGTGCACCTGCATCCACTGCAGGAGTATCGCCTATCAGGATTACTTTTCCATCCGTCTTCTCGCATGATCCCTCACCATAAGTATAGAATACGGTGTGTGAACCAGCTCCCACAGAAATTGGATCAAAGACTCCAAATGCAGGGTCGGTAATACCAGGGCCTGACCAAACACCACCTGAAGGGCTTGCTCCCTCAAGATTGATCAGTCCAATATCTATACATGCAGCGGTATCGGGACCTGCAGTAACGATTTCGCCAATGACAACATTGACCAACATTGTGTCTGAAGCTGTACAGCCATTCACATCTACAAAATCATAATACAAATCATATTGTCCCACACCTCCTGCAAGGGTTGAATTGAATACACCTGTTGAGGCATCCACAATACCCGGACCGGACCAGGTACCTCCCAATGGACCATATCCATCAAGGATAATATCATTGGTTGTAACACAATATTCTACGGAATCCGGAACAAAGACACCTGGCAAAGGTACTATCTCCAATATCCTATCCTCCATATTCTGACAACCTGTGGTTGGATTGACATAGGTATAGGTAATGGTATGTATTCCCACTCCAAGAAGTTGGGGGTCGAAAGTTCCCGCTGCCGCATCTATGATTCCCGAGCCTGACCACATTCCGCCTTGCGGACTGAAACCTGTTAGATTGAAAGCTAATTCATCCTCACATACTGTCAAATCAGCTCCAGGGTCAACATTAGGTAATGCTGCCACAATAATTTCCTTATCATCGGATCTTTCACATGTACCATCACCATATGTATAGGTCAACGTATAAAGACCATCTCCTGTATCCAATGGATCAAATACCCCTAGGAACGGATCTACGATACCCGGACCACTCCAAGTACCTCCAGAAGGTGATGCACCAGTCAAGGTAATCAAGCCATCATCTATACAAACCGTATCCCTAGGTCCTGCTTCCACAATTTCGGCAGGAACCACATCCACGACCAATGTATCTTCTCCGTCACAACCATTGTTCTGTACGAATGTGTATATCAATTCATACTGACCGATTCCACCTGCGGAACCTGTATTGAACAAACCATTCAACGGATCAAGTATACCCGGACCGGACCAAACTCCTCCTGCTGGCTGACCAACCAAACTGATATTATCCGATGTCTCACAGAATGTCAATGTATCACCAGCATAAACTACAGGAATCGGAACAACGGTAACTGTCTTAACATCATTATTCTCACATCCGGTCAATGGATTCGTATAGTAATATGTCAGGTCATGCGAACCAAGTCCTGCAATTGAGGCATCAAATACACCTGATGAATCCACTCCTGTACCTAACCAATATCCTCCCGGAGGATTCGAACCCAGTAAGGTAAATGGTGGAATAGTCTGACATACCTCTT
This sequence comes from Saprospiraceae bacterium, assembly GCA_020631355.1. Classification (GTDB taxonomy): domain Bacteria; phylum Bacteroidota; class Bacteroidia; order Chitinophagales; family Saprospiraceae; genus JAHDCE01. The sequence goes on along the minus strand of JAHDHL010000042.1, from coordinate 12,532 downwards.
CATCAGGACCTGCGACAACACTTGGTGGGCCTCCTACGAAGATTTCAATATCATCCATTTTTTCACATGAGCCATCGCCTTGTGTATAAGTGACGGTATGTAGTCCCTCTCCTGCCAAAACAGGATCGAATACACCTGTGGCACTAATGATACCCGGACCAGACCACGTTCCGCCCATGGGTGTGCCACTTGGGATATTCACCAATCCTCCTACAATACATACTGCCAAATCAGGTCCTGCGTCAATGGTATCTCCAAAAATAACATCAATCACAGCGGTATCCCTTGCGGAACATCCATTAGGACTCGTATAATCATAGAAAATCTCATATATACCCTCTCCTCCGGCAACTTCCGTATTGAATACGGCATTGGTACCATCTACAATACCCGGACCAGACCATGTACCACCAAATGGATTATATCCAGAAAGCGTTATATTATCAAAGGTGCTACAATAAACAGTTGTATCCGAAACCGTAACGATCGGAATAGCCTCTATGGTAACATCCTTATCATCACTGTTTACACAACCTGTGATTTCATTAATATATGTATATGTCAATGTATATGTACCAGGTGATAATCCTGCAGGATCGAAAGTAATGGAATCAGAAACCCCAGGTCCTGTCCAGAATCCACCCTGAGGAATTCCACCTACTAAAACAAAAGGAGCAGCATTCTCACAAACGACCTCATCATCTCCACCATCCACGATTGGAGGTGTACCGATTAGGATTCTTCTAATTTCGGTCACTTCACAAGTACCTGAACCATAAGTATATGTCAAGATGTGCAATCCTAAGCCCGCTACCACAGGATCAAAGACTCCACTTGTTGCCACGATACCATTTCCTGTCCAAACTCCACCTGTGGGAGAGAAATCATTCATTACGAATAATCCATGGTCGATACACAATGAAGTATCAGGTCCTGGGTTAACAATGGGTAAAGGATCCACCAATACTTGCAATGTATCCTCGTTGTAACAACCGTTATTACTTGTGAATCCATAAGTAACGGTATAGGTACCCGGACCACCAGCGATAACCGAGTTAAATATCCCATTTACACCATCAATGATACCCGGACCTGTCCAGAAACCACCAAGAGGACTATAACCATTCAATTGTAAATCCTGAGGTGTATCACATATTTGAACATCGACACCTGCTTCAACAGTCGGAGCAGGCTGAAGATCCACATCCTTGGTATCTGCTGCTTCACAACCTGTGATCGGATTTGTATATGTATATGTCAATGTATGGGTTCCGATACCTGCCAGGGCCGGATCGAACATACCGACAGGATCAATGATTCCCGGGCCTGTCCAAACTCCATCTGCAGGAGAGAACCCTGTAAGCATATAGGCATTATCCGCACTACAACCAAAATCATCAGGACCTGCATTTACCGTTGGTATGGTTCCTACCAGAATGGTTCTCGAATCTGTTTTTTCACATGTTTCTTCTCCGAAAGTATAAACCAATGTATGTAATCCGGGCCCTGCTGTCAGTGGGTCAAAAAGACCTGAGTTAGGGTCCAATATACCTGGGCCAGCCCATGTTCCACCTATTGGTGAATAACCTGACAAAGTATAGAAACCATGATCAATACAAAGGGCGGTATCCTGACCTGCCAGAACGGTATCACCAAATATGATATCCAAAACCAATGTATCCAAATCCATACATCCGTTGGCATCAGTGAATGAATATTCGACATCATAAGTTCCTATTCCGCCAGCGACCTGCGTATTGAATACACCTGCTGCAGGGTCCACGATTCCAGCTCCGGACCAAGTACCACCTATCGGTGAATAACCCATCAGGTTGATATTATCCGGATTATCACAATAGGTTGTTGTATCACCTGCCGTCACAATAGGTAAGGCGAAGATTTCAACAATCTTATCATCCGTATTCACACAACCCGTAATCGGATCGACATAAGTATAAGTCAATGTATGTTGTCCCACACCAGCATCCGTAGGCGTATAGAATCCTGAAACATCCACACCTGCACCAGACCAAGTACCGCCTGTTTCCGGGAAGTAATCCTCTAATTGGAATGGAGGAACATCAATACAATGCGCTTCATCCTCTGCTGCATCTATGAATGGTAATCCAGCGACCCAAATGGTCTTATCCTCTGTTCTCAGACAAGTACCTGTTCCCACAGTATATGTTAATGTATGGATTCCAATACCAGCCGAAACAGGATCGAATGTACCTGCCGATGGATCAGAAATACCAGGTCCAGACCATGTACCTCCGAGCGGACTGAATCCTGTTAATGACCACAATCCATTGTCTATACATATCGTATCATTAGGACCAGGATCAACTTGGTCACCATCTACGACAGTGATGATTAGGGAATCAAAATTCACACAACTATTTGCATCCGTATAGGTGTAAACCAAGTCATATTGACCTACACCTCCAGCAACATTCACATTGAAAATTCCATTGGCAGCATCCACTACACCCGGGCCAGACCAAATACCTCCAAGAGGAGTATAATTCACCAGGGTGATATTGTCATTCGTGATACAATATACCACTGGGTCTCCAGCATCCACAACAGGAAGTGGGTTTACCGTTACGTTAATTGAGCCTTCATTGTAACATCCTGTCACTGGGTCTGTATAGGAAAGTGTCAAAGGGTGGGTCCCCACACCTGCTAATGCAGGATCGAACATTCCCGAGGGGTCAGTGATTCCTGCTCCAGCCCATTGGCCATCAACAGGGAAGAATGCGGGAAGGGCGAATTCCATTGAATCCACACAAACAGAGAAGTCATTACCGGGGCTTACCACTGGTAATGGTGATACATTGACATCTTTTGTATCTGATTCCTCACAAGAGCCCTCACCAAAGGTATAGGTAATGGTATGTAGACCTGGACCTGCATCTGTAGGGTCAAAAATACCGGCTATCGGATCGATGATTCCAGGACCGGACCATATACCACCAGATGGGCTATTGCCCGTAAGGGTATAAGGAATATCATCCACACAAACGGAATCCAAAAGACCTGCTTCGACTACAGGAGGAGGGGTGACCTCGATGAATAATGTATCATCGCTGGTACATCCATTCCCATCCGTGAATGTATAATAAACCTGATAATTACCGACACCACCAGCACCCTGAGGGTTGAACAAACCAACAAAGGGATCGGTGATTCCGATACCTGTCCAAGTACCTCCTGTTGGGCTGAAACCTGTCAGTTGAATATCCATATTGGCATCACAAACGGTAATTGGTCCGCCGGCCTCCACATCCGGAAGTGGAATGATTGTAACCAATTTATCATCCGTATTGGCACAACCGGTGAGTGGGTCCGTATAGGTATAGGTCAACGTATGGGTACCTACACCAGCTATTGCAGGATCGAACGAACCTGCAAAGGCATCAAATATTCCAGGGCCGGACCATGAACCACCTGTGGGCGTATATCCTCCTAACGTGAATGTGGGTGAACCCTCACAAAGTTGTTCATCCAGACCTGCTGAAATAGTTGGAAGTTCGAAAATCGTGATTTCCGTTGTATCTGCAACAGCACATGATCCGGAACCAACCGTATATATCAATTCATGGACTCCGACACCTGCTGCTTGAGGGTAGAATGTTCCAGTACCTGAATTAATGATTCCCGGACCAGACCAGTTACCTCCATTGGGTTGGCCTTGCAAGTCAAAGATGGGTTCGTCTATACAATATTCTTGATCATCGCCTGCATCTGGGTCAGGAAGAACATCAACAGAAACAATTAATGTATCCATATTCGTACAACCATTCACATCTGTGAATGTATATACTGCTTCATAGAATCCGATACCTCCAGCTACAACAGGATTGAATAATCCCTGATTCGCATCAACGATACCAGTACCGGACCATGTACCTCCTGCGGGACTAAAACCAACTATCTGAAGATTCTCAGGAATATCACAGAACAGAATGGTATCACCTGCATTGATAACCGGAAGACCGATGATATCCACTACCTTGAAATCGGTATTGGTACAACCATTACCATCCGTGTAGGAGTAAATCATATTGAAACTACCTACTCCGGAGATGATGGGATCCATTACACCATTGGCAGCATCAATAATACCCGGTCCTGACCAAGTACCACCAACGGGAGTAGCTCCCGTGAGGGTTATCGTCCCTTCGTTTTCACAAGTTGATTGTGGAGGCCCTGCATCAACAATAGGCAAATCGTGTACGGTAATATTAATGGTATCAAAAGTCGGGCAATCCAATGTAATATTGGCATATACAATCTCATGGTCTCCTATGCCTGCGAAAAGGGGTGTAAACAAACCATCAGAAGTGATGCCATTTCCTGAGAATACTCCTCCGGGTGGAGTCGCTGATAATTGAACTGGATCATCATCAATACAAAATTCCATATCCCCGCCGATATCCGCCGTGGCTGTTGTCTCTATGGTAAATGTAACATCCGATGTTGCAGTCCCACAGACATTAGATACAGTTAAGGTAACTGTGTATGTACCCGGCGTATCGTAATATATATCAGAGGGATTGGGATCTGATGACGTTGATGGATTTCCTCCTGGAAATTGCCAATCGTAAGTCAAGAAATTACTTCCTCCTGCATTCACACTATAAGTAGGTGTGATGTACATTTCATCACAACCATCAGGTAAGGGATCTAACGTAACTTCGGGTGGGACTATCGCTTGTATCAGCGTATCCCAAACATCATCTCCACAAAGACTACTTGCCGTAAGTGTTACCAAATAACTTCCTTGGTCATAAATCTCTATGGATGGCGCATTACTCAGGCTATCAGACCCATTCACATACTGCCATCCAGGGTCATTGTTGTTTCCATTTCCGTTTCCGTTGCCATTGCCGTTGCCATTCCCTCCATTGGAACTAATAACATCCCATACATAGGTAATACTATCCCCTGACGATTGGTTTGTAAGATCTATCTGAAAAGGTATACAGAATTCTCCATTCCCTTCTCCTGCAGCATTAATAACCACAGCATCCGCATCGGCCATTGGGTCTTCGATTACGACCACTTCAACGGTATCTTCCGCACTACCGCAATCATTTTCCGCTACCATGATTACGGTATATTCCCCCGGACCGGGAAAGACGTGGGTGGGTGTGGGGTCCGTGGATGTATTACCATCTCCGAAATCCCAATAATAATCATTCACATCATAATATCCTGAATTTGCTGAGGGGCAACTTGAGTTACCGAAAGTCAGGGACGGATTCGAGGCACATAAGGTATCCGGCTGATCTATGATAGCCCTTGGATAAAGTGAGACGAAAATCGGAGACGAGTTACTGTGTTCCAGACAATCATTCACTGCTATCAATGTAATATTATATTGGGCACCAGCCTGTGGGGGTGAATTACAGATCACATTATCCCCGAACTCGTAAACGAAAGAGGCGGGGTCATTATTGAATACTGTATCCATTTCACCATTACCCCAATCCCAAACATAAAAGAGTACGTGGGTAGGGTCCGTATTATTCTGAACGGTCAGGGTATCTCCCTCACAAATATCGGGGTCACCAACGATATTCATGGAGGCGGTCGGACGGATATAGAATGTTACTTCCTGCTCGAATGTTCCCAAACAAGTTCCGTTACTGGTTTGTACGACCAAGTTGAATGTTCCATAATCAGAATAAGTGTGCGTCACAAGGTTATCCGAGGAATTGAAAAGGGCGTCACCATCACCGAAGAACCAGTTGTATGTAGCACCAGGAGGGCCATCCTGGATTTCGAATGTCGTTGTAAAGGTAGTCTGGTTACTGAAACTAGGAAGACAGGCACTAAAGTTACCTATCACATCGAATGTGGGAGTCGCCTGTACGGAGATGGGAGTCGATGTGGTTTCAGAACAACCATTACCATCAATAATGGTCAGGTTGATATTGTAGGTCGTATCCGCTGCATCGTAAGCAGGGAAATTATGGATGACAGAAGCTCCATACAATGTATCCATTGTACCATCATCAAAAGTCCATTCATATGTCAGATTGGGAGAAGATGGAGATGCACTGATGAATACATCATATTCTCCACAGGGATTCGCTGGATTATAAGCGATTGTTGGAATTGTAATTGGGGGGACGCATTGAGATGATGCTATGTTAAACATCAAAAACAACAATATAATTGTTGTAAAAATTCTATTACCCATCATGTTGTAACCCTTTGTGACCTTAAAATCGTGTGTATAGTTCTTAACCCCTTATTCAGAGTTTTTGTATTTATTCCTTAGTACATATTTACAGAGCTGCTACCCTTGAATTGGTAACAACTTCCCTTCTTTCCTCGCTTCATGTTCTTGGCTTTTCTCTTGCCATGATACTTGGAGGAATTTCCGGATACGCCAAACATGGAAACATTACCAAAGTTGATTCTCATAGAAATTTCATGAATTCCTCTCACCCTTGTGCTGAGACCTGTCAGACTGAGGTCATAGCTATATCCCACATTGATGGTTGTGCTTTTGGCTATATTGGTTTCTATACCTCCTGTCAATGTGAGGAAGTTCGTATTCTTGATATCAAAACTTGGTGTTCGATTCTGATAGAAGCCTCCGATATAAATCGGGCTACTGATGATGTATAGTCCATAGGAATATACTTGTATATCTCCCTGATAATCCACCTTGATATTCGGAGAGATATAAATCAATCTGTTGGCGAAGTTCTTAAAGAATGAAAAAGGAATCATGGTACCGAAGTGGCCGGTGAACCTTCTGGGAAGATTGGTTCCTATGGCTTGTAGTGATTCTTCGGGTTTGTTGAGGTGGCTTACTGCGAAACCAATATTACTATTGATATCCTTTTTGCCCCATGTCATTTGCCAACGGGCAACGAACCCGGCATCAAAATCGACAAAGTTGGCTCTTTCTATGGGAGCTACCGAATTACTCGGATTCACGATACCGTCGATGGGGTGTAATTGGTCGGAAAAGACCAATTTGGACCAATCAACATATTTTTGCGTGTAGGATGTCCTTAGTCCTATATTGACATTGAACTTTTCAGAAAATCTGACAATATAAGAATATGAGAGGCCAAAGCCCTGTGTCACCAATGAACCTGCTCCCTCTGAATCCCGCATTGCCACAATTCCAAATCCTGATGAAATGAATGGTTCCTGCAAATCGGCCCAAACGCTATAAGTGGAAAAGCCTCCGGGTACGTAACTCCACTGATTCCTGTAATGAAGCCCTAGTGTTAATCCTGATTGTGTTCCGGTAAAACCTGGGTTCAAGTACAACCGATGCGCATAGAACTGTGAAAAAGAAGGGTCCTGTGCCTCTGCTGTACCAATACAAATGAATAGTGAGAAAAATAGAAAAGTAATCTTATTTTTCATGCCTTAATCCTGATTATTCTGAAATACGAGTCTATGGGATTGTGGGTGGGTTTAAATGGATACAATTACAAGTATATAAAATTAACATTATCTATAATCATAACCAAATGCCCCCTTAATAGCTTACAATTATCCTACGTAAATGAATGCTTGCTACTATCTACACACAAACTGAATGAATTGCTAGCATTTATAAAAACAACTGTGACTTACTTAGTTTGCAAAAAAACAGTTACAAATTTAACCCTGAGATTTCATCCATTTTGTGACAAATAGAATTTATTGTAGCGGAATGTGTAACGAAATAAAATTTTAACATTATATAGTATTGCAACATAATAACCCGACAATTCCCATGCAAAAACAAAACACTATTCAACAACACCTTACACATATATAATCATTGCATTTGTTTAATTTAGTGCGATGGATTTGCAAGCCACATTTTAGGAATTCCGTCATAATCCATTAACAGAACAGCGATAACCAAAGGGTAAGAAAGTCAAAAACAATACACTTTTGTGACAAGATGGAATTGGAAATATGTAGAATATGACGGATGAAATACACTCAAAATCAGCTCCATACCCTGTCATATATGTTAAACTCATAACGGGTCAGCTATCACAACCGTAGGTATCTAATTCCATATACCCACAGAAAATACCTCCTTATTATATTTTACCTTATATATGTGATTGATTATAATACGGGGTAAATCCATACCTTAATCATTTTTATCAAGGGTATTATCATCTGAAAGCAGCTTCGTTATCTTATTGGCCATGCTTGTCCCAACAACATCCTTGATTTCATCATAAGTCGCAGTTTCCAATTTCTTTACAGATTTAAAGTGCAACAACAATTTTTTCGCTGTTTTTTTCCCTACCCCGGGCATATCCACCAAACGAGTGGTTATAAAATTTTTCGACCTTTGGTTACGATGGAACTCTATTGCAAATCTATGTGCTTCATTCCTAGCATGTTGGATAACTTTCAGGGATTCCGATTTCTTATTGATATGGAGAGGAACGGAATCACCGGGAAAGAAAATCTCCTCTAGTTTCTTAGCAATTCCCACTACCGTAATCGTATCCTGAAGTCCTAATTCATTGATACTTTTCATGGCAGATGAAAGCTGTCCCTTACCCCCATCTATAATGACCAACTGTGGCAAGGGTTGGTTTTCCTTGAGCAGTCTACTATATCTCCTCATTACTATTTCTTCCATTGAGGCAAAGTCATCAGGGCCCTCAACTGTTTTTATATTGAACCGTCTATAATCCTTTTTGGATGGTTTGCCATTTTTGAAAACGACGCAACTTGCCACCGGGTTCGTTCCTTGCAAATTGGAATTATCGAAGCATTCTATATGAAGCGGGACACTATCCATCTGCAGGTCATTCTTCATGGTAGTCAGAATCCTTTCGGCAGATGTTTGTTTCTTTAATTTGGTAGCCCTTTCCTTGGCTTTTTGTTTTTTATGATGCAATACATTCTTAATGGATAAATCCAGTAGTTTTCTCTTATCTCCTATCTTTGGAATCGTCATGGTCAACCATTCCTCAGTCAGTATCACTTCGAAAGGAACTATGATTTCGGGTGCCTGACTATTGAATCTTATCCTCAATTCGGGAATGGCATAAGATAATAATTCTGCATCTTCCTCATCATCAAGGTTCAGTTTCAGCTCTTGCGTGAAGATATTGATCAATGCACCATTAACGACCCTGAGGTAATTGACATAAGCCATTTTCTCATCCCTTGAGATTGAGAATACATCCACATCCTTGATGGTTGTACTCACAACGGTGGATTTACCCTGATAGTCCTCAAAAGCGCTCAATTGGTTCTTGACTTCCTGCGCCCTTTCGAATTCCAATCTTTCCGCATATACATTCATCCTATCCTTGAGATGCTTTCTTACCTCTCCGAAATTCCCTCTGAGAATATTCTTTATCTGTCTGATTTTTTCATCGTAATGCTCCTCTGACTCCAGCCCCGTACAAGGTCCCTCACAGTTTTTGATATGGTATTGGAGACAAAGTTTGAACTTACCCTTTTCTATATTTTCCTCGGATAAATTATAGGTACAGGTTCGAATCTTGAATAGTTTCCTAATCAAATCCGTAATAATTTCCACTCTCCACTTGGACATATAGGGACCAAAGTACACAGAGCCGTCCTTTATGACTCGTCGGGTCAGGAAAACCCTTGGAAACCGTTCCTTTTTGATGCAGATATAACTGTAGGATTTGCCATCCTTAAGCATGGCATTGTAGCGAGGCTGATATTTCTTTATCAATGTACATTCAAGGAGCAGGGCATCCTGTTCGGTGTCCACAACCGTGAATTCTATCCTTACTGCTTTCCTTACCAGCGTCTTGACCTTTGCACGGCCATCCCCATGTTTGGAAAAATAATTGGAAACCCGGGTTCTCAACACCTTGGCCTTTCCCACATAGAGGACCTCATCGTCATCAGCAATAAAGCGATAGACGCCGGGCTCCCTTGGTATGGTGGGTTGTATCTCCTTGAATTCTTCTAAAGTCATTTCCTATTCAACATATGGAAAGAAATGATTGTTTGGGCATTTTGGTATTACTAAAGGTAAGTACTATTTCCTTTCCTCAAACCAAAGAGAGCCCTTTCCCTCATCACCATTATAATTCACCTTGATTTCCTCACCGGGCCTGATATCCCTCAAGGCGTAATAATTGAATGTCCGGCCCTCATAATCGGGTACACATTGGGCATTGGGTGATGAGGAATGATTGAAGATAGAACCAAAGCCAAGGACAATGCATGCCTCTTTTTCGTCCTCTCCCCAATAGTAATAATAGTCGTGAAGAACCGTATCATGGATGGTATCCACCTCAGATTCGGGTATGATGATTACCGGGCATATTTCCAGTAACGCGCCCTCGGGAATATGATCAAAAGTGAATACGCCCCTACCATGAATTTCACTCTGGGCCACATAAATTGTGGGAATCCTTTGCATGGAAATGGAATGAATATCTTAAGAAATAATTGCTTATGCCTAAACGAATGAGTACTTAGGAAAAGCTTCCTTATCATCAAAATTATTGATATCTACATAAATTTCCTAAAGAATCCATTCCCAAGTTTGACCAATTTATCCATTCAAGTTGCATTCATGAAAACCTCCTAAGTCCTCAAGGCGGAGAAAGTATCAACTTTAGGGTCATAGCTAGAAGAATATTAGAACCCAACATATTTATCAACAAAGCTGTAAGAATGAATATCCTTACAGCTTTGTTGGATTCGGGGAAAGCTAGGAATTATATCATTTCCCAATCTTTAATTGGTCATCTTCATTTGGGACAAGTTCAATAGATTACTACAAATACTGTTTATCTCTTTATTGTAATCGGAATGGCTTAATATACCTTTCGCCTTTTCATGTTTAAGTCGATAAAATCTTGATTTCAAAATACATAATGTATTCATTACGGATTTATCTTCACAGCAATCCACCAATGCATTCTTAAATGATTCCAAAGCCATTTCTATATTCCCCATTTCTATATATCGCTGTACACCTAGCAATTTGACATTCCTTATCATTTCTGATTCCTGTCCTTCGTCTTTAGAAGATATTCTTCTCAAATAATTTCTCTCCACATCAGACAAATGCATTCTCACATCATGAACTTTCACACATTTTCTCAAAAAAGATAATTGCCGTTTCAATTCTACGATTTGTTCACCAGATTCATTTTCCTTATAATTATTTCCTGAATTAATATCCCTAAATATATAGTCAGTATATTCATTAAACCATTCCTCTATTTTTACTTCAGTAATATTCTGATTTTTTTCAAACAATAATTCTATTCCATTTTCTTTTTCTACAATTGAAAAATAAAGATAACATCCTTTTATATTTTTTAAATACCTCGGAAAATACAACAAGTACTGATGTATTCCTTTCCTTATTGACTCAGGTACACCTATGTTTTCCTTGACAAAATTCCGCCTCTTAATATTTTTAAAAGAAAGAATTAAACCAGACATAGTATTAGAAAAAGGAACTGCAAAGAAAATTGACGATAGCACCCTGCCTTCTTCATGACAAAAAGCATCTGTAATACCTTTTATGTGCAAGAAGTTCTCGTTCAATATGAACACCAATAAAAGTGTAATTGTAAGTAAATTAACAACTTGCCTCCTTTTCGTCCTATGTAAAAAAACCAACAAGCTACTCAACAACAATCCTATTAAAAAATAAAAAGAAAGATTGCCGAAAATATAATCAATCCCCTCGCGAGCATTTCCTAGCCCCTTATAATTACCATAATATAATTTGACTAAAGCATAGCTCAAAGGAACAAATACTGAAGTAACAAATAAAGCATACCACATTTTATTCAAATACCTATCCGATAAATTAGGTTTTTTGTACTCCAATATTTTCATAAAAACCATCAACCACGACAAAGTATTAATAATATGTTCAACAACTATTTCAGAGCGAATATAATATTCCATATTACTCATATTTTGGTTTATTTATTAATGAATAAGCAAACTGCTTCACCTCTCAGTTAAGACCATTAGGTCTTATCTGAAAATCATATACTATTTATTAAAATTGGCAAAGCGCCAACCCTTGATTACAAGTAATCATTATAGTACGACCAACCCCAAATGATGTAATAAATGCAGGTGAGTAATATTACCCCTTTTAACTAGAGCGCTGTGCTACCGTATTTAGACCATCTTTTTAGAATCAATTTTATTAATTTGATTCCAGATGTTGCAGCACATTTGATTTATAATTTTCAGGTTAATATTGATACAGATAAATTATAAAAGGGACAACAATTCTAATATTTCTTTATAAAATCATGAATAATTTGTTTAAATAAAACTAGAAAAGAAATTCTTAAAGAGAAAAAATTAACAAAACTTTATCATTTTAAAAGGCAAGAATGCGCTCCTAGCATCACAAAAAGTCATCTTACGATAATATTCTACACTACATAATTCTAGCCCGCAATCCAAAATCACCCCTTATAAAACAAAGGTCCATAGGATAATCCCATGGACCTTTTTGTATTCCTACTTTATAACAAAGGAACAGTTTGTGACCGCAGGAGGATTC
>JAHDHL010000122.1 GCA_020631355.1 Saprospiraceae bacterium | reverse complement strand
GATTTTTCAAAAGTTAAGATTAATGATTTCATAAAAGCGACAGGTACCATTGATCTTCCCTCTAGTGCATATTCTGCGGTCAGTTCCAGGATTTCGGGATTGGTGAGTGATTGCAAAAAGTATGTAGTGGGAAGTTATGTGGAGGAAGGAACAATCATAGCTTCCGTTGAAAATCCCCAACTGATGGAAAAACAACAGGAGTATCTGGAACTGCAAGCGGAAATATCCTATCTGAGGATAGAGCTTGAACGACAACAGAAACTGGTTGATGCAAATGCAGGGGTTTTGAAAAACGTACAGAAAATCCGTTCGGAGATTAACGTAAAGGACGTGACATCAAGAGGTATTTCAAAATATCTCAGTTACTATGGCATTAGCACATCGAATCTTACGACTGAAGGAATTACCGAACAAATATCAATAGTAGCACCCACTTCAGGTTATGTGACATCGGTTAATCTTCACAAAGGAATGTATGTTTCCCCTGAAATGGAACTTTTGGAGATTGCCAATGAGAATCTTGCACAACTCAAATTGGATGTCTTTGAAAAGGATATTGCCGAGATAAAGAAAGGTATGCCCATTTCCTATACTATCCCTGCAATGGGAACAGAGGTATATGAGGGAAGCGTAACCATGTTAGGAAGGGCTTTTGACATTGAAAATAAGACGCTGCATGTAAGGGGTAATATGAAAAGAAAGAGACCACGGTTCGTAAAGGATGTCTTTCTGGAGGCTAAGTTATGGCTCAATGATAAGACTGTGGACGCATTACCCGAAAAGGCGATTATTCGGGATGGAACCTCATCCTACATATTTGTTGCCAATGATAATACTGGAAGTGATGAATTGAAATTCGAGGCAATAAGGGTAATGGATGGAGGAATGACGGATGGGTTTGTCGCTACGAAATTGATTGATGAGATTCCTGATTCCATGCGTATCGTTACTGAGGGGGCTTATTTCGTATTCGCACAGTCCAAGGCAGGGGAGCTGAAACATGAACATTAGGAAAGTGAAAAATAAAATATGGTAGATAAGATACTGGAACGCCATGCTGTACGCATCACTCCGATGCGTCAGCTGGTTTTGGAATACTTTATTGAAAAAGACATGGTACTTGGGTTGAAGGATTTGGAAGAGGCTTTTCCAAAGTCGGACAAGATTACCATTTATAGGACATTAAAGACTTTTGAAGAAAAGGGGATTATACACGGGATAAATAATGTTGGAGAAATCAAGTATGCAAGATGCAAAGGATTCTGTGATGTACATCATCATGCGGATTGGCATCCACATTTCCAATGTGATGTTTGTTTGGGTGTAGTTTGTGTAGATGATGCTCCTATACCCAACATAGAATTGCCTCAAGGATATCAATGGAAAAGCACAACAGTAATGATTACAGGGGTCTGTCCAGATTGCACTGGATGATTTGCAATTCCATTGCAT
>JAHDHL010000079.1 GCA_020631355.1 Saprospiraceae bacterium | reverse complement strand
GTGATTCCGGCAGGATTCGAACCTGCGACCTACTGATTAGAAGTCAGTTGCTCTATCCAGCTGAGCTACGGAACCAAATCGGCTGCAAAGATAATACTTTTCAACTTTCATCAAAGTAAAATCATAACAAGTTCAATGATAAATTTGGTTCCTTTATGCATGATGTTTTTCATATCTTTATCAAAAACTCTCCACTATGGGCATAAAAACCACGAATGTAAAGATTGATGAAAGCTGGAAAACTGCTTTGAAAGACCAATTTGAACAACCTTATTTTGCTGCTATCAAACAATTCCTTGTTGACGAAAAAGCCAAAGGAAAAGTTGTTTATCCTCCGGGAAGTCTCATTTTCAACGCCTTCAATACCACACCATTCGATAAGGTAAAAGTGGTCATCATCGGCCAGGATCCTTATCATAATCCCAAGGAAGCCATGGGTTTATCATTTTCGGTTCCAAAGGAAGTAAAAGTGCCACCATCACTAAAGAGGATTTACAAGGAAATTAATAATGACTACCCTGATTTTGAAATACCCAATCATGGTGATTTGACATCCTGGGCTGAACAAGGAGTACTCCTACTCAATGCCATGCTGACCGTAGAACATAAACGGGCTGGTTCTCATAGAAAAATAGGATGGCAAACCTTTACTGATGCTGTCATCAGCTCTCTTTCGAAAGAAAAAGAGGGAATCATTTTTCTGCTTTGGGGGAATTTTGCGAAGAAAAAAGGAGAATTAATTGATGGTGAGAAACATCATATACTGAGTTCACCCCACCCCTCCCCGCTTGCCGGAAGTGGTTTTTTCAATAATCAGCATTTCAAAAAAACCAATGAATTACTGGAACAACAGGGAAAGACTCCTATAGATTGGCAACTGTGATTCATAAAATTAGTCTAACTTTGTGCCACTAAAAATCGAATGGAGGGTATCATCAAAGTTATGTTTGAATGAGATTAAGATGGAAAATAGCCCAAGCGGCCGAAATCAGGTGGTGGCAAAATTACCTGAAGAAGAAACCCAAGGCTGATTACCTTGAATGGAAAAAGGATTATTGGACCACACTGTTCAATGAAACAGAAGTGGGACTACAACCCGCTGACCGTATATTGGATGCAGGTTGTGGGCCTGCTGGTATCTTCATGATTTTTAATGAACATCAAGTAGATGCCGTTGATCCTTTGTTAGATGAATACGAATCGAAACTTTCCCATTTCAAACCCGCTGATTATCCTAATGTCAATTTTGTAAGTAGTCCCTTAGAGAAATTCGAGTTGCAACAACCCTACGATACGGTATGGTGTCTGAATGCCATCAATCATGTCTCTGATTTGGGACTCTGCTTTGATGTACTAAGTGCATCAGTAAGACGTGGAGGTACACTGGTCTGCTCAATAGATGCGCACAATCATTCATTTTTCAAGCATCTATTCAGATTACTTCCGGGTGATGTGTTACATCCACATCAATATGACTTGGAAGAATACCAAAAGATGTTGACTGATAGAGGATTCACCATTGAGAAGACCATCAAAAAAGACCATCAATTCTTCTTTGATTATTATATCCTTGTCGCTAAGAAATAGAATTATCTTACGAGGGTAACGAATCCTTTCTGTGAAATCTGATTACCTGATGGTTCTGTATATCGCACGACCACTACATACACTCCGTTCTGTAGTACAGGTCCGGTATTGTTCTTACGACCATTCCATCCCTGATTCGGATCATTGGTCATGAAAATCATCTCACCCCATCTATTCCAGATACTCATTTCAAAACCAGACATTCCATCAAAGAAACCTGCACCCTTGAATTCCTCATTCTTACTATCATTATTGGGTGTGAATGCATTAGGGAGGTAATACGTAACCAACAATTCTGAAGTAAGAAGTACCGTAGCGGTATCCAAACATCCACTCTCGTGCCTGACTACCTGCATTACTTCATAAGTACCAGGCTCTGCAAATGTATGGCTCGGATTCCAAACATATACAGGAGGAGTTCCATCACCGAAATTCCATTGGACAGCTTCCGCATCCAGTGATTCATCCGTAAAAAATGCCTCCGGTTGGAAATTACTCAACATCTCAGGTGTATAGGAAAACCCAGCTGTCGGAGATGGGTCTATCTGTATGACCGCATTGAAAGGCACTGCCACTTCGCACCCTATCGGTGATGTCACATCCAAGGAAACATTGTATGTTCCGGGATCGGTGTACAAATGAACAGGACTGATTTCATTGGAAGTTGTACTATCACCAAAATCCCAAATAATATCATAGGTGGAATCAATTGGGAATGATAAATTATCAAATAATACACTTTCAGGTGCACATCCCTCAAACCCAGTTAGATCAATGACCAATGTTTCGGGGGCAGGAAAATAACTGATGGTCCTTGAAGCTGCATCAACACAATTATTGGTATCACGAACCGTCAAATTCACATTAAAATTACCCGGAATCATATACTCATAGGAAGGATTCTGTTCACTGGAACTATTTCCATCCCCAAAATTCCAAGCCCATGAATCAATCTCTCCTGCACCTGTTACAGAGAGATCCGTAAAGTCCACAGGAGCAGCCAAACATGTATCATATTCGAATTCAAAATCAGCGTCAATCGGAGGGAATACATTTACATAAATGAATGCAGTATCCCTACAGACCAATTCTGGATTCACAATCAGAGTTCCGAAATATGAACCGATGCTTGGAAATTCTATGAACAAGTCCTCATCAGTCGAATTGATTTGAGTTCCATTCTGTAAGTCAAAACTCCACTCATAAGATACGGTTGGTGTAAGTGAGATACTTTCGTTAATGAACTGGAAGTCCAGTTCTCCGCACAAGTTCACTACGAACTCCTTAGGACCAATGATGGTATCTTCCCGTATATCAGCTACTACAACAGGGTTACAATTAATTACATTGAACTGGAAATCCCTTTGGATTTCACCTATTAATTGTCCGTTTCTATATTCTTCAACACAAACACCCACTACATATTGTCCCAATGCTGTAGGTATCCCAGTGATAAGTCCTGTAGTAGGATCTATCGTTATTTGGGGGCTACCTGCCATTGGATTCGTAGACGAATACGTTGGAGTCAGGAAGGTAACGGTATTATATGGAGGACCGGTTGGAGGAATCGGCTGTACACCATTCGGTCCATTTGGGTCACCCGGATTTTCCGGTGTCCCCAGGTTACCTCCACCTTGCAATGGGGAACAGAAAGAATAAACCAATTCATCACCTTCAGCATCAGATGCGCTATGATCAAACTCCAGATATTGTCCCGAACAAATAAGAATCGGTGGAAAATCATTGAAGACCGGACTATTATTACAACTCTGCTGCGATTCTGTGGTTATCTCAACTGTATAGGTCACTCCCATATCACCCGGATTCACGATATTATTAATGGTTTCATTCCTACAACATCTCTGATACGATATCGTATAACTCTGGTTACTGAAAGGAAGTGATACATTATTCAGGAAATAGGTAGCAGATTGGACACAGGGAGGATTATCAACTTGGGTACAAGGATTATCATCAGGTTCTACGAAAACGATATTCTGAGGACTAGCGGTAATCTGATCAAACAGTGTTGAACCATTATAAATACCGAAATATGCAGGATTATCATAATCCGCTCCCCCTGAATTACAATCTCGGTATACTTTTAGTGTGATATTATATGTGCCGTTGCCATTGCAGACATACACCATATCACCACCAATGATATGTTTTGCCATCGATAATCGAGGAAAAACCATTATGAACGCAAAAAAAAGCGATATTCTTATTAAAAAGAGACTTGGGTATCTATATTTTTCCATTTCGGACGTTCATCTAGTGTAAAAAAATCAAAACAGACGGAGAAAATGGCTGGTCTAATTTCCCCCTCTATTAAATAATGGCTTAATTTAGCATTTTAGTATGTCAGCTTATACAAAAACCAACACACGTAAAACTAATGATTTTTCCATGCTGGATGTTGACTCACAAGACAAATTATTGAATGTTCTGGCGGAAAGCGGACTGATTCTGTTTCCAACGGACACTATATGGGGGATAGGTTGTGATGCAACGGATGAAGCAGCTGTGGATAAAATCTTCGAGCTCAAGCGTCGTCCCAAAGATAAGCCATTTGTCATAATTGTCAATAGCGTATCCATGCTCAAGGACTATGTTGACCAGGTGCATCCTAAGATAGAAACACTTCTTGAGTATCATACACGCCCCTTGACCGTAATTTATAACAAAGCGGTCAATTTGGCGCCTAATGCGCATTCTTCTGACGGTTCGGTGGGCATACGAGTAGTTTTGGATCCATTCTGTAGCGAAATGATTGGCAAATATGGAAAACCTCTAGTTGCTACTTCCGCTAATATCAGTGGACAACCTTTCCCTAAGAATTTTGGGGAAATCAGCTCGGATGTCATTGAGGGTGTGGATTATGTGGCCAAGGTCAAACAACGGGACAAGAATCTGAATGAACCATCTGTCATTGTAAAATTGGATAAGGACGGTGAGTTAGTTTTCATTAGGAGTTAAACGACTCTAACATTCCTTAAGATAAATAGTAAGGGCCATCCCATAGTGGGATGGCCCTTTTTTGTAATCCTTAGGGTCTCTTATCCCTCGGATTGTTTTGGTTCATAGGTTGACCAAAATCTATTTTTTATCAGATATTCATTCCACTCTTTTCTGATTTCTTCCTTAAAGGCTACGAAATCATAATCGGATATGGGTTCAAAATGTCCGAGTTTATTGTCCTCGATATAATCGAATGTAGGATAGTGTACCTGATCGTCCTTGGCATATGAATAACATTGGATGGTAATACAGGTCTCTGAATTTTGTATATCATTCCTCAATCTATGGAACTGATTGGCATGAGGCATCAGATAGGTAACATCCCCCTTGTTGAAGGTTACTTTCTTCAAGGCCTTTGTTGGATTACCATTCTGTGGCAACATCCTATACAAATCCACATCAATTGCTCCTCTCAAAACCTTAATGATAGCATGAGTGTAACCATGATGATGAATCGGAGAACCACATCCCGGAGGCCAGATTTCCAAGACATATGGAATCCCCGGAGATTCTCCCTGGGCTGTTCCTAGTGTTATCCTTAGATAAACTTCCTTGTATTCGTCATCAGCTTTGGCAATGTTATGGGAATCCTCATTGGAAAATTCATTGTTATCCAACTTATGCTTGATAATCCTGTATCCCAGACACCCCTCGGTTCGAACACTGTATTCAATCGCTTGTCCAAAATCAGGAAAATCATCCATTTCCAAACCGAATCGGTTTCCGGCAACATTACCATACAAATGCTGGCATTCTACGGATAGATTACTAGGCGTAACATAAGCATCCTCATTATTGGCTGCATTCTCCATCGTATATTGATTACTCGGAATGACCAAACTTGGGGGTTCTGTTGTCACAGGATCTATCCAAACATGGGACAAGTTTACCCCAATACTTTTCTTGATATCCTTCAAGTAGCCAATAAATGGATATCTGTCTGTTTTCTCTTTTTTGGTAAAGATGTTCCTTGGCGTGTCATACTTACAAATTTGTAATGTAGTCGATAACCTCATCTCTCCCTTGCCATAACTCAACTTCTTATTGATATTATCAATACTGACCCAATAAACACAATTGACATCCTGATCAATTCCTAGGCTATATCCATCTGGTACATCAGGACGGGTAACGGAACCCAGGAATGGAATCATTGGAGTTGTTTCACCGTTTGCATCCCTTTTGTTGAATGTTGCACATTCTTTATCTATACTGAGTACAAATGCCGCATCCTCAACATCCGTAGGAATTTCTCCTGAGTCACTCTTAGGAATTGAAAATATCAACTCTGCTTTTTCAGTCCCCTTATCCAACGTAAAGGTCAGACATCCCTGACCAGCTATTAATAATTCCTTTTTCACCTCCTTATCCCCTAGTCCACTCATTGGGGCTTCAGTTAGGGATACCACTTTGGGTATTTGATTTCTGATACTATCGTGATTAGACATGATTTTTTAATTTTCTATAGTGATAAAATCCATTACTCATTCCCATTCTTGTTTATGAGTAAGGTGCAATTTTCAATTGTTATTTGAATATGATCTGTATTCCAATATCATTCATATTCATTACTGATTCTGTGAATTCAAAATTAGGATAACTACTTCCATCATTGGGATTTCATTTGCCAATGGAATGGAAAAAGTTGTGAATGGTAGAATTTTGATGGTGAATGGTTTTATCATGGAACTCATTTCTATCCAATTCCGTTGGAAAGCCCATGCTTCGGGCCATTGATGAAATCAACCGAAGTAAGGAATTATAGAATCAGTTCGTGTATGTATCCATTTCCTTAGTCGGAATACTTTGGTAGCGTCATGGAGCTTAATTATATTTGAGGTATGGTTTTCAATATCAGGAAAGAAGAAAGAAAAATATTCGACCTCATTGGTGGTGTTGCCGATGAAATGGGCGTTGATGCTTATGTAGTAGGAGGATACGTTAGGGATAGATTATTGGGACGACCATCCAAGGATATGGATATCGTTTGTGTGGGGAGTGGTATTGAATTAGCCCAAAGAATTGCTGCCAAATTGAGACCTACACCTCGAATTGTCGTGTATAAGAGGTTCGGTACAGCAATGTTCAAGCACAGCGGACTGGAAATAGAATTTGTTGGTGCTAGAAAGGAATCTTATAGGCAGGATTCCAGAAAACCAGTTGTTGAGGATGGTACACTAGAAGATGACCAGAATCGTAGGGATTTTACTATTAATGCATTGGCTGTTGCACTCAATCGTTCCCAGCATGGAGAAATAGTCGACCCTTTCAATGGAATCTATCATCTGGAACAAAAAACCATCAAAACGCCATTGGAACCTAGTAAGACATTTTCCGATGATCCATTGAGAATGATGAGAGCCATCAGATTCGCTACTCAATTGAATTTCGAAATCGAGAAGAAAACCCTCGAATCCATATCTAAGAATAAGAATAGAATCAGGATTGTATCGAAAGAGCGTATCATAACGGAACTCAATAAGATTGTACTTTCTCCCGTGCCTTCCATTGGTTTCAAATTGTTGTTTGATACCGGATTGCTCCAATTGATTTTTCCAGAAATGGCAAGATTACATGGGGTTGACTACAAGGATGGAAAAGGACACAAGGATAATTTCTATCATACACTTCAGGTATTAGATAATATCTGTAAGAAAACGGATGATTTATGGCTCAGGTGGGCAGCTATTATGCATGATATAGCAAAGCCACCTACCAAAAGATTCCACCCTAGCCATGGATGGACCTTTCATGGACATGAGGTGGTAGGAGCCAAAATGGTCCCTAAGATTTTCCGGAAGATGAGGTTGCCGCTGGATCATAAGATGAAGTTCGTACAGAAATTAGTCAGACTTCACCTTAGACCAATTTCACTGACCAAGGAGGATATTACAGACTCCGCCATGAGAAGGTTATTATTTGATGCCGGAGATGATATCGATGACCTGATGATTCTTTGTGAAGCGGATATTACTTCTAAGAATAGGAAAAAGGTAAAGCGATATCTGGAAAATTATGAGCTTGTTCGCGAAAAATTGAAGCAGGTGGAAGAAAATGATAAGATTCGTAATTGGCAACCGCCCATTACGGGAGAAATCATCATGTCTACCTTTGATATACAACCCTCAAGGGAAGTTGGTGAAATCAAGAATGCCATCAGGGAAGCAATCCTAGACGGAGAGATTCCTAATCAATATGAAGAAGCCTATCAATTCATGTTGAGAAAAGGAATAGAATTAGGTCTTGAAGCAAAAAATATCTTGAATTAAGGATGGGTACATCAGTACCTATCCTTAAAATTCACTTAAAACCTGTAAATCAAGCAACCTAATCCCATAATTCCCTACTCTATTATCAAATACTGTTACAAATGGTTTGGTCTAAATTATTATTCACCCTATTGATAGGCTTTAATTTGCTTTCAATTGAACCTGTATGGAGAGATTACATCTCCTATCAGGGCGATTTCAAGGTCAATGTACCTGGAGATTTCAAAGAAGTCATCAAAACAGCTGAAACTTCAATGGGATCTTTGGAATATCACGTATTCGTATATAGGGATAATGATCCTGAGGCAGATAACCTGATATATATGATCAGTTATTGTGATTATCCTAATGGGAGTTTACATTCTGATTCCACAGACTTAGTAAAAGCATTCCTTGATGCAACAATAGAAGAAGCTACTATGAGTGTAGCTGGGAATCTGGTATACTCCACTGACATAGAATTCAAGGAATATCCAGGTAAAATGTGGAGGGTAGATTATGGAGAAGGGGAAGGAGTAATCAGAACGAAAGCTTTCATCAGAAAAAATAGATTCTACTCTATTCAGACTGCATGTACCAAAGAAAATAGTTTGAATATCTCTAATGATAAATTTATGGATTCGTTCCGATTTCTATCCGAATATGATAAAAATCAGAAACCTAAATCCAAGGAGGATTAGACAGTTCCTCTATTTTTTTGCCTCCAAATAGATATCACCATCCTTACCGGAAATAATACCGTTGAAATAACAGCTGCTGTACCAAAGAAAATCATTTCGTTTCTCATATAATGATACATCTCCAATTGTTCGGTATGAGAAATTTCCCCAAAAAATTGGTCCCACCCAGAATCATCCAGATTATCTAGGAATGTTTGAAAGTTATTAATGTATTGAAATAGGTATGCTATAATAGGAATACAAATTACAATCAAGAGAAACTTAAGTAGATTCTGCTTGGCTATAAGTGTATGTTGTAGTAGGAATATATGGCGGGTCATTGTTATGAATACAACGATAAAAACAATATTAGGAATTAGAAAATGATACGTTTCAATTCCTGTTACAATCGGAAATATAACAGCGATACATACAACTGCAGTAATTACCCACCAGACAAATTCCAAAATCCACTTCATTCCCAATAATTTAGGTTGCAAATATAAAATAAGGTCTAGAATTAATGGTTCAATGAAACAGGGTAAATCACAAAAAGAAAGGAATGATTGATGATGAGCCTGATAAACCAAAGCTGATTGGTTTCCCTGTGATTGAGGTGCATTGAGGTG
>JAHDHL010000121.1 GCA_020631355.1 Saprospiraceae bacterium | reverse complement strand
AAAACACCTGCGCTTGGTGCGGCTCCACCATGACAGGTGACACAATGATTAAAGATGATACTGCGTACATGTGGCTCATATTTGACCATTCCATCTATTGGTTCAATGGTGCCTGTGTTGGCTCCTTCATCAATGATTGCTTTGGTACAGCTTATGAGGATGGTTAATGAGGTTATTATTAATCCGATACTTAATTTTTTCATAAAAAAATATTGAATTGATGTTATGAAAATATAGATTTGTTGGTAGGGACAAGGCATGCCTTGTCCCTACATGGTATTTTGTGTTTAACGGATTTGTAAAATGTATAAGTCAATTATTAATTCTCCACATTAATATTCCTAATCGTTATCTGATGTTGCCCTTCTGCTTCAATCGTAATGGATTCTAGGGGATGGGTATAATCACCTGTACTGATTTGCCCATCACCATCTACATCAGCTGTGATATTGACATAATAATCTCCTGGATGCAAATAGGTGACTAAGAACTGATTCTGATCATCTACTAGCTCAGGAAACAGCAATACAGTATCAAATACATCATAATCGTAGAAATAGCCTTCTTCTGTGGTCAAAGGCTCCTTAGATAGATATATCCAGAGGGTTTTATTCCTGATTTTATTATTGCGAACAATGTCAATTTGTAGATAGGCTAAATAGGGATGCTGATCTATGACGAAAGGATCTCCTGCTTCTTGCGCTAGGGTGAAAACATCCTTTTTAGCGTCTTCATCGTAGGCTAGGAAGGTAGCAGATTTTGCACCTGGTTCGGCATATAAATGATCCTGATTAAAGCCCTCTGAAAAATCCCAAGCTACTTCATTTTTAGGAAATCCTACTGCTGTTGCTGCTGCTTGTGCCAACTCGATATGTTCCTTTTTTCCCTTGAAGGTCATGTGTCGAGAAGGTAAGGTCAAGCCTAAGCGACTGGTATAAGCGTTGAAATATAGGCTATCTTTGACAAAACGCAGTTCCATCCACATCGTATTGGTACCGCCTTCTGCATCCACCAATCTATAAAAATTTCCCTCATCTCCGTCATTACGCACACTATCCATGACAAAATAACTGGTGCGGTAAATGCCATTCAATACACCTCCATTACGTGCCATAATGGTACGGGTACCTTTGAAGTTGGTGACGAAAAAAGAGGTTAATAGATTCCCCATTGTTCCGCCTTCAAAAATGCCGTGAATGTGGGAAGGAGAAATGGCTCTATAGTCGAAGGCAAACCAGTCAAAATCTTGGGCAATAACTCGGTTGATGCCTACCCAATGTCCTTGCATTTGCTCTAGGAATTCGAATCCTTGTTCATTAATATTGACAGGATTGACCTCCGCAGAGGTGGGAATGGGTTCTGGATTGCTTGGTACGGCTATATTTCTAATTTCTGTTTCGCAAAAGCAAAATAATAGTATAGAAATGATGCTAGAAGGGAGGAAAAAGTATTTTGTCATGTGTAGATGAAAGGCTTTAGATCA
>JAHDHL010000120.1 GCA_020631355.1 Saprospiraceae bacterium | reverse complement strand
CCTGTGAACACATTGACCTTGTCGCCTTTCCATCCCCCAGGAAAATCACTCCTGATGATACCGTGGTCGCCTGAGCCTTTATTGCTCATCAGAATCTCCGTACCATAATAGATTTGAGGAATCCCCCTAGTCGTCAAAATATAGGTAATCGCCTGTTTGTACAAATCATAATCCTCATTGACCTGTGTGTAAATACGACTCATATCATGATTGTCTGGGAAAATGACCAGATTCATCGGGTCAGGATAGAGGAAGTCCTGCGCCATCAATTCGTACAAAGCGATAAAGCCCGATTTCCATGCTTCCTCATCGTTGAGCGCTTTGACCAAAGTCATCTGCATCGGAAAATCCATAACGGATTTAAGCTCCGAGGTGTAGCCATTTTTGTTGACCTTGCCCTTTTGCCAATAAGAAACAATAGTCGGCTCTTCGTACCATTCTTCTCCCACGATATTCAGACCAGGATACTCCGCCATCATAGCCTCTGTCCACTCGGTCATAAAATCTTCATCAGGATAAGGATAAGTGTCCATCCGAATCCCTGCCAAACCAAGATATTCTACCCACCAAATACTGTTTTGGATGAGGTATTTCGCCATGAGGTCGTTGCGCTGGTTCAAGTCGGGCATAGTGGGGACAAACCAACCATCGGTAAAGATTTTTTTATCAGATTGGGAGACATAAGGGTCTTGCAAAACGGTCTTGCGGTGGCTGGTTTCCGTATAAGTCGGCCACTGATTGATCCAATCTTCGCTAGGCAGGTCATTCATCCACCAGTGAAAAGAACCACAGTGGTTGACTATCATATCCATGATGAGTTTCATGCCTTTTGAGCGTGCTTCGTCCGCTAGTTTCAGGTAATCTTCATTGCTACCATATCGAGGGTCTACCTTGTAAAAATCGGTCGTAGAATATCCATGATAAGAATATTCTTCCATATCGTTTTCTAGGAGCGGATTGAGCCAGACGGCCGTAAACCCTAGGTCTTTGATATAGTCCAAACTATTGCGAATCCCGTCTATATCACCACCATGACGACCACCCTTGTTTTTGCGGTTGACTTTCTCCCGTAGTCCTGCCTTGGAATCATTATTGGGGTCGCCATTGACGAAGCGGTCGGGGGTAATCAGGTAAATCGCATCCGAAGCATCGAAGCCATCGATGTCGGCACGTCCTTTGGTTCTATTTTTTAAAGAATAGGCGTGAGTGTGTATGGTTTTGCCATCTTTGGTAAAGTTGATGTCAAAAGTACCTGCTTTGGCTTGTGCGCCAATATCGACGTTCAAAAAGAGATAATTGGGGTTTTCTACGCTTATCGAACGTTTGAGTTGGACGTCTGGATAATTGATAGCAGCCTGATATTGGGCAATGTTTTTCCCGTATACCAACAACTGGATTTGATGGTGTTTCATCCCGACCCACCAGTTGGTCGGTTCTACTCTTTCTATTGGCTTTTGGGCGGTCAGGGCACCCATGAACAGGCATAGCAACAAAAGGAACGATGCT
>JAHDHL010000041.1 GCA_020631355.1 Saprospiraceae bacterium | reverse complement strand
AATTTGTATCAAGGTCAAAGGTTCCATGTTTATATTCAAAAATAACCCTACCATGAAAATCAATAATATATTTTTATTCTGTTTTATTCTTATCATTTTTTCCTGTAATGATTCAGTAAAGAATGATTATCCTACTTATTATAGGATGTATAATGATGTCATGAAATATAAGGATGCAGGGCAGGAAGAAACTGCCTTATCCCATTTTCAGGAAGCAGAGAAATTGGTGGAATATATTCCATCATGGCATTATATGGAAGCTCGTAATTTGGCGATCCGTCTCAAGAATTGCCAGTTGCAGAATGATTATTTCCAAAAGGCCGTTACCAATGGATTCGAATTCAAGGATGAGGATTTATCCTTTTATTTATGTGAAGAAAATGGTGATTACGAAATCATTCGCCCCCAGTACGACCTAGCTTATAAGGCAATGGTAGATTCTATTTATCAAGTGGATCAGAATTCGAGAGGAAGTGGTAAGGACTTCAGTGCAAGTGATTCCAGTAATATGGCCTTGCTATTAAGGTATATCAAGGAAAAGGGATATCCGAGTGCAGAATTGATTGGTAGTGAAAGTGCGGATCATGCCTTTATCGTCATGCTTCATTTTGATGATGATATTGGAAATCAAATCATGGGGCCCATCATAGATCAGGCGTATGACCAAGGGTATATTTCCCCTCAAAATTATGCATGGATGGTGGATCGAAGAAGAAATTGGGGCCCTGATGAATTAGAGCCTTATTACTACCAAATTCCCACGAAAGGTCTATTTGAACTTTCTGATGAGGAAAGAGCCACCATAGAGGAAAGACGATACAGTATTGGAATGGAACCTTTAAGTGATACGGAAATCGTATCTAATCCAGATGGTAGTTTTAGCGTAACGTACTGATAGGTAAAACAATGAGGGAGAAAGTGTATGCCTATATCACCAGAAATAAAGGATTAAAGTCCGAATTACTCCTTTTTACCCAACGCAATTCACCCGAATCCGGAGTTCAGATACCGGGAGGTTCGTTGGATACGGGAGAGGATAAGGAAGTCGGCATACTTCGTGAAGTGAGGGAAGAAACAGGCCTGACAGATTTTGCTTCCATTCACTATTTGGGCGAATTGACACATTGGTCGGATTATATGCAGGAAGAACAAAAAAGGTATTTCTTCCAACTAAAATACAAGCTGGAATGTCCGGATACCTTTGAGTATGAGGTACAGGGGGGCGGAGTGGATGAGGGACTTATCTTTGATTATGAATGGATTCAATTGGAAGAAGTGCCCATCCTTAAGGATGCAAGAGACAGCATGCTTCATTTACTAGGCTAAAAGATACTACTTTTTTCAGGTCATAGGTACGACCGTTACTGGTACACCACTGAATGCAGCATTCCCCGTAAGGGAATCCACTAATTGCTCATCGGTCAGGTCGTTGATACTTACACCTGCGTGGGCTTGTGCCACTTCCATACGGTTTCCTTTCCTATTGTGTCCCCAACCATGTGGAATACTGACTACTCCCTCCATGATTTCATCAGACACTTCAGCTTGTATCTCAACACTTCCAACCCTTGAGTGGACCTTCACTATTTGCTCATTCTCCACCTTGAATTTTTCAGCATCATTAGGATGAATCAGGAGGGTACACCTATTCTTACCCTTGACCAATCTGTAACTATTGTGCATCCATGAATTGTTGCTTCTCAGTTGCCTACGGCCAATGAGTACCAATTCTTCCGTATCATTCTTTCCTAAATGGGACTTAGCACGAGCCATATCCTTGGTGATTTCGGGTGGGCAGAGTTGGATGCGTTTTTCCTCATTGAATAATCTGCCGGGAAGACAGGGTTTCAACGCTCCCAAATCAATGCCACTGGGTTCATTCTTGAGTTGTTGCATAGAAATTCCGTAAGGTCCGGATTGCAGGCCCATATCCAACATCATTTCTAGTGGAGGAAGTTGCATGGCAGTATTTCCAGTGACTCTTTTCGTGAGTTCGCCCAATATTTCATAATCGTGCCTTTGTTCTGGCAATCTATCAAATACAGGCATACCGACCTTGGCCGTATTCCGAACCGCAAAGCTGTGGAATACCAAATCATATTGCAATGTCTCCAATCCGTTCGTACTTGGTAGGATGATATCCGCATGTGAGGTTGTTTCATTGATATAAATATCAATGGCTACCATAAAGTCCAATTGTTTGAACGATTCTTCCAAGCGTTTTCCGTTTGGTATGGAAAGGACCGGATTTCCGGCGATGGTAATCATGGTCTTGATTTGTCCGGGGCCCTCGGTTTCTATTTCCTCTGCAAGAGCAACTACGGGTAATTCCCCAAAATATTCATCATATCCGCTTACACGGCTTTTCCATCTGCTGTGTTTTCCAACTCCGACGGTCTTTAGATTATCGAAAGCAGGTGCTGTGAACATCATGCCTCCCTCTGTGTCGAAGTGTCCTGTGATGATATTAATCACATTAATGAGCCAAATGCAAAGTCCTCCATAAGCTTGGGTAGACAATCCCATTCGGCCATAGCAGACAGCCCTTTTCGTTTGGGATAAGTCCTTAGCCAATTGTTTGATGGTCTCAGCCGGAACTCCTGAAATCCTCGCCGCTTCCTCCACTGTGAAATCCTCGACCAGGTTTTTCAATTCATCCAATCCGTCCGTAAAATCTTGGAGTTTACCTAGGTCGGCCCATCCCTGTTCTATGATGTGATGTACCATTCCCAATAAAAGGAAAACATCCTTGCCCGGCCGAACGAATACATGTTCATCAGCTTTTCTGGATGTTTCTGTACGCCTTGGGTCGACAACTACGACCTTGCCACCTCTTTCTTGTATGGCCCTGAGTCTTTTTCCCACATTGGGAACGGTCATGATACTTCCATTGGATGCCATAGGATTAGCGCCCATGATTATCATATAATCCGTCCGGTCTATGTCCGGTATGGGAAGCAGGAAAAAATGTCCAAACATAAAACGACCTGCAATATGGTGTGGGAGTTGGTCTGCGGATGTGGCACTGAATTTATTCTTGGTCCTTAAGGCCCTAAGAAACATGGGATTCATCACAATGGCACCCGTATTGTGGGCATTGGGATTACCCAAATAAACACCTACGCTATCATTGCCATATTTTTCACGGCTTTCGTTGATTTTTTGGGCTACGGTATCATAGGCTTCTTCCCAGGATATCTTTTCCCAACCATTTTCCGTCTTTCTAACAGGTTGTCTGAGGCGATCCTTATCCTCGAACAAATCCTTGAGCCCCATAGCTTTCGGACAGATATGTCCTTGGCTGAGTGGATCATTTTCATCACCACGGATGGAAACCACTTCCCTTCCTTGGGTCTTTACGACGATTCCGCAAATGGCTTCACATAGATTACACGCTCGGTAATGGGTTTTGATTTCGTTGGACATACTCAAGGATTTTACCCCAATGTAACGAAAAATCCCTTACTCAGTTGAGTAAGGGACACCAAAAACCGATATGACGATAAAAGCCATTTAGAATTTTCCGAACTTTAGGGAAAGCCCACCAGACCATCCTCTGAAGTCGTTGTTGTCCAGAGCTACGATATCCAATTGATTCGTGAAACGATATTTGACTCCCGCACCTATTCTCATGAATCTGGTAATATTGAATTCCACATTCGCTCCGGGTTCAATGACAAACATGACATCCCAATCATAATCCTCGATATCTAGTTCCTCATAGGTTTTGTAATCATAATAACCTGCGACTCCTCCACCAATCAATACCGGAAAGGTAAAGTGTATGGCCTTAT
Source organism: Saprospiraceae bacterium (assembly GCA_020631355.1). GTDB lineage: Bacteria > Bacteroidota > Bacteroidia > Chitinophagales > Saprospiraceae > JAHDCE01. Next base: position 43,561 of record JAHDHL010000041.1, on the reverse strand, counting down.
TGGAAAAAAGGACAGGAGCCAGATGAAGACCACCATAGGCCCCACCTACAATGACGTCATTATCATAGAATCCGATATTGGAATTACTGCTATAAATACCCTGTGCGGATACGCCGATTTCAAGGGAACGATTAGCGACGTAGGCTAGGGTAGTACCGAGGATGAATGCATCTTCTCCTGCAATTTGACCATAATGGGCATTGAGACCCCAGTATGCCCCTCCTGTTCTTTTCTTCTTGGATACGGTCCTGATATCAAGGGAACTGTTATTGCTTCTCCATTGGATACTGACCTCATCTTTCTGGGCGAATAAACTTAATGAGAATAAAAGGAATAGAATACTGACTGAATATTTCATATTGATTTGAATTTAGATTGTAATGAAAGGATGGATTTAATTTCTATTGATAACATCTCCGGAACCGGCTATGGATTGAGTGACTTGGGGATTGCCTTTGTAGAATACATCCCCACTGCCATCTATGATGACATTCAGAACATCTTCCGCATAGACCTTGGCAGAACCACTACCTGATATGCTGACATTACATTCGCTAACCTCTATGGGATATCCGGAATAATCCCCGGAGCCTGATACTCGGATATCCAAAACCTGTAAGTCAGGAAAGTCCTTATGTGCCTTGATATCCCCACTTCCATCAATTTTGATATACATGTTTTCCGTACCTGTGAATTCGTTCAATTGGATATCTCCGGAACCAATCAGGTCTACTTGGAAATCGAATTGGTTAGGGAAATCATTGATAATCATATCTCCTGAACCGTCCAATGTAGCTTTGTCGATATAAGGCATGGTAATGTATAGTGTCAGTTCGTGTTGTAGATAACAGTGCTTTTCTAATTCAATGATTAGTTCATCACCAACGACTGATGTAATCAGTCGGTCAATAATGTTTCCATGTCCCACAGCTTCGATTTCATAATTGTTGCCATAGGAAATAATCACATCACAGGAACCTTCTAATTCCACCTTTGAAAAAGTTTGGTTGATGTTGAGGAATTCTGATACAATAGGCCCCTCTCCTCTGATACATAAGGGTTCTTCGCAACTCGTGAAAAAAATACTAGAAATGATTAATGCTAAAAAACTAATTCTTAATGCTTTCATGATATTGAGATTTTGATTGATAGAAATATGTAGCCAATAAAATGGCCGTTCATCCAAGGGATGAATTCAAATTACTGTAATGATGTGCTGGTGAAAAAGTGTTTTTGGGATGGTTGCTGATTAGGTTACTTATTCATTTCCCTTTTTACTTTTCTCCTTTCTTCAAAGAATGCTTTTTGGTTTTGGTAATATTCTCTGATTTTTTGAGCAGAATTTTTCATTTTCTTTTTGAATAATTCCTTAGAAAATGTGATAGTGATGATTTTCTCATTTTTTTTATCATCTATTTTTTCATGAATAATAATGATCTTTTCTTCATGGATTGAAGTACTGTCTTCTTGTGCAATCAAAGCTGAAGAATAGAATATGATGCTGCTGTATATGATGTATTTATACATGGATTTTGGTTTTAATATCTTAATTGATTTGAGGAGTCATTGATTGAATCTCTCTATTATACTTGGTGCATGATTTTTCGATTTTGTTGCAGCAGCTGCTTGATTTTTTAAATTTTATCAAATAGTTTTGTATTTATAACTTCTTAACAACAACAAATTATGTACATACTCAACCGTACATTAACACTATGCGTATTCCTCTTACTTACCTTGGTAAGTTACTCCCAAGAATCTGGGGAGTTCAATCATTCCATTGGATTACATATTGATGTTGTCGTTCCTGAAGTACCATCCAAATACGGTATCAACACACACCTTTTCTATGATGTGAATGTTGGGTATGGCTATGGATTGGAGTATCATCTTGATTATCAGAGGAATCCTTGGCTGAATGCCAAGCTAACAGCTGGTATTGCTAGTAGGAATTTCGAGGGAAGAAATTTTACCGGAGTCCTAATGGATGATCCTGTAGACCCTGTTTCGTACAGGATAGAGCGTTGGGTGAATATGAATCAATATTACTTCCGATTGGGAATGGGCCCTTTCATTCAGCCTGTGGAGTCCTTGGATGTAGGCTTCCTTTTTTATGGCGATATCCATTTGGGTGCAAGGGAAATGAGCAGGGAAGTTTGGTTGACTGATACTTTCGGCGCCGATCAATATTTTGAAAAAGAAAGGACAAAGGTTTTGGATTATAGAACCATGACCTTATCCTACGGATTTTTTATTAGGCATTATTTGAATGATAAATGGTCACTATCGTTGATTTATTCAGACCACATTCAATCCATTAATAAGAGAACAACTGATTTTAATAATACGACTGCAATAGAGTTGTATCAATTCAAATTTTCATTATTTTATAATATAACTATTTAAACCATGAAACAGTTATTTTTTATTTGCATTCTGGGAGGAATGCTGTGTTCATTCATGTATGGACCTTTCAGTGGCATAGATGCCAAGGAATTCGATTATTCGGAATATTCCAAATTTGCAAACCCTCCGGGTACATTTGAAACGATGTTGGATTTTAAGGATAAGAGACACATCAATGCTTTCATCAAGGAGGTGGATCAGAAAGTGGATGAGTTCGATTATTCCCAAATTGATGATGACAGCTATGAGTATGGTGACCCATTGCTTGATAAGATTGTCGACAAGCAATTCGGATTCAAATCATTGAGGCTTAAGTATGAAAGATTGGATAATGCCGATAATGATTACGCCAAGCGCTTACCATTCCAAATCCTTGATCCTGATATGGAGATTTTCCTGAATGAGAATCATGAGGTGAAAATGGGAAATGCCATTTACAAGTACATGTCTAGGAACATCATTTGTATCATTAAGGATGCTGATCTCAAAGCTCTAGCTGATGTAAGAGAAAACGGTTATTTCGCAAAGAACCCAAAAGTATCTTTCATTAATGAGTTTGATGATTCTGAAGTTGAGATTTTCAATGTGAAATCTGAAATTGATCCTCATCCACAAGAACCTAGTCCTGGCCCGGATACCAGATCTTGTACCCTTTCATTTTCCTACACGGTAGAAACCAATGTAAATGGTAATTACAATCATGTATCAATCAATCCGAGTGGTTTATTGGCTAACGGTTCATTCTGTCCTGCAACATATAAGATTGAGTGGGGTGATGGGTCTGTGTCTGATACAGAGTTAAATGTTCAGAATCATATTTATCCTGAGATTTCTGCCGGTAGTAGTAATTCATGTGCTACATACACTATTAAGATTACGGCAAGAACACTAACGGACTGTGCAGGAGGTGAATGTGATTTGGGGTCTATAAAAACAGAAACTTTCCCACTGACCATTTGTATTACACCCGAGAATTGTAATTCAGGTAATCGTTCACGTGAGATTGCTAGTTATCACTTTACATCTGGTGATAGAGAGTGGAAGCTAGAGGGTGAGGTAGGAGTCAGAACCACTGATGGTTTCCTCACGGATGAGAAAGTATGGGGTAAGACAAGAAGTTACAGAAAAAAGAACAATGGCAACTGGAAAAAGAAGAGGCCTGCTAAGGATTTAGGTATCCGAATTTTTGGTGATATCACGAATAATTTCTGTAACGGGAATACGGATATTCCAGCTGATTGTAAGAAATACAAGCACAAGAGAAAGGTAAAGGTGAAGTACAATCCGAATACATCATTCAGTTGGTTTGAGGATGGGCCGGATGAAATCAAGGCAGATTTCTCAGCCGAAATGACCAGTACCACTTATGGTGTATATGATTTCGAACTTTTTGAATAAGAATCATTTATTTTATCCCGGATGCTCAGGCATCCGGGTAATTTCATCAATATGAGAGCAAGTATTCTATTCCTCATCATTTTTGGATATGCATTAGATGCCTATTCCCAACTAGGCATCCAATTCGAATCCAATATCGGGTATTCCAACTCGATGAATATAATGGATATTAATAAAGGAAATGTATATGGCCATACCGGCGTATTTGCCTATGATTTGAATCAATCCTTTTATTATTCATTATCGGAGAAGCATGCCTTGGGTTTGGAATTCGGAATGACCAAATTCGGACATGCACTCAAGAATGTAGCAGGTTTTGATGAATTACCTTTCTCGAATACAGGTGAGGAATTTCCGGTTCATCACATGTCCAGAAATGTATTTTCCTATTATAAACTAGGTGTGGATTATACCTTTTCACCCCATGAGAAAATCCAAATTTCCACAGCATTTGGAATGCTGGGAAGAATAGGTGAATTGACCTATCTCATTACTGATTTTCATTTTCAGGCGCCACAGGTCTATGGCTCCTCTGAAACTCGTCAGACTTACACGACTTATAATAGAAGGTATAATATCTATCATTCATTATCCTTACGGTATAGGATATATGATAATTTCATGTTGCAATGCAAGGGGATGTATGTTCCCAGATATTTTTATAGACATGGTTTACCTGATGTTAAGGTATACCACTATAGTATCATGTTCGGAATTGTTTACCGATATGATTTTTGGTAATGGATCAGTTCTCTTTTTGAGCTAGACTAATATCGAAATTCACTACTAAATTACCTTTCGTATCTTCTAGGACAATGGGTAGGATTCTTTTTTCAGCTTTCTTTTGCGAAGCCCAATGGTCTTTCTCAATGTGCGGATCTCCTTGGAAATAAATCTGTGAAATCAATTCCTTGGACCCATTTGCCGTCACCCTGAAATGTATGTGGGCAGGACGATAGCGGCTCCCATTCAGGTACTTACCCGGTAGTATGGTCCTGAATTGGTATTCACCCAACTCATTCGTATACCATTTGGCCCTTTGATGGAATTTTGAGGAATCATTGTCGTAATCTCCCTCAGTATTGCAATGCCATATTTCCACCAATGCATTTTCCAAGGGCGTGCTGCAATCATTGCCAAAGACCTTTCCCTTTAGGGTAATGATGGTTCCGACCAATCCTTTGGTGACCAAATCATCACGGACTGGGGCATCAGAACGATAAAACGGACCCAGTATATCATTGGTCGTTTCACAATCTCCCATGAAGACGTCTTGCTCCTGTTTCACTACCTTACCGAATGTGGAGATGGCGAACGCTGCTAAAGTACTCTTGAATAGGAATTCCTTTCGTTTCATGCTAATGGTTTTGAATCACTACATTGAATAACGAACTTTTCTCCAATAGGATACCAGAGAAATGATAGGAATAATAAAACAATAAGACTTATTCGAGGATTTTAAGTTTTCCTTAATTGATGGTCTTTAATGGGAATGTCCAATCCATTGGAGCCATATTACCTAGGAATACGAATGAAGAATGTACTTCCCTGACCTTTTTGTGAGGTAGCCCAGATGTTACCATTCAGATTGTTGATGAGTTTCTTACAGATAGACAAGCCCAAACCAGATGAATTGGAAATACTCTTGTTCTTTAAGGTCTTGAAAGGTTTGAAGATATATTCCAAATGGTCTTTGGAAATACCCGGGCCATTATCCTGGATACTTATGGTATTCCAATCCAGATCCTTTGTCAGTTCAATCGTAATCTTCGGGTGGGTTTCCATATTGTGATGAACCGCATTCTTTACCACATTGTAAATGATATGGTACATGGCATATTCCGAAGTGTTGACCGCAGTCTGGATGCGGTCCTCGATTTCGATTTCTACTTCCTTGCTTCCAATGATATCCCGCATATTGAATAAGGCATTTTCAACTACATCCTTGAGTAGGATATGACGATACTCGTTGGCTTCGGACCGGTTGGCTTCAGCAAACATTTTTAATGAATCTATGATTTTGGAAAGTGTGGAAACCCCGGAATCTATGATGTTGAAATAATCCTTATAATCAACACCAGGAGCTTCCCTTTGGATTTTATGTTCAATGAGTCCGGTAAAACTACCAATATTCCTAACGGATTCCTTGAGGTCATGTGAACAGATATAAGCGAAATAACTCAAGTCCTCATTCTTTTCCACTAATTCTTGATAGTATTCATCAAGTTCTTTCTTATTCGCATACTGGACAGCAATGAAAGGAATGGCAATCAGAAGAATTCCCACTATCGCAAAAATACCGTAAGCCATTTGCAGATTCTGTAGCTTTTGCTGCGTGAGGAATCCTTGTACCTGTTGTTCCCTTTCAAAATTCACTCTTAATAATTCTGAGGCAGTACGGAAAGATTGGCTGTTTTCTTCTTTTTTTATTTGTTCTTCCCTCATTTCTGACATAATACGAAAAGCCTGTTGGTGATCACCGATAGCTGCGTAGGAATTAGCCAATAATTCATTAAGATTGAAATCATAATAATCCCTGATTTCATCAGCCATAACTGCCCATTTGATGGCATCCTTGTATTGTTCGCGAATAAAGAAAATCTGGGCCTTATTGAAGTAATTTTCAGCAACTTCCTTGTTATCCTTTTGTAACAGACTGATTTCGATTCCCTGATTGGCAAAGACCAAGGCAGAGTCCAATTTGGATTCCTTGATGAGAATGGAACTCATGAGACTGTAGGCGTATCCTATCGAATTACTGGCACCTGTTTCCTCACTGAATGCAAGGATATGCTGGGTGATTCGCTTGGCTTCTTTTGTATGACCCATATTCAAATGACAATCCGCAATACCATAATAGGAGAGTAAAGCCTTATCATGCATCTGTTTGCTTTCATTATATGCAAGGTTTTCCTCGAAAATGGCCAAGGCTGATTTATAGTCCTTAAGACAATAATAAATGATGGAAGTCAGATGGTTGATCTCTATGATTTTGAAGTCATCATCTTCCTTGATGTATTTCTTGGCTTGTAGTAGATGCTCTAATTCAGATATGAAATTATTGGTTCTTTGGTAATAGATACTGTATTGGTAGTGATATTCGTAGAGGAGGTCCGGATCATCTGTCTTATCAAGTAGGTGTTCGATCTTCTTGAGATTGAATGAGATAAAACGGGTTTTTCCGGTTTGTATGAGAATTTCGTTCTTCTGGAGAAGTAACTTTATTTTATCAATGGCAGTCACTTCTTTTTTTAGGGCCAAGTCGTACAAGGAATCCGCTTCATTGTACTTAAGATTAAGTAGGGCCAAATCGCCCCTTTCCTTATTCGAAAGATTCTTTCCTGACCAGTCATCAATAGAATCCTGTGCGTGTAGCATGATGGTGCTACACAAAAGGAGCAAAATGAGCAATTGGATGTTTGGATAAGGAGGCATTATCTGTTTAAGGCTAAAGTAATTTTGTTACTTATTACCCTGCATTATAATGCCATTTAACCTCATTTATTTTGATATAATCGAAATATGTGACATGGTAAATCTTTACCACCAGGCAGAAAACCCGAAATCCACATTGTCTGGCTCGGGAAATATCCTTTTTCCTCGGTTCATTTTTCTAATGGCAAAGGTTTCTTCGTCGGTTAGTTCGAAATCGAAGATTTCAAAATTCTGTTGCAGTCTTCCTTTGTTACTGGATTTGGGCAGAGCTATGATATCGCGGGATACCAAAGCCTTTAATGCTATCTGTGCAGCGGTTTTACCGTATTTTTCGCCAATCTTGGCCAAGTTTTCATCTTCTGTAATTTCCTTGAATTGAGCACTCATCAGCGGAGCATATGCCTGGAGATAAATTTCATGACCGTTGCAGAATTGTTGTAAGGCATGATTCTGAAGTTTAATATGACATTCTACTTGGTTGACCATTGGTTTGATGGTACTTTGCGACATCAGGCTGTTGAGGTGATGAATGTTAAAATTCGATACACCAATTGCCTTGACTCTCTTTTCTTGGTACAATTCCTCCAGAACAGACCACATTGCTGCATTACGTTGGTAGGAACCCGGCCAATGTATCAGGTATAAATCCAAATAATCCGTTCCCAAATCATCGCAGGTTCTTTCGAATGCTTCCCTGGCATCTGTTTTCTGTGAAACGGTATTCCATAACTTGCTGGTAAGGAAGATATCTTCCCGATTTACGTTCTGTTGCTTGAGTGTCTGGCCAATCGTCTTTTCATTGGAATAAATGAATGCGGTATCGAATGCCTTATAACCCACTTCCAGGGCATATTCCATCGCTCTCTGGGCTTCATCCTCCCTAGCTCTGAAAGTACCTAATCCCAATAGAGGAAACTCATAACCATTGTGCAACTTAACGTATTCCATATCATTAGATTTTGCCCGAAGTTAATTAAAATGATACAATTCCGGCATAACGACATCCTGCATCTTTATCCGTTGGAAGACAACTTTTGCAAAAGATGAATCATACTCATGCTTCTAAATGGATTTGGACGAGGGCCAAATCATCCACGGGAGCAAATTTCCATTCGGATTCAATGATTCGGAATCTTTGGTATAGATTCAAATCATGACTACCTGTCAGGTAATTGGGAATATGAATCTTTTGCTCCATCTCATAATCTGGATGAATGGCCTCAAATGAGTGGATTCCGTCCGTCGCTAAGGTCAGTTGATTGATGTTATCTATTGTAATGGCGGGATTTAGTTTCTGGTACCAATTATCAGGCTCCATTCCCAAATGATAAGCCAGATAATCAGGTTGGTTATTTTGTTCGAATTCCCACCATTCACCTTGATGGATAAGATATCCGTCACCTATACAAACGAATGTCCCGGTTTTATCCTTGGCATCAACCAATCCAATCAATACAGTACTCAATAATTCATACGGACTCAGTTGCAATAATTGCTGTTGTTGTTTCAGTAGATTGAATAGGGATTTGATGATGACTCCTAAATGTAGCTTAGGCTCAGGGTGGGGGAGGTGCAATGCTCTGTAATACCATTCCTTACTTATTTTCTGAAGCATCTTGGTTTTGAGAGTAGATGCAAAATGGCTTTCAATGCCATTGGAACATCCATCCATTACGGCAATGAGCCAACGATGATGTCCTACCTCAGAGTATAATAATGCATCTTCACAAAAATGGGGGTGGGCTAATCCACGAACGAGTAATTGGTCTATCTTCATTCATGAATCAGAATCCGAAAAACAAGTAAATGGTTCCGATTATTTGAATCCGTTCAATTGTTGTTGGACGAAATCTTCAGGAAAATCCTCAACTCCCTCGAAGCCGAGTTCTATATCCCTCCCATCATGTGGGATATAGTCCGTTCCGAAAACATAGTCCCAAATACTTAGGGTAAGACCGAAATTCACTCCATAACTACCATCCGGTAATTCCTTGGCATGATGCCATATGTGCATTTTGGGATTGTTGAAGATGAATTTCAATGGACCCAGTGGAATGGTAAAGTTAGCATGGTTGAAATGGCCCCACGCCAATTCGAATACATAAAGGATAAAGAGATCCTGCAAGCCGAAACCAATCATGGTCAGTGGAATGTATTTCATGGACTTGTAAACCACATTCTCCATCCAATGGTATCTCAGGTGTGCTGCGAATCCCATTTGCTCGACGGAATGATGGACCTTATGGATTTCCCAGAACCAAGGGACCCGATGTAACATCCTATGTACCCAATAACTTAGGAAATCACTTACGATGAACATCGTTAGCATGTAAGCCCAGAAAGGCAGTTCGTGAAGATTGGCCATCAATAGATGCTCTATCCCGAATGTCAATTGTAGGAAGTCATTGAAAAGTTGTGCCAGTACATCGGATGCGGCCTTGTAACCAATCAATGCGAACAACATGATATTGAAGACCATATAAAAGGCATCCAGCCAGAAATCCTTTCGGAAAGTGGCTTGTTCCTTTCTCCATGGTTTGATGTTTTCCAAAATAAAGAAAACCAGTGAGATACCAATGAACCAATAATAGTAATTATTGAAAGCCGGGCGGGCAAGTTCCTGTATGAACCAAGACCACATACCTATGAAAGAGTCGAAGAATAATTGTAGGTATTTCATCCATTGATACTTTGACAATGAAAGACAAAAATTCATCTTCCATAATTTAGAGTATGCTGTAAATTAGGTTGTATCACATCATGCCAGCATACTCTAAAGGTAAACGATGGTTTAGGGAATTAGTTTTATTTTTCAACGGGCAATCCAGCCGATTCCCAGCCATTGAACCCATTATCCAGTTCATAGATTTCAGTAAAGCCCCAGGTTTTCATGTTGTTAGCAGCTTTTTTACTGCGTCCACCACCAGCACAATAAACCATTACCGGACGGTTCTTATCCAAGCCCTGGATTTGATTACCAAATCCATCACCATTGTAATCCATGTGTGTCATATTGGCAATAAAACCACCATCCACTTCGCCCTGCGTGCGGACATCAATGAGTTGTTCATTATCTAACTCATTCATTTTGCTTTGGAAATCCTGAGGTGACATGTGTACGATTTCCACTGCATTCGTACTATCGCCATCGGATGTACCATTATCATGGCTACTGGATGCAGAACAAGCCCAGAGTAGACTCACAGAAAAGAAAAAAAGAATTGTATATCTCATATTCAAATAATTATGTTCATTATTCATTCATTAATTCCTTAACATACTTGACAGGAGCAGAACCATAACTAAGGAACTGTTCATGGAAATCCTTGAGTTGGAAAGATGCTCCTTGTTGTTCCTTAAGATTTTCCCTGAATTCATAGATTTCCTTGAATCCGGAGAAGTAACTACAAAGTTGTACTTGGCTGACAGTGGCTCTGCGCCATTTACCATCCGCTTCCGCTTTCTCTTGGAATGCCTCATTCAGAAGTACATCCATTACCTTTTCCTTATCCCAACCCAGGACATGGATGCCATAGTCGATGATGGTATTGCAAGTTACCCTTAGGTTCCATTTGTGATACATCAACCACATTTCGGGTTCATGATTACCATAGCCTTCCTCCAGCATCATCAGTTCGGTATAGACTGCCCATCCCTCAATCATTGCTCCATTTCCTAATGTGGACTTGATGAGTGATGGAGCCTTATTGGCGTAGACCAATTGGGCATAATGTCCGGGAATGGCCTCATGTATATTCAGGATTTGCAGGACATAATGGTTGTATTCCCTGAGGTAGGATTCTGCGTCGTTCTCAGTATAATGGTCTAGTGGAGTTACATTGTAATAAGTAGGTGCATTTTTGTCATAAGGGCCTGGGGAAGAAATGGAAGCTCCTGCAAAACCTCTCATATATTCGGGCGTAGGACGGACTTCCAATGGTTTCGTCGGGTCGAGATAAAGCAAATCCTTTTCCTTGACGAAAGCGGTCAATTCCGGAATCTGGCCACGAATGGATTTAATGAAATCCTCACGCTTCACATGTCGTTGGGATACCTTGAGAATCAACTCATGAACCATTTTTAATTCATCTTCAGGCTTTGGGGTATTTCCCATATGTTTCTCCCAGATTTCATGGGCAATCTTTATCATTTTCTGATGCAGGTCAGCCTTATGGGCCAATGCCTTATTGTACATTTCCTCTGCGGTATATTCAGAAACGATATCGAATTCGAATTTCTTGGAAAACAATTCCTTTCCGATTCTGAAATCCCTGAAACCATCTTCCTTGTCATGGTTTTGTTTCTGGTACATGGTAAGGAAATCCAGATATTGGCCAATGGCTTTCTTGGAAGAATCTAGTCTTTCTTTGAATAATGTTTTCTCATCATCCGTAAGACCGGATTGCTCTAGGGAATCCACGATTTTTCCCTCGAAAATACCTCTGGCTCCTTGGTTTTGTTGCTGGGCCAAACCGAGGTATTCCAATGATGGTTGTTTGATATTGGCTTGTGCCGCTTCATAATAGGCTGGAATATTCTCCATTTTCTTCATCATATCCCTTAGCCTATCATCCAATGGTGCATAGTCAGAAATGAGTAATCTATTGATACTACCTCCAACATTATAACTGGCAGGATTCCACTCGTCCAATTTGAAAACATTCAATTCCCAATCAGTCTTATCGAGATAATTGATAATCATCTTCAAATCCGTTTGATTGTTGGGACTGAGTGTTTCAGGAGGAAATAAGGCAACGGAATCCCTCATCTGTTGGATGAATTCCATTTGTTTTTGTTTGGCTTCCTCATTCGGGATAGTCAACACATCAGCGTATTTGTAATATCCCACATAGGTGGCCCAATCTGGATTGGCAGCCCAGAGCGCTTCAATAAAACTTTCCTTGAATGCATCGAACTTATCGTCGGCACTAACGGAACTTTGTACTTCTGTTTCAGGATTACAGGAATAGAGTAGGATACCCAGTAATAAGGGCATTAGTAATAATCTTTTCATATCTGGAAAATATTAGGCTAACCAAAGATATGAATATGTATCATAATGACAGACCAGAAAAGTAAAATGAAAAGCTATGGAGTAAGAAATACTATAACATAGCAATACCGATGCCTGCCTGAACCAGTCCCACGATGAAACCGATGACGCCTCCTAGGATTTCAATGAATTTGAACTCCTTACTCAGAATGTCATTCATGACCTGTTCGAGGCGGTCTGAAGATAACAATGAGAACTTTTCAGTTATCATTTCCTCGATATCAATGCTTTCATCGAAATGCTCGATATATTTATCCATCATATCGGGCAATTGAATCTTGACCTCGGCCAGCATATGATCCCTAATGTCATATTTTAATTTCTTACTAGCGAACATGGACAGGAGGGGAAATCTTTTGGGCATCTTACTTTCAAGGAAATAATCCATTTTTTCCTCTACTTGCGAATAAATCTTACCCATACTATCATCCGTAACCACCTTTTCCTTGATGTCATTAACTGACAACAATTCGTCTGCGACGACCTTGCCAATCTTGATGGCAATCATTTTTTGCCGCTTAGGGAATATGCCTTGGAATGTGATACCATTAATCTGCCACTTCCCAATCTTGAACCGAAGAACGGTCTTGGGTTCCTTGGGATGGAAAAGCATCTTGACTGCCAGGTAATTCGTAAACCAACCGAGCATGGCTCCCAATAAGGGAAAAAGGATGATGTATGTGATAATGGTTACCATAGTATTACTGATTAGGGATTCATCCCTATATACCTTTAACAACCAAGGTATCCAATTTGGTTTTGATTTTGACGAACTCCATGAGCTTTTCTCGATCAATCTTTGAATTGAATAGATCATCTTCCCATTCTATCAGAAGAATAGGGACATCATCAAACTTCGATTCGACCAGGTCTATATCCTTGAGATGGGGCATGAAAACCTTGGCTTCCTGAACTACAGCCTTGAGCGTAACAACTTTTTCTATGCTATCGGCCCGCAGTTCCAGTTCCCTGATCTTGCGGTCTTTCTCAGCTACCCTTGCGGCGTACTCATCCAATTCCTGGTTACTCTTTTCTTGTATTTTGCCCAATTCCTTATCCAATAAGACCTCGGCATTGGAAGTTCCTCTAGGAATAATTCTTGGATTAAGTATGCCGCATTCGCCTAATCTTCTTTGATAATAGGCGATGTCCGCATCAGATATAGATTCGACTTCATTAGAATAATAATCAATGAAAATATAATTCAAAGTATCCCGGTTCACGATTTTATGACTCAGATAATCCCTGCTATCAGTGGTGAATTCCTTATTCATGAAAGTAGTGATATCCTCTTGTTGCTTTAGCCCTCTCCAAACATTATACAAGATGAATGCACTCGGAATGATGATGGCAATACTGAATATGGTGATGATGAAAGTGGTTCGTTGTTTTTCTCTCTTACTCATGTATGAGGTATAAGGGAAACGAAGCAGTCTTACAATGAAATATGTTGTGAGTGCAATGAAGAATGAATTCAGGAAAAAGAGATAGAATGAATTGATGAAAACACTCCAATTTCCATTAGCAATACCGAATCCTGCTACACACAAAGGTGGCATCAAGGCCGTGGCAATAGCTACGCCCGGTATGGCATTCGACTTGTCCTTTCGAGAAGATGATACAATACCTGCCAGGCCTCCAAAGACTGCAACCAGTGCATCAAGGAATGTAGGTACGGTTCTGGCTTCTATCTGTTCCGTCATTTCCCCATAGGGCGATATCACAAAATAAAAGATACTGGTAGTCAGTGCAATGATAATGGCTATGCCAAAATGTCTCATTGAAATATAAAGGGTTTCCCTATCATTGATACCAATGCCCAAACCTACTCCAAGGATAGGGGACATCAATGGGGAAATCAACATCGCTCCGATGATGACAGCTTGTGAATTGATATCCAGACCAATGGAAGCAACCATGATAGAACAGACCAGTAACCAGACATTGGCCCCCTCCATTTTTTTGTTGTTCTTGATATTCTCAATGGTTCCCTCCCGGTCCAAATCCTCATCCAAGCGGAACAGGTGACCAAAGAATTCCCCCAGACCATAAATCAATTCCCAGAATCCATTATTGATTCTGTCCTTGGATTGTTGGTCCGCTAGATTTTTTTCCCCTTGTGGTGTTGGTGAGTTTTCCATAAATAGATAAAACGCTTCTCTGTTTATTCAGACGTCTAATAACGGCAAAGTTTACATTATCTCGTGAATTTTCTTAGAATTTGTTGAACTGAACTCAGGTAACTTCTTCCAAAAAGGTTCACATGAACCATGAGATAGTACAATTGATAGAGTCCTAGTCGGTCTTTCCAGCCTTTTTCAAGAGGATATACTTCCTGATAGGCATCAAAGAATTCTTGTGGTGGATGTCCGAAAAGTTCCATCATGGCCAAATCCATTTCCCGAATACCATAACTGGTAGCAGGGTCAATCAGAACGGGTTCATTGGTTGCTGAACACATCCAATTCCCCGACCAAAGGTCTCCATGTATCAGTGAGGGACGCTCATCCGGAATTAATTCAGATAGTCTAATATTTAACTCATCTAGTAATTTCTTTACATGAAAATCCATGTGTCCTCCTTGTTCCATCAATTCTGCTTGTGGATTGATTCTATTATGAATGAAAAAATCAACCGCACTTTTTCTGTTGGTATTGTACTGTACTAAGGTTCCGATGTAATTATCATCCGACCATCCGAAGTGGTCTTGAGTTTTACTATGTAAGAGAGCCAACCGTTGACCGAATTGTTTGTAGAATTGACCATCCATTCTTGTATTGCCATTAATCCATTCCAATATCAAGAATGAGTGATTTCCATGATTACCCTGGTGGATGATTTCAGGAATACGAATCGTATTCGTACTACTGAGATATTCGAGATTGAAAGTTTCTTTTTCCAACATCATGGGATACAACTGAGCATCATTCATCTTGATGAAGAAAGAATCATGGTCTATGGTTGTAATTCGATAAACCTCATTGATATCCCCACCTGTGATTGGATGGAATGCCAAGGTTTTGATTCCCAAACATTCATCAATATATGCTGTGAGGGTAGGAGGTATCATCATTATAGATATCAGAATTTATACAAGCTCATATTGTAATCCATTCCTCGGTCCAAAGCTGCTTTATCGTGATAGATTTTATTATTCTTTTCCAAATTGTCGATGTCATAGCATTCTTTCCTGTAAAAGGACATATACAATCCTACAAACATTACCGTAACATTGATGGCGAAAGTGTACCAATATACGAGTGAGATTAGGAATAAGATAAAACTGAGCAAGACCAGAACGATACCGATTCGATTGATGGTTTTTTGCATGATGAGTTGTTTTCAAACGGGAAATGAATTCCAAGGCATCAGTATTTTAGCTGATGCCTTGGGCAATGATCCTACAATCTATTCTCGTTGATGATTTTCAATAATTCCTCCCTATAATTCTTTCCTACAGGAAGATGCTTCGTTTCGTTCTTTTCGACGACTTCCACCATATTACCCAATATGGCTTGAATCTTATCCATATTGACAATATAGGAGCGATGAATCCTTTTGAAAATCTTCTGGGGCATCTTGGTTTCCAGACTTTTCATGGTTTGTAGGGTGATGACCCTACCTTTTTCCATTCTTATGATTACATAATCCTTGAGTCCCTCTATGTAAATGATGTCATCATACTTCACCCTGACGAGTTTCTTATCGGATTTTACGAAAATGAAATCCTTACCCATTTCGATTTCATCCTTTTCAGGAATCTCATCCTTTTGGTTCATCAGTTCATGTAGTTCCTCAGCACGATTCACTGCCTTCATGAAACGGTCTTGTGATATAGGTTTCAGGAGATAATCAACGGCATTCAATTCAAAACCCTCCAGGGCATATTCGGAATATGCCGTAGTGAAGATAACCAATGGAGGATTCTCTAGGCTTCTCAAAAAATCAACACCCGTAATCTGAGGCATCTGAATATCAAGGAACATAAGGTCAATGTCACCCTTTTCCAATGCAGCCTTGGCTTCGATGGCATTGCTACATTTGGTTACGAGTTTGATTCTACCTTTCAGTTTCCCAATGAATGTTTCCAGTACATCCTGCGCTAAAGGTTCGTCATCTACAATGATAGCTCTTAACATGTTGTGTTGTGTTTTGATATAATAGACCCTAATGGATAAAGTAATGGTTCAAATGTAGGGAAAGTTGTAATGCAAGGCCAATTCAATAGACTTTTCCTTGGAAATATACGATAAATCCAAGGAGAATAACTAAAAAAGAAAAGCCAGTCCTAACAGAACTGGCTTTCATTTATATCGAAGAAAAAAAGCTTATGCCTTAACAGCTGTCTTTCTTTTTCTACCTCTTGTCGAAGGGGTCTTCTTTGCAGTGGTCTTTCTCTTAGGAGTAGCTGGCTTGTCAGCCAACTTAACCGCAGCAACTACTTCCCTTGCCACATTGTAAGGACAAGCGTTAGAAGCAGGACGACGATCTTCCAGGTATCCTTTCCAATTCAAGGAAGTGGAAATTGGAATACGGATCGAAGCACCACGGTCGGATACACCATAAGAAAACTTATCAATGCTCTGAGTTTCATGAAGCCCAGTCAAACGTTGTTCGTTATCAGAACCATAAACTGCGATGTGCTTGGCATGACGCGTACCGAATGCCTTACAGATATTTTCGAAATATCTCTTACCACCTGTCGTTCTCATTTTCTCATTAGAGAAATTACAGTGCATACCTGAACCATTCCAATCACCCTTTACAGGCTTTGGATGCAAGTCGATATGTACACCATATTGCTCGGCAGTTCTATGTAATAGGTAACGTGCCACAGTCAAATCATCTCCTGCTTTTTTCGCACCCTTACTCAATACTTGGAATTCCCATTGTCCCAACATTACCTCGGCATTCACACCTGTCAATTCGATATCAGCATCCAAGCAAATATCCAAGTGCTCCTCTACCAAATCCCTTCCGGCAACATTACCGAATCCTACTGAACAGTAGTAAGGACCTTGTGGCTTCGGATAGCCCTCCTCTGGAAAACCAAGAGGTGCGCCATTTTCAGTGATGACATATTCCTGCTCGAACCCGAACCAGAACTCGTCACTGTCATCCTTGATTGTAGCCCTCATGTTTGATGAGTGAGGCGTACCATCAGGATTCAATACTTCACAAACCACCAAGAAACCGTTGATACGAACGGGATCAGGATAAACCCTAACTGGTTTAAGGATACAATCTGATGAGTGTCCCTCTGCTTGCTGAGTAGAACTTCCATCAAAAGACCAATCTGGTAGAATATCCACTTCACCGTCGTAAGTATCAAGACTCAATACCTTGGTCTTACTTCTTAGCATGGGTTCTGGCTTGTAGCCATCAAGCCAGATGTACTCAAATTTAAACTTTGCCATAGTAAAATATTATAGGTTTAATATTAAGTGCGCAAAGTTAATAACTGATGAATCAAAAAAACGAATTTTGGGACAGTTAAAAATTTCTGTATGTGGATAAGTATGTGAATAACTTTAGGACTTATTCTTGAACAAAAAAGATACACGTTTCAGAATGTTATTGAGAGTGTCATTTTTGTTCTTGAACTGGGTACAGATTCTGTGACAGAAGCCTCGTAATATCTTCAGTGTTTTCCGACTCTGTTAATGTGTGATTCTTATTTAGGAAGTGTGTGTGGATTATGTCGCTTCGAATTGATTTGTATGGGTTTCAATTATAATTGATGTTGTATTTTGGATGTATTGATTATATTTGTAACTGTCAGATTATGAATATATTATATTAAATGTAAATATGTCTATCCAAAGACATGATACCAAAGGAAAACCCTCTTTTATCAGGCAGTTAGATGCATTGGAACAAAGAGAAAAACGTTCAAGGACTTGGATTATAACCCTAGTTTCAATCTTGTTTTTATTCGTCTTTTTTTGGATGTTTAGAGATACCATTCAGGAATCAACGGATACTACTTTGCCCGTAGATGAAGTCGTACAACCTTCTGTAAAAAAAGGCATCATTGAAAGTGATATTTCTACTCATCTTATGGATACTATGAATACATTGGATGATACGGTAAAAAGTACTTCATCTTCTCCAATTTCAACTCCGATTCCAACTGCGGATCAACCAAGGAAACAAGGTAATGGAATTACTTTTGAAGCAACTCCGAAATAATCATTTGGCAAACTCAATAAATACAAAATGAAAAAGCAAAAACACATCTTTCAAATTCCTATTGATTTGAATTTAATTTTGATTTTAGGAATGGTTCTGGGAGTTTCCAGTTGTAAGATTCTACCCCAAAAATTTCCAGGACTCAAGGTCCAAAAAAACAGGACCGAACAGGTTGATAAGGATTTTAAATTCGCATTACAAAAGATGGATTCAACCATTTCACAGCAAAATGAATTACTGAAAACCATTCACCAAAGAATGGAATTATTGGAGCAGAAATTCCAGAATCGCCAGATGGAGGAACAAACCTATGAACGTTTGAAAAACTTCTATGAAGGGCAGGAGAGAATTACCAATAACCAGAAATCAACGGTTGAACATATGAAGAATAGGGTTGATGATTATAAGGAAACCGCACCCGAAAAAAGAAGATACTTTAAGGATTTTGAAAATGAGTACAAGGGATACCTAACAGAGACATTGAATCGTGTGGATGATGTACATAATGACGTCATGTCCAATCAGAAAAAGATGGATATCTATGATGATTTATTACAGAGTGATTTGACGGAGGAATTCGAACTTTCAGTTTTTTTTCCATCAGGAGTCTATCAGTTGAAAGCAGAAGATATGGAAGCTGCCAAAGGAGCTTTTTCGCCTTTGGTCCTTCGCATAAAGGAATTCATTGCTCGTTATCCTGATAGGGAATTGGACATTAGGATTATGACAAAAGGATATGCCGATTCCCAACCTATTGGCGCATCATCCGCACTGGGAAAGGATTTGTCAGGAAAGACAACAGCGGATAATCCGGATAGCAAGGAACTAAATCGGGTATTATCCGAGTTAAGAGCTATGGAGATTTCATCAGTTGTTTTCCAAATTCTAGAAAAAGATGATACCAATATTACAGGAGATTCCAAATATCACCTTAAAATGGAACCTGTAGGAATGGGAGAAATCCTACCTAATCCGAATATCACAGATTATACCAAGGATGACAGGAGGAGAAGAATCGTAACCTTGTTTTGGGATGTACTACCAACCATAAAGTAATTGATTTGTGGTCCGGTGATTTTTGAAGCTCTCCGTATTCTCTTACCTTGCAATCCGATTGCATCCAAAAACAATAAGCTATGTCTAAGAAGAAAATCGTAATACTTACAGGAGCAGGAATCAGTGCCGAGAGTGGAATCCAGACTTTCCGTGATGCGGATGGTCTTTGGGAGGGACATGATGTCATGGAAGTCGCATCTCCTCAGGGATGGAAAAAGAATCGTGAATTGGTCCTTGATTTCTATAATCAGCGTAGGGCTCAGTTGCATGAGGTAGAACCGAATGCCGCCCATTTTGCATTGGCAGATTTGGACGAACATTTCGAGGTTTGTGTCATTACCCAGAATGTGGATGACCTGCATGAGAGATCTGGACAAAAGCGGGTTCTGCATCTTCATGGGGAATTATTGAAGGCTCGGAGTTCGATGGACCCAAGCATCATTGTGGATTGGCCCAAGGATATCACTACGGATGATAAGTGTCCGAAAGGTTCACAATTGCGTCCCCATATCGTTTGGTTCGGTGAAAGTGTGCCTGAATTGGAAAAGGCAGCGGCCATAACATCGATGGCGGATGTCATGATGATAGTTGGCACTTCCCTGCAGGTATATCCCGCAGCAAGTTTGTCTGCATATGTTCCGGATGGTACGCCTATTTTCTATGTCGATCCCAGACCCCAGTTGAATTACGAATTACAGAAAGCCAAGAACCTGACGGTAATCGAAGAAAATGCCACTACGGGAGTCAGGAAAGTGGTGGATATCATGATTGAAACATTGGTAAAGAAATGATAAAGGAAACGGATAATCCTTGGAAGACACTGGATATTGAAAAGGTATATGATAATCCTTGGATTACCGTTACCCATGAGAATGTCATCACACCCGGCGGTACGGATGGTATTTATGGTAAGGTCCACTTCAAGAACCTTGCAGTGGGTGTCATTCCGTTGGATGAGGATTACAACACCTGGATTGTAGGGCAGTATCGTTATACATTGGAGGAGTATAGTTGGGAAATTCCGGAGGGTGGTTGCCCGGGAGAGGAGGAAGCATTGGCATCAGCCAAAAGGGAATTGGAGGAGGAGACCGGTATTTCTGCTACCAAATGGACTACGGTCATCAACCTTACGACATCCAATAGTGTTACTGATGAAAGAGCTGTTTGTTATGTGGCACAAGAATTATCTTTCGGGAAATCCCATCCTGAGGACACAGAACAACTAAAAGTTCGTAAATTGCCATTCGATGAATTGGTGGAGATGACCCTCAAGGGTGAAATCACGGATGCCATGTCCGTTTCTACCATATTCAAGGTGAAAATTATGATTGACAAAGGACTGTTATGAGTGAAATAAAAGTAATCGAAATTACGAATCCTGAGGTAGCAAGAAAGGTACATGCTTTACAGCAGTTGGCCTACAGGATTGAAGCTGACTTAATCAAGAATGATAAGATTCCATACCTCACACAGGGTATCAGTGATCTGATGCGAAGTGAGGGAGAGACATTCCTGGCTTACTATGATGACGCAGGAGAGATAAGAGGTGTATTCTCTTATAAATTGCTGAATGATGGTGTACTCGATGTGCATCGGTTCATGGTGCATCCCTCCGTATTCAGGCAGGGAGTTGCGAGCCAATTGTTACAGCATGCCCTCCAGAATGAAGTGATTCGGAAAGTCATTGCACAAACAGGTGTGGGAAATACTCCTGCTATCGAATTCTATCAGAAAAATGGAATCGACTTCGTTTGTGAAATCCAGGTGGATAAGATTGTAAGACTGGCCACTTTTGAAAAGGTATTCATGAGTTTGGATGAATACAAGGAAAAGGTCGGATAGTCATAATACCAAACTATTCGCATGATTAAGAATCACATTGGAATACATTTCCAATGTGATTTTTTCATGTCTTATCCGAAATGTCATCTTCAATCTGAATCAATTGTCCGGCTAAAATGGAAATGATGCAATAAGCCAAGAAATAATAAAATCCCTCGTGTATTTCGGCATGGATATCCTTGTTGGATTTTGTAGCAAGAAAAGCAAGGAATACGCCTACTACGAAAACATCAGCCATGGACCATTTACTGATTAGGTTGATGAATTGATGGAGCTTTTTTCTCCCGTTCCAGTTTTTTGCAAACAATACCACAAGAAGGGAAACGGCCTTGAAAATAGGAATCAGAACACTGAATAATAGAATCAGGAATCCTACGATGGCATTATCATTGGCATATAATTCCTTGATCGTAGTCATGATGCTTCTGGTAGCCGTATAAAGATTTACTTCACCAATCAAGGGTAGGGTAGTACCCACTTCGATGGTGAGTAAATCCCAAGTCAGTCCTGGGAAAAGACAAATAAGGGAAATGATGATAAGAACAAAAGCAATATTATTTCTCATAATTATTTTGGGATTTTTAATTGGATTTTAAAACCATCATCCTGGGTAATATCCAAATGTCCGTTAATGCGCTCCGCACGCATTTTCATATTGCTGGTTCCCAGTCCGGATGAATTAAAATCCTTTTTCTCTACTTTTCCATTATCATGGATATCAACAAAAATATATTGATTGGATTGCCTGAATTCAATTTGGACTTGATCCGCATTGGAATGCTTGATGATATTCGTAATGGCTTCCTTACAGATTAAATAAATATGTTGTCGGATATCAGAAACTAATTCTTGTTCCTGATTCATACTGTGATGAATCATTTTGAACTGAATATCCTTTTCACGGAGTGTTTCCTGCGCAAATTCATTAACCCTATCGAATAAACTTCCCCAATTATCCCTCCTTGCATCCATGGCCCAGACAGCATCCCGCATTTGCGACATGGCACTTCTACTCATCTCTGTAATTCGTTCCAATTTGGGCTTGTCCTCGGCTTTGGCAGTAGCTGAAAGAATTTCACTTTGCATCGCCAAACCCGTAAGTACAGAGCCCACATCGTCGTGTAAATCCGAAGATATCTTTGTTCGAATGAGAGCCATTTCCCTAGATCGTTTCAATTGGTTATTAAAATAAAAATAAACCAATCCGGCAATGGCTATCAGACCAATTCCAATAATAATAAAAATTAATTTATTCCGATCCGCCTTGGATTTTGCTGTTTGTATTTCCTTATCCTTTTGAAGTAGGATGATTTCCTGTTCTTTTTCCTTGGTTTCATATTTTGTCTCCCATTCACTAATGGCATCTGCTTTTTGGGAAGTGAAAATACTATCGTTCAGAATTAATAATTCCCTTGAAACATAGGCTTCTTTTCTAGTATTATTATTGCGCTGATAATACCTTTGTAAGGCAGCTAATGATTCCCTGATATGTTTGTTGTTCTTGATTTCCTTGGCTATTTCTATACTTTCCAATAGCATGTTCTCTATGGTACTCGCACTTATATTGGCATTTTCAGGTAAGGTACTATTGGAATTATGAATGACTTCATAACATTGTGCTATTCCGATAGTTGTACTACAAATATCGGCTTTCCTATCAATCTCCTTGGCTGCTTGGTTTCCTTGTATAAAATGGAATAATGCTTTTTCTATTTTATTTTTTTCGAAATATGAGAATCCGAGATTGGTGTGGCATTCGAGAAAACCCTTTTTGTATTGGATCTCTTTTGCTTTCGTAAGCCCTTCCTCTAATTGTTCAATGGCAGTATCATATTCTTTCTTGAGATTATAGCTAATACCAAGATAGCATAGGTTCAGAACTATCATCTTCTCGAAATTGGTCTCCCTTGTTAGTTCTAGGGATTTTTTTAAATCCCGAATGGATAAATCAAGTAGACCGAGGTCTTGCCGAATTGTACCTATGTTATGGTAACTGATACTGATGGATCGTTTATTGCCGAGTTCCTTTTTGAATTCTAAGGATGTAATATAATATTCCAAGGCCTTTTCTAGATTTCCCTTGGATTGTTCTACATTGCCGAGGTTATTATATATGATGGATAAACCTCTTTTATCATTTTCCTTTGTAAGGATTTCCTTAAGGATATTATAATTTTTAATGGCTAAGTCATAATTACCCAGCTCTCTATAAATTAATCCGAAAGTGTTATAGTAACTGGCTATTTCGTAGGTTGTATTTTTGTCAGTAATATATTTTTCTGATGCTTTTAATGAATCAATGGCTTCTTCTAAGAATCCTTTATGCCTTAGATTTTTTATGATAACCATCATACATGAAAAACTCATTTCGGATTGGTCCAAACTTTTACTAGCCTCATAGCATTTTTTTGCATAGTAATCAGATTCATCTATTTTTCCAATGATTCTGATATTGTCAGAAATGGTCCTGTAGACAGACAAGAGTGTTTTGTTATCTTGAAGGGTATCCATTTCCGTTAGTAAACTTTTTAGTAATTCCACACTTTCCTTGTGCTTGCCTTTCATGCCGTAGAAAAACCCCCGTAGATTCAATACTTGATGTCTTGTTTCAGGAGTGTTGGAGATTTTATTCAAGGCTTTTTCTGTGTAGGCCTCCATTGTCTCGACATCCAATTTGGGATCTAGGGATAATTCCTGAAGTGCTGATATGATTTCAGCATCAGTAGACAGGGCCTTCCAAGCTTGTTCAATGCTATCCAGCTTGACTTCTGAATCATTCTGACAGAATGAAAGGAGGGGGATTAGGAATAGGAATAAGAGTGTAAGGAACAGATTTAAGTTTCTCATCGATCAGGTGTAGTTCTTGAATTATGTATAACAATGGGGATGGAAAGGAAAATCCTAAGTTATCATATTTCAGTCACAAGACCAAACCGTCATCTGATGCCTGCTTGTCTTAGATACCTGTAATAACGTTGTGCATTTGCATTATGTTGGGATAATGTCTTGGCAAAGGCATGATCCTTTGGTTTATCATTGATATCTTTCGGTGGTTTGGCGCAGAAATAAAGATAATCATGTTTCTCATGATTCAATACGGCATCTATTGATGTAATGGATGCCAACATGATGGGACCAGGGGGAAGCCCACCATACATATAGGTATTGTATGGGGAATCGAATTCCTTGTGCTTATTCAGTACCCTCTTGGCTTCGAAGTCCCGAGTAGCGAATTTTAGGGTAGGGTCGGCTTGGAGCAACATTCCTATTCTTAGTCGATTCATATAAACACCTGCCACCCGTCTTTTTTCAGGATTATAATTGGTTTCTCCCTCAACAATGGAAGCCAGTGTGTAAATCTCCTCGGGTGTCATATCCAATTTTTGGGCCTTGGCCATTCTTTCCTCATTCCAGAATGCCTTATGCTCCTTGACCATACGTTTCCAAAAACCAGTTTCATCGGTATTCCAGAAAAATTCATAGGTATTGGGAATAATACAGGAAATGGCTGTTTCCCTTGTGAATTCATATTGGTTGAGAAAATCCTCATTTTCAAATAGGGATAGGATACCGACAGAATCTGCTTCGATATATTTTGAAGCTTTTCCTGCTACGTCCTCTGGTAGTCTTCCATAAGAAATCGTCATCCTGATAGGGGATTGTTTACCAGACCGGAGCATTTGTATGAGTTCCCTATTATTCATTCCGGGCTGCAGTTCGAATCTACCGGCTCTCATGGTTTGTCTCTGGTCGAATTGCATCAGTGATGCGGCAGTCCTGAAAGAAGTCTCATCCTCAATCAGACCATTCTTGGTCAGTACTTGAACTACCTCCTCATAATCGGAACCCGTAGGAATATTCACAAATGCATTATCCAGATGGTCAGGTACATTCGTTCCATAAATCGCTTGGTAAGTCGGATATCCGAATATGGCGGCAATGGCCGCACCGATGACAATTATGATAAGAATGAGCCTTAGGAACTTTTTCATGGGACAAATCAGTTTTGAAATCATCTCAAAGATGATAATTTTGTATGACACCACAAACCATCCTGTCGCTCCGAATCCAATTCGGTGAGGAAAGTCCGGACAACGTAGGGTACCATGCCATCTAACGGATGGGGCCACGCAAAGGCGTGGAACGGAAAGTGTAGCAGAAAATAACCGCCCCACTTCGGTGGGGTAAGGGTGAAAAAGTGAGGTAAGAGCTCACGGCAAGCCATAGTAATACGGCTTGGGTATAAACCCCATGGGTTGAAATGTCATGTACACCGGCATCCCACGCTTTGCGTGGGTAAGGGCGACCCGCCTGAGACCGGGGGGTAGGCAGTTAGAGCCTTGCTGTGAAGCAGGGAGCAGATAAATGACAGGACACACGTTTCGGCGTAGTGACAGAATCCGGCTTATCGGTTTGTGGTGTTTTTTCTTCTTTTTATATTCCTTTAATAGTCTGGTTTTAAGGATGTTGTCCTGATACCACATGAATATGTGGTATGGGTATTATATGACTTATACTACATTTGTGGAAAAGGAGAATGGTGCATATTGAATGGCCGTTTCATTTCGAATATCATTATCCTTGTCCGAGCGAATTGTATATATTACAATTGTAAACTAAGATAAACCCATAAAAAATCATGGAAAATATTCATTTGGCCATTGTAGAGGATGATGCAATAATCAGGGAAAGTTTGGAAAGTTTCCTTTCCATTAATAAGAGTATCACCATAACTTTTGTAGCGGATAGCATAGAGGTATTCCTCGATACACTCAGAGTGAGCAGAAATCCCAAAGTGGATATTGTCCTATTGGATATTGGTTTGCCGGGGGTTTCTGGTTTGGAGGGGATTCGTCCAATAAAAGGGAAATTACCTGATGCGGATATCATCATGCTGACAACCTATGAGGAAGAAGATAAGATATTCAAGGCGCTTTGTGGTGGTGCCACATCCTATCTGACGAAAAGAACTCCACTGGTGAAAATTCAGGATGCTATTTTTACTGTAGCAAGGGGTGGTTCCTATATGTCGCCTAGTATTGCAAGGAAAGTAGTTCAGTACTTTGCTCCCACAAAAACTAAGAATGATGAATCCAATCTGACAGCCCGTCAGAAACAAATCGTACAAGGAATCCTGGATGGATTGAGTTATAAACTCATTGCTGAAAAGTATATGATTTCAATTGATACGGTTAGGGACCACATCAAAAAGATTTATAAGCTCCTGCATGTGAATAGCAAGGGAGAACTGATTCAGAAAATGATAGGTAAGGGATTTTGAACTTATAGACACAACACTATTATCCCGATGTGATTACTTATAAGCAGCCCATTTCTTCAGTTCACTCTGAACGAACTTCTCCCATTTGGCTTGGGATGCCTTATTGATGGAATGATTGGTTTGTGAATCATACTGCTGCTGCATTTTCTGATTCTCTGCAGTCAGTTTGTCAAAGATGTTTTGGATATCCCTTTGGTAGGAATTCTTGAAGGTATAATTATCGAAAGCCTTTCGCATCTTTCGGGCATGTAATTCGGTAATATCAAAATGCAACTGTTCGTGCTTCAATAATGCAGAAGTCCGTTTGGCAGCATAGGACCAGGAGCGATTAGGAACAAAGTAGGCATTCACATCATGAACCATCTTGTAGGTACTCCCTACTTTTTTCCAATCATATTGGAATGTGATCGTACAATGTGTATAGGCATAGAAACCTTGCCCTGCACGGGATTGGTTGGACTGGAAATCAGACCAATTCAGGTCGCGACTGGAATTCCATAAGATGTTGCCGTGATGATTGGCTACGGATAAGCTGAGGAACAAGCCCAATAGGACACCCATTATTTTCATATACCTATAAGATTTTCGGACATTATCATAACTCTCATTCCTTAATGGATATTATCTGATTACTGTTACGGTTTCATTAAAAGAATGAGTTCTACTGTATCCTATCCATCAACATTCGTGCAAATTGTCTGAGGTATGTCTTGTTTTCTTCCTTAATCCTAAGATTTTCCAAGGCATGGATGGCTTTATCATAATATTGGTGCATGACCTTTTCCGCTTGTTCCTTGATGTGTAACTGCGAGAAAATGGTCGTGATGGCATCCACCTTTTGTCGGGCATCGAAATCCGTTTCCGCTAGCCAATAATTCAGGGCTGCCTCCTGTTTGGAATTGGCTTCTTCCAAAGCCTTGAGTAGGAGATAGGTCTTCTTGTTGGAAATGATATCTCCGCCGACCTGCTTACCGAAATGCTTGGAATCACCGAATACATCCAATATGTCATCCTGAATCTGAAAAGCAATACCTAGATTGACTCCATAGTCATAGATGGCTTGGCTTTCTTCCTTGGATGCCTTTGCCAGTATGGCTCCCAGTTTCAGGGCACAACCGACAATGACGGCTGTCTTTAACCGAATCATTTCTATATATTCCCCAATACTTACATCATCCCTATTTTCAAAGGCCATATCCATATGCTGTCCCTCACAAACCTCTATGGCTGTTTCATTAAAAAGGTCCATGACGGCCCGGAGGTGCTGGTCCTTACAGGATGTAACCAAGGAAAATGCCTTGGAAAACATCACATCACCGGATAGGATGGTTCCACTTTCGCCATAAATGATATGCGTACTGGGTTTTCCGCGTCTCAATGGCGCTTCATCCATGATATCATCCTGTAGTAATGTGAAATTATGGAACAATTCGATGCCCAAAGCTGGGCGGTAAGCATCTTCCAACTGCCCCTCAAAGCAATCACTAGCCATGAGTGTCAGTACAGGTCTGAGCCGCTTTCCGCCAAGGGAAAGAATGTATTTGATGGGATCGTAGAGACCATTATCTTTCCATTCCAAATCAAGAAGTTGCAATTGTTCATGGATGATGGTCTGGTAGCCTTGGATTGTTTTCATAGTCGTCAGGTTTTCACTCCAAATCTTTTATAAAGATACAACCAGAATCATTAACTTTCAATATTTATTGAAAATATAATATCTTTTATGACCGTTTGTTCTAAAAATTGATTATAAACAGCTTTTCATTCTTTTACTTCGTCATATCTGAAGCAATCGGTGGTATGGTCATTCACCATGCCCACGGCTTGCATGAACGCATAGCAAATCGTAGAACCGATAAATTTGAACCCTTTCTTTTTCAAGTCCTTACTCATGGCATCTGAGATGTCGGTTTTGGCAGGTACATCGGAGACGGATGCCCATTCGTTCTGGATGGGTTTGCCATCCACAAAACTCCAGATATAGGCATCGAAACTACCATATTTCTTTTGAACCTCAAGAAAGGCTTTGGCGTTGGTCACTACCGAATTGACTTTCAGTTTATTCCTCACAATGCCCTTGTCCTCCAAAAGTGAAGCAATCTTGTCATTATCATATTGGATGATTTTCTTCACATCAAAATAATCAAAGGCCTTACGGTAATTTTCTCTTTTGGCTAGGATGGTCGTCCAACTTAATCCAGCTTGTGCACCCTCGAGGATAAGGTACTCGAATAAGAGTCGGTCATCATGTACGGGAACACCCCATTCCTCATCATGATAATCCTGATCCTTTTGGTTCTTGGTAGACCATTCACATCTCTTTTTCATAGATTCCAATTGTATGATATCAAAAATAGAAGATGACGGAATCAAAGAATAATATTGCGAACATAATTTGAAAAAAATATGATGAATTGCATTTCATGAAGTGCATTTTGAGGAGCCATTCTCCCTAATTATCAAAATCTGGACATACTCAAACTTCCTTTTGTAGACTTTTTAGTTAATTTTAGCGGAAACGAACCCAGGGTTTGTTGAGCATTTGGGCTTAGGATTCCCAATAAACTCAAAATCATTTCACAATATGAAAGATCAATTAGGACAAGAGGAAATCATTCAGAATAAGGAACTCAGTATCTGGGAAGCACTCATTCCCGTAGCAGCATTGATACTGATGTTGTTTTACAATGTATTTTTTGCATTCGGGGATGATGCCATCAGTGGTTCCAATCAATTCATCTTATTGATGGGAGCGGCAGTCGCTATGATTGTGGGATTGTTGAACAAGGTTACCTATAAGAGAATGATTGATGAGGTAGCAGAAAACATCAAGTCTACCACAGGTGCCATACTGATATTATTGATGGTGGGTTCCCTAGCGGGAACATGGTTGATTTCGGGTATTATTCCATCAATGATTTACTATGGTCTAATGATACTCAGTCCTAAGATATTCTTAGCGGCATGCGTGATGATTTGTGCCATTATTTCAATTGCTACCGGTAGTTCCTGGACGACTTCCGCCACCGTGGGTATAGCCCTGATCGGAATTGGGGAAACATTGGGTATTTCCTTGGGTATGACAGCAGGTGCGGTTCTGTCGGGAGCTTATTTCGGAGACAAGATGTCACCGCTATCAGATACGACCAATCTGGCGCCGGCAATGGCGGGTGCGGATTTATTCACACACATCAGATACATGGCCTATACGACGGTGCCTAGTATCCTGATTACCTTGGTAGCATTCATTATTATTGGTCTGACCTTATCCACGAATGGTTCCCCGGATGTTTCTGACAAGTTGGAAGCCATTCAGGGAGCATTCAATATCAGTCCTTTGTTATTCATTGTTCCATTGGTAGTGGTAGGATTGGTATTCAAGAAAGTGCCGCCATTGATTTCATTATTCATAGGTACCATCCTTGGTGGTGTGGCAGCCTTGATTGCACAACCAGATATCGTGGCTCAGGTCGGTGGAGGAGAATCCCTTAATTTTCTATCCGGATACAAGGGGATAGTGAATGCAATGACCGTGGATTCCTCAGTGGAAACTTCCAGTGCGGAACTCAATGACCTGTTCAGTGCAGGTGGGATGTCAGGAATGTTGGGAACCATCTGGTTGATTGTATGTGCCATGACGTTCGGAGGTGTTATGGATGCAATCGGAGCATTATCCCGAATCAGTGCAGCATTATTGAGTCTGACACAATCCATTTTCGGATTATTCGTGAGTACTGTAGCGAGTTGTTTGGCATTGAATATTACAGCTTCTGACCAATACTTGGCCATTGTGATTCCGGGTAAGATGTTTTCCAAGGCTTATGAGGAAAAAGGATTGGCTCCTGAGAATCTCAGTAGAACATTGGAAGATTCGGGTACGGTTACTTCCGTTCTGATTCCTTGGAATACCTGTGGTGCTTATCAGAGTGGTGTTTTGGGAGTTCCCGTTTTGGATTACTTCTTCTATGCCATCTTCAACTGGCTCAGTCCGTTCATGACCTTGATTTTTGCGGCATTCGGTATCAAAATCAGACAGATTGCCGATAAGGTCAAAGGTTAATATCCAACATCATCCATCATCATATGGTGCTGGATGGTGTATATGATTCCTATTTAACTGATTATCCAATAATATGAAAAACATCATCATTACCGGGGCCACGGGTATGATTGGCGGCTTGATTCTGGATCTTTGTTTGGCATCGGACAAGGTACAGAAAGTCATCAGCCTGACTCGTAGGACAACTGATAGGTCACATGCCAAATTGGAGGAAGTCGTTGTTGAGGATTTCAGGGATTACTCAGGAAAGGAGCATTTATTCACAGATATAGATGTGGCATTTTTCTGTATTGGGGTATATACAGGCGCTGTTCCGAGAGGGAAATTCAGGGAAATTACA
Source organism: Saprospiraceae bacterium (assembly GCA_020631355.1). GTDB lineage: Bacteria > Bacteroidota > Bacteroidia > Chitinophagales > Saprospiraceae > JAHDCE01. The sequence continues at coordinate 12,498 of JAHDHL010000041.1, read as the reverse complement.
GTGGACTATGCCGTTGAGTTTGGTAAGATGCTCAAAGCGAATGCACCTAAGGTAACGTTATGTTTCCTGAGTGGAATGGGAGCGGATAGAACAGAAAAGACCAAGACGATGTTTGCCTTGGATAAAGGGGTGGCAGAAAATCAATTGTCTGCCTTGGATTTGGGTGCATTCCATACATTCAGACCGGGTTATATCTATCCCGTTACTCCTAGGAAAGAGCCTAATTTCTCTTATGTACTTTCCAGGAAATTATATCCCATTCTAAAAATGATGGGAAAGAAATATAGTATTACTTCCGAACAATTGGCCCAAGGGATTTTCAATGTGGGAATGAAAGGAGGAACCCGTAAAGAGGAATTGGAAAATGAGGATATACTAAATGAATTGTAGTGAATACAGTTTCATCATAAGAATGATTGGCAGCGGAGAGAAAACAAAAGCGTCATGAAAGAAGCTTTGAGTTTTATTTTGACAGGCGGCTTACTCATCAATTCTATCAATTTTCTGACCTATCTGAAAAAGTCAGGAAAATCGCTTCAGGATAGAATACTATTAGCCATATTCTTATTACTTATTTTAGTTGTAGCCAATTATTATGCAGGGCTACACAGCATGGATATATTGACTGTCATCACATTCATTCCGAATGAAATGGCTGAATGGGTCATTAGCCCACTATTGTATTTGTTTGTACTTACATTGTTCCGAAACCCCAAGGATATCAAAGGACATTTTTGGAGATTATCCATCATTCCCGTATTGATACTATGTACCATAACCCTACCATTCATGGTATATATATTCGTTCCCGAATGGGGTTTGCCGCATATTCGATTCCTCGTTGAACATCCTTATTTGTACGTTTTTTCCAGTGCATTGTATAATCTGTTCATTCTTGTATTGAGTTTGTCTACCATATCCGATGGAACAAAGAAACAGGGCCATTTTTATTCTGTCAAACGAACAGATGAATACATCTGGTTACAGTTGTTCATTGTGGCATTGATACTCGTTTTCGTACTCGACAGTGCCTTGGAATGCTATGAATTATTCATACAGGAACTTACTTGGGATTCAAGTTACCTCATCATTTGCATCCTCATTTTATTCATCACATACTTATTCTATTTCGGAACCCACCACAGCAAGATTCTACTTCCTGATTTTATATGGAATGAAGTGTCGCAGGAGCATACGGCAGTCCGGCAGGATACGGAATTGGAGAAGAAACTCATACAGGAAATGAAGGAACATGCTTTTTTCCTTTCTCCTGAATTGACATTAACCGAATTGGCCGAGCGAATGGGTACGACTGATAAAAAATTATCAGAACTATTGAATAAACAGATGTCAACCAATTTTTATGAGTTTGTCAATGAATACCGATTGAACCATTTTGAACAATTGGCCCTTTCATTCGAATTACAACAAAAGACAATTTTCGGATTAGCACAGGAAAGTGGCTTCAAATCCAAGACTACATTCAATCGTCTTTTCAAAAAGAAGCATGGCATGACTCCCAACGAATTCATCAAAAAAAGGCATAAATAGGTACCATAGCATCCAGTGGTACCTGGTACGGTCTCATTTCCCTTTACTACACTATCCGCTATTCATAATATTGTCATTCAAAAAATGATGACTTTATGAATATCAGATTGTGTATTTTATTCCTAGGTCTGTTTCTGTGTTTCATGGCGCCAAGTTATGGTCAACAAGAAACTGGTTCTCGTTTTCAATTTGCGATTGGTGTCTCGTATGTATCCAATCAGATTCATATCCCTTTCTTTCCAAGGGTAAATAAAAAACGACATTGGGGAGTATCCATTGATGGACAATTAGGGAAATCAAAGAATAGGATTTTCAGTTATACCCATGGTTTTTCCTTGGGATATCAGCATCAGACTGGTTTGTTGGATGCGTTGTACCTAAAGTATAAGCCTACACTTTCATGTTCCATCAAGGATGTATTCAAGATTGATGTTCCATTCGGATTAGGCTATGCACACTCATTTCCTAAGGGTCAGAATTACCAATTGAATGATGATGGTATTTATGTCCAAGGAAAAGGCAATGGCAAATCTCATTTTATCCCATCGTTAGGATTAGGAGCTTCTTTCCATCTGGGGAAACTTGCACGATTACCTCTATCCATCCATTGTAATTATGAAATATCTGCATTGGCACCTTATGCTCCAAATGCAGGATTGGATGTTATACCATTCACTTCTATTTCTTCAGGAATCAAATATCATTTCCAATGAAAATCAATTTAATCATATTCTTTACCATCCTATTTGCATGCCAAGGATGTAATGATTATCCTACATTCGACCCCGTACAATTTGCATGTGATAATACCATTATTATCACGCATCCGAAAGCTTCCAAGTTCCAGGATTTTTTGGATGATAAGGTCCAAGGCGGATTACCCGGGATTTCCATGTTGATTGAGACACCTGACGGTATTTGGACAGGAGCTTCTGGAATGGCAGACCTACAATACCAAACAGCAATGGAATCCTGTCATGTCCATCGTATAGGCAGCACTACAAAAACATTTACAGCAACCATTATCCTACAATTATTTCAGGAGGGATTATTGGATTTGGATAGTAGAATGAGTGATTATCTGCCAAGCGAAATAGTTGGGGAAGTAGTGAATCATGACCAGATTACCATCCGCCAATTACTGAATCATACCAGTGGTTTACCCAATATTCTGGATATCAATTATTCATTGAATTACTTGAATGATATCACTCGGGTTTGGACAGATGAGGAAGAACTTTCCATGATTTATCATCAGGATGCCATTTTCAATCCCGGTGAGAAGATGGATTATTCCAATACCAATTATCTGTTACTTGGAATGATTGCCAAGCAGATTACCGGGCAAACCGGAATAGAATTGTACCAAGAAAGAATTTTTAATCCTCTAGGAATGAATCACAGTTTTTTTAATGATAATGGTCAACAGCCCGATGCATTAGTAAGGGGGTATTTCGATGAGAATGGACAGGGTAATTTTATTGATATAACTGAACGGTCCTTTGTTGCAGGAAGTATGGCTGGAGGAGCGAGTTCGAATGTAGAGGATTTGTATCATTTCCAAAAGACAATTTGGGAAACCGATTTGTTATTTGATGATGCTACAAAGCAAAGTATTATCCATATTTCATCCGCTCCTTTCCTACATCCAGAAAAAGCGGAATACGGAGATGAGAATGCAGTCAATAGAACAGATGGCTTCGGTTTAGGTTGGTGGGTTGATGATACGGATTATGGGAAATGTTATTGGCACGGTGGAGCATTGGACGGTAGACGATGTGTAATGAGATACTTTCCTGATACCCAAACGAGCATTATTTATATGGTAAACGGAAGTGGCCATAGCATTAATGAGTTGTTCAAGAAAATGAGGCGCAACGATGTCGTTAGATTGGTTTTTGAATAGTGATTAATAATAGCAATTGTAATCATTGATGAATCACCTCCTAATTATTTTACAATTAAAAAAATACATGATGAATAAGATATATTTCCTTTTGATAACGCTACTAATATTTTCTTCCTGTAATTCATCCAAACAACTGATTCCAACAACTTCAGATTTAGATGCCACCCTTGGACAAGTATTGGAACATAGGAGAATAACAGGTTTTGCCGTATCCGTTTTTAATAAGGATTCCATTTTGTATGAGCGTGCTTTCGGATATAGTGATTGGGAATTAAAAAGACCTTATTCACTAGAAACTAAACAAGTCATTGCTTCCGTTTCTAAAACGAGTATTGGCGTAGCGTTAATGAAAGGGCAGGAACTGGGCTTATTTGATTTGGATGACCCGATTGGTAAACATTTACCTTTCCAAGTAATGAATCCACATTTTCCTGATTCTGAAATTACAATCAGACAACTGGCCATGCATACATCAAGTATCTGCTATTCTGAAATGATGACGGATTCATTGGGTTACGAATATCCTGATATGGAAATCAAGGATTTTATATTTGCTCATCTGAATGAAAAAGGGAAATGGTATTCCAAGGATAATTATCACAAAACGAAACCCGGAAAATTAGGGGATTATACTAATGTGGGGGCTACCTTGGCAGCTTATATCATTGAATATAAATCAGGAATGAAATATTCGGATTTTGTAAGTCAGTATATTTTTGAACCCCTAGAAATGATGGATTCCGATTTTTTTGATGGTAATAATAGTGATGCAAATTATTATCAATACATTTCACGAAATCATTTCAAAAAAATAAATGCCCGAAAGGATGGAATGTATCCGAATGGAAGCCAGTTGGCAAATATTAGGGACCTGACCCGATTTTGCCAGATGGTAATGAATAATGGAAAATACGAATCATCATCTATTTTATCCTCTGAATCAGTCAGGGAAATGTTGGCAGTATCCAAATTGAAAAAGAGTATGGACGATGAAATTCACAAGCAGGGAATATTTTGGTCTACGCTGAAAAATCCATTGGGAATACCTAGGGAAATGATAGGGCATAATGGCGGGGATTTCGGTGTATATACCATGATGTATTTTGATGAGAATTCAGGGATAGGATATATTCTTTTATCCAATACAGGAATGGATGATGAAAACCATGTTTCTTTTGTAACGATATATAAAAGTCTGTGGAATTATGCGAGAAAAATAAGATAATGACAGATATTTAATCTTCATGATAAACAACCATTATCCGAATGGTATGTCCTTTAACGTAACACGAAAATATTGAATATCTTCGTTGAAATATTACTCTATAATCAACCATAAATCATCATGAAGTATCTATTTACGTTCATTTTATTCATTCCCTTTTATCTTCTGGCCCAAGAGACTGACCAATTCAACCTTAATTTTGAACAAAGAAAAACCGAAGATCCACTCACGGATGGCTGGGGGAAATGGGGTACCCACAATGTAACATTGGAAGAAGAAGCCCATTCCGGAAAATATGCCGCTAAGGTATCCACAGGGGAAGATGGGTCAGCTTTCGGAAGTATGTACTATAGGATTCCCGCCAAATATGAGGGGAAGCAAATCCAGCTTCAGGGATTCATGAAAATCAAGGATGTATCCGAGGGAAGTTTTGCAGGATTGTTACTTCGGATTGATGGTGTAGGTGGTTCCCTTGCATTCGATAATATGCAATCCAAGCAAATTAATGGTACAAAGGATTGGGCCCGATACAGTATAACGCTGGATTATCCCGAGGGCGCTAAAGTGATTATCGTAGCAGGTATAATGGTCGGAAAGGGAGAAGCATGGTTTGATGATTTTATATTGACCATAGATGGTCAGGATGTACAGACCATGAAAAAGACGGTGAGGGTATATCCGGCAGAAAAGGACAAGGAATTTGATGGTGGTTCCAATATCAATTTATCTGATTTGGATGGTATACAACAACAAAATCTTGTCATTCTGGGTAAGATTTGGGGCTTGTTGAAATATCACCATCCGAAAATCGCCAAGGGCGAATTGAATTGGGATTATGAATTGTTCAGAATATTACCGGATTATGTGAAAATCAGAAATAATTCAGTCAGGGATAAATTCCTGTTGAACTGGATCAATGAATTGGGGAGGGTTCGGTCTTGCAAGACCTGCAAGCCTGTAGCGGAACATGCGTTTTTAAAACCGGACCATGAATGGATTTCCAATAGTGGTTTCAATCAGCGATTAACGAAGCAATTATTATACATTCAGGAAAATAGACACCAAGGAGAGCATTATTATATAGATGCCGCACTGAATGTCCTGAACCCTGTTTTCAAGAATGAATCCAATTATGGCCAGATGTCATATCCCGATGATGCATTCAGATTATTGGCAGTGTATAGATATTGGAATATGATTCATTATTACTTCCCATATAAGCATCTGATGGATAAGGATTGGAATACGACCTTACCCGAATATATTCCTGCAATTATTTCCGCAGGCAATGAATTGGAATATGAAAAGGTCATGACCCGAATGATTGGGGATATTCAGGATTCACATGCTAATTTATGGGGTGGTGCCGATAAATTGAAGGAGTGGAAAGGCGGAAATTATCCTGCGTTTCATCTTCGTTTTGTAGAAGATCAATTGGCTGTGGTGGATTATTATAATGAGGATTTAAAATCCGAAACGGGACTGGAAATAGGTGATGTTATCGTCAGTGTCGATGGTCGTGGAATTGATGACATCATTAAGGAAAAAACACCACTTTACCCATCTTCGAATAAGGATGGATTATTAAGGAATATGTGTAATGATTTCTTGCGTTCGAAGAATAAGAACATTACCATTGAAATAAAAAGAAATGGAAAAATATTGGAAAAGGAAATTCCACTATTTCCCAGAAAGGAATTGAATAAATACAACTGGTATCCTAAAAGTGAGGAAGCTTCTTTCAGGATGTTGGATGGGAATATAGGATATATTACCCTCCAGACCATTTCTGAGTTGGATCTATTCACCATAAAAAGGAAGTTCAAGAAAGCCAAGGGGATTGTCATTGATATTCGTAATTATCCGAAGACATTCGTTCCTTTTTCATTGGGAGGCATGTTCGTTCCCTATTCATCTCCCTTTGTCAAATTCACGAGAATGAACCCGGATCTTCCCGGAGAATTCACATTCTCACAATCCTTGGAAATTTCGCCGCTAAAAGTCCTTTATGAGGGCCCGGTAGTGATTTTGGTCAATGAATATACCCAAAGCCAAGCTGAATACACCACGATGGCATTCCAAGCCGGTGTGAATACGACAGTCATCGGTAGTACTACTTCGGGAGCAGATGGAAATATCTCGGATATCTCCCTGCCAGGAGGTTTGAGGACGGCCATTTCTGGTATTGGTGTTTATTATCCTGACGGAAAAGAAACCCAACGCGTCGGTGTGGCGATAGATGTGGAAATGAAACCCACCATCAAGGGTATCAAGGAGGGAAAGGATGAACTACTCGAAAAAGCAATCGAAATCATAAAGGAGCAATAGCACTATCCCTTTTTCTGACTTGATTCAATAAGTAATAAAAAATAGGTAGGAATAGCAGGTTCCCGAAAACGGAAGCTGCTAATTCTGCGTCAATCAGTCCGTCCGTTCCGTAGGATTGGGTCCAGTAATAGGCCGTGGCAATCTGAATAATCACATACGAAATACTATGTACCACCAATAGGTAGGACTTGTTCAGACTGATGAATCCTACGGTAGCCATACGGGGTAGGATTTGGAGTACCATAATCAAGGCACCCAATGTAAGGAAATAGATGATTTGGGGATATAATGCCGGGTCCACATTATCATATAATTGGATCAATTGGGTAGGAATGACAAGCATCAGGATGGCTCCAATGATATTAATGACTCCAATCCAAGCAGTGGCCGCCCAATAAATCGGGAAATAATCCGCTGTTTTCTTATCCCTGAGTGCAGTACCGAGATAGATGATGAATCCTCCGGCTAGACCTCTGGTTGTTATGATGAACAATCGCATGATTTGTCCATAGATGGCATAGATGACCAGTGCCTTGGTGGAAATGGCCAAGGCCATCTGATTCATGATAATGGCGGAGACACTGAAAATGGCAACGGAAATGAAAATCAGGAATGAGGTGAGGCTCATCTTGGCCAAGGCTCCCAAAAATTGGGCTGTCATCAGACTAGGGTAGGGCCATTGGAAAAAGGCTTCTTTTCTCAGTGGAATGAAACTCAGCAAGACACCAACGGTAAATACACTCATGGTGGCATAACCGAGTCCTGAGATTCCCCAACCCAGTATCTGGGTGAATAAGTAATCCAGACATACATTCAGTGCAATATTGAATGCGATGATATATAATCCCATCCGTTGTTTTTCCAACATGGTAAGGAATTGCATGGTAATGGAAAATAGGACTTGCACAGGAAATGTCCAGAGGACAATGGACCAGTAGGTTCTGAATTCCGATGTGATTCTGGAGCCATCTTCCAATCGATGCAGTCCCGCAACCCTTTCAATCCAATCCGGATGGAAAAGGGTGATATACAGGAAAACCACGACACTGAATGCCGTAAGGACAAAACTCGAACTGATGAGCCTTTTGATTTGTTCCAAATCCTTTTCCTTGGAAACCAAATCAGCAATGGCAGCTGCTAGACCGATTCCGATTCCGGTAGCCAATCCCATAATGGGTAGGGTCAGGAAGACGGCTTCGTAGGATTCTATGGAAATACGGGTAGCAAAGAAACTATCAATCAGAATGAGAATCGTTCCTGCTGCCGTAGCAAGGGTCAATGGAAATGAAATCTCAAAGATTCGCTTGAAATGGTGCTTGAAGTTCTTCAATATTCAGCAGTGGATTCATCCGAATCCGTTTTTGAGGTATACCAATAAGCCGCACTACTCAGATTGACCATTTTCATTCCCAATCTGGCAATGGTGAATAATTGTGCAAATAAAAAGCTAAGTACCACTGTTTGGAATGATTGGATTTCAAATGCGGTAGTGATGAAATAATTGATGGTGAATATCAATGCCAAGAGTAGCATATTCAACAGATACAAACCCCAAGCAGAGATGAGATTCCTACGGATAAATCGGATGCTATCGAACATTCCCTGATAAACCCATTTGTAATGATTCCTCACCAATGATATTTTGGTATAATCCTGCCACATGAAAAAGAATGAGGATACAAGAATATAAATGGGTGCCAGGTATTTGGGTGCTGCAAAAATGATTCCCTCACTATCCAATTCACTAATGGAAAATCCCTTGCATAAATAGGAATAAATCATTAGGAAAAGAATGAAAATGATTCCATGTATGATAAGGAAATAAATACTATTCCTGAAAAATTTCCAGAAAAAGGCAGCACAATTCGACCAGAATAATCGGGAATCATATGCTTCTGTTCGGTCAAGGAACAATCGGACCATTCCTCCATTGAAAAAGATAAAAAGGATAAGAAAGAGCAGTATGACCCAAAAGGATTGGTTCATGAAAGTACCGAATAAATCCCCGTAATTATTGACAAAATCAATATAAAGGGTATAATCAAAACCCTTGAGCATATCGGAAATCATCATGGAGTTACCCAGGGTTTTTTCCAAGTAGGATTTAAAGGGATAGGCCACCAGTACAGCCATTAGCAATGTAACAACATAAAGGATGGCCCATACTTTCTTGTATCGCCAAAGTTGCCCCAAACCATATTGAATCGCTCCTATCAAGCCCTACATTTTTTAATATAAAAATATATTTCCCTCATTCCCTAAACCAAGGTACTAGCCGTTATCATCGCATTTTCCAACCAGGTCAAAAAAGAAACAAAGTACCTTGTGATACCGGATTTTTCCTGCTTCAGATTCTGGCTATTATTGATATGATTATTATCGAATGGGATTTTTTGGAAAGGGTCCATCTCCGCACAGACCACATTTGATTTTCCCTCATAGAATATCTCATATATCCTCGCTTTTCCATCCCAATATTCGATGATTTCCTCACCATCCTCAAAGGTAACCCTGATTTCCTGTGGAACGATGAATTCACCGTTTCTCCATACCACTACCTTGGATTTTTTAATCCCCTGATAATTGGCTGATGGTAATCTTACATCCGAGGTGTTCTCAAAGAATCCCAGTGCTTCTGGTTCCTCAAAATTATCTATGGAATGAACCGAATAATCACAGACCTCCGTACTATACATGAAATCCTGAAGGAATGTATTGATGGGCGCAGCTAGGGAATCTCCGAGTTGTGAGGTGGTGACTTCTTGTACCACATCCAAAAAGTCATGTCTACAAGGATGCTTGAATTTCCACCTCTTGAAATAAGCCCTGATGATATCCTTCATCATGGCATCACCAACAAGCCCCTCCAAGGTCATCAATCCTACAGCAGCCTTGCCATATACGATATCACGGGTACTTCTGGAAATGGTTTGGTAGCCCCAATCGGAAAGTGCACTAGCCTTGGGGTTTTCCGTGGCCATGAAACGACCTCGTCTGAATTCCGTAGCATCAATCTGCACATCAAAATAATCGAAATACACCACACCCTCCGGATAATATTGGTCCAATATCTTCGCTTCGAAAAAGGATGTGAATCCCTCATCCATCCAAGGTTCTTCCTGCTCATTCGTAGCAATCATCTGCATGAAATACTGATGCGTCAACTCATGGATAGTCAGCGTTTCCGTTGTCTTGATGCCCAATGGCAAATCGCAAAGGGTAGGGGAGGTAATGAGCGTAGGATATTCCATCGCTCCTGAGAATAGGCCATAGAACGGCGGACTCACAATCGTAAGCGTTGGATAAGGATATGGCTCGATGTATTCCTCGAAAAAATCCAAAGTGTGCTTCGCGGATAAGAGGAATCTTTCCTTATTGCATTCATGCTCCGGTCTTACTAGTAGCTTAATCTCAACGCCTTTCCATTCATCCTTGATTTCGAGGAAACCGGGATGTGCCGTCCAAGCAAAATCAATGACATCCTCAGCGAGGTAAGTGACTTTTTTACGATCACCTTCGGTAGTTTCATTCAATACAAAACCACTACCTCCGGTTACATATTCCTTGGGTACATCCACTTCCACCTGATACACACCGAATTCTCCGAAATATTCGGTAGATGGATGGTATTGATGACAGTTCCATGCACCTACTTCGGCAAAGCGACTCCCCGCAGGTTCGTATACACCCAATTTGGGATACCACTGGACCATGAAAAAATAATCCTTATTGTAGCCCGTCCTAGCCTTGGCCTTGGGCACTTGGGAATGCCATTCCATTTCGAGTGTCTTGGTTCCGAAAGGTGGAATCGGTTTTTCCAGTACCACTTCCAAGACCGTATGGTCATTCACATTATCATCATCTGGCTGGATATAGCGGGATTCCAAGGGTTCCCCTTGTTCGTTTTTTACGGATAATACTTCCACCCATCCCCAGATACCATTTTCCTTTTCTTCCTGTGGAATATCCCTAGGAATCCCACTATAACCCGTATTGAAATTAGAGCGATTATTCTTGAATGCATTATAGTACATGTGGAAAGGCATGGTGCGAATCGTATCTGCCGAGGGATTCCTGAACGTTACCGTTTGGTTGGCCTTTACCTGTTTCTTATCCGTATCCAGAAAAAGTTGGATATCATAGTTGTCCGTGCGGGCAGACAATGGCTCCTCGAAGCGTTGTCCGTACAAGGATATACAGCCTAGGAGTAAAATGAGGATATATGGGAAAACTGCCCTTTGATTCATGCCGCTAAAATAAGTCTTAGTCACTAGATGTCCAACAAGTTTTTGGTCCGACAGTTGCGATATGAGACCAACTTTCATTAATTTGATAGCTTTATCAAACCAAAACTTAAAGCGATGGAGTTCGATCTTACCTATTTAGAGATTCCTATTGCTGCGATAGCAGCATTCCTACTTGGATTTTTGTGGTACACTGCCCTTTTCGGAAAGGCTTGGCAGGCTGAGACCGGAATCACGGATGAGCAAGCCCAGAGTGGTATTGCCATTACCCACGGATTGGCATTCCTCATGATGAATGTAATAGCTTGGGGCATGTGGAAAGGGGCCAATGTTTACCATGATATTGCGGAGCAGACCTTTGTACATGGTTCGTTTCACGGAGCAATGACGGCACTCAAATTGGCATTGCCGGCAGTGGCTATCCATTATTTGTATCAGAAGAAATCCTTGAAGCTATTTCTGATTGATGGCGGATATCTTCTGGCATTCTTCACACTGATGGCAGCGGTCATGTATCAGTTGAAACTATAAGTAAGCATTCATGAGCCATTCTGGATACACACGGAGCGTTATCCAGAATGGTTTTCCTCAAAAGACGATTTGCTTCCCTATCCGTGACAGACCTCGCTATTTACCCGTAAATACCTTGATCCAACGATATCCTTGCAGTACCAGAATGGGCGTGGCGTGGACCAATGCCGCTTGCCAATGATAATGGATGAATGCCCAGTGCAAAAAAGCCAGTAAGGCAGCAAGGTAGCCCCAATTATGAATCTTCTTCCATTTGGATTTCAATTGCTTAACCCATCCATCCGTACTCGTAATGGCCATGGGAATCCATATGATGAAAGATATCCAAGCTGTTAGCATTCCGAATTCAAGGAATTCGGCAGCCACTTCACTGGTCGGAACTTCCACCAAATAGGCAATCGCGTGGTAGAGTCCGTAAGCAAATGCGGCCACACCAAAGTATCGCTTGTTGCGATTGAGCCATTTGGGAAAACGATAATTGGGCATCAGCATCAATAATGGGGTCGCAATCAGGGAAAGGACAAGGAATCTTGCACTGAATTCCCCTGTTGCATGCATAAGGCTGTCGTAATTGAGCTTGCCGTTCAGTAGCCCTATGGAAAACATCAATCCGGGTAGCATGATGAAAATCCATAGGATATATTTACTCCTCCACCAAGGGAGGTCTGCTTGGTTACCTACACTCATTTGTTATAGTTTAGTTTGTTGTA
>JAHDHL010000040.1:44986-48233 GCA_020631355.1 Saprospiraceae bacterium | reverse complement strand
ATGATGATTGGAACGGATTCCCATACGGTAAACGCCGGAGGTTTGGGTATGGTTGCCATTGGTGTAGGTGGTGCTGACGCAGTGGACGTAATGGCAGGCATGCCTTGGGAACTGAAGATGCCTAAGCTAATCGGTGTGAAGCTGACCGGTAAGATGAGTGGTTGGACTTCTGCCAAGGATGTGATTCTTAAGGTAGCAGGTATCGTATCCGCCAAGGGTGGAACGGGTGCTATCGTTGAGTACTTCGGTTCAGGAGCTGTAAGTATGTCCTGTACAGGCAAAGGAACCATCTGCAACATGGGTGCAGAAATTGGTGCCACCACTTCCACATTCGGCTATGATGATTCAATGGGCCGTTATCTTAGATCGACAGGCCGTGCCGAGGTAGCAGACTTATGTGATTCAGTAGCGGAGTACCTTACGGGTGATGCGGATTGTTATGCGAATCCTGAGCAATACTTCGACCAAGTCATCGAAATTGACCTCAATACACTGGAGCCTCATTTGAATGGCCCTTTCACGCCTGATTTGGCTACTCCTATTTCTCAGATGTCCGAGGCTGCCAAGAAGAATGACTGGCCAGAGGACGTTGAGGTTTCATTGATTGGTTCCTGTACCAACTCCTCTTATGAGGATATTTCCCGTGCTGCTTCCATTATCAAGCAAGCTAAGGAGCAAGGACTGGAACTAAAGACCAAATTCACCATCACGCCCGGTTCTGAGTTGGTTAGATTTACTATCGAGAGGGATGGTTTCATCGACTTATTCGAGGATATGGGTGCAGATGTATTCGCTAATGCATGTGGACCCTGTATCGGTCAGTGGGCCAGATACAATGACCCAAAGAATGCACCGAAGAATAGTATCGTCCACTCATTCAACCGTAACTTCTCCAAGCGTGCAGATGGTAATCCAAACACGCATGCTTTTGTGGGTTCACCTGAATTGGTAACAGCAATTGCACTTTCTGGTAAGTTGGGCTTCAACCCGATGACAGACACCTTGAAGAACAAGGATGGAGAGGATATCAAATTAGCCGAGCCTACCGGACACGAATTACCTCCAAAGGGATTTGATGTGGAGGATGCAGGATACATCGAACCGATGACTGATGGTAGCGGCGTTGAGGTAGTAGTGAAGCCTACTTCCAATCGTCTACAACTCTTGACACCATTCGTTCCTATGAATCAGGATGAGGTGTCGGATATGCGTATCCTTATCAAGACCAAAGGCAAGTGTACTACGGATCACATTTCCATGGCGGGTCCTTGGTTGAAGTACAGGGGGCACTTACAGAATATCTCTGAAAACTGTTTCATTGGAGCTGTCAACTACTTCAATGAGCAAACCAACAATGTCATTAATTATGTAACGGGTGAATACCATCCTGTACCTGAATCCGCAAGGACATACAGGGACAATGGTATCGGAACCATCGTATTTGGTGAGGATAACTACGGAGAGGGTTCTTCTCGTGAGCATGCTGCCATGGAACCACGTTTCCTTGGTGTAAAAGCTGTTTGTGTGAAGTCATTCGCCCGTATCCACGAAACCAACCTGAAGAAGCAGGGTATGTTGGCATTGACTTTTGCCGATCCTGCTGACTATGGAAAGATTCGTCAGGATGATAAGGTAACCATCACTGATTTCTCCACCATGACTCCTGGTCAGGCTTTGACCATCCAATTGGACCATGCTGATGGAACTTCAGAAAGCTTTAAGGTGAACCACACTTACAACCAAGCTCAGATTGATTGGGTAAAGGCTGGTTCTGCTTTGAATAAGATTAGAGAAGAAGCTGGTTTGTAATCCTGGCTTTTCTAAGTATAATTTAGGAAAGGAGCCTCAAGAGAGGCTCCTTTTTTTATTAGAATCCAACTTCGTTTACAATTCAAACTAATAATGGAACCAATTATTATATAAATATGTATTAGAAGTATCATTACAATGAAACTATCCAAAGAATAACTGATAGATTTCAATCAAACCCCTAAAATATCAAACATGAAAAAGAGTAAACGCAGAGTCATTGCCAAGGAAACCTTGGACGCCCTAAAACAGGGTTATTATACCAATGAACAGGGAAAACGAATCCATATACGGAAAGAGCAAAAGGCCGCTGTTGACGGAACCATCCTATATACTCCCGATGCACTAATCGAACTCATAGACCAGCCATTATCGAAAGGAAAGGAAACGACCATCTATGAAGTAAACGGGCTGACGACATTGGATTCCGTAAGGAAAGAATATACTGCAGACAACAGACTCCTTTGCCTCAACTTTGCTTCGGCCCGCAATCCGGGTGGCGGATTCCTCAATGGGAGTCAGGCCCAGGAAGAAAGTATAGCAAGGGCTACGGGATTATATCCCTGCCAACTCAAGGCTGAACCCTACTATACGACCAACCGAAAGTACAGCTCATGCCTATACACTGACCACATTATCTATTCTCCAGATGTTCCTGTATTGAAACTGGAGGATGGAACCCCAATGGATGAACCCATCTACACATCCATTATCACGGCACCGGCCGTAAATACAGGTGTAGTCATTCGGAACGAACCCAAACAGGTCAAAAAGATAGAACCCATCATGGAACGACGGATAGACATGGTATTGTCCGTTTGTGCAAAACATGGATATGACACCCTCATCCTAGGGGCTTGGGGTTGTGGTGTTTTCCGCAATGATCCACAAGTCATTGCAGGAATGTTCAGGAATTTGCTGGAAAATAAGTATCAGCATCAATTTGCCAGAGTTGTTTTCTCGGTTTACGCCAAGGATGAGCGTTTCATCAAACCTTTCCAACAAGCATTCGGGTAACAAAACCACTCCCTACTGCGTACAATTGGTGTAACACAACTGAATCACCCATATGCAGCGACTCTCTGAAAGACTATTCATTGGCAATTATGCTGATTTACTTTCTGAATCAGAAGAAGCCTCAGCACATATACAAGCAATCCTGAACCTTGCAGAAGCATTGCCCCTGAGCCATCCAAGAAGCCTTTTCCTAGATATCAAGGACGGACACCCCTTACCATTGGACAAGACTTCCAGCGGATTGGAATTCCTATTGAATGCCCATCAGGATGGCCTTAATATTCTTGTGGCATGTGGTGCAGGAGTGAGCAGATCGGTGACTTTCTGTTGCCTGCTTCTGAAACAAACCCATAACATAAGTCTGATTGATGCATTCATGCATATCAAATCCCAATATGATAAGGCACTCCCCCATCCTGAG
>JAHDHL010000040.1:0-44886 GCA_020631355.1 Saprospiraceae bacterium | reverse complement strand
TGATGCATTCATGCATATCAAATCCCAATATGATAAGGCACTCCCCCATCCTGAGTTGTGGAAAACAGTCTGTGAAGTTTACGATGAACCTTTCGAATACGGGCAGATTCTAGCGTTTTAACATTATCACTGAAAGATATGGCATAAATTTGTATTGGATTCAATAAGTAATGCTCCACATCAACCCAATCACTTAATACAATTAACACTTGGATTATTCCGCTTGGCTCATACTAATCACAGCACTTATCCTATGGACGATAGGGGTCATTTTCATTGCCAACCCACATCGTAACAAACCCTCTGTCTCATATGGGCTCATCTGTCTGATTTCGTCCCTGCTCTCATTCATGGTCTTGGGTGTATACAAGGCCCCTAATCAGGAAACGGCACTGAATATCCATTACATCAATGCATTGTGGCCATTCCTATTCGTATGCTTTGTTTATATGATTACAAGTATCAATGAGGAAACCCGTTTCTTTTCCAAGTGGAAATACAGGTACTATTCCATCATACATGCAAGTATTCTTTTTATTCTTGAGACGGTATTCAAGCGGCAAATACACGGAATTGAATTACTTGAGGGAGGCTTCACGACCACTATCAAGCAACACTGGGCCAATGATTTCATGATATATTACAACTTAGCATTCTCACTCATCATCATAGCCGAGTTAGTGCATACCATTACACTCAAATCACTGAATATTCACAAACGAAGGTTGGTTGCAATGATTATTGGATGTCTGACCCTGGCATCCATTACAGGCATGTTCATTTTTTCATCCCGATTCGTCATGCTGCCCATGCAGACCACACTTCCCTTATTCTACCTACTCATATTCGGGTCGATTGGTGGTGTCATTTATCGCTATGGATTCTTTGAGGCCAACTCCCAATTGGTTACCAAGAATATCATTGAGAATACGACCAACTTTCTATTGGTCATTAATAATGAGGGCATCATTATCGAAAGCAATCATAAACTGGATGAACTCACGGCACTGAAGCCAGAACAATATCTTCATGAACATGCCTCTGTCATCATTCCTGAAATCAATTATTGCCTAGAGCAAATCAAAAAAGATAAATTCTACACTACGGATTATTTCCTGAGAAAGAATGAGGAATATCTCCTCCCCGTAGAACTATTCATTTCTCCCGTTCTTAGGGGAAAAAGGCAGATTGGATACCTTATTATGGGGAATGACCTGACACAGCATATCGAGGTCCAACAAAAATTGGAACAATATGCCAAGGTATTGGAATTGCATACCCAAAGACTAGAAGAATCAAACGAGGAACTGAAAAATTTTGCAGATGTAATTTCCCATGACCTCAGGTCCCCTTTGAACACCATCACCGGATTCATTGGTATTTTGGAAAGGAAAAATCAGGGTAATCTGGTTGAGGGCTCACAGGAGTATGTAAACTTCATCAAAAAAGGAGCCCAAAACATGACCAACATAATAGATAGTTTACTTCATTTAGCCAAATATGGGCGCAATCAGATTAAGATTGAGAACTGCCATATCAAGGAAATCATAGAGAATGCCATCATCAATCTCCAAACGGAGATAAATCATTCCAAAGCGACCATTACAATGGGGAAACTGCATATGATTCAAGCTGACAGCGTACAGATATTGCAACTCATTCAGAATCTGATTGAAAATGCCATAAAATATGCCAAGAAAAACGAAGCTCCCAATATCCATATACGATCAAAGGTGAATCCTAAGGGTACACTCATCCAGATAGAAGATAATGGAATAGGTGTAAGTAAGGAGGACCAAGAAAACATCTTCAGTATTTTCAAACAGGTACGACAGGAAAGTGATGGTATTGGGCTCGGATTAGCAACATGTAAGAAAATCGTTGAAAATCATAAGGGAGAAATCAGTATCCAATCCCAGTTGGGAATAGGCACGACATTCAGTATCTTCATTCCACACGAATCATAATTCACATTACAATAATACATGGTCATACAGGTCATCATGACAATCATTCCCGAATCACTCCAATGGCGAATATGAACAACAAACCCCTTCTATCCAATCGTTATCTTCTATTTTTCAACCGACTGGCTTGGTACCAACTCTTTCCGAGTCTCCTACTTTTCCTCATCCTTGCTTCTTCAGTACCATCCATGACCCAGAGCGCCATAATGTATCAGGTAAGTTACATCATTATTGAACTAGTCTTTATGATTGCCTTTCTAATAGGATTCGGACTGATACTATTTTCTTCCTATGTATTCATGATGGCAAAAAGAAAGGAAGACATCCGAATACTAAAGAAAGGCATCTATATCAATATCATTGCTTGGTGGGTACTCCTTGTGGATACCAGTGGCTTATTCTTCACATTATATTTTATCCGATGATGCACTTACTAGACGATGAACAAAGTAATATCAATCTCAAATCGCAGGTTGAAATCCTACAAAAACCAATATGGATACTAGGAATTACCCTGATTACATCAGGGAGTATTTTCCTCATCATTACACTATCCGTCTTGCTGATTCAGTCCTTGGATTTATCGAACCTAATCGTGAGCATCCCTTTCTTCTGTATTTCAATCATGTTCGTTGTTGCCGGTCAATATATGTACAAACACAATGGGGAAGCCGAAAAAAACCTTACGGGCATCCATTTGTACTATCTCGCTTGGATGATTTTTATGGTGACAATATTCATTGTTACCATTATTATCAATATAGGCGACTTCCTTCGTTTTCTGATTTAGAATCCTGTAGCAGTATAAGTTTCAATATTACGCAACAAGGATATTTCTTTTCCCAGTTATTATCATTCTACAAAAAACAGATGAAAGGTTAGTATCTTATGTCTATTTTACATCTCTTTCATTCTCATTTTTTGTTTGTCATCTAATTCATAATCCATGAAAAAATCAGTGGGTATTTTCATTTTTGACGAAGCGGAAGTATTGGATTTTGCTGGGCCATTCGAAGTTTTTTCCGTGGCATCGGAAGTACATGATTTCTCATTATTCGATGTCTGTACCATTGGTCAAACCACCGATAAGATTCGTGCAGTCAATGGCCTATCTGTCAATCCTGATTTCGGATTCAATAATCATCCACCATTGGATATCCTCATTATTGCAGGAGGTTCTGGTACCAGGGCCCTGATGGATAATCCGATTGTAATGGATTGGCTAAGGAAAGTCATTCCAACGACCCAAATAACGATGAGTATTTGTTCAGGAGCCCGATTATTGGGTCTATTGGGATACCTTAATGATGCACCTTATTGCACACACCATCAGGTCTATGACCATATGAAAGAAATCGTTCCGAATGGCCAACCCCAAACCCAACTCAGATATGTACAATCCAGTGAACGGATTTATACTTCGGGAGGCATCTCTGCAGGAATAGATTTGTCCTTTCATATCGTCGGAAAGATTTATGATGAAAAGGTGGTAAAAGCCACAGCCGAGTACATGGAATACGACCTCAAATCCTAAACTATGCTTAAGGATATCGAACTTTATAAGGATAGGTACATTTCCTTTGAGGGGACCAAAAAAGTAGAGGATTGGAATATTAAGACCTACACCATATCCCAACATCCCACTTTCCAATCCCTGGACGCTCTGGAGACGATCCATCTTAGGCTCAGGGACTGGTTACAGTATCCCAAATAGAGTCCATTGAGCACCTACCAAGTGGGATTCCTGATCATACACGAGGGGCGAGATGGAGTATGGGTACTTTTCCATTGGTGGACCAGAGGTGAAATGATTGAAACGAAACTCTTTTTTGTTTCTTACGACACACCCAAAAAGATTGGAGCACCACATGAAAGTTCCTTGGTTTGTATCTGGGAACTGGAAATCATCCAATTCGAAAGGGAACAATGGATCCAACACATCCTAAGAAATCCGGATGCTCCCAGAATTAATGAATACCTGCAATCAGGATTGAATAAAAATGCCTAGCATGCAACAACCAACTCAAATCAACCAATACGAAAAGACCGTTTTCACGGCTCCCATTAGAAGTGGCCATTCCATCCAACATGATGTCTATGCCAGAGGCAATGGGAACAAGGTGGTCGTTATTATTCAGGAACTTCCAGGCATTGGGCAAGAAACATTAGCATTGGCTGATCGTTTTGTGGCACGGGGATATCGGGTCTATCTCCCACACCTTTTCGGGCCTATCGGAAAGACCAGTACCAATATGAACCTCTTGCGGGTATTCTGTATGAGGCGGCAATTCAAAATCATGGCCAAACACCAATCCAGTCCCATAGTCGATTGGCTCAAAGCATTGTGTAGGGATATCAAACAGCAGACAGGTGTAAAAGGCGTGGCGACAATAGGCATGTGTCTCACCGGTAATTTTGCCATATCCCTTATGGCTGACGAATCCGTATTGGCGGGCTTTGCCTCCCAACCCTCACTCCCCGTAGGAACACAAGAAGCACTCCATATGTCTTCCCAGGAAATCGAACAAGTCAAGCACCGATTGGATGAGCTGCCTGCCATGCATTGTGGTAGGTTCGAAAAGGATAAACTCTGCCAAGCCAGTAAATTCGAGTTATTGGATAAGACATTCAATGACCAACAAAAACAAAGGATGATTTTCCATGAGATTCCGGGAGAGGGCCATGCCATACTTACCTTAGACTTCGTGGATGATGCACAGCATCCTACCCACAAGGCATTGGAGGAAGTCATGACTTATTTTGATGAACAATTATCATAAATAACCATTCCATTCCCATGAGCCAAATACGCTTTGCGACTAAGGAGGACTTAGGATTCATCATTGAAATGTGCGCAGCGCATGCTGCATACGAACAATCCGAATATTCCCCGAAAGGGAAAATCGAATTACTCGAAAAATCCCTTTTCGGAACATCACCCGACCTCTATTGTCTCGTAGTAGAACAAGATGGTCAACTCCTGGGTTATGCTACCTATATGAGACAGTATTCCACTTGGGATGCATCCCATTATATTTATATGGATTGCCTGTTCATGAATGAGGGTACAAGAAGCAAGGGCTGGGGCGAAAAACTGGTCAGAAAGATACAGGAGGAGGGCAAAAAACTAGGTTGTCAGCTCATCCAATGGCAAACACCGGAATTCAATACCAGAGCCATTCAATTCTACACCAGATTGGGTGCGACCTCAAAATCCAAAGAACGATTTTTCCTTGACATATGAAAAGAGAACAACTCAAATCACTTCGGCCTAACATCCCATCCATCTCACAAGAGGATGCCACTTCAGATGCGGAACAATTCCAGAACCAAACCCTCAGGCCTATCCTTAAGATGCAGAACGAATTATTGTTGGGTATCTTCCGGAATTATATCGACCTAAGGAAAGGGGTATTCAGGAAATTGACGACGGATAAGAAAACCCGATACATTGCCGAACACATCCAACAGGATAAGGCATTGAGGCAATTTCTACTTGGAATCATTGTGGGACAATTCACGATGGAAGAATGGGATGCATATGCATTCGAGGAAAAGGAACTGAATCGCAGGTGCATCCACATGATTACCCAACGCATCCAGGACCAGTTAGAAATCCTGTAAGGTCCGTTAAGACAATCCCAAAAGGACCACTACCACTCGACTTTCTCATCTGTTAATCGTAATTTCGAATTCGTTTTCGAAATATATAGTTAATGGTCATGAAGTCATTCCTCTTTCAAATCCTCTTGTTCTTCCCCTTGTACCTAATGGCGCAACATACCGTCAAGGTAGAACGCTGTCATTCATTCCCTGAGGGCGAACCAGTCAACTGTCTGCATATCGAGGATGATAGGATATGGTTAGGAACCAGTAAGGGCTTATTCTTTTATAGTTATAGATACAATCGTAGGAATATTCTTGAGGATGTATCCGTTACGGCCATTGCAAGGGATAGTTCCTATAGGTTGTGGGCTGCCCTCGGCAACGGGACCATCATCACATCTGACCGCCAGAATAAGATAGACCTGAGTAAAGATGGGTTTTCACCTTATATCACCAATCTGACCACCAAATACGACCAACTCTGGATTGCCACTGCAGAACAAGGCATATATGTGTATAATCTGAAGACCATGAAGAAAGTGGCTCATTATACGAATAGCAATTCCAAACTTCCATCCAATACCATCAACTTTGTCCAGTTCGACAAGAAAGGGAATGTCTGGGCCGGAACCACCAAAGGTGTATGTCAAATTACAGGGGACAAAATCAAGGTTTTTGAAAAATCCGACAACATTACAGCCGTTTCCTATTATGCGAATGATATCTGGTTCATTGGAAACAAGAAATTATGGAAAGTGGATAGTCAGAACAGATGGGCCCAAATCAAACTGGATAAACGCATGGCCAATGGTGTGGTCAGGGATATGACCTTTGATGACGAGGGTAGACTTTATTCTGCTTCCAATATATTTTCCAGATACGATATCATAGAGGATACCATGGCTGTGTATGGTCGGGAAATCGGTTTTGTGAGTGACCAGTCCTTATGTACCGCCAGTGATGGCAATGGTGATATTTGGGTAGGAACGAAATCCAATGGTTTGTTCCGATTCCAATTATACTACAAGG
Source organism: Saprospiraceae bacterium (assembly GCA_020631355.1). Taxonomy (GTDB): domain Bacteria; phylum Bacteroidota; class Bacteroidia; order Chitinophagales; family Saprospiraceae; genus JAHDCE01. The sequence continues at coordinate 38,284 of JAHDHL010000040.1, read as the reverse complement.
ATGAGGAAGTGGATGAAAGCCTGACCGCTATCTGTTATAGTGAAAAGACGCTTAAATGCTATGGTGATAGTGATGGCGAATTGGTGGTAAAGGCTTCAGGTGGTGAAGCCCCCTATTCCTATAAATGGAATAGGAATAACTGCAAGGGAGCCAATCCCAAGAATCTTAAGGCCGGAAAATACATCGTAACGGTAACAGACCAATCAGGAGCGACCATCGTAACGGGAGCTCGGGTACAACAACCTGATGCGGTGACATTCAGCTTGGTTAACTTGCAACACCTGAGCGGGCCAAGGGCCAAGGATGGAGCCATTGAAATCATGGGTGTAGGAGGTATCGGGGAATACAGTTACAAATGGAGTGACGGAAACACCTCTCCTGAGAGGAAAAGACTGGGTAAAGGCGTTTATGCGGTCATGATTACGGATGAGAACAAGTGTACATTCGGTGCCAATTTTGAAATCAAGGGGCCGAAAATCCTACCGGAGCTGCAGGCTTCCAAGGTAGAGGCAGGTAAAACGATTCCGATAGAACAATTGTACTTCGAGGCGGATTCTACCCAATTCGGGAAAGCTTCCGAGGAAGTATTGGCGGAAGTCTATGATTTCCTGAAAGGCAATCCGGGTATCAGGGTCGAAATCGGAGGTCATACCAATAATCTTCCAAAGGATGAATATTGCGATTGGTTGTCCGAACAAAGAGCCAAGACCGTAGCAACTTATCTATATAACCGTGGTATTCCTAATACACAAGTAAGTTTCAGGGGATATGGCAAACGCAATCCTATTGCACCCAATTCCACCAAATCCGGTAGGGCCAAGAACCAACGCGTTGAAATCAAGGTATTGGAGGTGAAGTAGGTATCTTCCCGGTTTCAGTCCCTTACGCATTGCATTGACCAATCTTATCGTCAATCCATTTTTCTTTTTTATCTTGTAAGGAGACGCGATGTCATAAGAGTTATTCGAATGAAATCATTTGAATAATTCACGAATACTAGAAAACCAACCATACCATGCAATTCCAATACCCTTTCGGACTTCCATTAAAGGAACACTTCGTAGAATTCGTTTATTATGAGGGTTTATTTCTGCCTCATGAAATCAATCAGATACGAGCACTTTGGGATAAGGATAAAACCATCAAGGCTGAACTCAGTGGGAATGAGAAGTACAATGATGAATTGCGTAAGAGTTCGGTCATGTTTCTCGAGAACCAACCTGAAAACGAATGGATTTATCGCAAACTGACTGGACTAGCTATCAATTGTAATAACCAAAGATTCCATTTCGATCTATTAGGATTCCAACAGGAATTACAACTTACCCGTTATTCCACAGATGACCATTTCGATTGGCACTTGGATTTTGGTTCAGGTGGAATTTCTACCAGAAAACTCAGTATGACCATACAATTATCCGATGAGGATGCATACGAGGGTGGTGATCTCCAATTTATGATTAATCAAAGAATTGTGAATGCTCCAAGAAAAAAAGGAACCATTATCATATTTCCCTCATTTATCCTACACAGGGTAACCCCGATTACAAAAGGAACCAGGCAATCCATTGTAGGATGGGTTGCGGGACCACCATTCAGATAAATAATATTTTTCTTTCCTAATTATTAAAAACAAAAATACCATCCATGATATTTCCTGAATTGACAACTGAAAGATTACAACTCATACAACTACAAACCCAACACAGTGAAGCTTTATTTGATATCTTCAAGAATGAAGCATGCATGAAATACTGGGATGATGAACCTTATCAGGACCTCAAGAATGTAGGTCGATTATTAGAAATATTAAAAGATAGAATCACTCAGCAAACCGGAATCAGTTGGGGCTTGATTCTAAAGGAAAAACCTGATGAAGTCATCGGACTCCTAACTTACAATCATTACCAAAAAAATGGACTGGGAATTATTGGTTACATCCTAAATCAAAAATACTGGGGACATGGAATCATTACAGAAGCCTTGGATGTTTTTATACAATATGGCTTTCATACATTAGGTGTACACAGAATAGAGGCACATGTAGAATCAGGTAATATTGCTTCCGAAAAAGTATTACAAAAAATAGGTTTCCAAAAAGAGGGATTAATGCGGGACAGAGCATTTTATAAAAACAAACATCAGAGTTATTTCATGTACAGTTTACTTCATAATGAATTCAAAAAATAAGAAATAGAAAATATATTAATTCCTATTTTTTAATCATTTCATTCTTACTCCAAGGATGAAAATAAAAATTCAATAAAATAATGTTATAAATGCCAATTCAACGACAAGCATAATTTCATATTCTAAAAAAATAATAATGTGAATAGCTTGTGATTGTTTTGTGATAATTTCCCCTTTCACATATCTATCCTAATACATTCCTGAATTATTTGACACCGTTCTGTGATACTTTTGTGATGCATTTATTGATTCGGAATAAGTGCAATTCCACTAATTGATTCCATCAATAATTCATTCGATTTAATCGATTGCCTACACCAATCCATCTCTCATATATTCGTCATCGTTAATTATCTGTTAATGCTTTAATTGAATAAAATGAGAATTAAGAACTTTGAATTAATGCAAAAGGGAACAAATGCCCATTGGCGTTTTGCATTCCTATTCTGTTGTATGTTTTTTACCCTACCCTACATGAATGCCCAATGTGAGGTAGAAGGAGGAACCATCAGTACGATGGATGACACCATTATTTGTGTGGATGGAAATCCCGACCCTATTAATGTAATGGTCATGGGTGCATCCGGAACCAATAGCGGATGGATCATTACTGATGACGCAAATAATATCCTAGCCCAACCGATGGCTCCACCATTCGACTTGGATGGTGCAGGTGAGGGAATTTGTATCATTTGGTATATCAGCTACGAAAACGACCTTATGGGTAATATGATGGGGAACAACCTATCACAACTCACAGGATGTTTTGACCTATCAAATGGTATTACTGTCACTAGAGAAGCTCCGGACGGTGGTACACTGACCCTATCGGATGGCAGCACATCATACGCCAATTGTGCCGGCGACATCGTTTTCGATGTCATGCATACCACCACTGCACCCAATCTTTCCTATTGGTATATTATTACCGATAATAATGATAATATCCTTGCAGCCCACAATACAGAGAATGGCAATACCCTAGACCTTAGTGCTGCACCTCCGGGTGAATGCAGAATCTGGGGTTGGAGTTATATGGGTACACCGGCTCCTGTCATGGGTGAGAACATCTCTACACTAGGTGATGACGATTGCGAGGATATATCCGATAGCTTCATTCCTATATATAGAGAAGTACCGGACGGTGGTACACTGACCCTGACAGATGGCAGCACATCATACGCCAATTGTGCCGGCGACATCGTTTTCGATGTCATGCATACCACCACTGCACCCAATCTTTCCTATTGGTATATTATTACCGATAATAATGATAATATCCTTGCAGCCCACAATACAGAGAATGGCAATACCCTAGACCTTAGTGCTGCACCTCCGGGTGAATGCAGAATCTGGGGTTGGAGTTATATGGGTACACCGGCTCCTGTCATGGGTGAGAACATCTCTACACTAGGTGATGACGATTGCGAGGATATATCCGATAGCTTCATTCCTATATATAGAGAAGTACCGGACGGTGGTACACTGACCCTGACAGATGGCAGTATTACTTATAATAGTTGTGCAGGTGATGTCGTATTCGATGTTGTACATACCACTACGGCTCCCAATCTTTCCTATTGGTATATCATTACGGATGATAATGATAATATATTGGCTGCCCATAATACAGAAAACGGAAATACGCTTGATTTGAGTGCAGCTCCTCCGGGAGTCTGTAGGGTTTGGGGTTGGAATTATAAGGGAACTCCTGACCCAGTTATTGGAGAAAACATCTCAACCCTAGAGGATGATGCCTGTGAGGCTGTTTCTGATGGATTCATTGAAGTCATCAGAACGGATTGTACGGTATGTAGTCCTGTATCCAACATCCAACATAACCTGATGGCTCCGGCCAGTATCCATATCACTTGGGATGGTCTACCGAATCATCAAAGATGGGATATTCATTACAGGAAGCAAGGTGAGTCTTCCTGGACTCGTATCGGTGCATTGAATCCATCCAAGACACTTCGTTTCCTAGAAGCCAATACCGTATATGAATACAGGGTAAGACCATTCTGTGGTACTTGGGACTTCTCATTGGCATCACCTATCAGAAGATTCAATACAGCCAATATCCCAACAGCTCCAGCTGCAAGAGTCGCCCAATTGAATGATGAGGCATTCAGGCTCAGTCCCAACCCGGCTAGGGATATCCTGAATGTGGAATTCAATGCCCAAAGTACATCCGATGTGAATATTTCCATTATGGATATGAATGGAAGAACCATCAGACAAATAACTGCCCAAGGATCGGAATATGGCCAAACGGAAAATATCAATGTATCAGGTTTGAATGATGGATATTATCTAGTTGTCATCCAAACAGAGCATGACAGATTAGTCAAGAAGTTTGTGAAAGTTCAGTAATAGTGAAATCAGAAGCGATTCCTAGACGCTTCGAAGGGTTGCCATTTTTAGTGGCAACCCTCTTTTTATATTCCTGATAAATCAGATAGAATTCATACAAAATGCATACCTATCCTTTTGTCTTATAATCCTGAACCGCAATGTAATTATTATGAATATTACAATCATCACCCAATTTGATACCTGATCTATCATAGAACAAGTAAGGTGTGGAATTACCTGCGATAGTACATCCTTTCATCTCCACTTTCTTGCTATTCCTTGATGCCATCAGGGCATAGCCCATCATGAGGTCACTCGTTTCGTCATACACCATTCTATTCAGACTGACTTCGCAATTATCAAAGGTGACCTTTTTGCTATCATTGATGGTAATCATTTCATTCGTCCCCACATTATCCGTGAACTTACAACCATTGAATTGGATTTCCTCACTTGCATCAATGGTCAGTATCCTTCCTGTACATCCTCTTATCGTAGTATTATTGCATACCATTGATTTGACACGACTGGCACTGATACCCAAGAATCCACTTCCGAATAGGAAACAATTCTCAATGGCTACATTATTGCAATTGATGTAGGAAACCACATGACCATCACAAGTGGATGCCTTTTCGGGTGCATGTCCCAATTCCAGATTCTCCAATCTGACATTATCACTATTCTTAAAGGTAATAACGGGTACATCGGGCATCGGCGTAACGAACCTCACCGGTTCATCACCAGATCCTATCAAGGTAAGATTATCCATTCCATCCAAGACCAACCCATCTTTCTTCTCCTTGGGTAAAAAGAAAAAGTCAGCAGCTAGTTCTATGGTCCGATTGGGTCCCAAAACATCCAAGAATTGATCCATGGTGGTAACAGAATAGAGTTTTCCTTTCTCAACCTTTTGGGCATGGGCAATAAATGGGAGAACGAGTACCAAAGTAAGGACTAAAAAATTACGAATCATGACGGAAAGTTTTTGTTAAGACTCCATGTATATAGGATTAGCTAATATAATATTCCAGATTAGATTCACCCCATTTTTCCTAGGGATTAAGAAATTATTTCAAATTGAACACTTTTTTCTTGTGTCAACCTAAATTTTAACAATACAATTTCATTCAGATTATAATTTCCTACATATCACGAAAAAGCAATAAAACAAACTACTCATAGCTCCTCAACATTTCTCCTACAAAGAATAACAATTCTCGCACATTACACAGAGTAGGTCAAAATAAGGAGGTGAAGACTTTTTATTAAACAAAATCATAATACATAAAAACCTATTTAACAACCCTAAAATCACATTACAAATAATCACAATGTATTACATATAGCTTTTTTTGTCATCCTTAACTTTTACTTGTCACACTTAACAGCATGACAAGAATTTCCTAACCATCTGATAGGCTTTGTTGGCACTAGACTTGAAAATACCCATACAGTGACGATAACCTTACGTCCTCCCTTAATACCAAGTGACAAAAACATTTTCTAAAAAAATTATTAAACACTAATTCGCCATCATCATGAAAACTTTCAACTTCACTCAGTGCATCATCCTTGCAGTATTATTCATTATCTCAAACACTTCCTCTGTTCTAGCGCAATGCTCAGGCTCAGAAATTACAGGTAACGCATCCAAATTCACTATTTATAATTCAATAGGAAATGCAGGCAAAGCATTGAATGCTCCTGACGGCAACCTTACCAATGACATCAGTACTGACGATGCCATTGTTTTGGATTTGGGACAAGTCGTTCCTCCCAACAACAATATCACAATCAGTATGACCCGTTCAAGCAATTCGGGCAGGGCTACTATTGATGCTTCTACTGACGCATTGAATTTCTATGATGCAATTACCAATATTGGTAGTACATTTACTACCAATAACATCGAAACGGTTATTCTTACCAATACAATACCTGCACGATTCATCAGAATTTCCAGAACAGCAGGTAAGCTCAAAGTAGATGGTGTCAGCTATTCTTTCTGTGCAGATACGGACTGGGATGGCATCATTGACGCCTTGGAAATATCCAATGGTTCAGACCATGAGGATGCATGTAGTCCTAATTATCTAGCAAAGCATTACCTTGACTGTGATAAGGATGGTGTGGATAATGCCACAGAGTCTGCTGCAGATGGGGAAAATCCTTGTATGCCAAACGGGTTTTCCACACTTTGTGATGATGATAATGATGGAGTTTGTAATTCCTATGATAATTGTCCGGGTACACCAGCTGGTGAGGTAGTGAATTCCTACGGATGTCCAACCAGCATCTCCTGTGAGTACAAACCGGACGGTGCAACTCCTATATTCACACCTGCAAAGGTTTGGAGTGCTACCGAAACAATTGATGCAAGGGAAACTCCATTAGTAGGAGATGTAACAGGTGATGGTATTCCTGATGTGGTAGTAGATAATTATGCAGAAACTATTTTTGTCCTAAACGGACAGACAGGGGCTACCCAATACAGTATTCCGGTACCATTGACTGATAACAAGCCATTGGACCAGAACAATTCCGCCAACGCCATTGGTAATGTGGATGGAGACATCTATGGTGAAATCTTCGCCTTGAGGGATGATAAGACTTGGGTACGTTTTGATTTTGATGGTACCAACTGGACCAGTACGATAGCAGGAGGATTAGCTGACCACAATAGATATACACCTGCCTTGGCTGACTTCGATGGAGATGGAAATGTAGAATTATATTCCGGTTCACAAATCTGGAGAACGGCATTCGACGGAACTACCAACGACCTACTCTTGGATGGAGGTATCCAAGTATCTGATTTTGGCGGTAGTGTTGCCATTGACATCCTTGATGATAGCGATTGTGCTGGTTGTGCAGGATTGGAGTTGGTTCTTTCCGGTAGGATTTTCTCAGTCGATATTGCTGCAGGAATCATTAAAGAAGAAAGACTTATCAGTGCATTGGATAACAAATGGACTCTTGGTCGTTCTACTTCCATTGCTGACGTGGACCTAGATGGTGACTTGGATGTGATATATACCGTAGCAAGTAGCAATAAGAGTAAATTATACATCTGGGATGGACAAACCAATTCTTTGATGTTGGATTACGAATTAGCAGGTGACGAAGACAAGGTGGGCCGAGTCAATGTAGCTGATTTCGATGGTGATGGTTTCCTAGAATTTGGTGTTCATTACGGTATCTCAGGTGATTTGGGAGAATATATCGTAGTTGATGATATCATCTCTAACCTATCTGCTAGATATCTATGGAAAATCTCTACCAATGACCAATCCGCACTAACAGGTAGTACAGTATATGATTTTGACGGAGACGGTGCTGCCGAGGTTGTATACAGGGATGAGACTTCCCTTAGAATTCTTGAGGGTAAGGACGGTAGTGTGAAGTATATGACACCTTGTAGTTCTCCTACCAGATGGGAATATCCTGTAATTGCAGATGTGAACCTAGACGGAACTACCAATATCATCTGTACCTGCGGAGATATTAACCTGAGTGTATTCAAATCCGCAACTGACCCTTGGATTCCTGCCAGATCAGTATGGAACCAGCATGCTTACAACATCACGAATGTGAATGATGACTTGACTATCCCTGCCGTTCCTGATAACAATATGACCAAAGGAGGTGGACAATTCAATAATTACCTAGTACAAGCTGTAAAGCTTGATCCTAGTGGCGACCCAAGTACCAATGCAACGGCTGACGCTACCATTACGAATGTAATCGAAGATGTATATAACTGCCCTACTTCCGGTAGCTTGGAAGTTACGGTGAAGAATATAGGTGACAAGGCATTGTCATCAAGTACGGAACTAACCGTTTATGATGGTGATCCAGAGGCTACCAATGCCAATATCCTGGCAGTAGCAATGTTGGGTGTGAACTTGGAGCCTAATGCTTCACACGTCATGACCATTACGACCAGTGGCTGTGCCTCCGCAGATGCTTTTATTATCATCAATGACCCAGGAACCGCAGCAAGACCATATGATTTCACAGTGGATTTCCCAATCTCGGGTGTTTCAGAGTGTGATTATACCAATAATGCTTTCAGGGTTTCGAATTTCCTACCTATTGAACTATCCTACTTCACGGCTAAGAAAGCTGGAGAGCGCGTAGCCTTGAATTGGGAAACCATGACTGAAATCAATAATGAGTTCTTCACCATCGAACGTTCAAAGGATGGTAACAGATGGGAGGAAGTCGTAGAAGTTGCAGGTGCAGGAAATTCACAGGAGCCATTGCAATATGAAGCATTCGATAACGAGCCTTACAGCGGTATTTCCTACTATCGTCTGAAGCAAACCGACTTCGATGGTGCTTATGAATATTCCCAAGTAGAACAGGTCATCTTTGGCCAGGGAGCCGGCATCGAAAATGTATTGGTCTATCCTAATCCTACCAAAGGAATCCTGAATCTTGAAATCATCAGTAATTCAAATATGAATACTTCCATCCAATTAACGGATATCCAAGGAAGATCAGTTCTTCAACAAAACGTGGAACTTGAAATAGGTGTTCAGAATCAAAGCATGGATATGAGCCAACTACCCAATGGTGTATATATCCTCTCCGTTCTGAACAATGACCATGTCGTAACGACACAGGTGGTCAAAGCACAATAAGAATTTAATGTCGAAAGTGTAAATTGTATAATTAATTGTTTGTTCTAATGGACCTGCTCATGGCAACATGGGCAGGTCTTTTTTCATACATGGGATACAATCCGGACGGAATATCATCAAAGGAATTGGTAAATTCTGAAAAAGCCACTACCTTTAAGAGAGTAATCACTCTCTTAAAATTATTTTAATTCATCAATATGGAATCCAATAACAAAAGAGCCTTCCTTACCCAAGGCATGTTCGAATCATTCGAACAATTATCAGCAGACCAGGAACCGAGCTTCGGAATCATGTCCGCACAACATATGGTGGAACACCTCAGCAGACTCATCAAATCCACATCCAAGAATCATGGCGAACCTCCTGCAGAACCCACAAAAGGCCAAATCGGATTCAGGAAGTTCATAGATGGAGGAACTGTTTTCAGGCATTTCCCCAAGGACAAAACCAAAGCGGATTTGGATCCTGTAAAATATGGTTCCTTGGAGGAAGCAATAGAACAGTTGTCCGAAGCAACCCGAAGATTCTATCATTTCTTTGATAACAGGGAAGAAACATCCATTTTCCATCCATTCATGGGAACCATTCAATTCGAAGAATTGGAAAACCTACATTACCAGCATTGCAGATACCATTTGTGGCAATTCGAGCAAATCGAACAATATCCCTAAATAGAGTATCATGCAAAAAGAAGTCAATGTTCGTTGTTCTGATGGTTTCGAACTGGGTGCCACTATCTTTGAAGCAACAGATACCAAAGGTGCGGTCATGATTGGGCCTGCAACAGGTATCAAGCAGACGTTCTATTATGCATTTGCATCTTACTTGGCTGAACACGGATATTCCACCATCACATTCGACAACAGAGGTATCGGACGTTCCAAGGGCAAGGATATCAATGATGGGAATCCCAGCCTCATCCATTGGGGTAGGTTGGATATGACAGCCATCCTTGAGGAACTAAAAGAGCACTTTCCGAATATCCCATATCACCTGGTAGGACACAGTGCCGGCGGCCAACTCGTCGGACTGATGGACAATGCCCTTGAATTCCACTCTATCTTCAACTTTGGTTGTTCGTCCGGAAGTACGAGACATTATAGTTTTCCTTTTACCCTACAGGGGAATTTATTTCTCAACATCATCATTCCCCTAGGAAATCTATTTTTGGGATATACCCCATCCCAATGGGTTGGAATGGGAGAACCACTACCCAAGGGGGTATCTGCCCAATGGAGAAAATACTGTAACGGGCAAGGGTATATAGAGGAAGATTTGGGAACTGTCATTAAGGAACACCATTATTACGATATGCGAATGCCGTCCTTATGGATACATGCCACGGATGACCACATCGCCAATATGGATAATGTCAAGGATATGATTCGGGTGCATCGGCAGTTACCACACAAAATCATTTCACTCCATCCCGGTGAGCATGGCTTCGAATCCATTGGGCATATGCAATTTTTCAGTAAGAAGAAAAAGGTCTTATGGAAAATGGCATTGGAGTGGTTTGAACGACATCAATAAACACATGAATAACAAATCGGAACTAAATCAAAGAAATCATATGTTTCCTTGGTATGACACATCCAGATTACCATGATTATCCTTAGTGAATATTCCCATCATCTTCCCGCAAGTGCAGGTCGGGCATATCTGAGTAAAATGGAGGAAGCAGCCAGATTACTGGGTATTCCCATCATTCATTTTAACCCTAAGGAAATCCATTCTCTGGATAATATCCTTACCCGACGTAATCAATCTGAAAAAGAGATGGTATTCTGGTTGGGATATGTTCCCAGTTTGGAATTATACCAACAAGTACATACAATACTCAAGGCAAATCAATTACAACTGATTCATACGCCAGATGAATTTGCATTATCTGAATATTTTGACCAATATTATCCTTTCATCAATGAATTATCCATTAAAAGTGGTGTAGCCGAAAATTGGAATGAGGCACTAATTATCGCAAAAGAAATAGGTTACCCTATTTTCATGAAAGGAAGTATTCAATCCTTAAAAAAATGGGGATGGGAAAATTGCATTGCAAACAATGAAAATGAATTAAAAAGGAATTTTGATTTAATCCAACGCAATATTGAATTTTCCTTAGGAAAAGTAATATTAAGAAAATTCGAACCTTTGGAACATCAGGAAATCGGAGGAAATGGTATTCCAAAAGCACATGAATATCGCTATTTTACATTGAATGGAAATATTTTGGATTATTCATTTTATTGGAATGGAGAAAACATTTTTAATTTTAATCCAGATATTAAAAACATCATTGAATCCTTAGCCATTCAGACTGCACAAAATATTAAATCGCCTTTCATTTCTATTGATATTGCCAGAACGCAATCCGGTAAATGGAAAGTCATTGAAATCGGTGATGGACAATTTTCGGATATCAGACAAATACCACCTATTAAATTCTGGAATTTAATACAACAACATTTATGAATTTCCCAACATTAAAAACTGAAAGACTAACACTCAGAAATATTCTTGATACTGACATCCAATTTATTTTCGAGGGATTGTCGCATCCTGATGTCATCAAATACTATGGCGTGAGTTATGATAGTTTGGAAGCAACCCAAGACCAAGTACAATGGTACACCGAACTCCTTGAAAAAAAGACGGGTATATGGTGGGCATTATATGATTCTGACAATAACTTCGTCGGTGCGGGAGGATTTAATGATGTGAATGCCGAACACAAAAAAGCAGAAGTAGGATTCTGGTTATTACCACAATTCTGGGGTAAGGGATACATGTCCGAAGCCATGCCTTGCATTTGTGATTATGCCTTTAATGAAATAGGATTACATCGTATTGAAGGTTTTGTAGACCATCAAAACACAAACTGTAAAAAAGCCATGAATAAACTAAAATTCACGCTTGAAGGAACCATGCGGGATTGTGAAATAAAAAACGGAAAATATTTATCCGTTGATATTTATGCCAAACTGAAAGGGGAGTAAATACAACACATCATTCTCACTAAAAATCCCAACTAGAATATAGTTTCCGGCTGTACTCCCTTGGTCTTGTATTTCCGGAATTCCTTGATTCCATTATCCGTTATTAGTATAATTTTATTTTTTCTGATGATTTCAATTATTCCATCCTTGAAATAAATAGAATTTATTTTCTCATTCACATCTATTTCCAATATACCAGAATAATCCGGGATAGCTGATATCACAATATTTTCGTATCCAGTATAATTTACGATGATTTCATCAATAGCAGTGGCCTCAAATTTACAATACCCTTTATGATTTAAAACGTTCTCTCCAACAACACTTGATTTATAGTAAGCGACACAATCAGCACCTATTATTGGATTATTTCCAGAATCCCTGACGAATAATTCAAGTATATCAGATTCTGTATGATTGATACATTCCAACACCAATCTCATTGTTTTAGGCTGATACAAACTGGAAATTATTATTTTTTCATTTCCCATATTAATATTACCCGTAAGTGTATCCCCTATGACATTCATATTATGATGAAACGACCTGTATTCAAACAAAGAGTCCTTTCTTAGATGAATCACCTCAACTTTGGATTTATCCCGATGAATATATACTCCAAAGAAATTATTCAATGACCCTTTCTTGTAACTGGCGCAGCTACTCATTGAAAGAATGAATAAAAGGAGGAGAAACTTATCCATTATCATTAAAATATAACATTACTCCTTAACCAAAACCCCAGCCTGAACAATTGAAATATCCTTAGAAATATTATACAAATAAGAACCTGATGGCCATTCCTGAATTTTAATTTCTGCAATATCCGTATTGGGTAATGCTTGTTTATGCATTAATTTTCCATCCAAGGTGTAAATCCTAATCAGCACTCCATCAAGTTCAGAATTATTTTTTACCTGTAAATAATCTTGCATCGGATTAGGAAATAATGTTATGTCCCATTCATCGCTTACATCCTCGGTGGAGGTACTTACGCTGCAAACAGCACCTTGCCCAAACATATTCTCATCCATCCAATCCAAGCGGACTTGTAGGAAATTCTTCATGAAATTCACCTCATCCTCATAACTCTGTCCTACATAATCATTCGGCCAGATATAATTCCCGATGACATCATCCCAATATTGGAAATTCCTATTCTTGGCATCCTCCAAATCCAAGACCACACTATCTATGAATCCCATGATATTATCCGTGGACCAGACCGTCTCCCTCAAGGATGTCCACCGGCAATACACACTATCCTGGACAGCTGGAATCGTCAATGTATTATCCAACCATGTTACGGGACTCGTACAAGGATAAATCCAATCATAAGGACTAGGGTCGCAAGCAAAATCAAAATTCCCATAGGCCAGATTAAAATCCCAGATGGGTCCTATATGCAACTTTCCGCCATTACTATCCTTTTTCTTATGCATATAAAAACTGAGTTTGAAAGCATCCACATGCTTACCTATCTCATTCACAAGGAAGTAATCCACAAAAGAACCCACATTCAGATAATCCTCATATTCGGACACCATATTCGGGCCGGTCATAACCGCTTCGAATTCATTGATATAATCCTCTATATAAGCACGCTGAACGGGTAATATCTCATCATATTCAGGGTCTTCCAAAGCATAGAAATAAGGATAATCCCCTGCATCGGAATACCATCCCTCATTGATGAATTCATTGTCCCTATCAATCTGCATCAGGTAGCCTCCAGTCAATTCATCTCCCTCTATATCCATTGGTGTCACCTTGGCCATATCCACACGGTCATTATCCCTCTTGATTTTTTCCAGCCAGACATATACTCCTCGATATTCCCCATTAATCACCAATTCACACAATTGGTAACGAGGTGTATACCGCCCCGTCCAAGCCCCCAATTGATAGCTCAACACATTACGAATCAATGTCTTATCAGAATATGGACCATTCAACACCCAATCATTCTCGGCTGGCATACCGAAAAGGGATACATTATTATTCTCTCCCATATCCGTCTGGGTCTCAATACGATACTGTTTCTTAGGAAAGGACTGTGAGGATGCACCCCTAATTTCTATCGTAATCTGACCATCATACTCATTGAATGGATCGGTTGTGGAATTCATATTCCCGGGACCATTGTGGATAATGCCCAATTGAGCCGTAATCTCTGGTTCATCGACAATGGTTTGCCCACCGGTGTTAACCATGAGAATCGGTAAATTGGATGTTGTAAAATCGAACGGCACATCAAACCAAAAAGGAATCGTACCATATACCTGATTGGGGTGGTTCACACCTACTGACAAGTACATCCTACCCGTCAAATCAGATGAATTGGCCGAATAATTCACAATATGTATCGCCAAGACATTACTTCCTTGTTGCAAGGTTCCAAGATTATCATCCAAAACATATCGCTCAGGAGTACCACCATCATACAATACGGCCTCATGATATGAATCAGGTTGGTCATCAAAAGCAGGAGGAATCCCTACTTGTCCTATATTGGAACGTGCCACTTCCACCCCATTCAGATAAGCAACGAATGCATCATCATAATCCGCGTCCAATATCAATGTCTCAATAGCATTGATATCAATTACATCAAATGACAATCTCATATATACACCATTACTCTGTGGAATGATTGTATTATCGTCACCATCACCATAACCGAACCCTCCCTGTCCTTGCGGCCAGGCAGTATCATCAAACCCCGGTTGCATCCAACCTGAGGGAGCTTCGCTATCCGCTACACGGTACGACCATATATCGTCAGCATAAACCATCGTCTCGTAATGATCTATCTGTGCATAAAGTGCAGTCGAAACAAATAAGAGTGGTAGGGTCAGGTATATCGTATGATAAATTAATAATCTCATATTTTGAAATTACAAAAAGCTAGAACAAAAGGCATTCGATTCTTGACCTCATGACCAGAAATCAACAAAGTTGTTATCCAAACATTAAATTTTCGGAGGAATAAGGGTCTGATTGAATTTTTGGTATGATAATTTGTCTTAATATAATCATGAACCAATACTAATTCCAAACACGTTTTGATCGACAGCATTTTCAATATCATTGATCGACTGAGTCACAAACCCAGTACCGAACTCAAGGGTTTTCTTGAAGCCAAGGATTGGGATGAGTCCGTACTCAAGAATAGGAAAATCCACATCATCAGAAATGAGGATGAATCCTATATCCGATTCGTAATTGAAAATTGGGATACTCCACAAGCCATCGCCAATCTATTGTTCCATCCGATTATGATTCCGCCTGATATCCGTTTTGAAACCTTGATGAAAGGTATGGAATCAGATAACATCTATTTCCATCTAGCAGCCATTGTCGGTGCACAGAGGCACCATTCGCTTTGGTTTTCGGAATTCGAACGATTCAGAATCAAACAAAAGTTACATCATTTCCTTTGTCAGACCAAAGGTATCCGTGCCTTAAGGGCCAGTCTTTCTTACTATAATTATGCTAGTATCATGGATACGGACAGCCTCATCCAAGCTGCGGAATTCCATCTGAATGATAAGATGAGAAAAAATATTCTGGCAATTCTCATTAAGATACATGGTTTGGATAACATCAGGGCCATACTCATGATTGCCCAAGGAGAGGGTAATAACGGTGCTTTCATTCTAAGGGCGATGCTCATCATCCATGCCCAAAAAGTAAAGAATGCTCCCGAAAGGAAACGAGCTTTCCTTAGCTCCAGTATTGCTACCCCTACCCTTGCATATATTCCTAACTGGGAAGAAGTATTGGAAAGAAGAATCGTTTGTTAACGGAACTTTTCTTGCGCTCCATTTGTGATTAGATAAAACCATTCACTATGCATATCCCCATTTCTTTTAGAATCGAATCCGAACGACTCATCCTCAGAAGTGCCAGTCGGGATGATTTCCCTCATATTTTCTCTGCCACACGTTATAAGGGATTCAATGATGGCATGGTTTGGGACCCACCATCACATATCTCGGAATGTGAATCCCCATATCAGGCCAGTATCCAGAATTGGAACAATGGGGAAGAATACGGATTCTCAATCTTACAACAACCATCCGGTCTATTCCTGGGTAAAATTTCCATTCGTAAGACAGATGAGGCAAATGTCTGGAATATTGGTTTTTGGACGCATCCAGAACAACAGGGTAAGGGAATCATGTCTACCGCCGTCGGACACATACTCACATTCGGATTCAGGAATCTGAATGCAATCCGAATCGAAGCGGAACATGCCATTTGGAACAAGGCCAGCGAACGGGTTCTTTATAAGAACGGCTTTAGGTTCGTGACGCATATCAAGCAAGGATTCATGAAGCACGGACAATGGGTAGAGGAACATCAGATGGCAATAAACCGAACTCATTTCCTGAGTCCTAATGATGCTTCTGATATCCTGTCTTCATAAAACAAAAAGGGTAGAACCTCGTGATTCTACCCTTTCATTATACATTGATGGAAATATTATGCATTCCTATTGATACAATTCAAATCCTCGAATGCCTGCTTGAGTCTTTCTCTGAATACAGCTTCGCCCTCACGCAACCATTTTCTTGGGTCGTAATATTTCTTATTCGGCACATCGTCACCGTCAGGATTACCGATTTGAGTTTGTAGGTAGTCTTTCTTTTCGCTGAAGTAATCCCTGATTCCTGAAGCGAATGCCCATTGCATATCGGTATCAATATTCATCTTAATCGCACCATAACCAATAGCTTCCCTGATTTCCTCACGCGTACATCCGGAACCTCCGTGGAATACGAAATTAACAGGATTAGCATTATCCGTACTGAATTCCTTTTGGATATGTTCCTGGGAATTCTTTAGGATAATCGGACGAAGTACTACATTACCCGGCTTGTATACACCGTGTACGTTTCCAAAAGCAGCAGCTACCGTAAACTTATTACTTACCTCGCTCAATTCCTTGTAGGCGTAGGCTACCTCACTGGGTTGCGTATAGAGTCTTGAGCTATCCACATCAGTATTATCCACACCATCTTCCTCACCTCCGGTAACACCCAACTCAATCTCGATGGTCATACCCATGGCATTCATGCGTTCGAAATACTTCTTGGAAATTTCGATATTTTCCTCGATGGGTTCCTCACTCAAATCCAACATGTGCGAAGAATACAATGGTTTTTGGTGTACTTCGTAAAACTTCTCACCATAGTCCAAAAGACCATCAATCCAAGGTAATAGTTTCTTGGCACAGTGATCCGTATGCAGGATTACGGGTACACCATAGGCCTCTGCCATGGCATGTACATGCAAAGCTCCGGAGATACCCCCAAGGATAGCTCCTTTTTGGTTTACATTCCCCAATCCCTTACCGGCAAAGAATTGTGCCCCTCCATTGGAAAATTGGATAATTACGGGAGAGTTTACTTCCCTAGCTGTTTCCAGAACAGCATTAACGGAATTGGTTCCAACTACATTGACGGCGGGCAGGGCAAAATCATTATCATTGGCATAGTTCAGTACTTCGGTGACCTCGTCACCATATAGTACACCAGCTCTAAATCTCTTGTCGGTATTCATAAAATGCAAATTTAATTTCTGCAAATATAAGTAGATGTTACTCACTTGGACAATATAATGAGGATTCTTGTTGGAGGGAATCTTCATTCATGAGCCCTAGTATGGGCATCAGAATGTATTAATTCTGATTCATTGGGACTGGTTTCAGGATAAAACCTTTCGTTTTCAACAGTTTAATCAACCCTTTCTTGCCCCAGAGATGTCCTGCACCCACCGCAAAACAAAGGGATTGTTCGGAAGCGATTTTTTCTACCCTATCAGCCATTTTCACATTCCTATCATACAACATGAGTTTCCTGATCGGGCCGATACTCTTTTTGGTAGACTTGTATAGCTGCTGGATATTTTCTTCTTCGAATAACTGTGCAGTATGAAGAATTTGTTGTCTGAATCTTTGGGTATGCTTCGCAATTTCCTTGAGTTGTTTCAATTGATAATCCATTGGAATCATCCCTAGGATATCCATTTGCTCCTGGAATGTTTCTATTCCCATCATAATTCTATCCTCTCCCTTGGCATAGGCCCAAAGTGTCTGGTCCAAGGAGGATTGCATATCATCGGAAAGTACTTTTTCCACCAGAAGATTACTGACCAAAAGGGGTATACTACCCTTGAAGAACATGATATCCAATCCGAAAGCCTTGGCAATTATCTTTCTGATTTTTGAGAATTTCTTTTCTCCCAACATGGTTTCGAGGGTCATATCCTCAGGAAGATCCATCCCCTCTGCCGTAATGGAAGCATCCGCTTCTTCCAAGTTGAACTCCGTAGCGAATATATCACAGGAACGGATACAATGCATCATATCTTCCATCCTTACAAAGGCCTTGGCATCCTTGACATGCATGGTTCCTATCAGATAGGACGTATGCGACCATTCGGAGGATTCCATTTTCCATATCAGGGAATGCTTCTTATTCTTCATATCAGGATAAGGGATATTTTCAAAAAGAAGGACCGCTGCCCTTGGCTAAAGAACAGCGATCCATAGATTCTATTTGGCAAAGTTAAAATAGAAATTAACTAGGCATTGGCTGATGCCCGTGTATATTATTCGTACTTATAAGGTAATACCATTGAATCCTTAAAAGTAGATAATGTCATTAATGTCTTAAGACGTTCGATTTCCTCAATCTGGGAAAGCGTCTTGAATAATAATTGTTCATAAGATGGAATATCCTTACACACAATCCTCACAAGGAAGTCGGCTTCACCGGTGATGATGTAACAAGATACAATCTCATCAATCTCCCTGACCTTATCCAAGAAATTCTGGCGGGCATTTTTCTTCTGCCACGCTAGGGAAACCAAGACAAAGGTCTGTACATTCAAACCGATGGCCTGTGGATCAATATGTGCATGATAACTTCTGATGACCCCACTCTGCTCCAATTTCTTCACACGTTCCAAGGTCGGTGCCGGAGATAATCCGATTCTCTTGGATAAATCCAAGTTGGTAATCTTACTATTCTCCTGAAGAATCTTCAAAATCTTAAGGTCAATCTTGTCCAGTCTTTCAGTCATTATACTCGTCTTTTACTCATTTCTACACAAATGCGCGTAAAGATACAACATCACCAAAGAATTATAAAGCTTTTAAGCGTTAAGACATCTATAATTCTAAAATATTATGATTACAACCAAACAATCATAATATTGTTTTGATGACAATCACTATTATGGGAATATACCCAAGGCCATATAGTCACTGCTGATCTTATTCAACGCACTTACGAATGCTGCCGTTCTCATATCCTTGATATCAGGATTAGAAACATACACATCCCTAATTTGGCGATAAGCCTCAATCATGGTTTCCTCCAATCCGGAATTCACCAAATCAATCTCATCAGCCCCTCTTGTCAGGATACTTCTCTCCTTGGGTCCGATAACCTTTCCGGTTAGTCTTTCCACTGTGGATACCAAGTTTTCGTAGGTATTGCTATTGAATCGCTTTTCCATACGACCGAAGCGCATGTGCGACAGATTCTTCAACCATTCGAAGTAGGAAACCGTCACACCACCTGCATTGATATACATGTCAGGAATGATCATGATTCCTTTCTTAAGTAATGTTTCCTCAGCATCCGCCATTACGGGACCATTGGCTGCCTCAGCGATGATCTTAGCCTTAATGCGTGGTGCATTCTCAGGTGTAATCTGATTTTCCAATGCTGCAGGTACAAGGATATCACATTCCAATTCGAGTGCATCCTCACGCTTTGGCAAATTCGTTGCACCCGGGAAATTGAGGATGGATCCTGTTTCTTTCCTATGCTTCATCAAAGCATCCACATCAATACCATCCGGTTTATGGATACTTCCTTCGTATTCTGCTACACCAATAAGCTTCACATCTCCTTCTGTAGTGGAAATCTTGGCAGCATAGTAACCCACGTTACCCAGACCCTGAACAACCATTGTCTTCCCGGCAATGCCCTTGGTCAGTCCTAGTTTTTTCATGTCATCCTCAAAGCTCATCACTTCACGGAGGGCGTAGAAGACTCCCCTACCGGTAGCTTCCGTTCTACCCCTGATACCATTCTGGCTTACGGGTTTTCCGGTTACACAACCTGCGGCATCAATCTCACCATGTTTGAAAGTCTGGTACGTATCAAGAATCCAGGCCATTTCCCGTGCACCTGTTCCATAATCAGGAGCAGGCACATCTATACCAGGTCCGATGAAATTCTTACGGATTAATTCCGTTGTATAACGACGGGTAACCTTTTCCAGTTCGTACTCGGAAAACTGTCTAGGATTGATTTTGATACCTCCCTTGGCTCCACCGAAAGGAACATCAACGATAGCACATTTGTATGTCATCAATGCCGCTAGGGCCATTACCTCATCCTGATTAACGGACATGGCGTACCTGATACCTCCTTTGGTAGGAAGTCTGTGATGACTATGCTGAACCCTGTATGCCTCGATTACCTGTACTTCCCCGCCAATCTTGACTGGGAATCGCATTTGGTAAACGGCATTACATACCTTGATTTGCTCTAACAACCCTTTAGGTAATCCGGTGTGAGCAGCAGCCCTATCAAAGTTCCTTTCTACACTTTGAAAGAAGCTGGGATGTTTTTGACTCATCTTATTCTCTAATTTGGCGTTCTAAATTCGACAATTTACGTTCAATTATTGTCAGGAAAATTAATATTCCAGCATAGATTGCCAGAACTGTGGCTAGGACTACATAAATCTTACCTGACCCCTCCATGAGGCTTTGTTCTGTTTGGGCAAAAATGGATTGACTTACAAACAGAATCAAACCTGATACAATCACTCTCTTCATAGCTCAAATTCGTTTTTGTCTTGTCGTTTGCAAGGTGCAAGTTGGAAACTTAAAACCAATAAAACAAACGATTAAGATAGTTTTTTAATCTTTTGCAAAAAATTAATTTATTAAGCAACCCCAACTCCCATTTATATTCTAAAAGAGGCTGGTATTACTCCCGTAGTGAGTGAGTTAAAAGTCTACGTCCTTTTCCAGAGCGGCATGTTTCAATGCCATGTATCTTCTGGCTAATTGTGCCATCCAAGCTCCGAGGAGGGTCCACCCGATTATGGCGGGATAGAATACCATTCTCATGGTGTTATCCAAATCCTCTCCTCCGAATCCTGGATTCCCTCCATTACCAGGGTGCAGACTATCATACAATCTTGGCAGGACGAATAATAGGGGAATCAGGGCCACAAATGCGAAGATGTTATATACTGCAGAATACCTTGCCTGCTGTTCGTAGTCATCAAATGCATTCCTAAGGACCAGATATGCCAGATAAACCAATATGGCAACAGCAGACATATTCTGTTTCACATCGCCACTCCAGGGTTCTCCCCAGGTCCAATTGGCCCATATAGCTCCTGTAACCAATCCTAGTATTCCATATAGTATCCCGACCTGATTCAGGGATAGGACCATATGGTCGTTTCGGCTATTACCCAATATTAAGTAAATAATACCATATATGGTGGAAAAGAAGAAAAGAATAATCATGGCAAACCATAACGGAACATGGAAGAATAGATTCCTGATGGTTTCGTACAGGATATTCCTGTAGGGAAATGTGGTTCCCTTGACTTCGTGCAGTCCTCCAATGGTATTGCCCCATTGCCCCATAATGGTGTCGATACCCATTGGGACGACTTCCACTGCATCCGGCAACAATGAATATCCATCCACCTCATTGGTCAGGATGAGTGTCATTCTGCGGGATTCGTTCTGAATAGGCAGTGGTGTGGGTATTTTGAAATCCACAAATAATAAGGTTTGGGTACTATCCCTGATATTCTCCCCTACGATATAATGTGTGGAATCATATTTGAGCCAAGCCTTGATTTCCTTTGCATCCTTGAAATGGGAATTGTATCCCGTAATGGCAAGACTCAGATTATCACCTGCTTGGGCATTGGTTGGTGTCACTTCCTGAATCCCTGGTTTCAACGGAATCATGAATCCTGCTATCAGGGTATAGAGTACAAGTAGGGCACCCAATATTTTCCACCAGTGTTTCAACATATCTGATTCTGATTTTTGTCTAATCCCTCCATAGGAAAGGGAATAATAAGTAAGCCATACCCAAGAGTATGGCATCAATTGCCAAAAGCGTGATGATGTCCTGATTCACTGAAGTATCCGTAATGATACCCAGGGCATTCGCAGCAATCTTAATCAAAGATACCAGAATGGGAATCAGAATGGGAAAGCTCAGTATTGCCATCAGGGTGGCCGAATTCCTGGCCTTGGTCGCTATGGCGGAAATGAATGTCAATGTAATGGCCATTCCCACACTTCCTAGAAAAACAGCAAGGAAAAACAAAGGTTTATCCCTGACCGGATTATCCGTTACCAAGCCAAAAACAAGGTACGTCAGAACATTCAGAACCATGAGTAGGATACTATTGTAAATGATTTTAGAACAAATAATTGCAATAGGATCCGCTAGGCTATAATAGTATAATTGCCGGTTGCCATTTTCCGATACGAAACTCTTTGTCACCGCATTTACGGAAGTAAACAATGTGATGATCCAAAAAAGCACATTCCATTCTGGAGGGGTTACTCTGATGAATCCATTGTAGACGATGAATACCGTTGACAGTACATATAGTAGGATACCTCCCAAGGCATATTTGCTGCGCCATTCCAAAAGGAATTCCTTTGCTACCAATGTTCTGATTTGTCCTAGGATACTCATTGCTGCAAAGGTAAGGTGGTTTTGGATAATCTGCTTCCATTTGTCTTCAAGAAAAGGTCTATCCTCCAGAATTTAGGATAATAGCCATCATCTTGGGTTGATGATAACTCACAAAAGAAATATCCCTGATTCAAATCGGTGTTTTGAATCAGGGATATCAATGGAAATCATTCCTATATGGATATGAATTCATTCTATCCTAATATCTGAAACCTTGCAATCCTAATTGTGCCAATTGTTCCTGTGTCATGAGTTCGTATCCCTCATCATTGTATTCGAATACGGATTTATCCACTTTTGGAGATACCGTGACAGCTGTCATCTTGAACGATTCCTTTCCTTCTTCCGACATAATCATTTGTAATGGATAACCTCCCATTCGATCAATATCCACCGTAAAGGATTCTAAGAATAGAGGTAGGATATCGAGTGTAATTTTAGGGGTAACATAACAGAACATCTCATTCTGACCATTCTTCAGGGATACTTTGTGGCATTTGTATCCTGCTATATTCTTGACATCATCCTTATATACCTTGATTTCAGTTGACGGACCAGCCATCTTATCCTTAATGATTTCAGCATTATCCTTATCGTCAATCGACTTTATTTTTCTGCCCATGATATTCATGAGTGTCACCCTATCCTTTGCTTCGATATCGTCATGGATAACCACCTGCATAGCACCATTCAAAAGATCCATTTTGATACAATTCCTAGATTGGGTCACATGCATATCCAGTAATATGCTGGTTTCCACGTCATTTTCTGATGCGTATTGGATAGTGCCCTCTCCTTTCAGTTTCTTCTGGGCTTGCATGGAAGTCGATAGTACCAAAATGGATAAAACGGTCCAAAATAATTTCATTTTCATATGTATTCGTATTTAATAGTTTTACAATAGGTTATTTCACTCCCTATATTTTCCGGAATCCGGATTCCAGAAAGCGGCTCTATAGTTCTGTGCTCTATTATAGAGAGTTATTGTCCATAGGAATCTGAGTCCTTACTCCATAAAAAATGCCATGTATAGTGATTATACATGGCATTTTCATATTTGAGATGACAGTGGGATACTAGAATCCCATTCCGCCTCCCATTCCCATTTGTTCCAATTCTTCTTCGGTCATTTCCTTGTATCCCTCATCATCGTACTCGAATACGGACTTATCCACTTTCCCGGATACTTCCTTGGCAGAATAAGTCATACCCATACCTTGCTGACTGATTGTGAACTCAAGCGGAAAGCCACCCAACTGATCGCCATCCAAATTCTGTGTCATTGCATTCTTTGAGGCGATATTAATCTTATCTGTTACATAAAGTGTCATTTCACTGGCATCATTCTTTGCTATGACCTTATAGCACTTATAACCAGCAATTACCTTTGTATCTTTCTTATACTTGGTGTATTCCATTTTGGTAGCTTCCTTATCCGTTTCCTTTTGGGCTGCCTCTATCTCCTCCTTGGACATCACCATTTTGATTTTTCTACCCATCATACTCATTAGGGTAACTGTGGAACCATCCTCATTTCCATATGCATTCATGGTTACCATACCACTCATCATGTTCATACCAGTATATGACTGCTTATCCGTGATATGCATTTCCATGGTGGAACCCTTCATCATACCTGCCATTGGGTCATCAGAATTCACTTCAGTCAATTCATACTTTACATAGCCCTCTCCTTTGATTTTCTTTTGGGCGAAGATACTTGTAGCTACGAAAGCGAGCATAGCTATTGTAAATAATGTCTTTTTCATATTGATATTAAAATTAAGATAATGATTCAAATATACCTGCAATTCGGTTTCAATCTCCAGTTGTCCTTATGGTATTAACGTATCAATAACTCAGGTTATAAGTATTTAACCATATCCACAAGTTATTGTTTTACACACCAATCATGAAATTATTTCGACAAGCCCAGTTGATTTCTATACTGAATCCCTTCCATTCACAATCAGACATAAAAAAAGGGGCAGCCAAACCTGACTGCCCCTTTTATTCTATATTAGGAAAACCGATCTTAATCTAAGATGAAGTCATTCGGTTCTTCCATTTCAACCGCTTCGTGGCTGAATTCCTCTTTCTGAGTCACTAGGATATCCCTAAGATTATGGTTACCCGTACCTGCAGGAATCAACTTACCTACAATTACATTTTCCTTCAATCCAAGAAGACCATCACGCTTGGCTCCGATTGCAGCAGTACTCAATACCTTGGTCGTTTCCTGGAATGACGCAGCTGAAATCCAACTTTGCGTACCCAAGGATGCCTTGGTAATACCCTGAAGCAATGGAACGGAAGTAGCAGTTCTTGCATCCCTGAACTGAACCGGCTTCTTGTCATTACGCTTCAGGAATGAATTTTCTTCCCTAAGCTGACGCAATGAAACAATCTGGCCTTTCTTCAACAGGTTAGAACCATTTGAATCTGTGATGATTTTCTTATCGAAAATCCAATCGTTTTCTTCAAGGAAATCATACTTTTCAACAGCCTCTCCCTCAAGGAATCTCGTATCACCCGGATCCACAATCTGAACCCTACGCATCATCTGACGTACGATTACCTCAATGTGCTTATTATTAATGGTAATACCCTGAGAACGGTAAACCTCCTGTACACCATTCACCAAGTGCTGCTGAACAGCAAAAGGTCCTTTGATATTCAGGATATCCCTTGGAGAAATAGAACCATCAGACAGACGCATACCTGCTCTTACAAAGTCACCATCCTGAACCAGAATGTGCTTGGAAAGTCCGATAAGGTACTTATGCTTCTTGGTTCCATCCCTTGAAACAACAATAACTTCCCTGTTACCACGCTTGATCTTACCAAATGAAACGATACCATCGATAGCAGATACGGTAGCTGGATTAGATGGGTTACGTGCCTCGAATAACTCGGTTACCCTTGGAAGACCACCCGTAATATCCTGTACCTGACTCAACTTACGTGGAATCTTAACGATTTTCTGGCCACTGCTGATGCTATCACCCTCGTCTACGTCCAAGTATGCACCCACTGGTAAGTTATAGGATTTCAACACCTCACCTGCAGGAGATACGACCTGTACCGTTGGAATCTTACGCTTACGCTTATTTTCGATGATTACCTTTTCTTGGTGACCCGTCGTATTATCTTGTTCGATACGGAACGTTACGTTTTCCTCGATATTCTCAAACTGGATAACTCCTGAGAATTCAGAGATGATAACGTTATTAAATGGATCCCAGTTACAGATAAGGTCTCCTTTTTTCAACTCTTGCCCCTCGGCACTAACGAATAGGTTAGAACCATATGGTATATAATTGGATGTATACAACTTACCTGTTTTCTTATCAGAAATCCTATATTCAGCGGATCTTGATAATACAACGACAGTTTCCTTACCATCCTTATCCTTACTGATTGTCGTTCTCAAACCATCGAAAGTAATCATACCATCGAACTTTGAAGTCAACTCAGAATCTGTAGCCGCACGCTGTGCGATACCACCCACGTGGAATGTACGAAGTGTCAACTGTGTACCCGGCTCACCGATGGATTGTGCTGCGATGATACCCACGGAATCACCAGTCTCACCCAATCTACCCGTTGCAAGATTCTTTCCATAACACTTGGCACAGACTCCCCTCTTAACCTCACAGGTCAGAACGGAACGGATATATACTGTTTCAATACCTATTTCCTCAATATATTCAGCAGTTGCCTGATTGATATAATCACCTGCCTCAAGAATCATTTCATCCGTTACGGGATGTTGGATATCTTCCAATGTATAACGGCCCGATATTCTTGATGTCAAGGATTCAACCACATTCTCATTATCTTTCAATGCAGTTGTTTCCAATCCACGCAATGTACGGCAATCATCCTCCATGATGACCACATCCTGTGATACATCCACGAGACGACGTGTCAAATAACCCGCATCCGCTGTCTTCAATGCTGTATCGGCAAGACCCTTACGTGCACCGTGTGTAGAAAGGAAGTACTCAAGTACCGATAGACCATCCACGAAATTGGAAAGGATAGGGTTTTCGATAATTGCCCCACCTGTATCACCTGATTTCCTTGGTTTTGCCATCAATCCCCTCAGACCACAAAGCTGCTTAATCTGCTGCTTGGAACCACGAGCTCCGGAATCCAACATCATGTATACAGAGTTGAAACCTTGCTTGTGCTCGGCCATCTCTTTCATTAGATTCTCCGTAATCTTGTAATCCGCATTGGTCCAGATATCAATTACTTGGTTGTAGCGCTCATTGTTGGTGATGAATCCCATATTATAGTTATCAATCACCTCATCTACCTTATCCTGAGCATCCACAAGTGCAGTAGCCTTTACCGTTGGTGTAATCAAATCTCCCAAGTTGAAAGATAGTCCACCCTTATATGCCCAGTAGAATCCAAGATCCTTGATATCATCCAAGAACTTGGCAGTAGTTTCCGTATTGGTTCTCTCTAGGATATCCTTGATGACCTTACGCAACTGCTTCTTACCTAATACATCATTAATGAAAGGTACTGTTTCAGGAACAGCTTGGTTGAAGATAACTCGACCAACTGTGGTTTCAATCCTGCTGTAAACCAATTCGCCGTTCTCATCTTCTACCCTTGCCCTAACATTAACAGGAGCATTCAACTCTACCTGTCCCTCGTTATAGGCAATGATTACTTCTTCTGTTCCGTAGAATGTACGGCCCTCTCCCTTTACTTTCACTTCTTCCGTAGATCTACGAACCTTAGTGATGTAGTAAAGACCCAATACCATATCCTGGGATGGAAGTGTAATTGGAGAACCATTCTGAGGATTCAACATGTTATGTGCTGAAATCATCAATACCTGAGCTTCAAGTATCGCTGCATGGCTCAAAGGAACGTGAACGGCCATCTGGTCACCATCGAAATCGGCGTTGAATGCACCACATACCAATGGATGGAGTTGGATGGCCTTACCCTCGATCAATACCGGCTGGAAAGCCTGAATTGAAAGACGGTGCAATGTAGGGGCACGATTCAGCAGTACCGGATGCCCTTTCATTATATTTTCCAGGATTTCCCAAATTACCGGGTCTTTCCTGTCTACCAATTTCTTGGCTGATTTTACAGTCTTTACGATACCTCTTTCTATCAGTTTCCTGATAACGAATGGCTTGAACAACTCAGCCGCCATTCCCTTAGGAAGTCCACATTCGTGTAGTTTCAATGTAGGACCTACAACGATTACGGAACGTCCGGAATAATCCACACGCTTACCCAATAGGTTCTGACGGAAACGACCTTGCTTACCTTTCAGTACATCCGAAAGGGACTTCAAGGAACGACCTCCCTCTGCCTTAACCGCATTGGATTTCCTAGAGTTATCGAATAAGGAATCAACGGATTCCTGAAGCATACGCTTTTCATTCCTAAGGATTACCTCAGGAGCTTTGATTTCCAATAGACGCTTCAGACGATTGTTACGGATGATGACCCTACGATAAAGGTCATTCAAATCAGAACTTGCGAAACGACCACCATCAAGAGGAACCAATGGTCTCAATTCGGGTGGTACTACTGGAAGATATTGGATAATCATCCATTCAGGACGATTCTCTACTCTTGTTTGTCCATCACGGAAAGCCTCAACAACTCTAAGACGCTTCAATGCCTCAGACTTACGTTGTTGGGAAGTTTCGTTGGCTGCCTGGTCCCTAAGTTGGTAGGATAGGTCATCCAATTGCAGACGCTCCAATAAATCACGAACAGCATCAGCACCCATCTTGGCGATGAATTTGTTCGGATCCTCGTCTTCTAGTTGTTGATTGGATGGATCCAGACTTTCAAGGTATTCCAAATACTCCTCCTCAGTCAACAAATCC
Source organism: Saprospiraceae bacterium (assembly GCA_020631355.1). Classification (GTDB taxonomy): domain Bacteria; phylum Bacteroidota; class Bacteroidia; order Chitinophagales; family Saprospiraceae; genus JAHDCE01. Next base: position 9,443 of record JAHDHL010000040.1, on the reverse strand, counting down.
ATTTTATTCACGGTCTCAGCCAATGCACCCGGTTGGATAACCACATACCTTTCATAGTAGATGATGGTTTCCAACTTCTTGGATGAAAGACCCAAAAGATAACCGATTTTGTTAGGTAGGGACTTGAAGTACCAGATATGAACCACGGGCACAACCAACTTGATGTGTCCCATACGTTCACGACGTACTTTCTTTTCCGTTACCTCAACACCACATCTGTCACAAACAATCCCCTTATAACGGATACGCTTGTACTTTCCACAGTAACATTCGTAATCCTTAACAGGACCGAAGATTCGTTCACAGAACAGACCATCCCTCTCTGGCTTGTATGAACGATAGTTGATAGTTTCAGGCTTGAGTACTTCTCCATAAGATCTTTCCAGTATTTGGTCCGGTGAAGCCAAACCAATGGTAATACTGTCAAAATTAGAGTCAACCCTGTTGTTGGTATTTTTTTTAAAAGGCATAGTTTTTTATTAATGGATAATAAAAAATAATTCTAAAAATGATGGATGATGAATGGTAAATACCATTCATCATCCAAGCCTAAATATTAATCAAACTTAACATCCAGAGCTAGTCCTCTCAACTCGTGTACAAGTACATTGAAGGACTCTGGTATGTTAGGTATTGGAAGGTTATCACCCTTAACGATGGCTTCGTAGGTCTTGGCACGACCGATGATATCATCCGATTTCAATGTCAACAACTCCCTAAGGATGTTGGCTGCACCGAATGCCTCAAGTGCCCATACCTCCATCTCACCAAAACGCTGACCACCAAACTGAGCCTTACCACCCAATGGTTGTTGCGTAATCAATGAGTATGGTCCGATAGAACGTGCGTGCATCTTATCATCTACCATGTGAGATAGTTTCAACATGTAGATTACACCTACTGTAGCCTGCTGGTGGAAACGGTCACCTGTTTCACCATCATATAGATATGTCTGACCCAACTCCGGTAAATCTGCTTGCTTACAGAATTCGTTAATCTCACCAATGGAAGCTCCGTCAAATATTGGGGTAGCGAACTTCATGTCCAGTTTTTCTCCGGCCCAACCCAATACTGTTTCGAATATCTGTCCTAGGTTCATACGAGATGGTACACCTAGTGGGTTCAATACGATATCAACAGGAGTACCATCATCAAGGAATGGCATATCCTCAGTTCTTACGATTCTGGATACGATACCCTTATTACCGTGACGGCCTGCTAGCTTATCACCTACTTTCAGCTTACGCTTCTTGGCAACATAAACCTTGGCCAACTTCAATACACCTGCGGGAAGTTCATCCCCGATACTGATATTGAATTTCTCACGCTTATAACGACCTACTTCCTCGTTAACCTTGATGCTGTAGTTGTGTAACAAACGAGCAACCAATCCATTGGTATGGGAGTCATCTGTCCAGCTACTATAATCCACTGAAGTATAATCCAATCCTTTAAGTACAGCTTGGTTGAACTTCGTTCCTTCTGGAATCAAGGTTTCTCCATAGATACTTCTTACACCTGAACATACCTTACCTTTCACCAGAATGAGTAGTTTATCAACCAAAATGGTCTTCAACTCATTCAATGCAACAGCATGGCGGTCATCCAGTTGTTGGATTAGTTTCTTCTCGTGTTCTTTCTGAGCCTTATCTTTCTTCGCTCTAGCAAACAACTGCTTGTTGATAACCACACCCTTGGTGGATGGTGGCACTTTCAAGGAAGCATCCTTGACATCACCTGCCTTATCACCAAAGATTGCACGAAGTAGCTTTTCTTCAGGAGTAGGATCGGATTCACCCTTAGGTGTAATCTTACCGATAAGAATATCGCCCTCCTTAATCCAAGCACCTACACGGATGATACCATTCTCATCCAAGTCCTTGGTTGCTTCCTCACTCACGTTAGGAATATCATTCGTCAATTCCTCCTCACCCAACTTCGTATCACGAACATCCATTTCGAAGTGTTCGATGTGAAGTGAAGTAAAGACGTCCTCACGAACTACCCTTTCTGAAAGTACGATGGCATCCTCAAAGTTATAACCTTTCCAAGGCATGAATGCCACCTTAAGGTTCTGTCCAAGGGCCAATTCACCCTTGTCTGTAGCATAACCATCACAAAGGATACGACCTTTGGTTACCCTATCGCCTTTTCTAACGATAGGCTTCAGGTTGATACATGTTCCCTGATTTGTTCTACGGAACTTAATCAAGTCATATACCTTTCTATTATCTTCGAAAGAAACCAATTGGTCCTCTGCCGTTCTATCATAACGGATAACGACCTCATTGGCATCTACGTATTCTACTACACCATCTCCTTCTGCATTGATAAGCATACGGGAATCCGTAGCTACCTTGCCTTCCAAACCTGTACCTACGATAGGTGAGCTTGGCTTAATCAAAGGAACTGCCTGACGCTGCATGTTAGATCCCATCAGGGCACGGTTGGCATCATCATTCTCTAAGAAAGGAATCATGGATGCAGAAACACCTACAATCTGATTCGGAGCAACATCCATGTACTCGATTTCATTAGGTGAGAGTACAGGGAAATCACCATGTTGACGGCACTTGATACGATCAGTTCTGAAAGCACCTTCTTCCGCTACCGGCGTATTCGCCTGTGCGATGATGGCCATATCCTCTCCTTCTGCCGATAGATACTTAAGACCTGCGGCAAAGTCCACCTTACCTGAATCAACAGGACGATAAGGTGTTTCCAAGAATCCCATCTTATTCACCTTTGCGTGTACACAAAGTGTGGATATCAGACCAATGTTAGGTCCTTCCGGTGTTTCAATCGTACAAAGTCGACCATAGTGAGAATAGTGAACATCACGAACCTCAAAACCTGCACGCTCCCTACTCAAACCACCAGGTCCCAATGCAGAAATACGACGCTTATGCGTAATTTCCGATAGTGGGTTGGTTTGGTCCAAGAATTGGGACAATTGACTGGTTCCGAAGAATGAGTTAATCACTGATGACAGTGTACGTGCATTAATCAAGTCAACAGGTGTGAATACCTCATTGTCCCTTACGTTCATCCTTTCACGGATGGTACGGGCCATACGAGCCAAACCTACACCAAACTGAGCGTACAATTGTTCACCTACCGTACGAACACGACGATTACTCAAGTGATCGATATCATCTATCTCAGCCTTTTGGTTCATCAAGCTCACCAAATACTTTACGATAGAAATGATGTCATCCTTGGTTAGGACCAAGGTTTCCGTATCGGTATCACTTCCTAGTTTCTTGTTGATCTTATAACGTCCAACCTCACCAAGGTTATAACGCTTATCAGAGAAGAACAACTTATCGATAATACCACGGGCAGTATCCTCATCCGGTGGATCAGTACCACGCAACTGACGATAGATATGCTGAACAGCTTCTATCTCGGAACTTGAGGGGTCCTTTTGGAGTGTATTATATATGATGGAATAATCCTCTGAGATATCTTCTTTTTGTAGAATAATCACATCCGAATCCGCTTCTAGGATATGGTTGATGTTATTCTCATCCAAAACGACATCACGTTCAAGGATAATCTCATTTCTTTCAATGGTAATCACCTCACCTGTATCCTCATCAACGAAATCTTCCGTCCAGGTACGAAGTACCCTTGCGGCCAATTTACGGCCGATGGATTCCTTAAGAGATGCCTCTGTTGCAGGAATTTCATCAGCAAGGTCGAACAAATCAAGGATTTGCTTATCCGAGTCATAGCCGATGGCCCTCAACAAGGTAGTTACAGGAAACTTCTTCTTACGATCGATATAAGCATACATCACCGTATTGATATCGGTAGCGAATTCCATCCAGGCTCCTTTGAAAGGAATAACCCTTGCGGAGTAGATTTTCGTACCATTCGGGTGAAGACTCTGACCGAAGAATACACCGGGTGAACGGTGTAATTGTGAAACAATGACCCTTTCTGCTCCATTGATAACGAAAGTACCCTTTGGAGTCATATATGGAATATTACCCAAGAATACATCCTGTACGATGGTTTCGAAATCTACATGTTCGTCATCATTACAGGAAAGTCTCAACTTTGCTTTCAATGGGACACTGTAGGTCAATCCACGTTGCATACATTCAGGGATGGTATAACGTGGGGGATCTACGAAGTAATCCAAGAATTCGAGAACGAAAATATTCCTAGCATCAGTGATGGGGAAATTTTCTTGGAACACTCGGTATAAACCCTCATTGATCCTGTTTTCAGGAGTTGTTTCCAATTGGAAGAACTCCATGAAGGATTTGATTTGGATTTCTAGGAAATCGGGATATTCGGCAGGTTTAATTTTACCGAAATTGTGCCGTCTTGCGGCCTGGTTAAACGTGGCTTCTGTCATATTCCGTTGTATATGATGTTTTTTAGAAACAGATGGCATAAGGCCAGATGCTTCAAAAGAGTCCTATCAGATTCTCTACGTTTGACGGGCATCCTTATGAAACTACTTTCGGGGTATTCGTCCATACCCTTTGGTAGATGTGGAGACAGATTCTTTTTGCTATTCAGAAATCCTTTCCTTTCAGATACCACAATAGGCATAGCCGAGACTATGCAGTCTCAGGCTATGCCTTTTAAGTTTTTAAGCCCTTCTTTGGCTCAATGGGCTTTGGTATATGCGAATTACTTCAACTCTACCTCAGCACCTACAGCTTCAAGAGCAGCTTTGATTTTTTCAGCTTCGTCCTTAGGAACAGCTTGCTTGATTGCAGCAGGAGCTCCATCAACAAGTTCCTTAGCTTCTTTCAAACCTACACCTAGAAGACCTTTAACTTCCTTAACAACCTTAAGCTTAGCAGCTCCGGCAGAGTTAAGCATTACGTCGAACTCAGTCTTCTCAGCAGCAGCTTCACCACCACCAGCAGCACCACCACCGGTAGCAACAGCAACAGCAGCAGCAGCAGGCTCAATACCGTAATCTTCCTTAAGGATATCTGCTAATTCCTTAACTTCCTTAACAGTCAAGTTAACTAGTTGTTCTGCAAATTCTTTTAAATCAGCCATTGTAAAATGTCTTTAAAAAATAATGATAAAAATAATAGTTATTATATGGAGGCGTAAACTTGGAAGCCGTACCTATTCGCCACGTTCTTCGAGTGCCTTAAGCAATCCAGAGATGGTATTACCACCTGATTGCAAGGAACCGATAACGTTTTTGATCGGAGATTCAAGTAAAAGGATAATATCTCCGATGAGATCTTCCTTGGACTTCAATTCAGACAATGGCTTGACCTGGTCATCACCAACGAACACATCCGAATCAATGTAAGCTGCTTTCAATGCAGGCTTAGGATTGTCAGATTTGTCGTCTTTTCTGAACTCCTTAATGATTTTTGCAGGCAAGTTAGCCGTCTCAGCAAAAATCAAAGTGGATTGACCTTTCAAGACATCATAAATAGGGGCATAGCCCTTGTCTTCTCCGAATGATTCAAGAGCTTTCTTAATCAAGGTATTCTTGTATACCTTAACAGATACTCCTTTTTCAAAACATGCTCTACGGAAATCACTGATATCCGCAACAGTCATAGATGATGAATCGGCGATATAAAAGAAATTATTATTGGCGAACTTATCTTTCAGTTCTTCGATCATCGCCGTCTTTTGTTCTTTATTCATGATTCTCTTCTTTTAGAGAGATTAACCAATGGCAGTGGCCTGACACTGGCATAATATCTATATGAGGGATATTATTTAATGGATTTAGCGTCAACAGGAATACCTGGACTCATGGTAGTAGCAACAGTTATTGACTTCATGTAAATACCCTTTGCTGTAGATGGCTTCATCTTAACAAGAGTAGACAATAACTCATTTGCATTCTCAGTAAGCTTCTTAGGCTCGAAAGAAACCCTACCGACAGAAGAATGGATGATACCAGTCTTATCTACACGGAAAGAGATCTTACCACCCTTTACTTCTGAGACAGCAGCTCCTACGTTAGGTGTTACCGTACCTGTCTTAGGGTTTGGCATCAATCCTCTAGGACCTAGTATACGTCCCAGACGACCAATCTTAGCCATTACGCTAGGCATAGCGACCACTACGTCGAAATCAGTCCATCCGCCAGTTACTTTTTGGATCAACTCATCAAGACCAACGTAATCAGCACCTGCGGCCTTAGCCTCCTCTTCCTTATCAGAAGTACAGAATACCAATACTTTCTTAGACTTACCTGTTCCGTTAGGTAAGGTTACTGTACCACGCAATGCCTGATCGGCTTTTCTAGGATCCACTCCTAGTCTTACATGGACATCTACTGATGCATCAAAACGAGCTAAGTTTACATCCTTAACCAAGGCCATAGCCTCATCAAGAGTGTAAAGCTTACCATCCTCGATCTTTTCGATTGCAGCAGCTTTTCTTTTTGAAATCTTTGCCATTATGAACAATTTATGTGAGGTAATAACGCCGTATTTGAGTTACGGCTTCCTCCCCAAAAGGGAATTGAATTCTTAGATTGATTAAGCTTCAGCGTCAGACTTGGACTCACCATCCCAAGGTGCACTACCGGAAACGGTGATACCCATACTTCTAGCAGTACCAGCAACCATTTTCATAGCACTTTCAATGGTGAATGCGTTAAGGTCGGACATCTTATCCTGAGCGATTTCCTTTATATCATCCCAAGTCACGGAACCTACCTTATCACGGTTAGGAACGGAGGAACCTTTTTTCAACTTTGCTTTCTGCAATAATTGAACAGGAGCCGGAGATGTCTTGATGACAAATGTAAAGGACTTATCCTTGAATACTGTGATGACTACCGGTACAACCTGTCCTTGCTTATCTTGTGTCTGAGCATTGAAACGCTTACAGAACTCCATGATATTCACACCCTTGGCACCCAAAGCTGGACCTACAGGAGGAGCTGGATTAGCTTGACCACCTTTCACTTGTAACTTAATCAGCGTATCGACTTCTTTAGCCATTATTAATTCGCTTTTCAAACTTTAGTAATTGCAGTTTCGAAACTGCTTTATCATCATCAGTACACAACTACCGGGAAGCGCCTCTTTCTCACAAAAAGAGGAACGGGAATTATGACTGCTTCTCTACTTGCATGAAGTTCAACTCAACTTCGGTACCTCTACCGAATATCTTAACGATGACCTTGAGTTTCTTCTTTTCTTCATTGATTTCCTGTACATCACCGACAAAACCGCTGAATGCACCATCAATGATTTTGATGGTTTCACCCACCAAGTATGGTTCTAACATGGATTCGCCCACATCCTGTGACTCATCCACCTTACCCAACATCCTATTGGCTTCTGATGCCCTTAAAGGAATCGGGTTATTCTTTTCTATGAAATAGATAACGTTAGGAAGATTCTGTATACCCTGTATGATTTCTCCAGTGAACTTGGACGGGTATGCTTCGACTAGGATATAGCCGGGTAGGATATTCCTATCCTGTACCACTTTCTTACCATTCCTAATCTTATATACCTTTTCAGTAGGTACTAGGACAGAGGTAACACTGCTATCCCACTTACTTCTTTGTATCTCGAGTTCGATACGCTCCTTGATAGCGCGTTCCTTGCCACTGATTACCCTTAGAGAGTACCACTTTTTTTCTTCCATGATAATTACGTGTTACTCTTTCTTAGGATAGGTATTCAGGAATCTTATACACTTGCTCCATCAAATTCTTGGAAGCAAAATCCATAAGGAAAATAATCAGTGTAATGATGATGGTAGCAACCAATACTACTATTGTAGTACTTTGGAGGTTAGACCACGTAGGCCAAGATACCTTATTGACCAACTCATCGTAACTTTCCTTAATGTACAGTGTTAACTTTTCCATCTTATTTTCTTTGCACGGGCGGCAGGACTTGAACCCGCAACCTACGGTTTTGGAGACCGTCGCTCTGCCAGTTGAGCTACGCCCGTTTATGCGAAAAATTAAGCACCCCAATAGAGGTGCTTAACTTTTCGATATTATAATAGAAACTAATTCTAGTTTCAGATTATGCTATAATTTCAGTTACCTGACCAGCACCTACTGTACGGCCACCCTCACGAATCGCGAAACGAAGACCTTTCTCCATTGCGATAGCGTTGATTAGCTTAACTTCCAAAGTAACGTTATCACCTGGCATTACCATTTCAACATTTGCTGGAAGTGTTACATCACCTGTAACGTCAGTTGTACGGAAGTAGAACTGAGGACGGTAACCATTGAAGAATGGTGTGTGACGACCACCTTCATCCTTACCTAGTACATATACCTCACACTTGAAGTGAGTATGTGGCTTCACAGAAGCAGGCTTACAGATAACCTGACCTCTCTGAATATCTTTCTTATCGATACCACGAAGCAACAAACCAGCGTTATCACCAGCTTCACCTCTATCCAATATCTTACGGAACATCTCTACACCCGTACAAGTAGAAGTCAATGGCTTCTCATCAGCTTTCATCATACCTACGATTTCAACTGCATCACCTACATTGATTACTCCACGCTCGATACGACCAGTAGCAACAGTACCACGACCAGTGATAGAGAATACGTCCTCGATAGGCATCAAGAATGGCATATCAACAGCACGTTCTGGCTCAGGGATATCATTATCACAAGCTTCCATCAAAGCAAGGATTTGATTCTTAGCCTCATCGTCACCTTCCAAAGCCTTAAGTGCAGAACCAGCGATGATAGAACAGTCGCCGAACTCATATTGCTCAAGAATCTCGCCTACTTCCATCTCTACCAATTCCAACATCTCATCATCATCAACAAGGTCTACCTTATTCATGAATACTACGATCTTAGGAACACCTACCTGACGAGCCAAAAGGATGTGCTCACGAGTCTGAGGCATAGGACCATCAGTAGCAGCTACCACAAGGATAGCTCCGTCCATCTGTGCAGCACCCGTTACCATGTTCTTCACATAATCCGCGTGACCTGGACAGTCTACGTGTGCATAGTGACGATTTGCAGTTTCGTACTCAACGTGAGCAGTGTTGATTGTGATACCTCTTTCTCTTTCCTCAGGAGCAGAGTCGATTGTATCATAATCCATTTTCGCACCACCAGTTACGTCAGACAAAACGTAAGTAATCGCAGCAGTCAATGTAGTCTTACCGTGGTCAACGTGACCAATAGTACCGATGTTCAAGTGAGGTTTATTCCTCTCGAAAGTTTCCTTAGCCATCAGTTATTATTTTTTTTCTAATGAAATGGTTAACAAAAAGGTTTAAAACTGTATATGATAAAGAGCCAATGAAGGGATTTGAACCCCCGACCCCTTCCTTACCATGGAAGTGCTCTACCCCTGAGCTACATTGGCTTACCAATTCAAGGTTGATGCTCTAAAGGGATTCCCCAATATAGAGCGGAAGACGAGACTCGAACCCGCGACCGCCAGCTTGGAAGGCTGGAGCTCTACCAACTGAGCTACTTCCGC
>JAHDHL010000078.1:3219-9785 GCA_020631355.1 Saprospiraceae bacterium | reverse complement strand
CAATATCCCTAAACACTCATTAGATATACTTGAATGACTATCCTGGAAAGCCTTGGCGGTCTCACAATGTAAATTAATAACTTTTTCAAATGGTTTTTGATAACCTCCTGCCAAATTCGTTACAACAGGGATTTGTAATGCACTACAGGTCGAGTATACCACATAATCACGCAAATACATTTGTTTTGTAGTGAAATGTCCGGAATGTACTTCAGGGTCATTTTCATGACAATCTGCTCCTGCCTGATAAAATAGAATATCACAATTTGAAAAATATTTCCTTATGGTATCAGGTAACCGTTCCAACCATTCGGAATTATTATGTTTCATTACATCATGGTCTCCCAAAGAATAATGGGAAATGAAATCCTCACTATTCGTTTTATGGATAATATTCATCGTTCCATCCCCATAATGGGAATCCAAATCCAGGATGCCGATATGATTGGCTTTATACCTTTTTTTCAGCATCAAGGCAGCAATCATCAGACCATTGAATGTACAAAAGCCATTGGCGTAATTATATCCGGCATGATGGAATCCTGAGGTAGGTGAAAAGGTATTGCACTTATGCTGGTAGGCATAAATTGCTGCGGATAAAAAACTACCTGTGGTCCATTGTAGACTTTTTGCAATATTCAATGACTTATTACCGAAGCCGTTCTTGATTTTACCATTCATAATACCCCTGACATAATTAATATCATGGGCCATTGCTATTTCCTCAATGGATAAGGCTCTGATTTTTTGAATGGTGAGAGCATGGCCATGTTGCTTCCAAGCTTGTACGACAAGTTTGGGTTTTTTCGCACTGGGGGAATAATCCACATATTCGTTAATGCTTTGTTTTTTATTATAAAAAACCAGCATTTCCTTTGAAGTATATTCTGACATGGCAAATGGAGTTGATTCAATTTTGGGTTTGGACGGATGGATTTTCCGATCCATTCCAAGCTAATCAACAACCTTGTACCTTTTATTGTTCCCGAATTCCAAATAAGCATAATATGCGTTGGTCAATCTTTCTTGATTTCCTTTTCTGATGGCTATTTCCTTATCGAGCCAATTTTCAAAAAATGTCAGAATATTTACATGTAATGAATAAATTCCAGTTACTCCGGGTAGGCTGTTGACCCAGATTTCACCTTTCCTTTTTCCATTCATCACCAAAATGAATTCATCCCCGCAACCATACTCGCAAATAGTAAGGGTTCCTGTTAGCCATTTGGAATTATAGGCATATGTGTCTTCGAACTCATCCCAAAGTGCGGCATATGACGGTGTGGTTTCCAACTTTTTCAAGTGTTCATCCCATTCAATTGAAGTGCCATTATTGGCTAATTCCCCTAAATCAAGGTCTTCCTCAAATGGAAATGTTTCAAGTAAATTGAATCCATGATTTCTGATATTATGGGATAATGAAGTGTTCAGTGAATATATGCCATGATAAGGTCCGTTTGCATGTGGTTCGATTTTATCAAGATGGATGTGATTCAAAGGAATTTTACAATTTTTAATATTTTCTTCCTCGAATTTTTTTCTTGATTCCAGATTTTCGAGCATTAGTTGTTCAAGGGCTTTAGGAAGTCCTTGGGAGGTGATGGCTGATGTATCGAATGGTTTTCTGATTTGGATTTTTCCGGGGTCAGCATTCTGGATTTGGGTTAGATAAGTGGTATAACTCAATGGGAGTGTAACTCCTAGGTTATTTTCTAAATCAGTTATGATATCCATATCTAGGGTATTGCCTAATGTGATATGTGCTTCCTTGGCTTTTAATAATATCCTGTTTACTTGTTGCTCAAACATGCTCTAAATTACGATATCCTGATGGAATTCCTGAATGGATCGAAGACTAGGATAGTTGTGATAATTCAAAAATGGTTTCCGCTAGTTCCTTTGGCATAAGAAGAAAGGGTGAGTGATCCGATTTCAGAGTTCTGACATGATTGAAAGTCATATTTTTTTGATTGAACCTTTGCTGGGACAAGGTTAGTGCCTTATCCAATTCGCATTCAATATAGCTCTTGGTTATATTTTGGAGTTTTTCCTTGGACCATCTTATTTTCCCTAAGTAAGGCCGAAATGGTTGATTCACAATTTTCTGAGCCCATACTTTTTGGATACCGGGTGTTTGCTCACTGTAAAAGGCCTGTCCGCTTAGATCAGGATTCAGACTCAAACGTCCTTTTGATAATGCCGAGAACGAATATTCCAATGCTTCCAAAAAAATACTTTCATCATTGCTTTTCATCTGTTTTCCCATGTAAATCATACGGTCTTTTTTCCTTGGAACATTCGCAGTGAGATAAATGAGATGCCTAATGAGGTGCGGACATTGTTCCGCTACCATTGATATGATGATTCCACCCATAGAATGACCTAGTAGCATGACGGATTCGCCAATATCCTGAATCATTTTTACGACCTGATTCACATAATCCCTAAGTGAAATAGATAAGGCATTATTGTTACTACTCTGATGCCCAACCAGTGTTAGGGTGTGGGATATAATGCCTCGTTTCTGGAGTTCGGGGATAAGTAAATTCCAGCAATCCTTATTATGGAAAGCTCCATGAACAAGTACGATTTTTTCCTTGGTGTGGGACACTGTTTTTGATTGGTATTAGTAATAGGATGACCATTAGGTTTGTGGTCCTAATTGTTCCTTTTCATATTCCTTAAGTGATTTTCCATTCTTGAGTTTCCATTCTCTAGGACCGCTTGAACTATTGCCCTTAATGGCAGATGCTGCACTCGATGAACTGCTAAAAAGATGTTTTTTATTTAGGATATAAAAACCATTCTTTAATTGTAATATTTTATCTGTAATTAATTGTTCACGAATTGATTTTGAGTTGGTTGGTATAGTAGGAGTGGACTCCTTTACGAATTTAGCATTTTCAAACACAACAAATCCCTCATTGGATATAACTCCCTCAGCATAGGCTCCTTTTGTATCTTCAAGATAAAATATATCTGAAGTATCATTATCAGTATTGGTTTCCTTATCGGGTATAGCTTCGATGATGCTATCGAATATTTTATATCCGAATGTGCTGACAAGTAATTTGAGATGAATGAAGAATTCTTCCATCTCATCTTGGTCTGGTTTGGATATTGATGGCTTCTTTGGGAAATCAGAATTGGTTAGGTCATATCTATCCACAAATTTGGCTTCTTCAATCATTCGATGTTCAAGATATTTTATATGTGCCTTATTCAGGTTCTCGTCCTTACTAATAATAACAATCGCCTCATTCCAGAATTCCTTTTTTCTAACATGTTCGTTTAATCTTTTGTAAATATTCTCAGTTTCTCCGATATAGGCCTGTTTTCTGTTTACATCCCCATTTCCCATAAGAATATAAACACCCACACTTCCCTCGTCATGTATTTCAGAGATATTTTTACAATCACTGATTTTATTTCGAGGTATTTTATATGCCTTACCGGTCCAGTTTGATAATTCAGATGATATTCTTCCAGAAGGGGAAGCATCCATCAGGTATAATTTTATTGATTTTCCAAGTTTCATTCCTATTATTTATTAGTCTTTGATGAGGCAAGATACGAAATTCTATTCCAGAGCCAATTCAGTAAGATAAGCCTTTTATTAATTGATATTAATTATAACCTCCACTAAAATACCTCATCAAAGGATAGGCCATTGAATTGATAAATATCCCCGTTACCTAATCCGAACCATAATTCACCATTTGAATTCTCATGCATGGATAATGCGAAGTCATCCGATAATCCATCCTTTATTGTGTAATTCTTCATGGATAATCCATCATATTTCCATATACCTGAATCACGGTCACTAAACCATATATTGCCCTTTCGGTCCTCAGCAATCAGGAAAACATGTTCAAGTGTACCCTGTGGAGACGCATCTCCTTGTCCAGTACTATTGGGATGGATCAGGCCCATTTGGGATGAGAAGTTAGTGGTTGAATCCTTTTCATGGAGCAGTACTCCTATACCATTGTTTCCAATCCACAACCGACCTTTAGAATCTTCGAGAACGGATCGGATGTGCAGGTATTCACCTTCTTTTTCGAATCCTAATGTTTCGTCATTAATCAACTGAAAAGATGTCCCATCGTAACCGAAGATACCTGCATAAGTTCCAATCCAAAGCATATCATGCTTTCCTTTGGCAATGCTTGTAACGGAATAGACATTATTGGGATTGATTACCTTAGGGTTGGGGAATGGTAAAAACTGCAGTTCTCGGCCGTCATATCTGTGTATTCCCTCCTTGGTACCTGCATTGAACCAAAGATCATCATCCTTTTTGTTCCATTCACTTTTTTTGATGGGGGTATGATGTGTCATTTGTGTGCCATCATAGCTACTGACACCCCGATCTGTGCCAAACCAAATCACCCCATTTGGGTCTTCTTGAATCCTTAATACCTGATTGCTGCCCAAACCATTCTTATAATTAAAATAGGTAAAAGATTTTCCATCATACATGGCAACACCTTCCTGCAAACTACCTATCCAATAATTGTGATTTCTATCCTGAAATATAGCTCGAATACCGGATGTGAATTGTAGGGTATCGGATTGTGAGGGAGTTTCAGATGATGTCTCTTTGGTAAGGGGTGTATGGGGTTCCTTTTGTGGTACTACTTTCTCAAGGCATGAGTAATTCAGAGATAAGCAAAATAGTAAGAAAGTCAACTTAAATAATTGGGGCATACAAATTGATTTTGAAGCAATTTCAAAATATGGATGAAATGTCAAGGTACAAAAAATGTTAGCGGATTAGAATCCTACTTGGAATATAGATCTTGTAAGTTGGATGTCCCATTTTTTAGATGAGCTATTCATGAGGATAATGCAGTTTTTCAATGAAATAAAAAATCCCGATTCGGAGATATGACCAAATCGGGATTATATTCTACTTCAGTGATTGGATTACTTCAATTCTTTTTCTGAAATGAATTTTTCCTTGTCGTCCTTGACTTCATAAGTGGACTCCATACATTTTCCGTCTTTCATGTTTTGCTTGCGTGTTTGGGTTCTTTGGAGTGCGCCATTCACGCTCTGATAGACGTCGGTCACTCCGGCACAAGCGCCACCTGAGGTAAATACGGATAAGGTTTTATTTTGAGCATCTATTTGTGATTCGCTATCCAATAGGTCGTATGGTTTTGCATTGATTGATGTTCCATCTGAATCAAGGACAGAGAAAGTCGTTCTTCCTCTTTGACCTTTTCCGGGTTGGCAAAGAAGTATTTCCTTTTTTCCATCAAAATTCAAATCAAGGAATATGAACGGGGTTTCTGGATAACCCAATTTATTGTCCTCTAATTCGAAATCACTATATTCAAGGCTGATGCTTTTTGTCTTGGAGACTATGACCTTATCTTCATCATCATATTCCATATCCAAGGCATCAGATGAAAGTCCGAAATCATTGTTAGTGACCTTGAAAGTAGTCGTGCCCTTGGAAAATGTAAGCTCTGCCGGACCTGTTGTGATTCCTCTATCCTTGGAATTGGGGTTCCATTGTACAGTGATATCATAACCCTCAATTTCTTTACCATAGGTAATATCAATGGCATCCGAATCAGGTAGCGTGTTTACTTCTTCTACCTTTTCTGATTGTCTGTTTTCGTGATTATCAGAATTATCATAAGCAACATCTGGTGAGTTCTGACAAGAAATAACGCTCCAGAATAAGACAAGAATTAATATTCGATTCATATTTTATTTGGTTTAAAAAGATTATATAGAAATATGCTGACCAGGGGTGATTATGAAAATAATAAGATATATTCAAATTCAATACAGGTATCGAACAAAAAATGAATCATAAATGATTACTTACCTTGATTTAATTGGAAGTGCTTTTATTTATTTCCTCATTCGTAGAGTTCAAGTATCCTTTCTTCTACAATCTTGTCGCCTGATGGGAATTCATATATTCTTTTTACCCAGTGATTGGATTCATTGAACTCATAATCATAGTAGATGGTTTCCCTACCTTTCTTGTCTCCGGGCAATGACCAAATGGTCTTCATCAGGATACCATTCTCATGTATCAATTTGAATTCATGACGTGGTTTTCCGAAATTATCAGTGTAAATCTGTAATTCGACTTCACATCCCTCATATTGATGTTTTAGTATTCCGTCGCCTCCGCCCATTTCTAGTGCTCTGCCGTACTCGTCATTCTTAGTGACCAGATTGGTATCAGAGGAAATGATTTCCATTTCCATAGTAGTGCTATCAATGATGCTGCCAAGCATGTTCACGATAGTTCCTTTCAAATCTTTCTGATTGTAAAGGAAAGTAGTTGACCTTTCATTGTTTTCTTCCCTCAGTAGAGGTCGTCCTAAGGTGTCATAATGAATGGTTTGGATTGCTGATTTTGTTTCATCTGACTGCATGGTTGCCGTTACAACTGCTTTTTTTATTCCCTTGTCAGGAAAACATGGTGGCTGTCTTTCGTTACTACCAGTGAATTTACATGAATAAAAGATACAGAATATGAGTAAGTATTTCAAGTTCATTAATCTTGGAATTTTTATTGGAAATTATTTTCT
>JAHDHL010000078.1:0-3119 GCA_020631355.1 Saprospiraceae bacterium | reverse complement strand
CTTTCCCATTCTTTGGTCAATTTTAAGAAGTATACCATGCCACAGAAAAATATGACAGCCAAGAAAAAGAAACCATAATACCAGATAGGTTTTTTGATTTGATTTTTTTCCTGTTCGTATTGATCTACGATACTAGGAGTGGCTTCATGCCTGCTGAGTACATGCTTGCAATTGGAACATTCAATTTGACCCTGCTTGGAATTAGGCAGGATAGGAAAGTAAAATACCTGGAAGTATGTGATGAATACCGTTATCTTAAGGGAATTGAATTTCTGGCAGTTCGGACATTGTTCAGTATTGAGATTCCTAATTCTCAATTGTTTGGGAGAAGATTTTCCGATTAGCATGAATGAAGATTGAGGTTTGGTTTCTGAAATATCTATGAATGCATTATAAGAATGGAAAGGTAAGGTAAGGTAATATCCTTGAAAATTATTTGTTAGGGTATCAGTAGATTATTTCAATAGATCCAACCATAGCAGAATATCGATCCTTGATGGCAGCAATGATGACTGACCTTTCCAAATCCAATCCCTCGATGTTATCTATCGAATTGAATTCACGCAAGTGTTGGTCTCCCCAAATGCTTATATCCACTAGGATGGGTGTCAATTCCATTGTCCTTTCCGTAAGTAGATAGATGTTTTCTTTTTTATTATTGACGAGTTTTTGCTTGGTAATCAGGCCATAGGAGCTTAGGAGTTTGAGTCGGGAAGATAAGATACTTGGTGCGATTTGCTCTTCAGATGCGGAAAATTCCTTGAATGTCATCTTGTGATGCAACAGCATATCACGAATGATGAGCAAGGACCACTTGTCACCAATGATATCTAATGTGGAGGCTATCGGACAGCCAGAACGAAAATTATCCTTCATTTTCTGAGTTTATTACTATTAATTTGATAGTAATTTATATTTTTGCTACTGATTTGATAGTAAAAATAAACATTTTCTTATGATTCAAGAGGGCAAATTAACCAAAATCAATTTATACGATAAGCTAAATGCTGCTTTTGTAAGCCTAATAACTCCTGAAATGCCAGAGTTGAATAGGATTAGAAAGCAAAATTCTTATTCAAAGGAACCCACTTTGGAACGACCGTTCGAAATGCCTTTGGAATATGTGTCCATAGATGGTGTTAGGATAAGAATGGCTAAATCCGTAATAGATAACAAGAGAGAAACGATTGTTCTATTGTCAGCCTTTCCGCACAGTATCGTAGCATATTCACCCATTTGGGATACATTAAAGAGGGAATACAACCTTTATACCTACGATTTGCCTGGATTCGGAGCCAGTGAAACAAAAACCGAATACATGTCATTTACATTCCAAGGAGATTTTCTAAAATCATTTCTTGGACATTTTGATATTACTGCTGCACATTTGGTTGCTCCGGATGTGGGTATGGCCAGTGCACTGACTTATGTCATTAATCATAAGAATAATATAAAATCAATGATGATTGGTGACGGACCGGCTGCATTGCCTACATCTGAACCAAGTATTATGAGAAAGATGGTGCGTTCAGGATTTTGGCGGGGCATGTTTGTCATTGCAGGAAGTGGTGCATTGATCGAATCAGCAAAGAATCTTGGTAACGTACGATATGTTCCGAATAAATATGAGATTTCCGATTATAAGAAATCACACCAAGGCAAAGTAGCCAATAGCATGAAATGGTTCAAGAAGTATCCTGAGGCATTGAAACATATTGACCGGAATTTAAAGGATATTCATATCCCGACAAAAATATTCTGGGGCGAACACGAAGCCATACTTCATAAGGAAAACGGAGTGAACCTGAATGGACGAATGCCTAATAGTGAACTTGAAATATTTGATAATTGTGGCCATTTTGTTTATCAGGATGATTATCCCAGATTCATTCGATTGATTCGTTCATGGGTCGAAAAACATAAATAAATATTCAAATTCACCTCATAAAGAAAAGAATATGATAATAACAGAAGGGTTGGCATTTCTCAAGGAACTGAAATTTCGTAACGAGCACTTATTTTATTTTGGTTTATTCTGTTTTATCATTTCTATTGCTTGTTTGGTCCTAACCCAAACGACCACAATAAAAGTACATGGAATCAATGCTTGGTACAAACCGTTTAAGTTTGCGATATCCATAGGAATGTATTCATGGACGATAGCTTGGTTTTGCCATTATCTAAACCATTTTAATGTAAGTCTTTTTAGTTGGACAGTCATTCTATTATTTGGATTCGAACTTGTTTACATTACCTTACAGGCATCCCGTGGTGAGCTTTCACATTTCAATTTTACTGCTCCCGTTTATACCCTGATGTATTCACTAATGGGAGTGGCGGCAGTGGTCATCACTTTGTATACGGCTTATATCGGTTTCCTTTTCTTTACCCAGAATTTCCCTGATTTATCACCCCATTATTTATGGGCAATACGATTGGGTATCCTTATTTTCGTGGTGTTTTCCTTTGAGGGGGCCCTGATGAGTTCGATGGCCAGTCATAGTGTCGGAGCTGTGAATGATAATTCTAATTTATTCATTGTCGCTTGGAGTAGGACAGTAGGGGATTTACGAGTTGCGCACTTTATTGGAATGCATGCCTTACAGATACTGCCCCTATTATCATTCTATTTTTTTAGGAATACAAGGATTACAATCATTATTGCTCTTTTATATGGACTCCTTGCAACTGCAACATTAATCCAGGCATTGAATGGTCATCCAATAATCACCCAGAATGAAAAGGAGATTATGGAATGAGAGAGTGTATGATGATTTTTTATTCTTGGAAATAGCCATTATTATCAGTGTGGGGTTGCAGTCCATTCGTTGACTATGATTTCATATTCATCTACTCTGTTTCGCCATTGTATCTTGAATCTTAGTGGCTTGTTAGTGGTTTGAATCATTATTTCATGGGCCAAGTGATTGTTCCGTTTGATTTCTATGCATTCAATATCACTTCTTGGAATGGTATCATAATTGAATTTTGATTTTAGTACCCCTAATGGATATTTCAGCATTTTCTCAAAATGATTCGAATAAAAAAAAGGTAGGGATTGATTCAATGCATTAATCAAAACGGATTCGAATCCCAATTTAAAGACAATGATGGCATCA
>JAHDHL010000039.1:39092-49384 GCA_020631355.1 Saprospiraceae bacterium | reverse complement strand
ATTCAGGATGAAAATGGTGAGCAGCTTTCCAACGAAAAATGGATAAAACGATAATAGGTATTGGTTCGTAAGAATGATTTTGTATACCATTCCGCATTTTAGAAAAATCTGAAGTGCGGGATGTTTTTTGATGAAGCCAATGGAAAGTGTATTTTTAGAATCAATTCCCAAAATCTGAACACACGCTCAATTGACATCATGAAATATTAGAATTATTCACTCGGATAAATTCGTAGAGGAATCCATTCCATTCGAATCACATCCATTAAATCAAGACCAAAATGAAAATTCAATCCATCTTATTCCTATTGGTAGTGAGCCTACTGTTGTCGTGTTCATCTGCCGAATCCGATACGACGGATAGTGGAACCCCAACGGATAACAGACTTGAACATTCGACGAAAAAACCTTCTGGAAACGAAGACCCACAACCAACCCTAACCATGGACGATGAGGAAGTGCCATCCGATAATCCATCTTTGGAATCTGCGATCAAAAAAATCCGCACCCAATTCCAGGAAACAGAGTCAAGCAATGCATCTCTCACCCAAAAGACCGTCAGAGGGCATGAATTCGAGGATTACGAAATAACAAGTGCCATTGGATATTATGATGCAGAGGGCAAGCCCAAGAAAATCACAATGGAAAAGGCCATAGGACATAGTGGTTCCCTCACGACCTATTACATCAAGGACGGAGTGCCGTATTTCATTTACGAACAAGCTTCACATGAAGCATCCCTCCGAGGTCCTTATACCTATGAGGAAAAAAGGATTTATATCGACGGTGGTCAGATTATCAGGCAATTAGAAAAGGCAAAAACCGTAGAGGGAGATACCGACCCCGAAATGCCTAAGGTGCCCAATAAGGATGTTACTGAAACATTGGAGAATACTTCTGCCGAAGAATATGCTTCCCTCGTACAGCAACTCATTGGAATCCTATCAAGATATTCAGATACATTGGATGAAACACGTTGGGTCAGTGAGGATGATAACCAATCCGTCATAGAAATGAAATATGGAGTCTGGAATGATTATTATGATGGAAAAATCGTCAGTTCCGGAACCTATAAGATGGAGAAAAAAGAAGATGCCCAATATGTAACCGTAACGAATAATGAAGGAACTACAGAATACATCATTATCAAACAAACCGATTCGGAATTACAAATAGCGATGGTAGGAGGCAGAGGGAATACACTGGCGTATAAGAAAGAAAATAAATAATTGCGATGAGCCGAAGTGGAAACTTCGGCCTTTTTTGTTTTGGATTGAATGGATTCGTAGAATGAATGATCTGCTAAGGAATAATGCAGGTCGGTAAATTATAGGATGTAATGAATTATTGGAATTATAGAAGAAGTTAATATTAGAGTTGAGGGAATATAATTTATTGATATAGGGATGTGGAATATTATTTCTAAAGGGTAGGTTGGGAAAGAGAGAATGTCTGGTTTTTCTCTTACTAATCATTATATTAAAAATGACTTATGAGAACATTAATTTGTATTTTATTTATTCCACTTTATCTTCCAGTAATCGGACAGAAAATATCACTATCATCGAATAAAATCTATGTTAAGAATGGAGAGTACTATTACATGTCCGATAATAAACTGTATGTGAAAAAGGGCAGTGGAAATGTTCAATGCCTTGATAATATTCCTTCAATAGAGGGTATTAGAATAGTTGCTGCTAGAGAATGGACTAACTTTCATGTGGTCCATGGATTTACTTTAGCGCTTAGGTACGAGAAAATATGTATGTCTTGTACGGAGAAAGAGTACGCTAAAAAAAATAAGAGCATCTTTTTTCATGCCGTAGATACATCCACGGATATTCCGATAAGGAATGGGACTTTAAGTGAACCATTACCTGTTAGGAAAGAATTCCTTAATATACATAACGGTGATTTTATAGGTCAGGGTGATGATGAATTTAATTATGACTTTATATCAGATAAAAACGAACTGTATCTTCTTCTGCTTAATAGTAATAAGTTACATATTTATAGGGCAAAAGACTTCGGTGATATATCTGGAAATGAATGGCTTCACGTAAGATCAATGGAAACATCCCTCTCTACTGAATATTTTATAGCAACTCATATGAGGGGCAATAAGATAGTGGTCCAGTTCTCAACCCAAGGGAAGATATTACTTGATTTTATTAGAGGTAAGTATCAGTTTTTATCTGCACAGGAAAAAAAGAAAAGGAAGTATTATATAGTTGATGTGGATACTGGGTATTCAGTTAGAAAGGTTAGTGAAAAGAAAGTGTCAAAACTGCTTAAATAAAATATAGCTGCTCCATTTGTAGTGATAATAGAATAAATGAAAATAAATATACCAGTAGGAATTTAAAAGCCAACCCCAATACAATCAGGGTTGACTTCTGTACCAATTAAATCCATAAATGTTTCATTCGTGCGATTAATTCGCCTTTTCTGATACATATTTATATTTCCCCTTACAACTCGGACAGGAGAGGTATTCACCTTCACTTTTTAGTCTGATACCTGTGATATTCGTTTCTACGAATTGCTGGACAAATGCTTTTCTTTGGTCGGGTGAATGGCTGATATTCGCCTTGGTGGGATCGTTGACAAATTCCTTGAATTGGTCTTGGTATTCCTGCCTTCCCCAACAGTTGGGACAAGTGCCAGATGATAATAATTCTTCTTCTGTCAGATTTGCTTTTTCATTATTCCCGAACAGTTTACTGAACAATCCCATGGTTAATATTTTTTGTATTGTTTGATAATAATGGCAATGTAAAGGAAATTGTATATTCCGAACTGTCCGCTCAAATACAACTTGAATCGAAAGTGGAAAAGGGTTAAATAAATAGGGGACTAATTGGGATGGCAATGATTCCGCGTTGGATAATAAATCACAATGATGAAAAGATTTTGCACACTTTGTTGTTGGATGCTTTTGCCTGTAATGATGATGTCCCAATCGCCTTGGGAGGACTTGCTGCCGGATATAGGCAACGATAGCATTGTCTGCTTGGGAGAGGAAGCCCATTGGGTCGAAACCTATTTGGAAGTCAAGGGGGAAGTCATACCGCTGCTACATCAGGAAAAGGATTTTAATGTCGTGATTTTCGAATCGGGATTCATCCAATCCTATATGGCGCTTAGGTTCAACCTACGGGACGGGATTCGGCAGCAGACCACATTGTACGACCTGTGGCAAACTCCATCCACTCTGGAATTAATCCGTTACATGGATAGCCAAAAATCATCGGATAAGCCCATACAGCAATTCGGCTGTGACCTTAAGGGGCCGAAATCCTTTCTATTCGCACATTATCTCAAAGTCTTGATAGGATTGTCACTGAATAGTGCCTATGCTAATGAAGTACATGAATTGGATTCTAATTTTGTGGAAATGAGATTCAGGTGGGAACCTGAAATAGGAAAGGCGAATAAAGGGGTTTATTTAACTCAGGAAATTTTTGATGATTATTTGAATGAATATCAGAAATTAAAAAAGTATTTAAATGATAATAAAGAGCTTTGGGTGGAGGAAAATAAAATGACGAATTTGGAATTTGACTTCTTACTTCGTTGTGTGGATAATAGGGTGTATTTGTTAGAATTAATGCAATTGCCTACTTATCAATTGAAGCACCAGTTCAGAGATTCCATTATGGCCGAAAATGTAAGTTGGTTAATTAATGAATTTATTCCAAATGGAAAATATATCATTTGGGGTGCGGATATCCATATTTCAAAGAATGCAAAATGGGAGCAGATGGGAAAGGAGTGGGAATCTAATTTATCACTGGTGGAACATTTGATGAAAAAAATGAATCAATCAATTTTTTCGATAGGAATAAAACCTATAAAAAGTTTAGATAGGAAAATGAGAAAAACACTAAGGTCGAAGCCTGATATTTTTTATTTGAATAATAACGATGTGCTGCCCATTACCGATGAACACGATGCATTAATTATATGCAAGGAAATTGAAAAAATAGAATAGGTGGGATTTTATATTTCTATTGCATAATATTAATCGGATCATTATAAATACCTATTCCCCATTGTCCATCCGATAGTGCGAATGCCCGATACATTCCCTTTGTATTGAATGGCATGGAAATATTTCCAAGGGCATCCACTGCGATCAGACCGCCGCCACCACCAATTTTTTTGAGTTTGTCATGAATGACTTCATGCGCAGCAGCTTCTAGTGAAAGCCCCTTGTATTCCATTAGGCAGGAAACATCATATGCCACTACATTCCGCATGAAATATTCCCCACTTCCCGTACAGGAAATGGCACAGGTTTCATTATTCGCATAAGTACCCACACCAATGATAGGACTATCCCCAACCCGTCCGAATTTCTTATTCGTCATGCCACCCGTGGAAGTCGCAGCTGCAATATTCCCATAGCTATCCAAGGCGACGGCTCCGACCGTTCCGAATTTTTTATCCTTTTGTTCCTCACTATGGTCCAATTGGAATCGGGCAGAATCCTTGATGCGTTGCCACTGTTGGTACCGATGTTCATTGTGGAAATAATCATCCTCCACAAAATCAAGTCCATGCATCCGCGCGAATTCCATAGCGCCATCTCCCACCAAAAAAACATGTTCCGATTGTTCCATGATTTTCCTGGCAAGCGAAATGGGATTCTTGATATTCCTGATGGCGGCTACCGCGCCTGCATTCATGCCATTCCCATCCATAAATGCTGCATCCATTTCGTGCCCCCCTAGGGCATTATATACGGAACCCCTACCTGCATTGAATAAAGGACAATCCTCCATGTATCGTACAGCTTGTTCCACGGCATCCAGGGCAGTCCCTTCATTTTTCAATACATCCTGCCCCAATCCTAATGCAGTCTTAAGCGCAGACCGATAAGCCGCTTCCTTTTCGGAAGTCATATTGGATTTAAGGATGGTGCCGGCTCCGCCATGTATGGCTATTGAGAATTTTTTCATTTTGAATGTCAATTAATGATTATCCCAAGGTAACGGGTTCAAGGATTTCTATCCCATCATCCAGTCGGATTATTTTACCGATTTCCGATTGGGGAACATACACATTGACGCATAAAAAATAATGGGCCTTGCCATATTGCAGGATTTTTTGTTCGGTAGCGACATGTTGCTTTCTGGCGGCAATCATATGCTTAACGAAATAATAATCCATATCACCCGTATCAGGACTTTGTGGTGGCACATTACAACGGGCCCTCGGACTGATACCAATCATATCCACATCACCCACTCGGATACGCATGCCGATACCGGGTTGATGATACAATTGTTCTTCCCAGAATGCATCCACGCCACTGATTTCGATATTGGTCCGAAACCGTAGGCGCATGCTTTCGAGAGAATGCCTGTCCATATTTTGTTGTAGATATTCCAAGGACGCTTTACTTACAATGGTTACACTACTCTGAGTGGGAATATCCATGAATTTTCCTTGTTGGTTTTCAAGGAGGTGCAATGGGGTCTCAAAAAAGGAACTGAGGTATTCATCCAATAAGTTGTTGTCCTGCCTCAATTCGAAAACCTCTGAGTTTCCATTAGCTTTCTCCTTGAATGTAACAGTTCCTTGTTGTAAGTCATAAACGGTTTCCAATTGGTTGACCTTGTGGTTGCGCTTACCGTTGATGAATCGTCCATCCTTATCCACCATAGCGAATTGACGATCGGACTTCAGGGAGTGGTAACCGATTTCGGCTTCTCCCGTTTCCACAAAACCCAAGGATTTGATAGGGTATACACGCAGCTTAGAAATGGTTGGTTGGTTCATGCTCAAGAATCAGTGATAGGAATATCAGGATATTTATATGGATAACATCATTCCTCCAGAAAAGGATTTCCAAATGCGGGTTCTTGTATGAAAATGGAATCCGTCAATGTATGCAGGAATGCAATGATACATGCTTTTTCTTCTTCATTAAGATTCAGTTTTCTTTGATGATGAATTCCCATTTTGGAATCTATGTTCATACTATTCTGGACGTCTTCGTGATAAAAATCCAGGACTTCTTCCAGACTATTGAATCTGCCATCATGCATGTAGGGTGCGGTCAGAGCGACGTTGCGTAGGGATGGGATTTTGAATAGGCCAATATCCTTTTCCTTTCGGGTAATTTGACCACGTCCCCAATCCTCGAATGCTTCTGCTGTTTGGTGTCCATCCAGGCCATTATTGCTGAATTTTCCAGTCGTGCCGAGTGCATTGGCATCAGTCGTATGGCAATGTAGGCAATTCCCTTTGACTTGGTCATTCGCCAATTCGAATCCCTTGTATTCCTGTTGGTTGAGATAGGCTTTTCCCTTGAGTGCTTGGTCGTATTTGGAATGGTGGGAAATGAGCGTCCGTTCGAATTGGGCAATCGCCCTGACAATACCTACACTATCCACTCGCATGTCACCGAAAGCAGCTTGGAACATCTCAGGGTAAATGTCACTCCGTTGAATTCGTCTGATGGCTTCCGGCCAATCCAAATCCATTTCGGAATGGGATGTAATCGGTAGGCTGATCTGCGCTTCTATGCTAGTAGCTTCCCCATCCCAATGGAGGTGAGGATACCAAACCAGATTGAAAAGGGGAGGAGTGTTTCTTTTGCTTGGGTTTGAATGGGCTCCCGTACTGAAACGATTCCCACCGTCCGAAAAAGCATGCTCCTGTCGATGACAACTGCTGCAGGAAATGGTGCTGTCCCTACTCAGTATGGGGTCGTAGAAAAGATGCCGTCCCAATTCCACTCCCTCTACCGTGGGAGGGTTGTCCGTAGGTAACATTTTAGGGTAATGGGAAAGATTAGGATAGACATAAGGAGTAGCCTCGTGTTTATGCTTACTACTCAATAAGAAAAAGGCAAGACAAAATACAGCAATCAATATTGGTGGATACATGCGGCGCTTAACGATGGAGTCATCATCGCCATGTATATTATTCTTAATATTCAATGCTTTTGATTTGATTTAAATGATATTCCAAATGATCGACATAATCGGTTATCAAGAATCTTAAATCGGATATTTTTCCATTATCCAATTCAATTTTATAGTCCAATGTTTTTTCCGTTTGTTGTTGAATGATGTAAATTATTCTATTGTTAATTGCAGTCCAAAAATC
This sequence comes from Saprospiraceae bacterium, assembly GCA_020631355.1. Lineage (GTDB taxonomy): Bacteria > Bacteroidota > Bacteroidia > Chitinophagales > Saprospiraceae > JAHDCE01. Next base: position 42,262 of record JAHDHL010000039.1, on the reverse strand, counting down.
CACGATTTCATTGGTTTTGGAATTTTGGTAATCATTGGCTTTTACTAATTCGTCTTGGTTATATTTCCTTATTTTATAAGGTTGACTTTCAAATTGTATTTCCGTAAATCTCTGGAGATTATGAATTCCCGAATCAATCAGGTGTCCGAGTATTTCTTTCTTTGACCATTTGTCGGAATGGGGTTTTTTGCTGATTGCAGCATTAGTGGCATGATTAAAGTAATCCTGGCCAGATGCAATCGCATTTTCGAGTCGGTTCTGTATGTTTTCCATGAGTATATTTAATTGATTATTCTAAAATAAATTAAGGACTATGATAAATATACCATAAAACAACATGCTATTCATTCATTTCCCATCCTACTTCTGCAACATAATCTTATGCACCTCACTACTTTGATTGGTCTTGATATTGAGATAATAGAAACCATTCGGATAATCATCCAGGTCGATGAAAAACTTAGTGGGAATATATTCCCATTTTTGGAGTAGCTTCCCATTCATGTCTGATAATTCCATATGTTCTATGATGTGGGGCCCATTGATTTTCTTGATATCAATATTAAATCTGCCTGTTGATGGATTGGGAGAAATACGGATATATTTTTCTTGCTCCTTTTCAGCAATGGTATGAATCCATGTCATCTGTATAATCATATTATCTATCATCCAACCCTCATTATTATTGTCAATGGAATCTGATAACAGGGTATGCCTCACAACAATGGTATCATTCGAACCCAGCCATGAACCGTCAAAACAAAACCAAATATTCCTCCAAGTAGAATCCTGTCCGGTAAAACCTATACTCCCATCAGATAGTGTATCCACATTAGATGACTCGAAACCATAAAAATTGTAGACATAAGGGTTGTTGAAAGCATTCTGCCAGGTGTCACCATTGTCAACAGAAAATTCAAGGAGACCGAAATCCTTTTTATGATCCAGGTCAAGTTTTTGGGTCCATTGTACGGCTAGTATGCCCCATCCCCAATCAACATTGGGAAGAATGTATTGGAATGAGGATGAATCATTGTTGGGAATGGAATTAATGGTGTCGGTTACCAATACATTGGGTACAGTAGCAGCAGCATTAAAGATGGTTTTCTGTGGTGGCCCGATTTGCCATATGTTCCCTTCTGTGGAATCTATTTCGACAAGTAATGATTTTTCGGGTATCGTATCAGCACCATCGAAATATTGATATAATTCCTGTGCGGATGTTTGGGAATAAAAGAATAGGAATGGAATTGCGAGTAGGATGGGATAGAGTTTCATCTTTTTTCTTTTCAAGATAAAGAATACCCGATACTTGCCCAACATTAATATTCCATTTGACAAATAGTTGTCAGAATCCTTTGCTACTAGGTGTCCGATGATGTCCCTGATATACTTCCATTCCTAAAAGTAATTTAGAAATAAGGCAAAACTATCTTGAAGTGTTACATTTGGATAATACCTGACTTCATACATCAAACCAAAGTATATGAAAGTATTCCAGCGCTTATCCAGTCCGTTCGTCACCTTTGTGGAAAGATTCTATCCAGATCCGTTCGTATTTGTGATTCTACTCACATTGCTAACATTCCTACTCACATTCGGTCTGACGGATACCACACCAGTGGAATCCATTCAGTATTGGGGCGGTGGCCTGAGTGCCTTATTGACATTCATGGGGCAGTTGAGTATCACCTTGGTGACTGCACATGCCTTGGCACACACGGATGTGGTGAAAAAGGGATTGTCATCCTTGGCCAAGGTGCCTAGGAATACTTTCCAAGCCTATTTTTTAGTGGTTATTATTTCAGGATTGGCAAATTTATTTGCTTGGTCATTAGGTTTGGTAGTCGGGGCCATCATTGCGAAACAAGTAGCCTTGGAGGGGGATAAGAAAGGATTGAATATCCATTATCCATTATTGGTGGCCAGTGCATATGCAGGTTTTGTGATTTGGCATATGGGGTATTCAAGTAGTTCTGCATTGTTCGTGGCCACAGAAGGACATATCCTAGAAGAAAGCATGGGGATTCTACCGGTTACGGAAACGATTTTTACCTCCTGGAATATAGCCATTGCATTGGTTACCCTATTGGCCATTGCGATTGTTTGTCCACTGATGCATCCGGAGAAAAATATTTTCAGATTGAAAGCGGATGTGATAGAACAAGAAGCCCGGAGAAAATCAACAATCAAGGCCGGTGAATCGATTCTGGATGATGAAGTCACACTGGAAGCGGCAGGTACGACGGAAGCAAGGACCACACCCAACGAATCCACATTTGGTGATATGTTTGATAATAGCCGATTCCTGATTCTGGTATTCGGATCTATGGTTTTGGGGTATCTGATTCATTGGTTCCGGACAAAGGGCTTCAATCTGAACCTCAATATCGTGAATTGGACATTCCTGATGATGGGAATGTTGTTGGCCCGTTCTCCTAAGCATTATGTAGAACTGATTAGTGATGCCAGTAAGTTACTTGGGCCTATCCTGTTGCAATATCCATTCTATGCAGGTATCATGGGACTCATCAAGGATGCGGGATTGGTGCAAATCATGTCCGATGCTTTCGCACAGATTGCTACTGCGGATACCCTTCCATTCCTTGCGTTCCTTTCCAGTGGAATCGTGAATATGTTCGTGCCATCAGGAGGTGGTCAGTGGGTGGTACAAGGGCCTGTTTTCATTGAGGCAGCCAATCAATTGGGGACAGATCATTCCCTCATTGTAATGGGTGTGGCTTACGGCGACCAATGGACCAATATGATACAGCCTTTCTGGACCATACCCCTATTGGCCATAGCCAATCTGGATATGAGGCGAATCATGGGTTATACTTTCGTTATCCTGCTGGTTACCTTGGTTACATTCGGAGGAGGACTATTGCTGCTTGGTGCAGGATGATGAGATTTGAATGAATTGTTGATTCTAAAATATTTGATGAAAAAGTTACTTCGAATTGCAATAGTCATAAATCTGTTTTGTTACGCTTGTTCGAATAATAATTCGGAACAGAGCGGAGAAAATATCAGTGACGAGACTCTGGTTCCATTGGATACGATTGATGCTGAAACCCATGATAAGTCCTTGACTTTCCGACTCCATAATACCTCGCATCCATTGGCTGAGTCAATAATAGATATTGTCAATAGGAATATTTCTGATGAAC
>JAHDHL010000039.1:0-38992 GCA_020631355.1 Saprospiraceae bacterium | reverse complement strand
CATCCATTGGCTGAGTCAATAATAGATATTGTCAATAGGAATATTTCTGATGAACATGAAAAACTTTTTTTGTTCGAGGAGTTATGAGTTTCTGTAGGAATATGTATGGACTGTGATTATATCGAATCACCTCTTAAGCAATTTCATCTTCTCGGCTTTTTGGGATAGTTTTTCAAGAATCCACGCCTTGTCTGCTACACGGTCTGCTTGTTGGATTCTGGATTCCAGAACATTAAGGTTCTTAATATCCCTAGGACTCAGCATGATAAGACGACGGATGAATTTGATGAAGTTGAGGTAGGTCTTTCGTCTTTCCTTGGGAATTTTTTTCTTTCTCCTCAGATAAACCCTGAAACTATCCGTAAGACTATACAGCGCTTCTTCCTCATTGAGGTCATAATATACTTTCATGAGTAATGTCCTTGCATCCAATCCATAGAAGATATCATCATATTCCACCTTTTGGAGCAAATCCAAAACCTTATTGTATTCACCGATGTGGAAATTGTATTTGGCCAGATTATAATTGTAGGCATTTTCCCGATGTTCAGGGGATAATTGCTGGTAATTACCCTTGATGAATTCTGATGTCCAATCCAGTTCGTCCAATCTCAAGGCAGCCGTGATGATGTTCTTATATGTCCATGGAGAAAGATATTGTCCGGAAACCAACAGGTCTTTTTCATACATGTTCTTATAGAGCTCAAAACATTCTTCCAAACTCTTTTGGCTTCCTTGGTTGATTTTCCGAATACAGAAATTAATCAAAGCCAGATATATTTCCCGTTCCTCATATTCGGAGAGTAGGTGTCCATTATCCTGAATCAATTGTTGAAGGGCATAGAATGAAGCATCATTATCCGACTGTGTAATCGTATCCAACAACCTCATATAAATCTGAACCTGTGGATAAGTATTGAAAGGTGGTGTTTGTGCCAATTGCAGGACCTCGTCATTCAGATGGTGTTGTCCATCTGTTTCGAAAATGGTTTTGGAATTATTGACCTCGCAAATATTCCTGAGTTTTTCCACGATATAATACAAATCCAATCTCAGGATACTTTCCTCTTGGTTCTCCTTGGGTTTTCTTTGGTTCAATGCATTTTTGAATAATTCCTCCTCCTTGGATATCTGATATTGGTGTAGGAACAAATCCGATGAGAATTCAAGGAATTCCTTGTACTCCTTGGATTTTTTCGTGAATTGGGTATTCCAATGTTTAATCAAACTCCTTTTTCTAAGGGCGGTCAATGTAAGTTCTTTCTTGAGTCTTTCCTTTTTTTTGAGTTGCTGAAGCATAAGGAATTGCTCCATTAACCTATTGAGGTCTGACAAGTGCCTCCTTACTGTAAGGTCATCATATGGTTTATTGGGGTATTCGGATTCATACCAATCATATCTGTCGGGAATCGAAACTTTTGTGAAGTATTCATACAATCGAACCAATACAGGTGAGGTATTGAAGTAAGGGGATTGTAGGAAATCCACGAATGCATTCCTATCCTCATTATCGAATGTTAAAAAAATTTGATATGGTTTACTTTTGGTCAATAATGATATATAAATTATGTAGTTAAATAATTGATTGTCAATAAAAATTATGTTTATTAGTAGAAATTGTATACTATAATTATATATGACAAAATACGAAAAACGTACTTTATTTAAAAGGGATTGGCAGTTACATTTGTAACATGGGTTCTATTTGCCCATCAATCAAATCCTAGAATCATGCAAAAAAGATTTTATTCCATCATAATATGTTGCTTGTTCTGTCTTTTCGGGACAGCCCAAACCCTAACCATATCACCAGGGGATATTACGATATGTGCCGGGGAACCAGTCGCATTTTCCTATAGTCAGACGGGCCTAGTGGAACCCATTAGTTGTTTCTGGGATTTGGGAGACGGGAATACAAGTATGAATTGTAATCCTGTACATACCTTTCCCTCTCCTGGTATCAATTATTACGTTTGTGTGGAAGTCATAGATGCAAATAATACCGAACTTCAGGCCTGTATGACCATCTCAGTACCAATGGAAATCAGTTTCGTACTCCAAGGAACGGATGTATCCTGTACAGGCGAATTTGATGGAAGTATTGAGTGTTTCCCCAGTAATGCTATGGAATTTTATTCCTATACTTGGTCCAATGGGATGTCATCCCAAAATGCCACAGGGCTGAGTCCGGGAACATATACCGTTACCCTGACGGATGTGAATGGATGTACCGCTTCGGATAGTTATACCGTAATGGGCCCAAATCCTATTGGATTGACCCTTGATGTGACACATCCGATGAATTGCGCAGCTACAGACGGCGCTATTGACCTGACTGTTTCGGGAGGTGTGGCTCCCTACACCTATAATTGGGATGTGGATGGCAATGGTAATTTGGATACGGAGGATATAGAGGGATTCTGGCCAGGCTATTATGAAGTGACGGTTACGGATGCAAATGGATGTACGGCAACAATCGGCTCTGAATTAGTAGGAGCCAATGTATTATTCATCACAGCCAATGTTACGGATGCAAGTAATTGCATTGCTCCTGACGGAGCAATTGATATCACTGCCACGGGTGGAGTAGGCGGCTATGCCTATATCTGGAGTAATGGTGAAAGCACGGAGGATATTACCGCTCTTTATCCCGGAACCTATACCGTTACCGTATCGGATATAGATGGCTGTGAAACGATGGCCACACATGTGGTAGGTGCTTCTGATGGGCCCCAGCCGACATCTATCGAGACCTCCCCGGCTTCTTGTGGACTAGAGGATGGCAGTGTCACGGTAAGTATTCCAAACGAGGATAATTATACATTCGATTGGTCTCATGGGGCAGTGGGAAGCACGATTAATAATATGGGGGCCGGAACATATGTCGTGACGATTACGGATATCACTGCAATTGATTGTCATCTGAATGTATTGGAAGTAGAAGTGGAGGAAACAAATAATTTGTCATTGAATATTACTGTTCTGAATTCTACTTGTGGAAATGCAGATGGAGTAGCGATTGGATCTGTGATTGGTGGTTCGGGGAGTTATACATATAACTGGAACGGACTGACAAGTACATCAATGATTACAGGATTGCCATCGGGTACTTATCAGGTGACTGCTACGGATAATGTAACGGGGTGTCAGGTAATCGGAAGTTTTACGATTATGGACGAGATCAGCTATGCCACAACCATACTGATTAACAATAGTCCCATTGTGGTTTCCTGCGTGGATGCAATGGATGGTTTTGTGGATTATAGTTTTTCCCCGACTACAGGGAATGTGGAAATTATTGATGCCAATACCGATGAGGTTCAGACTAATGGTAGCTTAGGCGTGGGCGCATATTGTATCCGTGCCACGGACGTGAATGGTTGTATTACCGGATTGGAATGTTTTCAGATTGCAGCTCCCAGTCCGATGATTGTGGATATTCAGGTCATTCCGGGTGATTGCGGTCCGCCTATCCAATATGGTAGTATACAGTCAACGGTTTCAGGGGGTGCCGCTCCGTACACCTATTTATGGAGTGATGGTGCTACAACCCAGAATATCAATAATGTTATTCCGGGACTATACAGTCTTATTGTCACAGACGACAACGGTTGTGAAACAATAGTTGAGAATATAGAAGTATTGTCACCAACGCTTGCATCAGGTACGATTACATTCAATAATTTACCTACCGGAACAACTTGTACAGGAGGAAGTGACGGCTTCGTGGACTTCACCTATTCACCTACGGTAGGTGTAACGGTGGAAATCCAGGATTTGAATGGGAATGTATACACCAATGGTTCACTGCCGGGAGGAGAATATTGTGTAGTGGCAACAACTGCGGACGGATGCATTTTCCAGGATTGTTTCGAGATACTACAACCATTCCCCATCTTATTGACCAGTGATTCGCCTGATAAGTTCTGCCCAGGAGAAACCGTTACCTTGGCATTGAATGAAACATTCATATCCTATGACTGGAGTACATTCGAGAATACGGCTACCGTAGATATCGGAACTCCTGGCGATTATACCGTCACGGTAACAGATCAGGATGGATGCACGGGTGTTTATGAGTTTTTGGATATACAACAAGCCAATGATTGTGTATGGCCCGGTGATGCGAATTATGATGGTATTGCTGATAATACGGATATCCTTTTCCTAGGATTGAATTATGGGGATACAGGAGACATTCGTCCCAATGCCAGCAATGATTGGGTAGGCCAACTGGCAGAGTTCGAATGGCCTGACTTCACAAACGGGCAAAACAACAAGCATTCGGATTGTGATGGTGATGGAATCATTTCCCATGATGATACCCTGGCTATCGTACAGAATTATGGGCTTCCACCACATCAACTCAGGGAAATGGAAACTGCTGGAGGTGGGATACCCATTACCCTCAGTTTTGATGCCAGTACGGCCAATTATGGTGAATACGTAGGCATGGAAGTCACCTTGGGGGATTTGATTGATCCTGTTCCTGAAGCCTATGGAATTGCATTCTCCATTCAGTTCAATTATCCCGAGGTGATTAATCCTAACACAATTTCGGTTGATTTTTCAAACTCGGCATTCGGGCCTGATAATGAAACCATCACATTGTTCAAACCCTTGCTTGATGTAGGGAGGATGGATTTTGCGATTACTCGTTTTGACCATGTAGGTTTGGAAAACCTGATGGGAGAAGTGGTCAGACTAAGCTTTATCATCGAGGATAATATAGATGGATTTGCCCCAAGCACCAATTATGTGTTAGAGGCTAATATCGTAGATGTGACTTGTGTGGCCAGCAATGGATTCTATCATCCAACTACATCCTTTGGTACGGAAATGACCATGTTGCCTACGAATTCCAATCACAATCCCGTGCAGGTTAACCAAGGTGTGGATTATTTCCCCAATCCTGTAACTGACGAACTCAATCTTGTCATGCAAAATGGAACAACCATCAAACAAGTACGTGCTTTCGATGCTGTGGGCCGATTGGTGCATACTCAAATGGATGATGTATCGATAATATCAACTGAGCATTGGACGAAGGGAATTTACTTCATAGAAGTTACAGATACCGAAGAACAATTGTATGTACTGAAAGTCATGAAGGAATAACTCCAATTGATATGAATAAAAATGCCGGATAAAGAGAATTTATCCGGCATTTTTTATTTCTATGCCTTGAAAAGGCACACATTTTTATCCGTCCCTTATCTATAATATAGATAAGCTGTTTATGAATAACACTATGGGCATGTTCAGATTTAAACGGACTGGAATTCCTTTCGGAAACCAAATCGGAACAAAAGCTTAGCATTTATTACACCCCCTCCAAGGTCTTACGCAAGGCGGGGAATACTTACTCATATGTCATGCATATGGGCTGATATTTTATTGTATTGACCTAGGGGAATAACTGAGAAAGATGAAGCGGACATTGATAATTCCAATATTACTATTATTCCAAATAATCCACCTTAATTCCCAAACTTCCTACAGGTATTACTTTGATGATTTGGACAATCATTTTGCAGGGAATCCAAATGTGGTTTATGATGATGTGGATGATAATTATTATTTCGTAGAATGGCAAAGGGACTTGAGCGTATCCCAGATGGGAGGCTTTCAGGTTAAGAAAGTGGATGAGAATGGTCATCTGCTCGATTCTGGATTCTTTCCTTCGGATTCGAATCCTTATTCCGCACATTATATTTCCGATATTGAAATGCAGGGCGATGATATCGTTGTTTTCTTCAATCGGAATATCAATGAATCGAGCCAATATGGCGATGTGTTCATAGTGAGGATAAATAAGGATTTGGAGGGAGCATATACTTCAAAACGATATTTCCTGACTGGAAATAATAGCCTATCTTCCATCCGTATTTCAGATGTGGTAAAGGTTGGGGGTAAGTTATATTTCACAGGTAGTTTATTCCTGCCTTGGTCAGATACCTCGTATGATTTGGATGCAAGGTTATTGGTAGGAATGTTGGATGAGAATGGAATGATGACCCATAAGATATTCGATGTTTTGGCAGGTAAGACAGAGGGACTGAATATCAAGTATAAGGGAGAGGACACCTTTCTTATCAGTGGGAGATATCTCAATAAATCCGAGGGAACCGTGCCGTTGTTGGTTCGATTGAGCTTGGATGAGAATGATGGGTACGCCATTGATTGGGCCAAGACCTATGATGGTATAAGAGTGGATAAAATCAGTTGGGCTACCAGAGTGAAAGGTGTGGGCATACCGATTCTGGATGCATTTTCCACCTATGATTATCCTGCATTCCTCTCTAGGGATAATGAGGAACAGAACTTGGTACTGACTTTCTTTGATCCCAATAATGGAGATCCGATGTATGGTGCCGGGCTTAAGTTCCCAATCCCATATGATGTTCATTTGATTGATGGTATGAAGATGGGAGAAAAGAATTCTGATGCGTTCATGGCCTTATTGGTTAGGGAAGAAAACTCCAGTCATACCAATACGGAATCCTATATTTTCAAGAAAGAAGAATTGGCTACCTTATTTTCTGATTGGTATGACTTAACGAGTGCAGGGGGTATCCACTCAGCATTGGCCAGGAAATTCATTGATGGGACCAATCGTAAGGTAGCGATAGGTTTATCTGCAAATGTCCCGGATTATCCTTACGCTTCCCACATGAAATCAACCCTTCTCATAGGCGATGATTATGATTTTAATTGTTTGGAACATCAGGTACTCAGGAATTATACCCAGACAGAAATGAAATCGGAAAACCTTTCGTTTTTCTCAGTCAAATGTCCATTGCAAGAGGAGATGCGCACGATGGATATTCCATTGGATTATCCCCTGATACAAAAGAGTGGCTGCATTAAGAACGCTCAAATCATGGAGCAGAGGAGACTGGATGGAAATGATATCGGGGTATATCCCAATCCTGCACAGCATCAACTGAATATTACACTGGGTAATAGGGAGGAAGTACATTTGGAAATATATGATATTTCAGGGAAGTTGCTTCAAGGTGTTAGCATGACTTCTTCTAATAATATTTTGGATACCCATTCCTATCCCAATGGATTTTATATGCTCATGATTTCAGATAAGAATGGTCATTTGTTGAAGAAAGAAAAATTATTAGTACAACATTAGGCAAGTATGATTCTCTAAGGATTCATCGTATAGCTGCTTGGATTGGTCGAGTTGGCCCAACCCCGATAGCTGATATTTCGTATAACCAAGTATATATCATGGTTGGTTAATCAAAACGAAATACGATGACACAATTAGTAGAAAGAGCCAAGTTCAACCCCAATATCAAGAACTATATCTTTGCCACGGGAATTCTTCTCATGACATTGAGTATCATAGGTATTCCTTTCATTGTAATATGGATATTGGGTTATGGCCAATACGTGAGTAAGCGCTATTACGATAGCCTGGTTTGTAACCTGACAGAAAAGCAGTTGCAATTCAAGAAAGGAATATTCTGGAGGGTGGAAAAAACCATTCCTCTTGAGAATATTCAGGATTTGTCCTTTATTGAGACACCACTGTTAAGATGGTTCAACCTTCGTTTCATAAAGATTGAGACGGCAGGTTCATCGAATCCACAAGGAGGAGGTGACATGCGATTGGTAGGCATAGAGGATGCGGAAGCATTCAAGGATAGGGTGTTGGCACAGCGTGAGCGATTGATGGAGGGAAAGATGTCCCGTGCTGCCATATCAGGTTCGGTATCTGCTGATGGAGAAGTAGTTGAATTACTGAGGGAAATCAGGGATTTATTGAAGAAATAACAAAGAAACGCTTTCTAGTATGACTAGAAAGCGTTTCTTTTCGTCTAGGGATATATTACCAACTACCAAATGGATCTAGGAATTCCTGTGGGTCATCGGTTCCTCCTCCTGAACCACCTCCGCTGCCTCCCGTTTCCTTAGGGACACAATCGCTGATTATACCATTCGTAGCTACTTCAACACATTCTCCGGTATCGGTTTCTACCATTGTGACTTCGCCTGAATATTCACAGATGGAATCTCCTGTATCAACCTTTACATCGAATACCTGTCGGGTACCACTGCAGTTGCCATCACTTCCGCCTCCACCTCCTGGGTTGCCACCAGGGTTTTCTGGGCCATCATCATCACAACCGGGTTCTATGCCACAAGAATTGAAGCAACAAGCATAATCCGCCTCACAGGGTAAGCCCCAAGAACGATGTGTAGCCCAACAATCAGGGCAGCAACTTCCATCAACACCGGTCCACCAATCCCAAATACTAGGAGGGATGACAGCCACTACTGGGCCACCTGTCATGGCTGAATCAAGCGGTTTCACTACCTTGAAGTCAGTTATGACACCAAGTAGCTCCTTGACATCCCATTTAACCAATGTCATTTTTTTCTTCTTGGGAAACAATTGTGCTCCGAACATTTGTCCACCAATAATGACGATGTGGAATTTTCCATCCATTCTCCAATCAGCAGGTTTTAAATTACGGGTCACGGGGTCTCCCTTGGATTCTTTGCCATTATCCTGTACCGTCAGGATTTCTGCACATTTGCCATCTGGGTCTTCGCATTTGCCCTTGTTTCCTTTCTTGATGAAAGTAAAGGTCATCGGCGATGGCTTGCCATTCAAAAGATTCTTTAATGCCTTAAAAATGGGTTTTTGCCCCTTTTGTACCTCATTGTCCCCATTTGCAGTTGCTATGGATGAACTGGCATGACTCAGGAGTGGTTGACCGTCTTGGTCGGGATTGCAGGATAGGGCAGTAGCCAGTAAAAAAAACAACACAAAGGTGCGTAGGATGAATTTCTTTTCCATCGGGTTTCAACTTTTTGAAGTGAGTGAATTGTATTTACGGAAAGCAAATTATGCACAACCTAATGGAGATGGAAATTTGGTAGGGGTGATTTTCGGGGTGATTTTTTAATGATGACCTTTGGGAGTATCCCTTATCGCTTACTGATTTTATTATGGGTAATTTGTTTTTGACGACTGCACTTGAAGCGTCCCTCGTCAAAATTCCTTTGTTTCATATGCTTGGTTTTCCGACCCTGTACCCGTTCCCGCCACATCTTCCAACTACTCTTTTTCATTTCCTGTCGCATCAGGTCGATAACTTCGGATTCCTTGACACCGAATTGAGTGAAAATGGCGTCAAAGGGAGTACGGTCTTCCCAAGCCATCTCAATGATGCGATCCACATCCCTTTCGGTGAGATTATGTTTTTTTCTAATCTTCATATCCTACAAACAATCATAGGGTCATTCTGTTTATAGACCATGAAAAAATCAGATTTACCTGAAAAAATGTGTCCCGTGTGTGAACGTCCTTTCAAGTGGCGTAAGAAGTGGGAGAACAAATGGGACGAGGTGAAATATTGTAGTGAACGTTGTAGGAGAAATAAGAAAAAGAAAGCATGAGGACATTGAGACTGATATTGGGAGACCAACTGAATCACCAACATTCTTGGTTGGGTGAATTGGATGAGAATGTGATGTATTGTATGTTCGAAATGCGTCAGGAAACGGATTATGTGAATCATCATATCCAGAAAGTAGTGGCTTTCTTTTCCGCTATGCGATCGTTTGCGGATGAATTAAGAAATAAGGGACATCAGGTGATTTATTTTACATTGGATGATGCTCGGAATACACAATCACTGGAACATAATATCGAATTATTAATCAAGGAAAATAATATTACCCATTTTGAATATCAATTGCCGGATGAGTATAGATTGGATAAGCAATTAATTGAAATAAAAAATAAAATAAATATTCCCACTCATTCCTGTGATACGGAACATTTTCTGACAGAGAGAGAAGAATTGGAAACCTTTTTTAAGGGAAAGAAAATGTATTTGATGGAATCATTTTATCGTTCGATGCGCAAAAAGTTCGATATCATGATGGTGGATGGGAAGCCTGAGGGTGGGCAATGGAATTATGACAAGGAAAATCGAAAAAAAATACCCAAGAATCATGTTCCTGTACAGCCTTATGTTTTAGAAAAGGATGTTTCTGAAATTGTTGGATTAATCAGGAACCAGGAAATCAATACCATTGGGAATATTCAGGAAAAAAGTTTCATATGGCCGACAACAAGAAAAGAGAGTCTTGATTTGTTGGATTTTTTCTGTGAAAAATGTCTGAGATATTTCGGTGATTTTCAGGATGCGATGACCCCGCATTATTGGGCGATGTACCATTCTCGAATTTCATTTTCATTGAATGTGAAATTAATCCACCCCTTGGAAGTCGTTCGTGCAGTGATTGGGCATTGGAGGAAAAATGAAAATGAAATTTCCATTTCCCAGGTGGAGGGATTCGTGAGGCAGATTATCGGTTGGCGGGAATACATGCGTGGAATTTATTGGGCCAAAATGCCAGATTATGCTACTTTGAATTTTTTCAACCATCAGAATCCCTTGCCGGATTGGTATTGGACAGGTAAGACAAAGATGAAATGCCTGAGTCATTCCATACAGCAATCCCTAGATTATGCTTATGCGCATCACATACAAAGACTAATGGTAACAGGTAACTTCGCCTTGTTGGCAGGAGTGCACCCGGACGAGGTGGACCAATGGTATCTGGGTATATATATCGATGCGTTGGATTGGGTGGAAATTACGAATACGAGAGGTATGAGCCAGTTTGCCGATGGAGGAATAGTCGGAACAAAACCCTATGTTTCATCAGCCAGTTATATGGATAAGATGAGCCATTATTGTAAGAATTGCCATTATAATAAAAAAGGAAAAACAGGAGAAAAGGCATGTCCTTTTAATTCATTGTATTGGAATTTCTATGATAGGAATAGGGCATTGTTGGAAAAAAATCCTAGGATAGGAATGATGTATCGCGTCTGGGATAGAATGGATTCGGAAAATAAGGAAGCGATTCTGAAGCAAGCGGATTATTATTTGAATCACATCAATGAATTATGATTTTTTTTATTGACAATCTATCTCGTTTCCTTTTTTATCAAAACACTTTTCTGAAATGAATTGTCCGTTATTCCAGGATTGTTCCTTGGATAATTTTTCCTGATTATGATATAATCTCCAAATCCCATCTTTTTTATCAAAACGGAATAATCCCTCAGCACTTAGCATTCCTGAATCAATATCATATACTTTCCAATGGCCTTGCCTTTTATCATTTTTAATATACCCCTCTCCTGCGAGATATCCATTTTCGTGATACCATTTTGCAGGGCCATTGGATTTATCATTGACATAATATTCCGAAATCCATAAATGTCCGTTAGGCCACCATTCTTTTCCTTGGCCTTCTTTTTTGCCATTCACATGATTATATTCGGATTTTAATTTTCCATCCTCATAAAATGTTTGTTGTTTTCCTTGTTTCTTATCAATGAGAAAAGGTGTTTCCGATGTTTTATGAATCGTAGTATTATCGTTCTTTTGATGAGGTGCTACTGATGTTGGAGGTTGGTCAGTTGGTATGCTACTGCATTGGATACAGCAGCATCCAACCAATAAAGTTGAAATCAGCAATAGGAACTTAAAACTCATCCCTGGATTGTTGATTATTGATTTCATGGATTCCGAATGATTTCCCGATGGATGATGAAAATTCCTCTAAGAATTGCTGGCTCCTATCAATCGGTAATTCTATCCAAAGTGGAAAATGGTCAGACATCTGGTGCGTTCTCCAGTAGGTCTTATAATAATTTGTTTTTTCGCTTTCCGTTCTTGCTTCCCCCTTGGAATTGGTATGGTATCGTTCGCCTATTTCCTCTTGGTACAATGACTCATCCGATGGACGGTACACATAATCATAGAAATTAAAGATACCGGTTTTGACAGGGTATTTTACTGAGAATAAATGTCCCAGATAAGGGGTTCGGAATGCGATTTGGTCAAAATGTTTGCTCTGTGGGACATTCGTTTTCAATGCTGCTACTTCCTCAGGAATCCTGAAATGTTCGGCAATGGCTTTGAATGTCTCGGATTCGGGGTTGAAAATATTGAAATCCCCAAGGAGAACAATGGTATCGCTCCAGGCATTCGCATTATCCGCTCGATGGGCCAATAATTGAGAAAGAACCTTGGCCTCCTTGACCCGATCTTCAGCACTGGCCTTTCCCTCTCCATATATCAGGTGGGCCGTGACAACCATGAATTTGTACCAACGGGTCTTGAACCCAACGACATAGGGAGTTCGGGCAAATTGGCCATTCGGTAATTCATCCATCATTGTTGGAGGAACCACCAATTCACCTGCTAGCCCACCCATTTCTACCTTGCGGGTATCGTAGATGAATGCCGTACGTTCCTTATTACCCGGCCTTCCCTCGGTTACATCCGTAAACAATACCTTATAATTGTTGCCAAGCAATCGCATCACCCGCCTCAAACCATCCAAGTCGTCCCTTACTTCCTGCACAGCGACAAGGTCGAAATGGTCGATGATTTCTGCGATATAATAAATGGCTTCATCCGACCTTTTGCCATAGGCAGGAGAGTCGAATTCCCTGATATTCCATGTGGCAAGTAATAGTTTGTCAAAACGTTTGGCAGGAATATTTTCCCTTAGGCCGGCCTTAAGCCCAAGGAGGCCATCCGCAATGCGTTGGATTTCTTCCTCTGGCCTTTGATCGTGATTAATATCTCCGTAAAATGGCATATTGTAATATTTGGGGATTAGGAAGTTTTCATGGCTTTTTTCAATGTCTCAGAAGCGTGTTCGGAAGCAATGATTCTATCTTTCAGTTCTTGGATATCCTTTTGTGAGAATTTGTTACTCATCTGCTCGTCATCCAAATCATAATCCAATATGTGGGTCAGCTCCGGATCGTAATGCATCAGTTGAGCCAATTCCAACATGAGCATTTCCTCATTGGGTTGATAACCAACAGTGAAGCGTTTGGATAAGAATCCCTTGGCAAGCAGACCTAGTGTGTCTCCCAATCCTCCGAATCTTACCTTGGCTTCCTTACTCATTTTCAGTTCCTCCTCCTTAGGATAATAACTCAGTGCGTCCTTGGCCTGTAATATGCCATTGCCAAAATATTCCATGTACTCCTCTGGTTTCTTAGCCGTGGAAAATAAGGCAGCACGTACAGCCTCTACCTGTTTCCAAGAACCTTTCCATTTACTTTTCTCAAGCTTTTCCTGATGGGTGAGCAACCAAAGTCCTGCTGCTGCAGCAACTTGGGGCGTAGCCGATGAGGTGCCTCCGCCTTGGTATGTGAAGTAATCTCCTTCTTCCTCAAACTTGTTCATGGTCAACCATGTCGTATTGGGTGTATAAGCTGCCAATGCGGTTCCCATGACTTGCTGTGGACCATAGTTTCCTTGCATATAATGTCCGCCCTCCGCCTTGGCGATGGGAAGCATATCGTAGAGGTAGGGCATATGTGAAGCAGTGACACCGGTAGCTGCAATGACACGATCCCATCGGGCAGGGAAAATCAGTCGCTTTGGTAATCGGGTCATGACCTTAGGCCCTTTGGTCCAACTGTTGCCGGCTGCAGTAACCAAGGTAAGCCCTTTCATGTAAGCATGATTCACCGCCTTGGCCCAACGTTTGGATGGCCCACCCCCCATAGACATGGTAACAACCTGACAATCATCCTCATCCACAGCCTTGAATAGGGCCTTGGCAAAACTACTGGTGCCGAATAAGGCGACAGTATTACAAATGCGATAGGAATGGATTTCAGCTTGGGGAATCGCTCCGAAGTACCCCTCATATAAGCCTCCGGTATGTTCCTTGGTCAGCCGATTGCCTGCAAGGATGGCAAGAGTGGCCATGCCGTGTCCGGGTTGTTCTTGGAAATAGCTTACGGTACCTTGTAATGAGAGGTGGTACTTGGCTGTTTTGTCCTCTGGGTCATTGACCAATTCCAATGGAATATAGCTGGTTCCCCCTTTGAAAAACTGAGGCATGGCGGGATGTTCGGATTGTACGCCGGTATCAAAATGACCAATGGTGATTTTTCTATTTGGGAATTGTTGCATGACCCAATCTCGGGCATCAGCCAGTTGTGAGTAAGGAGCTTGAAGATGCCATACGAATTTTTGGTCGTCAGCTATCTCATCAGGGCGGGGCCATCTGTCGAGATAGTTGTCTGGTTTGTAGAGTTGGAATGATTTTGAAATATGACCTTCTTCCTCCCGATTCCTGAAGTCGTAAAGGGATTGTGGCAAATCGGGTTCAATGAATGAGACATCCTTTTTGTCAGTAATCATTCGTTCCATTTGCAGGTGGGCCAAATCCCAGGGATTGGCATCCGAATCCACTTCGATATCCACATTGAATGACGCATTGTGGGGCTCGTAGTCAGGCTCGTCCGAAATGTTTTTCAGTCCCCTTGTGATGTCCTTGTCCAGTTTTGGCGGAGTACTAAAGGATTTTGAAATGGTGGTAGGGACTTCTATGGATAGGATTTGTTTTTTCATAGTGACAGGTATTTATTTTTTTATTGAATGAATATTTAATCCGGAATATTAATTTTCCATTTTTTCAATAATATTGAATAATGTTTTCTTGATTTTATTTTTACTAATATTCGCATCTGATTTGGAAACTGTTTCCTCATCAATATCCCTCATGACAGCATTCCATCTTGACTTACTCATCCTAAGTGTGCGGATATCGGATTTCTTTTCAGTAAGTTCCATTAATAAATCAATGGCATCAATGACCTCGTCCTCATAAATTAAATCATTGATTTTTTCTAGGTCTGCGGGCGCATCAGTATTCTTGGAATCCGGGCTGTTATTATCCCTCGTTACTGGAGGGGTATTGCCGTAATAATTATTATTGATAATGGTTGTGCTATTGTTGCTATTCGTATTTCCGATATTCACATCACCTGTTCCTACATGGATTTCATTCCCTTGCAATTGGAATAAGTGTCCTTTGTATTTTTCTTGGACTTCTTCGTTGAGTGAATTGATTTCCTCTTGCGATTTTTTGGTATGACTTCTCAATGCTTGCATTTCTTCTGGTGCCTTTCCTTGATTATTGGCACAAATAAAGAATTCCGCATCTAATTTATTGGCATAATTAATAATGGGTGTCTGACTCACTTTTAATTTAGCCTTGGCTTCCGAGGGTACATTTCTGAATAGGTATTGGATGACATCCAAAACATGCACGAAATCGTAGAATGAACTATTGTCACCTTCCAGTGCCCTTACTAGGTGCTTGGTAAAGAGGCTGTTCTTATCTCCTCTGGCAATGTAGGATTGTTCCTCATCCTTGCATGATGCAATGAATATTTTTCCCTCTCCACCTTGGAGGGCCTTGAGTAATTTTTCATTACTCCCTTTACTGATTGGGGCGCCACTTCTGGTTGTTTCCATGAAGTTTTTGGTTACGGGTTCCCCAGTCGCATGTTGTCCCTCAGCATGGCAACAATCCAATAGTACCAATAATTTATCGGATTGGATTTCGTTGATTTTTTTTGTGAATATTTCTGCAGGTAACAGGGAATTGATATCTGTATTTTTTGCATCATTAGGAACTAGGAAATAGTGATTTTTTCCATCATTCCAAGGAACTTGTGCGCCATGGCCCGAATAATAAACCACCACGGTGGAATTATCAACACCACTAGCCATAGCGATGATGTCGTCCAATGCCTTTTCTATATTTTTTCTTGTAGCATCCCGACCTGTAACATAAAGGATGTTTTCTTTGGGATAAGCCGCGCGTGTAGGGTCGGAAAGAGCCTCGTAAACTACTTCGGCATCTTGTATGGTCATGGGTAAATCATTACCGATTCCAATAATTAATGCAAATCCTTGTTGGAAATTACTCATGATATAATTTAGTTTTTATTAGGCCATTTGTTGATGGGAACAAATGCTCATTTGAGATTTTATCAACACGACCTTTATTCCTGATTAATTATTTTAATAATATGGATAATGAATTCCTATTTCAGGATACTTCATCGTGATTCAATTCGAAGATGGATTGGGTTGGAAAAAGTAGCAAGTCCTTAATCTGGGGATGTAGGAGGCAGAGGGTGGTCTTTCGCTCGGTTTTCATAACTTGGGTTCTAGGTGTTCGAATTCCTAGCTAATATAACGAAATAATACAATATAATCGTAGCTTCTTGAACTACCGGGTGCACAAATATATAAAAGCCAGCATGTCAGACATACTGGCTTTGTTCTCATCATAAATCAAGAAAGCCATTCCCTCTAAGGGGAATGACTTCCGCAGAATTACCTGTCATCTATTCTATCGTAACATCGATACATTCCGTAAGGGTAGGACATGTAGCAGATTCGTGAATGATACAAACAGCGTATGTTCCTATACTATTGAAAGAGTAGGTAAGGATATCATCACCATTGTTTATTGTACCTTCTTCCTCAACGATATCGCCATTCACAGTCCACCCATACCAGTCTAATGAACCTTCATAGTTAGCAGTGAATTGGAAGTCCGAACCATCCTGTGAATAAGTGATTTCGATTTCAGGACATCCGTCAACAGGGTCTTCGCCACCCTCTACTACAACCGTATGGCAAACGAACTCACCCATTGGACATTCTGCTGTTTCGATACCTGCACATACTTCGTAGGTGCCTGCCTCACTGAAATTGGCCGTATAGGTCAAGCCATCACCTACATAAGTGCCGTTCACACTCCAGAAAACGATTTCCGGACCATCCTCATTAGGGAATGAGACTGCGAATTGGTGTTCGGTTGGGCTTTCTGTGTAAACCAATGTCATCTCTGGGCATCCTGTTGATGGGTCAGGGTCTGTTCCTCCCTCGATTTCTATGGTTTGGCAGTAGGATGCACCCAAAGGACATTCAGGCGTTTCCGTAATCAAACATACTTCATAAGTACCAGAAGCAGAGAAATCCGCTTCCAATACATCATCTCCCTCTACGTTGGTTCCTTCTTGGTCTACAAGGTCATCGTTGATGGTCCAACCATACCATGATAGGTTTTCCATACCCGGGAAATCAGCTTCGAAATAATAATCACTACCCGCATTGGTGTATGTGAATGCCATTTCAGGACAATCGTCTGTAGAATTGGTTGTGATGGCATCCTCTCCACAGGAGAAAAGAACGAATGAAGTAGCTAGGAATAAAAGTGATTTGAAAAAATTGTGTGAATTCATGATAATCTATTTTATGATTTATTAATACATACAGGTATCCCGGGACACCATCCGACTGGATGTGCCTAATCTGGGTAACTGTAAATTCTTAGTGCTTAGGTACTAGTGCTTGACCAGTATCTGGTTGTAATGTGCATTTTGGGAACGGCAGTGCAGGATGTATATGCCCTGCGGCCAACTGTCCGTTTGTATTCGGACTGCATCGGATGTCGCATCCGTATTCTTTTGATATACCACTCTCCCCGATGTATCCATGACCTTTATATCCTCAATGGGCTCACCATCATATGCGATACTAAGGTGGGATGAGAATGGATTGGGAGTAATATTGATGTTTTCTTCAGGGTATGGATGATAGAATGATGTGGTGGCATTGGGGTTATGGATGTAAATGGTATCCGCCGAACCTTTCAGTGTATCAATATAATCCGAATAGGATACAATGATATTGGTTACGCTGAGTTCGAAAGGCGTGTGTGGTTCCGTTAATCCTCCGATAAGATCCTTATCAATGTAATAGGACAATCTGGCTACCTCACCGAATCCGGTTTGTCCCGTTTGGTCAATTCTGGTATTGGCGACATCCATTTCGAATAAAGGTTCTATCTGTAAAAGGTGGAGCTGTTCCGTAGGGTCTACGAACCAGTTGTTTATATCAGAGAATTCTAAATCGACTTCGTACTGATTGAATGTCGAACCCATTCTGATTGTATATGCGATGCCTTCTACGTTTTCGAATGTTTCCGTATCAGAGCCCATTACAATTCTATAAATCATTTCCTCGCCCATACCTACGGTGTCTTCGACGGCTTCAATCCTGAGTATCGGACCAGAACCCTCGCCCACTGGAATATATTCGCCATATTGTGAGCCATAGTTGAATTGGATGGCTTCTATGTCGGAATCCGATACCATTCCATTACCATCACAATCCGAATAATGCGCAGGAATACCATAAATGGTAGTGGCCCAAGGTGGAACAGGGGCATCCAATGCTTCCCAGTCGATTGATATACTGTTCCTGGGAGCGCCTGTCTGGCCATATGCCTTACCTAAATACAATACATCTATGTTGTTTGCAATACTGTCAAGATTGCTGTCTCCCGGATACACCGATTGTCCTGCGATGTCCCCAATAATGGTGAGACAACAAAGAATGGTGATAATATATGAATGATACTGACTTGCCATTTTATGATATTTTGTGGACTATCATCTGTTTGTTATGCACAAGGTAAGGGGTGATGTAAGATCTATTAGAGGATATTTATTAATTAAAATAATAAGTATATTATGCCTTTGATTTTAATTTATTTAAATAAGTAACTGATAATCATATTTTTAATTTATTAAAATAAGGGTATAAGAATTGAAAAATAACTTAATTATATACTATGAGTTGCTATCAAATCCTAGGATAAGGTCATTAAATGACTTCCTTGCATCCCCATTTTATAATAAAAATGACAAACACTTGTCAATCTATGATCTCTTGTGTTCTGGGAAGTTCAACGAATTGGATAAGCAGAATGTATTCGAAATCATATTCGGTAAAGGGAAAAGATACAATGAACAGGTATTAAGGAATATTCTGAATGAGCATGGAAACTTGGTCCGGAAATTCCTGTCTATAATTGATGATGAAGCCAAGCCTGAGGTATTGGTTCGGACACTGAAAGGAGAACATGCTCCCTCTAAACTTATTTATAAGAATATAAGGAGAGGGAAGAAACAAATCAGTCGGGCATCGAATGCGCATTTGCAATTGTTTGATATGGCTGACTTGGAACTGGAATATCTATTTGAGGAACAAAAAATTTCCATTGAAAGGATAGAACAGGTCTTTCAGGATAAGATACGATATTTCAATACCCATAAATTATTACAACAGCTTAGGCTGGTCTGTGATTATTTCAATTTGAATGCCACCTTGAACCTGGATTTTGAGTTATCGGAGTTGGCTAGGATTGAGGATATTCTGGAAGAAGCCGAAAGGGAGGCCCACATTGAAATCAGGATATATCTGAGGATTGTCAGGATACGATTGAACCAGGATACATCAGAGAATTTAGAGGAGATATTGCAATTGTTGAATCAGGATGATATACATCTTTTACCCAAGGATAATCAGGCTAAGATTCTCAAGATGACCATTGGAGTTTGTATCATGCTGATTGTAAGAAAAGGAAAATCAGAATTGAATTCAACGCTATTCGAATTGCAGAAAGCAGGATTGGAAAGAGGTCTTTTGAATGGAACGAATGGCTATATAGGCCAACGTCGACTCAAGAATATCATTAGGGGTGCCATCAATAACGATTCGATAGATTGGGCATTGGATTTCATCAGGCATCAGTCTGATACGATTAATCCTACAGAAAGAGAGGATGCAGTCAATTTTAATCTGGGTACCTTGTTTTTTGCCCAAAACGATTATGATAATGCCCTTTCTTGCTTCTCGAAAGTACCTTATGATAATCTGTACTATTCAAGCCAGCTTAGGATATATCTGTTGAGGATATATTACGAACAGGATGAAACGGAACTACTACTTTCCGTTATTTCAAGTTTCAGGGCTTATCTGAAAAGGAATAAGATCCATTCAAGTGGTGCTATTATTTCTTTCCAAAAATTATTGACCTATCTGAAAAAGCTACACCTTCTTCGGGTTTTTGAAAAAAAGAAACTGGAGAGACTTCGTTCGAAAATCATGGATGATAATCCGATTGCAGAAAAGAAATGGTTGATGAGCAAGATGGATGATAAGTATCATTCATCCAGGTATTTCTAATGACCCCAATAAAAAAGCCTCCATGTATTATTACATGGAGGCTTTCTACTCATCCTAAGTATAATTTAGGAATGAACCATATTAGGAGCCATATTCTCAAAAGGTTCTCCCTTGATGACGCTCCTAGAGATGACAATTCTTTGTACCTCTGATGTACCCTCGTAAATCTGTGTGATTTTCGCATCCCTCATGAGACGCTCCACATGATATTCCTTAACGAAACCATATCCTCCGTGTACCTGAACAGCTTCGGTGGATACCTCCATTGCAGTTTCGGAAGCAAATACCTTGGCCATGGCTGATGCACGGTCATAGTTCATATTGTTGTCCTTAAGCCATGCAGAACGATATACCATCATTTTGGCCGCTTCGATTTGAGTGGCCATGTCTGCAAGTTTGAAAGCGATGGCTTGGTGCTGGTTGATAGGCTTACCGAATGCTTTTCTTTCGCCCGCGTAATTCCTGGCTAATTCATACGCACCACCTGCGATACCCAATGCTTGGGCTGCAATACCGATACGACCACCCGATAGTGTCTTCATTGCAAATTTGAACCCGAATCCATCATCACCAATTCTGTTTTCCTTGGGTACTTTCACATCATTATACATGATAGTATGCGTATCCGAGGAACGAATACCCAACTTATCTTCCTTGGCTCCGATAACAACACCATCCCATTTGGTTTCCACAATCAATACATTGATTCCCCTGTGTCCAAGTTCAGGATTGGTTTGTGCAATAACCAAATGAATATCGGATGTACCACCATTGGTAATCCAGTTCTTGGTACCATTTAATAGGTAATAATCACCCATATCCTCTGCTGTGGTACTTTGACTGGTAGCATCAGAACCCGCTTCTGGTTCGGACAAACAGAAAGAACCGATATATTCACCCGTAGCCAATTTGGTCAGGTATTTTTGCTTTTGCTCCTCCGTACCGAATGCTTCCAATCCCCAACAAACCAAGGAATTGTTGACAGACATGATGACTGATGCGGAATTATCTACCTTGGATAATTCCTCCATTGCCAACACATAAGAAATGGTATCCATTCCTCCTCCTCCATATTGAGGGGAGACCATCATACCCATGAATCCCAGTTCTGCCATTTGGCGAACCTCATCCTTAGGATAGGTCATGTGGGTATCCCTTTCGATAACTCCGGGCTTCAATACATTTTGGGCAAAATCCCTAGCTGCTTGTTGGACAGCTAATTGTTCTTCTGTAAATTCAAAATTCATGATAAAGAGTATATGTTTGGATAAGGCTTATGCGTATCCTCAGTTAAACTAGAAACTTAGGTTTGGTAAGATTTAGCGAATTTACGCTAAATTCCCTTTTCCTACAAGTAGAATAGGGGATTAGCATCCTTTGTTCAGCTGTTATTATACTTCTTTACACCAATTTGAATTAAAAAACGCCTTACCCCGACGGAGTAAGACGTTCAATTTAATAGGTCTGGTGTATTATCTCATTAATGCAACATCTCCTTTCATGAGTTCCTCAGACCCATCCGCATTCTGGATTCTGAAGATATACACATAAATGTCAGATGGCATTTCCTTTCCGTTGAATGTTCCATCCCAAGGTGTACCGGGATTGTCATGAATGACTTGTCCCCATCTATCGAATACCTTGAATTCTATGATATCGAGATTCAAATTCGCATTCACAATGTAGAATCGGTCATTCAGGTCATCTCCATTCGGAGTGAATATGTTCGGAATATCAAAGTCCAGATTACTGACTCCAACCGTTATGCTGGCGTAGTAGACACAACCCTCTGGGGTAGTGACCTCAACCGTATAGGTAGTTTCGACTGTAGGATTGACATCCACACTTTCCGCACCATTAGGTTGGTCCCCGTTGCTGGAAGTCCAAACGAATGTCGAACCAGTAGGAGCATTCTCAACGACCAGGGTCGTACTCTCTCCGACCACGATATTAGGTTGTGAGGTAGAAATATCAATACCCGGGTTACTAAGTACATCAACTTCTACAACCATACTTTCTGAACAGTTACCAACACTATAAGTAACCAGATAAGAAGCATCTCCGAATGGGTTTACTTGGATATTCTCACCCATACCGATGTTGTTTCCTTGCCAATCCGTCCAAGTATAGGTTCCTCCAACCGGTGAACCTACGGCAGAAAGTACGGCAGATTCTCCCTCACATATCGTACCTCCTGTTGCGATTAGATTCGCATCCTCAATGGTGATTGTAACACTCGCAGTTTCAGAACAGATACCATTGGTTGCTGTGAGGGTATAGGTAGTAGTCACCGTAGGGGATACATTAGGTGTCCCGATATTCGGATTCGTCAATGATGGGTCATTAGGGCTGGATGTCCAGGAATATGTGGTTCCTTGCGCTGTAACGGTACCTAATGTCATTGCATATCCCTCACAGATAGCGATATCATCAATGACATTATAAATCGGATCCGGATTGGTATTCACTTCGAATTCATCCGTACCTGTACAACCATCAGCATTGGTTACGGTAACTGTATAAGTGCCCGCTCCAACAGAAATGGTTGAGGTGTTACTGCCATCAGACCATGAATAACTATCAAATCCACTACCTGCATCCAATGTGGTAAGGTCATTACCACAAACTACTGCATCACCCATAATCATAGGTGTCGGATTCATGGACATGATTACGGTAACAGAAGCTGTACCATTGCACATTCCATCCGTAACCGTCACTGTGTAGGTTCCGGCCATATCCACATCAATCATCGGAGTCATTTCTCCATTGGACCAAATGTATGAGGTGGCATTAGTTGTGGTAGCATCCAACATGGTACTTTCTCCTTGACATATGTTTAAATCACCGATGATATCGGTAGAGAATTCCAATGCTTGGGTGATATTGATATTACTTGTGATGGTACATCCATTAGCGTTTGAGACGGTAACGGTATAATCCCCTGGATTAGAAATATCCGTCGTTTGTGTCATGTCTCCAGTGGACCATTCGTAGCTGTCATATCCTGTACCTGCATCCAATGTGATATTCATAACAGAACAATTCAGTTCTGGTGCAGAGGGTATGATACTTGGTGCTACAGGAAGTGGATGCTCGACGACAGTAACCGACTGGCTTGCGGTACATCCATTATTATCGGTTACGGTTACTTCATAGATTCCTCCCTCTGTGGCCATGACTGTTCCTCCTGCGAGTGTATTACCACTAGGTGATGTCCATTCATAGGTGTAAGTTCCACCACCACCATTGCCTGTGGCTGTAATATCTACACTTGAACCAGTACAGAATGATGGTGATGCTGGCATAATGGATACATCCAATGAAGTAGTAATGGTGACCGTAGCCGTACATGTATTTGAATTTCCATTCCCATCATCAACAGTCAGCGTAACCGTATTCATTCCTAAATCCGAACAATCGAAAGTATTGGGTGAAACCGAGATAAGATTGACGGTTCCACAATTGTCATTACCAGAATCAAAGACATCTGATGGTACAATTGTTATAGGTCCACTATCCACACTCAATGTAATATCCATGCAATTGACACTTGGAGCTTCTGTATCATTAACTGTGATGTCGAATGAACAAGTGGCCGTATTACCAGCCCAGTCCGTAGCAGAACAACTTACCGTTGTCGTTCCGACAGGGAATACGTCTCCACTGTCATTACCACAAACCAATTCTACGGGGACATCCGGTAATTCAATGACCACAAATCTTTGGGACAAATCAATATCAATATCATTCCAAAGCCCTGTTCCTACGAATAGTTCTACATAATCCTCATCTCCTGCATTATTGGGTTCTCCTCCATTCCAATTCAGGAATCCGGAACCACCTCCATTACAGCAGGTACCAATCCATC
Source organism: Saprospiraceae bacterium (assembly GCA_020631355.1). Taxonomy (GTDB): domain Bacteria; phylum Bacteroidota; class Bacteroidia; order Chitinophagales; family Saprospiraceae; genus JAHDCE01. The sequence continues at coordinate 15,199 of JAHDHL010000039.1, read as the reverse complement.
CGAAATTGCCCTCGACTTGCTCATCAGTTAACCCGATTAGCATATTACCATAGTACAATCCTAGGGATTGTATATAATCATTTTCTCCTTGGTCATCAATCGTTGCGATATATCCATTATAGGTATTTGCAATGGATTGGGCAGTGGCAAATGTCTGGACTTGGTCGCCATTAACGACATTGCCCGGAGTCCACTCTATATCTGAAATATAGTAGTAATGACCATTGTACATACCAGCATAGTTGAATGTATATCCCATATCGGAAATGGATGGTGGAGGACAGTCATCCGTAACCGTAGGTTCTGTCCATGTTACAACTGCATCACATTGCCCTGGATCATTAGATACGGATATATCGCTTGGGCAATCATTAATAACAGGAGGATTGTTATTCATGATATTGACAACCAATTCATCAGTAGCCGTACATCCTGTTCCATCTGTAACCGTTACGGTATAAGTCGTAGTCATGGCAGGAGTAACCAGTTGTTCTTCAGTGTTCACGCCATTACTCCAGTTATAGGAATAAGTATTATCTCCTCCTGTAGCCAATGCACCTAACTGTACGGTATGTCCTGCACAATAATTCCTATCGACTCCTACCCAAACAGAAACAGAATTGGCATCTGCCGTAATGGTAATATCATCCGTAGCTGTACATCCATTGGTATCCGTTACGGTTACTGTATAGGTGCCTGCATTGGTAACGGTGGTCACTTGTGTTCCATCACCGTTAGACCATACATAATTATCAAAACCTGCACCTGCATCCAATGTGGCACTGTTCATCATACAATTGAGAACCGTATTCGAAGCAGATATATTGGTAGATATATTACTAATGGTAACTGTTGTTTGGGCGGTGGCCGTACATCCTCCACTGTCGGTTACTGTTACGGTATAATTACCCGTCTGGTTGGCAGATACCGTAGCTCCTGTAGAAGTAGAGGCGTCAGGGAATTCCCATGTATAGGTATAACCCATTCCTGTACCACTACTACCCGTAGCCGTCAAATCTACACTATTACCGTTGCAGATGGACGGATTGTTAGGATTGATACTTACGGAAGGGATGGCAACGGAAGTAATGGTAATATTATCCGTAGCTGTACATCCTGCGGCATCTGTTACTGTTACGGTGTATGTTCCTGCAGCAGAAACTACGATGGCTTGGGTACTTTCCGTTGTTGACCAATTATAACTGGTGAAACCTGTACCTGCGTCCAATGTGGCATTACTATTATTACAATCAATCGTAGTATTCGAAGCTGTAATGCTGGTCACTGGGTCGCTGATGGTTACGGTAGTTTGTGCCGAGGCTGTACATCCTCCCGAATCAGTTAGGATTACAGTGTATGTTCCATTTTGATTGGCAGTAATGGTCGGAGTATTGGACGTGGATGCATCAGGGAATTCCCATACATATGTGTATCCCATGCCTGTACCACCAGAGCCTGTTGCAGTCAGATCTTCCGTTCCCATGCCACAGATCAAAGGATTTGTTGGAGAAATAGAAACCGAAGGTGAGGCACCAGATGTAATGGTAGCGGTTGTCACTACGGAACAATTATCATTGGTATCCGTCACAGTGATACTATATGTCCCCGGACAAAGGCCGGTTGCTTGGTCGCTGGTAGGTTGGTTCATGTTGTTTTGGATCACATTGCCACTGGCATCTTCCCATATGAAGTTGTATGGACCAGACCCTTGTCCTGTAACGGTAGCTGCACCTGTACAAGAGGATGAACAAGGAGGATTGGCATCTATCGTAACCAAAGGTTGCGGACAACATGAGATACTTGCAAATGCAATGGTGACAGGGTCATTCTGGCAACCAACATCTGTCCAAGACCCTGTTTCATAATCACCGAATGTCTCTACGGTCATACTTAGATCATCTCCGGTATCATTAGGAGGGCAATTATCTGTTGTAATTTGCCAACAGAAAGTCCATGTGTTACCTGGCCCTTGACAATCATCTCCATAATTATTACCTGGGTCACCATCTGTAAATGGTAATGGAGCTCCTTGGCTGGAATCATATCCCCAAGCAGGTCCTATGGTGTTACCTGTGACGGAACCAGTAATGGAATTCAACCATAGCCAAGCCCCTGAGCCATCGCAGGATGGTGGTGTAACGGTTGGAGTCAGTGTGGAAATATCCCATCCTGCACCAGGTAAAGGCTGTACAGCGTGTATCCAGTTCAGTGCCGTTTGGTTCCATTCATTGACGGTATAACAGAACTCAACGGTTTGCCCTGGAAGATATGTACCATTCATTGGGGCAGGTGTTGCTGTGAGATTATTACTCAATAAACAATCCGTGCAGTCTTGGATACTGGTAATGTTCAGGGTGAAATCACCAACATCAGTAGGGTCGCCACCAGAAATTTGCAGGTAGTAGGTTTCTCCTGCCGTTACCGGATCAATCATCAGCGAGAGATAGCCAATGCCATTGTCACATCCTCTACCAATCATTGTACTACAATCACTTCCTTGGTATACGCCAACACTTGGATTATTCAGGCCTAGAATCTCAATTTCCATTTCATTGGATGTTGCTACGAATGAATACCATACATCCGCTGCAGGATTAGACATATCATTACCATCTTCACAATTCGTGAGGAAAGTGTAAGGAATTTCGACGTTTGCGCCTACATTGGATAAACAGAAACTATTGGTCACCGACCCACCTCCCGGACATCCTGATGGCATATTCAACGCTCCTAAATCACATGCATCAGAACAAATGTCAGGAGGATTATTCGTACATGTAGGAGTAGTACCAGTACAAGGTGGAGGTGCGGGACAAGGTGAACATGATATGGAACCAGTCCAACCTGGGTCAGTTGCAGAACCATCGGATGTAAAAATGAAAGTCAAACAACCTGATGGATGCGTGGATGATACGGTTCCTGGTGAGTTAGTGCCTGTATAGCTCATGGCAGAACCTGTTCCAGTAGTAAGTCCTTGGTTGATGTAGAGGAAGTCGAAGTTGTTCTCTACATTGAATTGTGTAAAATCGACGGTTACACATTCTCCTGCTACATCCGGACAGATTGTGGTGGTAATATCCTCGTTGTTACCATAATCAGAACCTGCTCCACCTGAATCAAGGAAAGTTCCATTACAATCTGTAATGGTTCCTCCGGGATTGTTGTAATTCTGAGCCGATGTAATTGTGTAACAAAAGGCTAGGACAAAGCAAAGCACCAGCGATTGCTTCGTCCCTTTTCTCATGGAAAGAGACATAGTTTTCGTTTGTTTTATGTTTCCTTAATCGAACTGATATTTCCTATGATAGGCGGAAAAAACAATTCATAGTATGTATGTTAAGTTATCAATGAAAGATAACCTCAATTTTTTTGCCAGTCTTCTTCTGACTATAGATTGCTTGCTATGGTTTTCTCTTATTCATCCATATCGGGGCGGAATGAATAGTAATTTAAATATAAATCATATTTTCCAATAAAGCGGAACCCCTAGCCTAAAAACAAAGCAAAAGCCCCATTCTCAATCTGAGAATGGGGCTTTGCAGCGTATATTTTAACAATATTATCGCATCAAGGCAACATCGCCTTTTCTGAATTCTTCTGTACCATCATTGAATCTTACCCTTACGAAGTAAACATAAATTTCACTAGGTAATGATTTTCCATTGAAAGTACCATCCCAAGGAGTATTCACACTATCGTGAACCAATTCTCCCCAACGATCAAATATCTTAAATTCAAGGATATCATGTGCTATTTCACTGTAAACAGGGAAGAATGAATCATTCGTTCCGTCATTGTTCGGTGTAAATGCATTAGGCACATCAAAATCAATACTCAATACTTCAATGAAGATGGTTTCTGTGTATTCACATCCCTCAGGACTAGTGATTGTAACAATATAAGTAGTGGACATGGTTGGAGCTACTGTAACCACATCATCACCAGATGGATTGTTATCATTGTCAGCTACCCAAGTGAATGTAGAACCAGCAGGAGCACCTGTGACAGTAATGGTAGCATCCTCTCCAACTACAATTTGATTAGCGGTAGCGGATATTCCAGTCGTAGGAACAGGAACCACATCAACTGCAACAACAGTAGAAGCGAAACATCCATTCACCTCGTAGGTTGCATTATATGAAGTGGAAGCAAATGGGGATACATCAATGGTCTCACCCGTACCAACAACATTACCCTGCCAATCGGTCCAAGTTACTGTTCCGCCTGCAGGAGTAGGACTAGCAGAAATGGAAGTTGATTCTCCAGCACAAATCGTAGGTGTAGCACCAGGAGTTATACTTGGGTCAACTACTGTGATAGTTACATCTTGTGTCTCTGAACATAATCCGTTGGTAGCAGTCAGTGTATAAGTAGTCGTTACATCTGGTTGAACGATTGGATTACCAATATTAGGATTATTCAGGGAAGCATCCGTAGGATTGGAAGTCCAAGAATAAGTTGTACCTGCATCATTCAATACACCTAATGCGATGGACTCTCCAATACAGATTTGCATCGGATCAATAACACCATAAATAGGAGCTGGATCAACATTTACGGTAACATCCGCTGTAGCGGTACATCCGTTATTGTCAGCTGTAACGATATACGTAGTGGTACCATTCGGACTCACGGTCTGGGTCGCCAATGTAGGATCAGCAAATTCATTGGCAGGAGCCCATGAAAGATTCCCTACATCAGTTGTTGCTGAAATTTCTACTGATTCACCAGCACAGATATTTTCATCCGCACTGGCTGTAACTGTAGGTACAGCACTGGTAGTAACAGTAACGGTCTCTGAACTGGAACATACATTATCAAATGCAGTAGCAGTATAATCCATAGTACCCACTGCGGATGGCGTTACGGTAAGGGTCGGCCCTTGGGCAATTTCCATTCCACTGGCATCATACCAAGTTACCACACCTTGTGTATTGGCGGACAGGGTAGTGGATTCTCCAAGACACAATGCTAGGTCTCCTGTAATTACCAATGGTAAGTCACCTATGGATACGGTTACGGAAGCTGTTCCCTCACATCCGTCAGCATTTGTGACGGTAACCGTATAATCACCTGCGACAGATACATCCAATGTCTGCATTGAACTACCTCCAGTCCAATTGTAGGAAGCATAACCTGCTCCCGCATCCAATGTGGTCGTTCCACCGGTACAAAGCGATGTCACTCCTGAAATGGTTGGTGTCGGATTAGTGGATTGAACAACAGTTACTGTTGCTGTACCAACACATGAACCACTCGTAACAGAAACGGTATAATCCCCTGGAGTGGAAGTTGTCAATGTAGACGTTGTAGTACCATTGGCATCACTCCAAGCATAGGAGTCATATGCAACTGGGCCAGCGGTAAGTGTAGTACTTTCTCCCGGACATATGATAAGGTCTCCTGTAATATCAGCAGGGATTGAACCTAGGTCCTGAACGAATGCAGAAGTCAGTGTAGAACATCCGAATGCATCGGTAACGGTTACAAAGTATACATCGTTACCGGGTAGGTTCGTAGCGGTAGCTGTGGTTTGTGAACCGGCATTTGCCGCCCATTGGTAAGTATATTCTCCGAATCCATTACTTCCTTCTACGGTAAGACTTCCTTGGTTGCTACCACAGAAATCATCATTGGTGTCAGTGATAGTAGCCAAAGGTTGTGATACATGTACTGTAACAGAATCCTCCTGTGTACAATAGGAGTTGAATTCGATATCATCCAATGCAAAATCGTTGCCTCCGGTAGAGGTGTTCTGATTGAGGATACAGATGATAGCAGTCGTATTGGAACCTGAATTCCACAGAGCATTGAATTGTTGCCAGCTACAAACGTTATCGGAAAGTGTGAATGTATTTCCTAGTGCTGCACCATTGATTTCGAATTGTAATTCAGCCGGGCTACCTGCAACAACAGCAGTAAGCCATGCACTGAAGTTATAATCTGTATTTGGCTCAACAGTTACTGTCTGACACCAAACATTCTGCTGAGGTACACCTGCACCATTCACAACCAACATATTACCTGAGCCTGAAGTGTGGTCACCACAGCTGGCAAAGTTGTTGTGTCCTAAACTAGGAGAAGTATAGATGCCATAAGTTCCTTCGTTACTCAAGTCTCCGAATGTACCTCCTGTACCGATGATGTAGTTACTAGTGAAACCAGTATCCCCAGCTTCAAAATCACCATTCATTACAAGATTGCCGGAATTAGTTTCTGATATAACATAATAGGTCGTGGTTGTAGTCGGATTAGCCGTCGGGTTAGCAATGTTGGCATCACTAACAGCACTTCCGTTATCCGTAGACCAGATATAAGTACCATTACCACCTGTAGCATTCAATTGTACTGTTTGTGCGATACATACAGAATCATTGTCAACAGTAGCTACAACAGCATCTTGTTGGTTTACAGTCGCTTCAACCGAAGCAGTACATCCTGCACCATCTGTAATAGTAACTGTATATAGACCTGCTGTCAATCCTACTGGATCTTCGCCTTGGCCTGCTGCATCACCCGTCCAGTCAAAGTTGTATGGAGGTACTCCATTTACGATTTCTAAATCAATGGCTCCATTAGGTGAATCACAAGAATTTTCTGTGGTACCAGCAATCTGAGCTACGATATCTGACGCTACACTTACCGTTACAGAATTGACACCCGTACATCCGGATGGCAAGGTTACCGTAACAGTATAGTCGCCGGTCATATTGACATCAATGGTCTGTGTGGTTTCATTGGTACTCCAATTATATTGAGCATATCCTGTTCCAGCATCCAAGGTTGTACTAGCACCCGGACAAATTTGGTTCACACCAGAGATAACAGGTGTTGGATCACTAACAACTGTAACAGTAACAGAATCGGTGATAGAACAACCGGTATCCTCAGCCAACATGTAATAAGTTGTTGTAGTAGCTGGTGTTGCAATAGGATTAGCAGGGTCCGTCAGATCTAGTGTGCCACTTGGAGTCCAGTTATAAGTAACGCCTGGCGTAGCAACACCTCCAATTGAAGCGGATTCTCCGGCACAAATGATAATGTCATCAGATATTTCATAAGGGAACACACCTTCAGTCGTAACAACTACCTGTGCTGAATCCGCTAAAGTGAAAGCCGTATTGGAACAAAGGATATCATTATATGTGACTTCAGCACGATAGATATCTGTTTCACTAGGACAAACATTAGCAACATTATCTCCGTTTCCGATTACATTGTTCTCTCCATCATACCAAACGGTACTCATTTGGACCTGAGCTGTTCCATTTGGTGTCCATCTCCAAGCATCATTGGACGCTGTCCATTGGTCTGGGAAGTTACGACCAGGAACAACTACTGCTTGATTACCCAAATCATTTTGTATACCGTGTATCGCTGCACCACCATTCCAAGTACTACATAATGTCTTATTGGAAATATACGTTTCGATGATATTCGTGCTCTCATAAATCGCCACTTGTTGCGTAGATGTAGTCTGACAGGAGAATGCATTCACATTATTGAAACTGAATACAGCCACTCGGAATGGGGCATTACCATATACTGAGAAGTAGAATCCACCACCTGATGCAGGATTGATATCATGGAATGGGCAAGCAATGGAGTTTAGGATGTCATTATTACCCGGAATACCCTGGTTAATAGCCCAGGCGTTGAAGTTACCTGCATAGTTCGCAACATCAAAGGATACAACACCATTAGAACCCAATGTTACTTCATTGTAAGTACCTCCATAGAAGCAGAAATCAAAAGGAAGTTGAATCGCAGGAGACCATTGATCATCCGAATTTACTGTTACCTCAGTAGAACCGATAAATGGGAAAGGGTTATAATCTATTTGTGTTAATGCATAATCAGTCGTCTCATTGATTGGAGTTGGACTGGCATTCAATGTTACACATTGGCCCTGGCAGATAGTATCTGGTGTAATCGTGGGATTCACAGCCAATAAATTAGTGGATTCGTCACTATAACAATCGTCTTGTGAACAACTCCAGTTGATGGTGAAACCTGCCTCATTAATACCTCCATCAGATTGGAAATTGATGGAGACACAACCTGTACTAAGTACAGTAACGCCATCCGTATTGACATCACTCAATGTTGTCAATACAACAGGTGTATTAGGTAGTTCCGGTACAAAACCAGTGATTTCCATGAAATCGCCAGAGAAACCATCATAGGGTTCCATATCATATACGATATCCAATTCTAGGCAGGTGAATGCATCCGTAGGACAAATATCAATGATGTAATCCTCATTATCAGAATAATTTCCATCAGAACCACCTGTATCATGGATGATACCTGTACAGGATGTGTAAGTACCGCCTGTTGGGGGTACTGTGATTTCTGTCAATTCCTGTAGACAAAGCTCGAATGCACCCTCGTTGGATGCTGCTGTATCAGACCAATCACTCACTATGATATAGTAAGGGAAGTTAGGGATGAAGTTGTTAGCAGGAATGGTTAGACTGGTACTTCCCGTACCTATGGCCGCTTCCGAGCAATCCAAGGCTTCTAATGCAAATGCACAGGCTCCTCTTACTACAGTGATACGAGGCATTGACATAGGAGGATTGACCCCATCTGACATACCCTCAACGGAAATGACCAGGTCAAATAAAGGTGCAGTAGGTGTAAAGGTAAACCATACCTCATCTTCCTGAGGAGGACAATTCAGCCCTAGTGGATTAAATACTACTGTACCGACATCGGTAGTAGCACCAACATTATCAAAGATTCCACACCACTGAGTACTAGGATAGGGTACTGGAATAGGATCCGTACAATCCTCTCCGGTCTGTGCCATTGAGAATTGGAATAATAATGTGAAAAACAATAAGATAGTAATTCTTAGTTTCATCGTCTAACTAAATTTTCTGATGTACAAACGGAAAGAAAAAACACTTCATACTTAAGTAGCAGTAAGGGATTATTTAGTAAAAATGGTCAAAATTCTTGAATTCTTAATGCTGTTAAAAGATTTAAAACGAGAATATGTGTAATTGGAGGCATTCTGTAAAGTAAAAAAGGGTACTGGAAATGTTCCAGTACCCTTTTCTTTTTGATAAGTATGTATTGAGAAATTACCTCATCAAGGCAACATCTCCTTTTCTGAATTCCTCAGTACCGTCATTGAACCTAACTCTCACAAAGTAGACATAGATTTCGTTTGGTAGAGGCTTGCCATTATATGTTCCATCCCAAGGGGTATTCACACTATCGTGAACCAATTCTCCCCAACGATCGAATATCTTGAACTCAAGGATGTCATGAGCAATCTCACTGTAAATCGGGAAGAATGAATCATTCGTTCCATCATTATTAGGTGTGAATGCATTAGGTACCTCAAAATCAATACTCAATACCTCGATAAAGATGGTTTCAGTATACTGACATCCTTCTGGACTAGTGATGGTCACAATATATGTAGTGGACATTGTAGGTGTAACCGTTACGACATCATCACCGGATGGATTGTTGTCATTATCAGCAACCCATGTGAAAGTAGAACCTGCTGGAGCACCTGTTACGGTAATCGTAGCATCTTCTCCAACCACAATCTGATTGGATGTAGCAGAAATTCCTGTAACGGGTACCGGAATGACATTTACATCAGCCACCGCAGCAGTGAAACAACCATCAATTTCATAAGACACATTATAGGAAGAAGTTCCAAAAGGATTTACATCTACCGTCGAACCTGTACCTACAGGATTACCTTCCCAGTCAGTCCAAACATAATTACCACCAGCTGGTGTTCCTGTAGCTGTTAAGGTTGCTGTTTCACCTGCACATATGGTAGGTGCAGTACCAGGTGTTACGATCGGGTCAACTACAGTAATGGTTACTTCATCCGTTTCCGTACAAAGACCATTGGTTGCAGTCAATGTGTAGGTAGTGGTTTGTGTTGGTGATACGATTGGAGTACCACTTGTTCCATCCACTAATGATGGATCAGCTGGATTGGCAGTCCAGGAGTAAGTCGTACCTGAATCATTCAGGACTCCAATAGCAATGGATTCTCCTGTACAGATAGAACTATCATCCAATACACCATAAACAGGTGCATCGTCCACAGTAATCGTAACATCCGCACTAGCTTCACAACCGTTATTATCAGCTGTTACAGTATATGTGGTTGTTCCACTCGGACTTACCGTTTGCATTGCCAAGGTCGGGTCGGCAAATTCATTGGCTGGAGCCCACATCAATGTACCCGCATCCGTTGTGGCACTGATATCTGCTGTTTCACCATCACAAATTGTTGCATCACCAGTTGCAGTTACGTTTGGTGTAGCACTTGTAGTGATAATGAAGTCCTGGGTCGTATTACAGAAATTACTGAATGCTTCCGCAGTGATAGTCTGGCTACCAACTGCTGATGGAGTAATAGTGATACTAGGACCATTGCCAATCAATACTCCATTTTCGAACCAATTAACTGCACCTTGTGTATTGGCAGAAAGCGTGGTTGATTCACCCAGACACAAGTCACCATCTCCAGAAATCACCAATGGCAAATCGTTAGAAACAGTAATAGTTACGCTTTCAGTGATATCACATACTCCATTGGAAACTGTTACACTATATGTAGTAGTAACAGCAGGAGCTGCTGTCGGATTAGCCGTGCCATCACCAGATACAAAGTCATTAGGAGACCAAGTATAGGTGAAGTTAGGATCATCAGCACCTGTTCCAAGAGCAATGGTCTCCCCTGCACAGATAGTCGCATCTGGAATGAGTACGATACTAGGAACATCCAATACTGTAATTGTGGTACTAACACCAGCCTGACAACCTGCAATATCCGCAAAGGCAGTATAGGTTGTGGTTTGTGTAGGTGAAGCAACCGGATTACTAATATTGATATCGGATAATGTACCATCATCCGGAACCCATGTGAAGTTGGTCGCGCCCATGGCTTCCAGTTGTACACTTTGACCGGCACAAATGGTGGCAGCAGAAGGTGTAATACTGAAGTTTGGCGGAGTGTTCACGTCGATAACAAAGCTATCCAAAGCAGAACATGCATTATTATTACTTTCTAATACATAATTAGTGGTAACCAATGGAAGGTTGTCCAATAAGTTGGCTCCATCCTGAGGAGGAGTATATGAAGTTCCATTGGCAAACCATTCATGTTGTAGTTCAGGATACAATGCACTATTGTAGAGATTACTTACAAAGAATGATTCACTAGGGTCGGAACAGACATCTACTGTATCAGGGTTCGTGACTGCGATTCCTTGTGAGGGAACTGAAACATCCAGCATGAAGTCAGGTAAGGAGTCAATCTGTATGACTACCGAATCTGAATTTGTACAAGCCCCAAAATTAATCGTGGCATAATATGTAGTCACTTCTGTTGGGTTGACGGTCAGCGAACTTCCATTCGGATACATATTACCATCACTATCACTCCACATGATGTCGCCAGGCGCAGCGATACTTGTGGTATTGAATGTTACGGCAGACAATGCATCATTACATTGGTAAACCGTATCTGGACCCAAGATATCAATGGTAGCAGGAGCCACATCAATAGTTACACTTGTAGAATCTATACAAACACCATTATCACTTGTGGAAATAACAGTATAGGTTGTAGTTACAGGTGGAGTAGCTGTTGGAGTAGGCGAATTAGGATCATCAAGTGTTCCGTCATTAGGAATCCACTCATAGGATGTAACGAAAGTACCCGAACCTGTAGGAGCACCAGCCAAAAGTATGGAGCTACCCTCACAAATTTGTGCATTATCAATTACATCAGGAACTGCCAAAGGATCTACCGTTACGGTAATATCTGCTGATTCTGAACAACCACCGGCTGTTACAGTAGCAGTATAGACTGTGGTTTCTGACGGAGTCGCAACTGGGTTCGGACAATCGGAACAACTCAGTGTGTTATCAGGTGTCCAACTGATTCCAGTATTATTGGTATTTGTTGATACTTCCAATTGTGCTGATTCACTCTCACAAATGAATGGAGCAGGAGAAACAACTGTAATGGCAGGATCAATGATTTGTATGAATGCGGAATCTTGGTCTACACAATTACTATTACCATTAATAATACCTGATACATATATATATCCGGATTGTGATGGTGTCAAAGTAGGATTTGAAAGGTTTGGATTATCCAATTCGGATGGATTGAACCAACCCCAAGTATAATCGGTAGCTCCGCTGACGCCCAATTGGACGCTGGTGCCTGAACAAACAAAGAAAGTATCTTGGTCAGTTTCGATTTCTATTTCATCATAAATTAGAATGGAAACGGAATCATATACTACAGTATCACATTCAAAGATTCCGAATACTTGTAAACCGAAAGATTCCACACCCTCTGCAATACCATCGTTAACAGGTATAACAGGGATTTGGATGATGGTTTCTCCTGGAGGAGCAATAAGAGAATCAGGAATAGGTGAGGTTAAGTCAGTATTTTCATCAGCGATACCCTCTACTTGTAAGTAATAGGTAATAGAATCCGTAGCTTCAGGATTGGTCAATACAGCGTTGATGAAATCGTTGTCAGAACAACCCTCTACAAGTATATTGTCTCCGTTGGCACTGTTGATTTCGAATTCTAGGGAAAGCTCGGGTAAACCTGCTTGTAAATCAGCAATGAATACACCTGAATCATAGGAAGAATCACCTCTATCAGCAATAGCGAGTTTAAGATGGTAATAATTACAAGGAACCACATCAGCCCTCGCAGTCAATACGGAGGTATAACCTCCATATGGTAAACTTAACCCGCCTGCATTATTATTATAGATTACATCACCGGTTGCAGGATCGAATTGCGCACCAGGGTTTACATCATTCACAGTGTTGATTTCTACGGGGGTAACTCCGTCTCCTAAAACAGCTATGTTTAAATTGGTGTAAGTACCTCCTGTTGGGTCGGGACCAGAAATAAAGAATGCAAAGATATCATTGAAAGAGGAGTTGACGAAGTTAGGGTATTCCTCAGAACCGAAGACATACTCAAACAATAACTCATCCGTTGCTGCATATACATCAAATTCAAGAACACATGCGTCATTGGTAGTTAACCCTGTGGACAAGGCATCCAAATCAGCATCACCAGGTGCACCCATGACAGTACTGGCGAAGAATGCCTCTGGATTCTCAACTTCCTCTGCCAAACCAGATGACAACACCACACCATTAGGTAAATCCATTACAGCTAATTGTGTATTACCTGGTGAGGTGTAGGTACCATAAGCACCATCAGGACAATTAAGGATAGGATTTTCCACAAGTACCTGTGGAGATGAGAGTGCATCCACAAGTTGGTCTACGGTTACATTAGGGTCAACATCTATAGGTGAAAGCACAGTACATTCGTCAGGAGTACAAACCCAACTGATTTCAAATCCTGTATTTTCAATAGAACCATCTGATGTGAATTCAATGGTAAGTGAACCAGAGGAGGCTTGGACCTCAAGGTTGGCGCCCACACCCGTTACGGATTGGATTTGTGGGGATGCAGTAGAGGGACCATCATAGAAATTGATGAAGTCACTGAAGTTTTCTACATCATAGAAATTCACCGTTGCTACGATACATTGACTAAATATTGTAGGTGTAATGGTGAATACACAGTTTTCGTTAGGGCCATAGTTGCCACTATCTCCACCTGAATCATATATGGTACCTGAACAGTCGGTCACCGTATTGGGTGATCCTGTACAGATATCCGCAGGAGGGGTATAGGTCTCAAGACATAGCTCGAACGCTCCCTCATTAGGAGTAGCCGTAGCCGACCATCCACTGACTACGATGTAATATGGGAAATTAGGAATCAATGCTGTACCATTAATATTAAACTGAACAGCATTACTCCCTGCAGGAGCATCCTGGCATCCTGTGGCTTCCATCAGCATCGCATTACAATCTCCTAATAGAAAGGAGACACTGGGCTGGTTCAAAGGAGATATAGCTCCATCTGCAATACCTGTTACGGTTAATTGCAAATCCGAAGGACTTGCAGGAGCAATGAACGAAAACCAAACCTCATTGGTCGTTGGCGTACAAGACAAGCCAATAGGATTGAAGTTTACAAAACCAGCATCTGCATTTGCATTCACATTATTGTAAACACCACAGTCATCAATCATGATGGGAACAGCATTCGCACAATCATCATTTGCAGGTTGTGCAAATAACAACATGGGAAGCATGAATAGGGTAAAACTCAACAAGTACCTCATGGTAGATATTTTTCTATAGTAATCTATTTTACACACAAAATTAAAACAGAACTAAAAATAAACAGAAATAGGGAATCCAAGTAATATAAGATGAGATAATACTTGGGGGACGCTATACAGTTCTAATAAAGTATGTGGAAAATTCACATTTAGTATACTTCCTTACAATTGCCTAGGCTCTTTTTGACTTGTGAAATATCCATCTTGGAATCCTCTGGATACCATTCGTGTTGGATGTAACTGATAATATTGGCAATTTCATATTCCGTAAGATCTGGAATGCCTTGCATGGGAGTGGTGAATGTTACACCATTTACAGTAATCGTATCAGAAATCCCATTGCGAATAATACAAGGGACATCTTCTAAGTGCTCCCGCCAATAATCCGAACCCTTTATAGGAGGATAAAGCTTGGCCAACCCCTCACCATCTGAACGATGGCAGGACGCACATTGACTATCATATAATGTCTTTCCTTGATCATAATTCTGGGAAGTACATCCCAAGAGGATAATCATGAATGAAAAATAAAGTATTCTCTGAATCATCTGATAATTGGTAAATGTATGAAATAACAGAATTTTAGTTGATTTGTTACATAATGGAACTAAGTATAGTGCTCTATGCATTATGGAGTCAGTATATTATATTAGGCCTCTTGGCCACCTCAATCAATAAATTGAAAAAAACTTGAAAAAGAAATGGGATTCTGCTTGCAAATAAAAAGATAAACATTGTATATTTGCAACCCAATTCGAAACGGCATGGTAGCTCAGCTGGTTAGAGCGCAGGATTCATAATCCTGAGGTCGGGAGTTCAAGTCTCCCTCATGCTACCAAGACCTAATAAAGAATAGGTTAGCGAAAGTTAAAAAAAGCGGTGAAAAATATTTTTTAAATTTTTTTCGAAAATATTTGGAACAACGAAATAAAGCTTATACTTTTGCGCTCGCTTTGACACTGAGATGA
>JAHDHL010000077.1 GCA_020631355.1 Saprospiraceae bacterium | reverse complement strand
TTAGTCACATTCAACTTCATCATTACTCTATTCTATTAAACAGTAAATTATTTTGAAAAGGGAGAATATTGTTATTGATAAAGCATACCAATTTGCCGTAAGAATTGTTAAGGCATACCAATTCATATCAAAAGAAAAATCCGAATATGTTTTATCTAAACAATTATTGAGGAGTGGAACATCAATAGGGGCTAACATCCATGAGGCACAAGGCTCTATTAGTAAAAGGGAATTCATTGCTAAAATCCATATCTCCTACAAAGAAGCGTTCGAAACTCGATATTGGTTGCATCTATTGAAAGACACTCAATATATGGAAACTTTCATGGCTGAATCACTTTTGAAAGATAATGAGGAACTAATTAAAATTTTGACATCTATTATCAAATCATCAAAATCATAATTATTAATTCTTTCATTTTTAATTATAAAAAAACTAGGCAAAATCGTAAGTGTAATAAAGTCGAGCCGCTCTTAATTCCCTTTTACAGAAATCAGTGAGCACGTTCATGTTCCATCTACTTGAGATGAAAGGAAACTCCCAGTTTTCGGTCGCCCGAATTCCGGTACCTTAGGACCGTTATAGTTACGCTAGTCGATGAACTACACACTACTCAGCACTAGTTGTATTTTAAAAAATAGGGAAAAATGAAAAGGGTATTGGGTAGCTGAATTTACTGTTCAGTGATTGCTTGTAATGCAACGAAGTAACCCTAATCTTGCCACTATTTATTCTTATCCAATTTGGATAAAATTATGTGATTATTACTTTTTCATTAATATAACAACCACAAATATATAAAGGATTTTTTCTCAGAAATAGTTCCATTTATTTTAATAAAATATAAAATCAAAACTGAACATTCTTCTTATTCGACATATCCTTTCCTTAGTAAAACAGTAGGCTAGGAATTAATACATTCATTCAAAAGAAATCCCCAAAAAAGAATCTAAAAAAACATAATTACCAAGCCTACATTTTCAAAAAAGCAACAAATTGCCTGTCACATCAATAACAAAACACTACTAACCAATATATTACACTATAAAAATAAATCATAAATATTAAGCAGAAGCTTGGGAATCGCAGAATCCTTTTTTATTTTCACAATAGTAATCCTCTTAAATTGGTACTCTTAAAACATCGGTATATTCCAAATCATTCCAACTTACATATAGTATAATCACACCCTTACTTAGAGGCTGCCAAAATTCATAGGATTCCTCCCTTAATGGATTTCGTTATTAATAATTAAATAAATACCAAATGAAAACAATACTCCCAACCTTAATCATCTTTCTTTTTTTACTTACTAATATTTCAGCACAAGACATTACTATTTTTGGACAAACAGCTTTGGATAACTTCGACCAGAACATTACGACCATCAATGGGAACCTCCGTTTGAAATCCCAAAATACGAGTACTCCCATTACAGATATGTCCAACTTATCCAATATCCAAACCATCAATGGAAACTTGGTCATTGAATTTTGTGAATCTTTAACCACATTGAATGGATTAACAAATCTAACCCACATAGGAGGAAGCCTAGTCATTTCTTTCAATCCCATATTGGAAAACATTAATGAATTTAATCCCTCACTCTCAATCGGTGGTGATGTTGTCATGTATAACAATACAATACTGAGTGATTATGGTGGAATTCTGTACCTAAGTTCTATTCAGGGATATTTAGCCATTCAATACAATCCCTACCTTACCTCCCTCGGTTCTTTTCCCAACCTCCAAACCTTGGGGGGATTAAATTTTTATTCCAACTCCGATCTCCAACACATAGGAGGTTTTCCAAACCTGAATGTCGTCAATGAGGACATGGTATTTGAGGATAATCCTTCGTTGACTACCATTGGAGCATTCTCTAATTTAACTACCGTAAATGGTACCATTTCTTTTGACAACAATGATGACTTCAAAACATTGAATGATTTCCCTGCGTTGCAATATGTGGATCAAGATATTATAATCAAGGACAACAACGACCTAAGAACAGTAACCAACTTCTCATCTCTCCAAAATATTGATGGCGACTTGATTTTTGATAATAATCCACTATTCCGGAACATAGATCCTTTCTCGGAGTTACATACGATTGGAGGAGAACTGAGGCTTGAAGACTTGAACAACCTGACTTCTTTTGATGGATTTGCTAGTCTACAGTCTGCAGGTGATGTATTTGTTCGCCAGAATAATAGCTTGGTTTCGATTACCGCACTATCCAATTTACAAACGATTACAAATGAATATTTCGATTTTAGGGATAATCCCAGTCTGACTCATATCAATGACTTTGAAAATCTATCAGCAGTTGGCAGCCTTAACTTCATGCGAAATGACTTGATGGAAGACATCAATTGTTTTTCTCACATCACTTCCGTATCAGAGAATCTAATGATTCTGGAAAACCAAAACTTAGTCCATTTAGATGGTTTATCACAACTCCAAACCATAGGGAGCCATGTTTCCGATGATGTAAGAATCAGAGATAATCCGTCCTTGGTTAATGTAGACGGCCTATTGAATCTGATTGATGTGAATGCTTCATTCTATGTTAGGAATAATCCCCTTTTAGAGGATTGTTGTATCCTCAAAAGTATCCTCAACAATAACGTAATACAGGGTTTTACAGGCTTTGATAACAATAGTACAGGTTGTAGCAGTCAAGCAGAAATCCTAGCCCTTACTGATTGTAATCCTTGTATAGATTGTACTGATTTATACGTGGATCATACAGCTACGGGCTCTAATGACGGCACCAACTGGGCCAATGCCTTTACAAAATTGGAAGATGCCCTAGCTTTTGGTGTGGGTAAGAGAATACATGTAGCCAAAGGAACTTACAAGCCCACTACAACTAACCAAAGAGGGATTTATTTCGATATACCCACCAATTCCAGTCTCTTGGGAGGTTATATAAATGGTGGTAATAGCCTGAGGGATCCAGCGGCGTATCCAGTCTTTCTTTCTGGTGATGTGGATGGTAATCCTAATGATTTTTCTGGTAATTCATACCATGTGGTGCGGGTGTCCAACCAATCGAATGTCCTCGTTGATGGTGTAACCATTCAAAATGGAAACGCTGACAATGCATCCTCCTTTGCTCGTTCACGAGGTGGAGGAATCTATGCTTCTGAAGCCTCGGTAACTTTTAGGAATGTACGATTCACTTGGAATCGGGCCATTTATGGTGGTGCTTGCTTTGCCACCCTATCCCAAAGAGTCAGGTTTGAGGATTGTGAATTCAAAAATAACACGGCTGATTATGCCAGTTGCTTCTACCATTCCAATCAGACCCAGATGTATATCATCCGAACGAAAGTTACCAAGAATAATGCGCTCGTTCGTTGTGCATTCGAGTCCAATAACTCCCTGTACTCCTACATAGAAAATTCCTTGTTTGCAGATAATCCCTCTGAATTTTCTAATGGTTTGGCATTCATTGCCACGAATAGGAATGCACGGGCCGACATTTACAATACCACCATTCTAGGTGACACGAAGAACCGTAGTTTATTCACGGCACAAGTTGGGTTTGATGACCAACTGGACATCAATGTCTACAATTCCATCATAGCCCATCAGAATGAGAATTTCGACAAGGCATTCCTGGCATTCAATAACAATATTTATAATCTAAACACATACAACTGTTATGTCCAAGGCAGCTCTGTCATAGGCAATTCCAATAACAATCTATATGAGGATACAGAAGGTGCTTTGGTATTGAATTCCGATTTTTCCTTGGATGCATGTTCCGTAGGAGTGAATGCGGGAGACAACTCATTCGTTCCTCCCGCTTCCACTGACATAGAGGGAAATCCCAGAATCATCGGAATTGTTGACATTGGAGCATACGAAGCCCAAGTAGCATGCAGAAAGGCTGGCCCTACACAAGATGAATCAGAGGAAATCGAAGTAGTGGCATATCCGAATCCAACATCTGATTTTCTTTTTATCCGTACCTCATTGGATAAAGAATTGAATGTTTCACTTACGGATATCCTAGGCAACCAAATCATTCATTCCAATCGTAGGGAATTGGATATATCTTCATTGCCAGAAGGAATCTATCTGCTTCATATTGATTGGGACGAAAATGAATTCAAGACATTGAGGATTGTAAAACATTAAATGATAGAAATCCAGTAAGCAATACCCCTAAATCAAAAACCACTGTAAGAAATTCTTACAGTGGTTTGTAAATATAAAATGAACTCCTGACGGGACTCGAACCTCTCTCAGGCAGGCCCGCAATTACCCGATGTAAAGCCGCATGCCTTGCCCATTTGGCTTTAGGAATTTATTCATGAGGAATTGATCATTCTTCAATTTTAATAAAACAATACTGGGAAAAACAGAAAGTGTGTTAGCTATAACCCTTTCATAGAGTTCGTTTTGGAAGAACGAAGTAACACTTCCATCACCACAGTATATCTTATATTTCCTTTATCTCCTCAGATAAAAAATAGTACTCCCGACGGGGTTCGAACCCGCAATCTCCGCTGTGAAAGAGCGACGAGTTAGCCTGTTACTCCACGGGAGCATATGAAGAACGAAAAGAGTGATTCTTTCCTTTGAATAGAAGCTTAGACAGGACTCGAACCTGTATCACTGGAGTCAAATTCCAGTATCCTTGCCTTTGGACGACTAAGCTATTTGCAATACATCAAATTCGTCGATGTGGTAGGACTCGAACCTACGACCCTCCGATTAAAAGTCGGATGCTACCTGCCAGCTGAGCTACACACCGTTTTTTTAATGAATAATGAGACTCATTATTCATTATCGCATTATCCATTACTAATCGTGGCAACATGGGAATCGAACCCTACCCTCTGGTGCTTCAAACCAACGCTCTCTCCTTGTGAGCTATATTGCCATTATGAACAGCGGGTCAGCTAGCCAACCCGCTGTTGTTGGGTTTTATAATTCAATCTTATTGATCTCAGTGACCAATGCATTTGGATTTTGTTCCAACATTTCCATGATGTTGAAGATTTTTTCACTCCAACCAGCAATCTTGAAAACATTACCCTTGAATACAGTGGTACCATATCCCCTCAAATCAACAGAGTACACCTTGACATCAGGATTGATTTTCAAATAAGTCTCATACAACTTATTGAAATCTGCTCCCCTACGGCCCTTGGTATCAAACCATGAACAACCTGTTCCGATTTGCATATCTGAGAAAATTACAATCCTTGCTACTTTCCTCTTTTCCTTGATCAATCGCTCGAACATGGTGAAGATTCCAGCTTCGGTACCCGGACCACAAGTCCCTCCTTGCTTAGAGATGGTCTTGTAATTCTCAAATACACCCTTTGAACGGTCCAATGTTGGCATCACCAAACGATCTCCGAACAATCCAATCAATGTATTATCACAACGTGACCAGTACAATGCAGCAAACAAGTTGGCGATATCCGCAGTGGTACGCTTACTCATCGCTGAGATGGCAGAACTACCTCCTGAATCCCCACGCATACTTCCTGAATTGTCAGTCAAGATGACTGATTCTCCTTCCAACAATGGCAAGTTCCTTACAGATACATTGATGGCATTTTCCAAGGCACTCAATACCTGGGCCACTCGTCCACCATTCACAGCATCCTTTTCGAATACCAACTTACCATCATTCTTTCCTCCACCTAACTTTTCAATTTCAGCATAAGCAGACAAGAATCGGAATGGGAACTGCTTAGAATGCTTCACAGCATTCTCATTAGGAATATATCTCAACAACTGCTTGAATGCTTCGTCTGAAACACCTGCTTCCAAGATATTCCTCAAGTTCCTCAACATGGCCATATAGCCCAATCGCTTATTCAAAATCAATTCTTCCCAAGAAGCTTTCTTTGCTTCAGCTTTTTCTGTAGCATTTTTGGCTTCCTTTCCTGCCTTGGTCAACTTGGCTTCCCAAGTATTCGTATTCCTCAATGTTCCTGCTACCAATTCAGATAATGCCTTTGCATTCGCTTGTGTTGGGACCGGGTGAATCATATTGACCAAGTCAATCAATTTCACATCCTTATTCTCCCCACGATACTTTGCCAATTGGTAACCATCAAACTTATCGAATGCCTTTCCGAAACCACGCTTCATGGCATTACTGATTTTCTGGCCCTTGCCCAAATGATATGCAACAATCTCCAACATGTCATCAGGACGAACAATCACCTTTTCATAGAAATCCGTAGCATATGGTGTTCCTGACAAGGTCTTACCCATCTCAGAAGCCATCACATGGCTTACACTTCTCATATTGAATACTGTTCGAGCATAGATAATGGCCTTTGCAACAAACTCCTTATCCTTGACCTGCTTCATCAACTCAGTCAAACGAGTCACAGTATCCTTACTATTACGATAGTATGAATCCTCTACGAATGTGGTTAGCAAGGTTGAAACCAACTCGAAACGCTCATCATACTTGTAAGCCTTCGCTCCCATATGGTTCACGGTTTCACGAGACTTCCTCTTCAAAAAGTTGAACTTTGACATGATGTTGTTTTTAGTGAATGAAAGATGCTAGATACTAAGTGAATAGACACTAAATCATCCCTTATTCAACTCACTTTGGATTAATAAATATTATTCTTCGCGACGGAGATAGGATTCGAACCTATAACCTTCGGTTTTGGAGACCGGAACTCTGCCAGTTGAGCTACTCCGCCTTATTGGACATCAAGATGATAAGATTCTTAGATGTTGAAAATTAACATCCTGATGTCTGAATTTCTTAAAAAGAGCTTGAGACTAAAGCCTTTTGTGGATATGCTTTCTACGGATTATGATCCAGGGTGCTAATCCCAAATGTTCCCGTATTATCCACCCTTATCCGTCGCCAGAGTCAGGGTACATATCCAGTGCCGTTTTACCGTTAGGTATTCGTTATGGTTGATCGGCATCCTTAAGACGTGACCTGTATAGTGGCTCTTTGTCCACGCTTTACAGCTAGTGAGGTTGGCCCTCCATCATTAACAGACGTTCCCCAAGGCTTTGCCTTGAAGCCGGTCTGAGCGAATGAATACCACCTATGCGAATCTTGCGGAAACACATAGCCCATATATTGCAATGGGTTTAGGCACCTACTACACCATAACTCCCGGAACTTTTGCTTTACATTAATCTTGGAAAAATTAGCATAAGTTTCGAACATTTGGAAGAAGTGTTCCGGGTACGGCTCCGTAGATTTTAGCCTACAGAATACCAGACTCCTCCCTGTGAATCTCCCGACTCACGGTCCTTCAGGACATTCGACCCATTACTAGGCGGAATATCCTTGTAACTGGAAACAGGTGAATAACGGGTGGATAACCCTTTATCTCCTTATCCCCTACAACTTCCCCTATTGGTGTCTCCACCTCAACCCTATTGTTCTTCATTAGGTATACTCCTCCCTCTCCCTCAGCGGTCGCCCCTGGGGTCTGGGATCTCGTATGTTCGTTGCTTGATTGCTCTGGCTCTATCAAGGATAAAGCCCCCAATACTGTTACTTCAGCATTGAGTATATACTTGTTACCAAGTTTATCTTCGGGACGAAGCCCAAGACAGCAAACTGCCTCTTTGAAAGCTATTGCCATCGCCTAACTTGGAAAATTAGGTGGATTACAATGCTATCTATCTCTTTTTTCAATGAACGTTTCTGTGCCTTGAGAAGGGGTCGAACCTTCGCCACGCTGGGTAAGAACCAGCTGCTCTGCCATTTAAGCTACCAAGGCTTACTAATGAATCATGAAAGGATTAATGGTGAATAATTATTCAGTATCAATTCTTCATTACATAGTCGCACAGGAGGGACTCGAACCCTCAGCCTCGAGATCATGACTCTCGGATGTTGCCGTTACACCACCGTGCAATGTTATATATTATGATGTTTAGATAACTAGATTGCAAGACTGCTTTCAATTCATCTAGTTGCGTTATTCTAAAATCAATTCGTTGCGATGGCTGGACTCGAACCAGCGATCTCCTGCGTATCATACAGCTGCCCTAACCAACTAGGCCACATCGCAAAATGGTTTATTTGTTTACTTTAGCGGGAACGGCTGGACTCGAACCAGCAACCTTCCGGTTAACAGCCGGTGGCTCTGCCATTGAGCTACGAACCCCTTTATTATCAAGAGCATCAAGAGGGAATCGAACCCACAACCGCTTCATTACAAGTGAAGTGCTACTACCAGTTGAGCTATTGATGCGAATTTTAATGAATAATTGATAATTAAGAGTGAATAACTATTCATTATCTCATTGTTCATTAGTATGGTAGTGAGGGAGGGATTCGAACCCCCGATCGTCTGTCTGTAACACAGGTGCCTTGAACCGCTAGGCTACCCCACTAATCTGAATGAACCATTGATTAAACCATCCATTCGTTGTTATTGAGCGAATAACCAGATTCGAACTGGTATCACCTGGGTGGAAGCCAGGCATTCTAACCATTGAACTATACTCGCTTAAAAGGACCTACGAAGAGGTTTCGAAAGGCTGAGACTATACCTTTCGTGTCAGTACCTTTGTTGCATTACCCAAGGTTTGCAGCCTTGGTTCTCAACGTATCCACTCCCCAGGGAGTCTACTGACAACGCCGCCTTTTTGAAAGTGTGGCTTATCACTTGTCATAATGCACATACTCGACCTCAGCTTTTCCCCCTGCCCTTGTCCAAGGCATACGACCCCGCTCCTAACGTTCGTCTAGAGTGCAAACTTCCATCGAACCACCTTCACCTTGCGAGTTCCAGCGGCTCTTGGTTGGGCAATGCCCCCAAGAATTAGGCGATTTGCTTGTGCAATACCGATCAGGCCTTTGCATTTTTATAAGATTAAGACAGGATTTGAACCTGCGACCCCAAGTTTATCAGACTTGTGTTCTTCCAACTGAACTACTTAATTAACCCACAGAGACGTGCCTGATCAGCTGCTCCATACCCTTTTGAGGTACGGAATACAACACGCCCCGTACGTTTCAGAAGACCTGCTTCCTACTGTGCCTTACTTCAAGAATACTACGGTCCGCAGACCTTTCCCCTCTTGTAATGAATGGTAGCATTGACACCGGTTTCATGCTCTTACAACCATTCTACATCTTTTCCAATCAGAACTCATTAAGTTGGTATGACAAGGTTCGGGAACCACCCCGATTGGTTTCTCACCGTTGGCCTGAAACCTATCCTTACCTAAGGGACCTTGTCCTTAACTTCGTCCTCCATTCTCCGACATTGCTGCCAAAGACCCCAACGAGATAGCCAGGGCAGGAAGATGCTTGCTTAAACGGACCTCGCAAAACGTGGAGGGATGGCGTGGGAGCCACTTCCCCTTAGCCGCCTCTCGACGACCTATCCTTTATCACGCATAAGCGTGAAAGCGACTCAAGCATCGCTGTTTTCTATAATTCTTATTTCAAAGATCTTTTGTATTACCATGTACTGTCCTCCTCTGCGAGTATGGACATTAAGCATGATAACATAAGGGTGAAACCGGGATTCGAACCCTGATCCTCTCCGTCACAAGGAGCCATTCTGCCGTTGAACTAGATTCACCATAAAAAGTGGAGAAAGGTACATTGGGTATAATGTATCTCTACCAATTGAGCTACAGGGCCATTTAAGATGATAACTGGCGGCCCTGGCGGGACTCGAACCCGCAACCTTCTGATTAAGAGTCAGACGAAGTAACCCAGATGTTTACTACCACTTTACTTTGTATTTCATACTAAGAATAATAATTCATCATCATTACCATTCTTATTCTCATCAAAGGCACTTTTGCCTTATTCAGCGGAAAGCAGAGGACCCGAACCCCATTCCATTACTCACAGAAACCATGTTTTCAAGACATGTCGCCGCTCCAATGCAGCTGCTTTACTTTCCATATTCAAATCGCGGAGGACAAGGGATTCGAACCCTCACCCCAAATCTTCGAGGAACACGTTAGCAGTGTGTCTCAGCAAAGCCGTATCTGACTATCCTCCGTTTATATTGTACTCCCAGTGGGACTCGAACCCACAGCATCCCTGATTCTAAGTCAGAGTGGTCTTCCAATTGCCTACAGGAGCATGATGATTTGATGGAGACATTTATCCCTCATCCTATATTGTACCTCTAATGGGATTCGAACCCATAGCATCTCGGTGTTTGAAACCAAGTGGTCTTCCAGTTGCCTATAGAGGTGTGAACAATGAACAATGAACAATGAACAATGAACAATGAACAATGAACAATGAACA
>JAHDHL010000119.1 GCA_020631355.1 Saprospiraceae bacterium | reverse complement strand
TGATACAGTAGAAATTCCTGAAGAATATCCAACATTCGTCTTAGAGTGGCCGATGCTCGCTTACTCTAACGCCTTTTGGAATACCCCTACTCAAGCAATGATTGCGCTTTATGAAGATGGTTCCTGTGAGCCTTCCTTCTATTCTATCGAAGAAGAAGAGTCGCCTGTTAGTGGAGAAAATTTTGGGGGCTATAGTAGTATCCCTGGCTTTTTCTATACCAATACTGTGAATAACTTCCCAGAGGAATACCATGGCAAATATTTTCACGGAGATTATAGCGGTTGGTTAAGAGTGTTTGATATAGACGAAAATAATCAACTACATCGGGTAGATAATTTCCTATTAGAAGAAGGAAGAAATATCACTTCCTTTGTCTTAAATCCTGCCGACGGTTGCGTCTATTATACCGATTTACCGAACGCAGAAATTCGCAAAATTGGCTACCAACTTCCACAGCCTCCAAGCATCGTATTAAACTACGATAAAAATTATGGCGTTGCTCCATTAGAGGTAGAATTTACAGCTGACCAATCCTTCCACCCTAATGATCTTGATTTCGATTACCTATGGGAATTTGGAGATGGCACCACAAGCACAGAGATGAATCCTTCTCATATTTTTGATGCCGATTCTGACGCCCCTCAATCTTATACCGTTAGCTTAACGCTTACAGATTCTGATGGCCTAAGCAATACAGAAGAAATGATTGTTTCGGTCAATAATACCCCTCCTGAAATTGCCATTAGTAGTTTTGAGAGCGGATACAAATATTCCATCTATACCAGCACTTTCCTTCCCTTAATCGGAGATGTTGTCGATGCAGAACACAGTTTAGATGAATTAACTTTCAGATGGCAAACTGTTCTACATCACAATTCGCATACTCACTCCGAAGCCATCGTAAATGATATGGAAAGCGAAGCCAGAATTGAACCTTACGGCTGCCAAGGGGAATTATATTACTATAGCATATCTCTAAGAGTAACCGATCCAGAAGGCTTAGAATCTTTTGTACAACACTACCTATATCCAGAATGCGGCGACTCTTATTTTCAATGGGAATCCTTCACGGCCACCCCTTCAGAAGAAGGCGTTACCTTAGAATGGAGCACCGATATAGATATGGATGGCACCACCTTCGTAGTACAAAGAAAAAGAAAAGGAGAACGTTACTACAATGATGAAAAATTCATGGAAAATGTAAGTGGAAATAGCTTTTCCTATTTCGATGACTTGCCTATTTTTGGAGAATCTATTTATACACTCCGAACTGTCCTACCAGACAGTACCATTGTATTCTCTGATGAAGTCTCCGTACTTTATCCATTAGGTGAAAGCGTATTAGTCTATCCAAACCCAACCGATGGCCAATTATTTTTCAACTTAGCCACCATTGATCCAGATGCCGACGTCAAGTTCTACCTATACAACATCTACGGAGAATTAATCCTATTCAACGAATTATCAGGAAGCTGCAACCACACAACTACCTCCATAGAAAACTTTTCTGAAGGCACCTACATCTACCGAATCCTAATAGACGGAAAAGAACAAACAGGCAAAATAGTAAAAGCACCATAATCCCAATATAATCTAGGCGGATTCTTTGACCAATACTCTGGGCGTAGTCTCTGATTACGACC